>JBDRAZ010000001.1:0-5151 GCA_043823195.1 archaeon
GCCCAGTGCCAGTACTTTAAACTTCTATTCAAGGAAGCTAAGAGCTGGTAAACGGCGGGGGTAACTATAACTCTCTTAAGGTAGCGTAATACCTTGTCGTTTGAATGACGACTTGCACGAATGGCGTAACGAGATCCCCACAGTCCCTAGTTGGAATCCTCCGAACACTCTTTCCTGGTGCAAAGGCCAGGGATCTCCAGTGGGAAGTGAAGACCCCGTGAAACTTTACTGTAGCCTGATGTTGCGACGTGAGCTTTTATGTGTAGCGTAGGTGGTAGTTGCTAAAGCGTAGTCGCCAGATTACGTGTAGACACCCATGAAACACCACTCTTAGGAGCTTGCGTTGCTTACTAAGAGATTAGGACATCGTCAGGTGGACAGTTTGGCTGGGGTGGCACCCTGCTGAAAGTGTATCAGCAGGGCCCAAAGATCGGCTCAATCCGGTCAGAAATCGGATGTAGAGTGCAAGGGCAAAAGCCGGTCTGATTGGAATTCCAGGAGCACGAATTCCAAAAACGAAAGTTTGGCCTAGCGAACCTCTATACCTCCTTGGTGGGGGTTAGAGATGACTGAAAAGTTACTCCGGGGATAACAGAGTTGTCGCGCCCGAGAGTTCACATCGACGGCGCGGCTTGCTACATCGATGTCGGCTCTACCTATCCTGGCTGTGCAGAAGCAGCCAAGGGTGGGGGTGTTCACCCATTAAAAGGGATCGTGAGCTGGGTTCAGAACGCTGTGAGGCAGTTTGTTTAATATCTACTGGAGATGTTGGATATCTGAAGGGAAGGATCTTCTAGTACGAGAGGAACGAAGGTCCGAAGCCTCTGGTCCACCGGTTATCTTACAAGGTACGCCGGGCAGCTACGCTTCAAGGGATAAAAGCTGAAAGCATCTAAGCTTGAAACCCGCCTTGAAAAGAGATATCTTAGAACACGATCAAAATAATCGTTTAATGGAACCGATGTGTACATATGAAGCTTCGGCGACATATTCAGCATGCGGTCTCCAATAGTTCGTTTTGCTTCCTATGCACGGGTTTTCATTTTTTTTTCTTTTTTTTGAGAAAACCTTAAGAATTAGCGAAAGCTATAGCTTCCTATGCAAGACACTTCTAAGAAAGTAGACTATGCTCACGCAATAATGCAGCAGTTCAAGTTCCAATACAAAGACCGCTGGGTTTCCGAAAAAGAACTCCGCCAAAAAGACAGATTATGGACCAAGACCTTTAGTGAACTTGTAAAACAGGGCTTTATTGAAAAGAAAAAATCCTTTCTGGGCAATCAATACAGATGGATTGTCCCCTTCCCCTACTAGAAACATTTTTATTGTCTGTCAATACAATCGTCTCCTATGATATGCCTGGGGATAGAATCAACTGCGCACACTTTCGGAATAGGTATTGTTGATGACAAAGGCAACGTGCTAGCAAATGAAAAAGATAGCTATGTTACCGAATCAGGAGGAATTGTGCCTGCAAAAGCAGCTGACCACCATGTTAACGTCTGCGGGGACATCATAAGACATGCGCTTGCGACAGCAAAACTCAGCATCAAGGACATAGATCTTATCTCTTTTTCGCAATCACCGGGCCTGGGTCACACGCTGAGGATCGGCGCATTCGCGGCAAGAGCACTCAGCATTATCAATAATATTCATCTTATAGGTGTGAACCACTGCATCGCACACCTAGAGATTGGCCGGCTGCTCACAGCAGCAAAGGACCCAGTACTCTTATATGCATCCGGAGCCAACACACAGGTCATAGCATATGAGGGCAAAAAATACCGCATATTCGGCGAGACCCTGGATATTGGCGTTGGAAACTTCATAGACTCCTTTGCAAGGGAACTGGGCCTGGGGTTTCCGGGCGGACCCAAGATATATGATCTGAGCCAGAAAGGCAGGAAATATGTCGAACTCCCCTATGTTGTCAAGGGAATGGATGTAAGCTTTGGCGGTCTGCTTACAAATCTAAAGCAAAAGATCAGGAAATATCCAAAAGAGGACCTTGCTTATTCCGTTCAGGAGACAATATTTGCCATGCTCCTTGAAGTATCTGAGCGCGCAATGGCCCACTGCAACAAGCATGAGCTGCTTCTTGGCGGCGGTGTGGCCTGCAACAGAAGGCTTCAGGAGATGTCTGTTAAGATGTGCAGGGACAGAAATTCAAGGTGCTTCATCCTCGATAACCAGTTCAATGTTGACAACGGCGCAATGATTGCCTGGCAGGGAATCCTGGAATACAAATCTGGAAGAAAGACAGAGATAAAGGACTCTTTCGTTGAGCCGTATAAAAGAACTGACCAGGTCGAAGTTACTTGGAGAAAATAGAAAAAAAAAAATTAAAGGTTTTTCTTTATGATCTTTATTATTCCTTTGGCCTCTTCTTTTAGCGCAAATCCAAAGCTTATTCCGATTGCCAGCGCAAGCCCCAGGGCAACTGCTCCGATGATTATAAGGAAGGTATTCTCTGCAATTCCCGTGTCAAGCTTGATCTGCTTAAGTGCCATTACTGCCACGAAAAAGACGATCAGCACCCTGACCAGTACGCTGATTGCCCTGACGCTCTTTATCTTCACCTTTTCAAGCCTCTTGCACACATAGTCTGCAAGTATCAGGCCGAATATCACAATTACCAGTCCGACCAAAACATTAAGCATCCAGAAAAGGAAAGACGTAAGCATGTTCGTCAGGCTGCCAAGGCTAACAATTGCAACAGCCTGCGCCAAAAACATAATGAATATATACCACTTCACCACATTGCCGGTAAGCCCGGACAATTCCACATGGCCTATGGCATCGGACAGGTTTGCACTTTCCATCCTCTTGTCCAGGCCCAGCCTAAGAAGAATCTGGTGAATGACGTATCCCAGGAATGCCGCAATGAAATATCCGACAATAACCAGGATTATAGCCGCTATAAGCCCAGGGAACATTTCAACAAAACTGTTCCAGAGGTTTATGAACGGATTAACCATAAGCTCCCCTGTAGTATAAATATCAACCATACTATCACCCCTTTATAACCGCATTTTATGCACACTAGTATATATAGATTATTTAACACTCTAAAATGACAATCCGCCGGATATCCTGTTCATCTGCTTTATTTTTTTCAGGACCGATTCCCTGCCCTTCCAGTAAAGTGCTTCGGTGAGAACCTCTGAGATCGTCTCAACCGGGATAATCTCAAGATTATCCAGTATCTTCTTGTCAACAATGATATCCTGAAGATTGGACTTTGGGACAATCACCTTCTTTATCCCGGCCTCATATGCTGCCTCAACCTTGCTTGAGACCCCGCCGACCGGCAGAACCTCGCCCCTTACAGAAAGGCTGCCCGTCATTGCATATTCCTGCTTAACAGGCACCTGCTTAAGGGCAGAGATAACAGATGTAGCTACGGCGATGCTGGCAGAATCACCCTCAACCCCTTCATAGGTCTGCAGGAACTGGACATACAGGTCACAGGTCTCCTTTATATCCTCACCAAAGTACTTCTTGATGATTGCAGAGACATTCTTTATTGCCTCCTTGGCAATCTTTCCCAGCTTTCCTGTGGCAATAATCTCAGATTCTTTGCCTCCTGGTGTAACCTCTGATTCAATCGGCAGTATTATTCCCGAGAATGCCGATCCCCCGCCGATGACTGCGAGCCCATTGACACGCCCCACCTGCATACCCTCAATCCTGATGACCTCGTATTCCCTTTTTCTTTCAATGTATTTGTCTGCAATCTGCTGCTCAAGGGTTCTCGCAATCTTTTTCGCATTCTTAACATGGCTCGCCAGGACAATCTTCTCATTTTTCTCAACTGCTAGATCCCCTGCTGCCCTGATCAGGCCGCCAAGCTCCCTCAGCCTCAGGGTCAGATGGTCCTTCCTGTTTGCCATCCTCCTCGCTTCCTCAATAATGACACTAACAGCCTCCTTAGAAAAAGCCGGTATCTTCGTGTCTTTTGCAACCTCCTGGGCAACAAAAACCGCAAGCTTGTTCCTGTTATCCGGAGTGTCCTCCATGGTCTCCCTCATATGGACCTCATACCCATAGCCCCGGATTCTTGAACGAAGTGCCGGATGCATATGCTTAAGTGTTTCCAGGTTTCCTGCAGCCACCAGGATAAAATTGCATGGCACTGGCTCAGTCATGACCATGGCGCCTGCGCTTCTTTCACTCTGGCCGGTGATGGAATACTTGCCTTCCTGCAGAGAGGTCAGCAGCTCCTGCTGTGTTGACGGCTGCAGAGTCGCAATCTCATCAAAGAACAATACACCCATGTTCGCCTTATGTATCATTCCGGCAACAACCCGCTCATGGGCGGGAGTCCCTAAACCCCCTGACTGGAACGGGTCATGCAGCACGTCTCCCAGCAGTGCACCGGCATGCGCTCCTGTTGCATCAAAGAAGGGCGCCTGCTTTTTGCGGAAATTATCAACAATTAGCTTTGGTATCTGTATCCGCTCCCCCATCATTTTCTTTCCCAGGTTTAGGAACAGGATGAACGCAGCAAGAAAGATCATTCCGCCAAGAAAAAATGCAGCAAACATGATGTCAGAATTATAGTGCGACCTCACCCACCACGGTGCAATCATTGCAAGGATAACAAGGATGAACATCAGTATGTTCTGGTTCTTGAACATGCTCATGCTCTGGATTTTTGCACGCATAACAATTTCTCTTCCCTTGCCCGCAGAAACAACCCGGATAAGCGGCTGGTTCTGGTCATTAGGATTAGGATAGCCGATGATGTCGACCAGCTTTTCCTTTGGAAGAAGCCCTGCAAGCGCAAGCCCCAGCATGGACTTGCCCGTGCCAGGCTCACCGATAAGAAGCACATGCCTCCGTTGCTTTGCAGCCTTCTTCACGACATTTACAGCATCATCCTGGCCAATTACCTGGCCAATCAGGCTTTTTTCTATTTTTATATCAGCTGTCGTCTTATAATCAAGTTTAGCCATTTATGTCCCCACACTGTTACAAAAATAGGTTATATTAAAACCTTTTGAATGAACGGCGGCGTAGAAATGCTCAAATAAAAATAGACTCGACTTCTTGTATGCATTATATGCTATTATTCTAAATCTTGTCTGCTGTCTTTGCGCTTTCGCTGTTGTTGCTGTTAGATGCTCTCCTAACACCTTCTTTAGGACG
>JBDRAZ010000002.1:0-2150 GCA_043823195.1 archaeon
CGCAACCAGCTTGTAAGTGGTTACCCTGCCCGGAGGTATCTCACATACAACCTGCAGGACACGCTCATCAAACCCCATGATCCATTATAACAGATTGGACTTTAAATATTTGATTATCCTTGAGAAGTCAGCTTTCCCAAGTCCTGCCTTATAAGCCCTTACAACCTCCATGAATCCTGGATCCTGTTTGCCGGCAATCTTCATAATATACTGGCAGAACTGGGAGACATTTTTCGGCCTTTGGGTATAATGGCACCGCTCAAAATCAATCATAATGGGCCGTTTACCTATAATAATATGCTTTACCGGATGATGCATCTCTTCCTTGTTGACCCGGATGGAGTCCATAGTGAAGAGCTGTTCAAGCAGGTCAGTAATGACACTAAGCCTTTGCCTCCTGCTGCCCCTGGCAAGGAATTCCTCAACAAGCATCCCCTCAGCAAACCGGTATACCAGAAAATCCTCTCCTGAAAACACATAAAGGGGGCCGATCCCGTATTCATTAAGCATCTTCAGCCATCTGGCCTCATTTTCCATTCGCAGCAATGCCCTGCTTTCCGGGTTCCTGATCTTGATTGCTACCTTATTCCCCATATATTCCCCAACCAGGATTATGCCGCGTTTCCCGCGGGCAAAGTTTTCCGGCCTGGTTATGCCCCTATATTCAAGAGTCTGGAGCACAGCAGATTTCCTGGCCAGGTAAACATAGATGTCCTCAAAGAAAATTGTTTTAACACCAAGAATCTCTGACTCAAACAGATATTTTTTTAAAATACCATCTACATTGTATCTACCTGTAATGGAACTGAAAACAAACAGCACGATTCCGTCCTCAGCCAGGTAATAACCCAGTTCAGAGAAGAACCGTTCAATGGTCTCATAACCCCTTTTGCCGCCATATAGTGAAGGGTCCCTGATATTCTTATCCTGTGGAAGATAGGGCGGGTTAAATATTACGGTCTCAAACTTCATCCGGGGGACCCTGGAGAAGAGATCCCCTTTCACAAATTCAATATCCACCCCTTCCGCTGCAGCATTTTCTGTGGCAGCCTTAATTGCAGATGCCTGGATATCTGATGCAACCACCCTGCATCCTTTCTTGGCAGCTGTTATGGCCTGAATGCCTGAGCCGGTGCCCATATCGAGCACAACCCCTCTTGAGTATTTGTTTACAAAATCCTGCAGAAAATATGAATCTTCCCTGGGTTCATACAGCATACCAAAAA
This sequence comes from archaeon, assembly GCA_043823195.1. Lineage (GTDB taxonomy): Archaea > Nanobdellota > Nanobdellia > Woesearchaeales > JBDRAZ01 > JBDRAZ01. The sequence continues at coordinate 1,227 of JBDRAZ010000002.1, forward strand.
AGCGATCAACAATATTTATAAATCTATATGTCTTATATAAGCGCAATGGCAAAAGAATCCTTCATAAGCCAGCAGGATTTCGAGGATTATGTCCGAAAGCTGCCCGAAAGGGAGAGTTGCCTTTTTCTGACCGGAATAGAATTATCCCTATGCACAAACGAGGGCTATCCCTGCCCCTATATGGGTAAAGACACATTTAGCCTTAAGTCTGGCGTAAAAAAGGAGTGCCGGCGGCCAAACATTCTCAGGCTAAAGAAAATACTGGGGCACTAGTTCTTGAATTTCTCATCTATGGCCTTGAAATACTCCTGCACCCTTGCAACTATTGAAGGCAGCAGGAATTTTAAAAGTTTCTCATCAAATATCTCGGCCAGGTCAGCAAACTCTGATATGACATAATTGTTCTTTACCTTCTGGACAAGAAAAATATCCCTCAGCCGCTTAAGCTGCCTTCTGATGTTTGACGACGCAACACCCACAAGCGGCATGTTTTGCTTCCGCCGCAGCCGGATAACGAGCTCCCTGATCTCATCTGAACTCAATCCCTGCTTTTGCCGCTTTGCCTCCAGAAGTACGCACAGGACATCCACAATCACATCCCTCGAATCACCCGGCTGAAGAAGCCCGGCACTCAGGCAGAGTTTCCTCACCAGCTCCCTCTTTGGAAGGTCATAGGGCTTTTCATATCTTCTTAGAGTGATCTCAGTCAGGGGTGTATCCTTAGAAATTGTGCCGGCCATACAGACTATCCTGGACTAACCCCTATTTATATTTTCCCTAAATACGGCGGCGTAGAAATGCTCAAATAAAAATAGACTCGACTTCTTGTATGCATTATATGCTATTATTCTAAATCTTGTCTGCTGTCTTTGCGCTTTCGCTGTTGTTGCTGTTAGATGCTCTCCTAACACCTTCTTTAGGACG
>JBDRAZ010000003.1:0-33407 GCA_043823195.1 archaeon
TGACAAAGGAGGACAGAACAAGGACAACCTTGATCTTGTGCTTGCGCACAAGATGAAATATCTCTCTGCAAAAAAACTCAACACCTGCGACGATAAGCGAATCAAGAGATACAAGAGAAAGAAAGAGAATCTCATCGAACAAGGGATATATGGAGAGATGATCGAGTACCCAAGCAGATATGATTACTTCTTCTTTTCTGAGCAGCTCAGAAAAGACCAATACGAAGCAAAGCTCCGCATGGCGGAGCGGAAACTTACTGAGGCAAAAGAGATCCAATCAGCATTAAATCGTGGGAGACCGTTGCCGAAAAGGTTCATGATAAATAATCCGCTGGTTGACATCAAATACAGTTACCAGACAAAGCTAAGCAGACTTACCGAAACAGAGGCAAGAAAACTGGTGCAGAAGGCATCAATCAATGGCAGGGAAGGTTTTTTCTGCCTTGTTTCAAGCGAGAAATTGACACTTCAGGAAGCCCTAAAGATTTATCGAAGGAAGGATTCCATTGAGAAGATTTTCCAGTCCATGAAGAACGACATTGACATAAAACCGCTCAGGGTCTGGACGACAAAAAGCATCTGCGGAGCAATACTCATCGGTTTTATTTCACAACTAATCATATCGCTCATGCGATATGACTATTCCGAATTGAAGAATGTCCAGCCAAAATTCATTAAAATCAGCCTGATGAATTTGACAGTTACGGTACAAAGACTGAAAAAAAGGGCAAAAAAGATGATCTTTTCAAATTTTGAGCCGATAAATAGGCTTATTTGCTGCCAAAATAGAGCAATAACCTAACAAAAAAGGGATCAAGACCAAAGAAAAACATCTTCTGTCAAACTAAGATTTCATGTGAAATAGAGAATATACTGTCAAACTTAGGTTAAATTCGCTGCGGTGGAATGTCCAGTGAGGAGTGATCTCTGGGGGCAATCCCTGTCACGCCTAAGGCAGGCAATGCCGGTGGCATATTGGAACCGACCAAGCAATAAGCAGCCTACAACCTTGCATCCAGAACCCGGTTGCCTGCGACCATCCTGGTCTCATGGAGGGCGTACCTGCCTGCGTACTCGGGATGCGCCTTAGGATATGCGGAGTCTATCCTGCCTGTGACTTCAGGGACTGCTGTTCTCAGCATAAGTCCGCCAGCTGCTCCGGCATCCCCGCCGCCGAGCATCCTTTCGCCGTAGACTTCAGGAACAGTCCTTGCTATGTCGCACATTGTGTCAGCCTGTTTCCAGGACAGCTCGTAATCGTCACGCAGCCCGATCCCGTCTGCTCGGAATATTGCGCCGACAGCGTCAATTCTGCCGGCCTTCCATGCATCAACCAGTTTAGGGAACCTTTGGTTTGCTTCGGATACGTATTTCAGTCTTCTTAGGTGCGTATCCAGAGACCCGCCAGAGCATTTTCTCATGATCTCTGCATAGTCAGATGCCTGTACCTGGGCCAGTTTCCTGACCGGGTTTCCATCTGCTGCCATGTATCCCATGTTGGCCAGAAGATCCACCAGTTCCCGGCATTCCCTCTGCCGCACCACGTATCTTGCGTTCTCCAATCCGGGCCGTACGGTTCCTGTGTCCATGACCAGGAAACTGAAGGAATCCGGATCGCCGCCGAATGGAATGTGTGTGACCGCATTTGTCGCAGGATCAAAATAGGTTCCATACCCTTCCATTGCATATTCGATCATTACCTGATCAAGGATGCCGCAGGTGGACCCAAAGGTGTGCTCTGCTGCCCTGGCAATTGTGCAGGTATCAAAATCATTTTCCAGCTGAACTCGGTTTACATCAAGCAGGGATGAGGCGAGGTTGAGCAAAAGGGACGCGGACCTGGACATGCCGCCTTCGGGGATGTTGCTTACGATTATTGCGTCCATGCCTGATTCGAGATAAATTCCCTGGTGCGTGAAGGTCTCATCACCAATAGTTAGCCTTGGTTCTCTTATAGCCAAGTCCATGCCAAAAGGCAGCCTTGCCCAGCTCTCTTTGGCTGATCCGGGAGATGGTGCATTATTGAGCCTATAATTGATTACTCCGTCCCCTGAGAATTTATCACTGAACAGCCTGACATTATCATCTGATCTTTTCCTATATGCTACCCAGGTGAACCTGTTGGTTCCGAAGCCGAACAGGTGCGTTCCATTGTAGTCTCCATGCTCCACCGACAGGCATCCCCTGGAAGAGTTTGCCCTGACTGATGCGCCCTCCATGTCCCACTCAAGCTCAGCAGCTATCTCTGATAACCTTCTGACAGCATCATGATCTGTGTTTATCGCAACCATTATTATCCCTCCAAAAATCCCCAGAAAGCTTCTGGGTGAACCATCTCACCCCTTTGTGAGGAGTGAACTGTTATTGGTATATATAATTATCTTTTGTCTGATTTAGAATTATTGTGTACCTGATGAATCAGGTATCATGTCTTCGATCCCAGACCCTTCTTTGGGTGTCACTTCCAATAATATGGGATCTTCCGGAGATTCATAGAGCCTTATGTTGGTTTCTTGTTTTTCCCAGATCTGAAAAAGATCCTGATTTGACATAACCTCTCTGTTAGGACATGAGCCTGCACTAAGTGCAATGCCAACCATACACGCATATTTCCATAATGCTTTTGGCTTGTACATTTTACGCTCCAAATTTCTGAAAAGTAGCGAGGTTTCCTTTATAAACCTATTTATCCATTATGATCGTCAAGAACTCTGCAGCAGTCACAATCCTGATGTTCCTGAATTTGCCTATATTAATCAGGTGGTGGTCTCCGGAGATGATATAATCAGCACCCGCTGCAACGGCGCACTCCAGTATGATGTTATCATCCGGGTCTTCTTTAATGTAACTAATTCTCTCTCTGGGTTTTGCTGGAACAGTAAATGCATTTAAGGACTCAATAATGTCTCCGATTTCTTGGTCACTTACATGGAAGTCTCTTTTTAGTATTCTTTTTAGTTCATCAATAATTGGCCTAGATGTGTAAATCTTGAGCTTGCGGTTGATTCCCTTCTGAATAATCCTATTTGGATTTCCGCTCCAAAAAAGAGATGAGACCAAGATGTTTGTGTCGGCGACAACCCTAGTCACGATTCATACCTCTGCCTTTGTGGATTATCCTCTCGATGTCGCTTTCCTTGATTCCCTTTGCTTTTGCGAATTCTACTCCCCACTTATGAACCTTCTCGAACATCTCCTTTGCATCAGGAATATTCACTTTTCTCAATACTATGGTATCATCTTTGCCAAATATTGCAAAGGTTGTTCCAGGATCCAGTTGCATTCCTTTTCGGATATCTTTTGGTACAACAATCTGTCCTTTTGATGACATTGTGGTTAGTTCAGTCATAAAAGCATCACCGTAAGAAGGTAAGACGGACTTACTTAATAATCTTACGGTTCTCTTCAATAGAGACATTATGATTTATATCTGCATTGTGAAGATTCCGTCTTAACTTTCAGAAAATATGAAAATTGCACAAATCCAGATATAAACAGAAAGGAATTTGCTAACCAATGAAAAGATATTCCAGAATCAATGCCTAAATTCCAATCCGACAGCATTGATATCCGCTTCTGGTATGCTTTTCGGGAAATAAACACCTATCCCGTACCTTGTCTTCGGAAAATGCAGATTGACCTCAGGCAGATTTGCCGGCGGAATCCCGTCAAGATGGATCGATCCGTTTGTCATCCAGAGGACCATGGTTGCCGCGTGACTGAGTCCAACTGGCAATATGCAGTTTGTGCCTGTGGTGTCAAGAATCCTGCCTGGGCCAATTGCGTTCTGGAGCATGGCAATTGATCTTGCATGGAGGATATAGTCCTTGAGCATCAGGAACGCATCGTTTTCCCTGATTGAAGGATTATCCAGTTCGGTTTGCAGGCACCCCTGATGGATTTCAAGCAGGCTCCTGTCCTCAATGCCCCTGAAGGATTCAGGTTCCTGCATCAGCATTAAATCAATTGCTGTGAAGTAATCGGTTCTGTACCTGGTGCTAAACACCTGTTCCAGCAGTTGGTCAGACGGGTTTGGCGGAAACACGTGCCCGAGCTTCTGCTCCAGTTCTGTTCTCAATTCCCGTGCTCCCTTCTGATCTGGCACGTATCCCATGATTGAGGCCTCCCGGGAATGGACATATTCCCCTTTGGCCTGCAGGTACTGGATTGCCCTGTACTCTTCAACCTGGATTCTTGTTGTGAGATCATCAATAACCGTTACCGGCCTTCCTCTCTTGGTTGCGATTTTTCTAGGATGCCGGTCAGCAATAACAAAGAGCTTCTTTTCTGCATCTGGATTGTGGTCATAGGCAATGTATGCATAGTCTGCGATTGAGCGCTTTTGAATCCCTGGTTCTTCCTCAGGTGACAACAGTGCAATGCCGCCAAGGCCAGCCAGCCCTAGGGCTCCACCAATGCCCCGGATGAGTCTTCTTCTTCTTTTGTCCATGGTTCTGGGGTTGTCGAGGGTGGTTTATAAGGTTAAGTATTGGATTTTGCGCACCCCCGAATTTTTACCTCTTTTCAGTGGTGAAATGCGAAAGGTTTATAAAGCAGAATATTTACACCTGCATTAAGGACAGTATAAGGAGGTAATCATGGCAGATCTCTCTGATTGAATCTCATTAAAATGACAAACGTATTCACAGATTTCGGACACTACAGGAACGAAGGCTATCTTTTCAGGGTTGAGGAACCTGTAGTGCGTGATATCACGGAGGAGGTCGCGGCATGGAGAAGGCACCAGCCAAGGAGCAGCCCGATCCCTGAGACAACAAGGTATTTCGGATTCTTTCATCCTGATATTGAGATTGATTTCTCCAGTATGTATGTATACGGAGGGCTTGATGCTGCGCACTCCCAGAGGCTTGAGCAGCAGGAGCGCGGGCACGGACAGTTTGATAAGGTAGCGCAGAGGGAACTTTGTGAGAAAATTGGGATATTCAGGAATGTCGGTTACCTTGACATAAGGAAACTATTTTCAGAGTCCAATGATCCTGTCACAGTGGAGTTCGCTCCGAAGGCATATTCAGGCTTTCCAAGAGAGGACATCCTGGAAACGCTCGGGCAGGGCCGTTCCTATATCTTTGAGAACACCGACGGCGGCTTCAGGCTCAGGACATCCAAACGCGGAATAACTGTCATGAGCAATAACGATCTTGTGAATAGAGTAGATGCCGCAACAAGGCATATCAGAGACCCGGGTGAACTGATTGATTCCTTCCTCGCAGGTCTTTCAGACGCAGGATATACATTCAAGAAAGTTGGCTATAGGAGAGACGGAGATTATGAAGGCCGGGAGAGGCTTATTGCCGGAATTCTTGAACATCCGGAAAACCTTTACATCAAGAGCGCACGCACAGGAGGCGGATATCTTGTGATAAGAATAAGGAAAGATGGCGGAGAGAACATCGTTGAGAGCGATTCAGAGCAGTTTGCTTGGCTTGTTGACAAGTTTGTTTCATGGAATGATCAGAGGATGGCCAGGAGACAGCAGGTACTTTCAGATCGGCACCAGTCACCGCGGCATGAGATGATAGCCAGGCTTCGGGAGGAGATAGGCTCAACTATGGAACCCTTGCAGGATCCCAGGGAGCCTCAAGTCCTGCTAAACCTGATACTCAGCGGTGCGTCGATACCAAATGTCATCACACGGCCCGGCGGATGGATGCCCAACCCGCTGATCGAGGCAGAGATACCGTATGAAAAAGTTGACGGCCGAAGGGTTGAGTTCCGCATGATCTGCCAGCAGCCGGGAAGGAAGATGGATATCACCGGATATACGAAGGTGTCAGAGAGCGACATCAATGCGAACATCTCGCTGGGCGGTGTCGGAGCACGCATCCTGCCCTTATACAGGGCGATGTTCGAAAAGCACGAGAATGTCTCAGATGCTGCGCTTGACGAGCTGGCCGAGGCTGCAGAACGATCACTATTCAGGGATACGAGGAGATTTGCACGGGCTGTGCAGAGATATTACGTCGAACGGGAAGGAAAGGCGCCTGCCGATTTTGCTATTGACATTGTCCCGAGCTGGAACGGCGAGGGAATTGACCATTATTTTCTTGAGATAAACTACAGGTACGGGTTCAAGGGGCTTATAGATGCGGATCCCGCGGGCGCGCAGAGGGTAAGGGCCAACAAGGTGTGGTTTGCTGAGAGGCTGACAGTTGGGTAGTTGTTGCTATTCTATTAGATTTTTATCATATTCTAATCCCCTTTAGAGTTAGGGGCGTGTTTGTACGGGATCTTCCGAAGACCAGTATTCCCGAATCCAGGGAAAAGTGCCCCTGCGGGATGCCGTTGGGCATGTCAATGTACGGCATGAGCCCTGCGATCCTCAGGGATTCCACGATTTCCTCGGGCTCCTTCCCGTTGGGATCTATCTGGCAGTCCTGATAATTTACGTTCTTGTCAGATATCACTCCTCTCAGATAGGAGTCCCTGACGTGGTTCTCGGGAAGGCTCTCAAAGGGTGTCGGTACATTGCCGCCCAGAAGTATCGATTTTGCAACATCACTTCCGTCTCCTACGATTATTCTCGGGCCGATAACTGATGATATGCAGGTACCATACACAAATGATCCGGGGCTGTACAGGCTGGACAGGTCCGGGTTTTGCACATATGCAGCATTAAGCACATCATAGGGAGTGCATATCTGTGAAAGGTTTATGATGTCAGGACTGGCTGCAATCTCGAGACTGGATGAATAATATTCCGGGATTCGTCCAATATCGCGCCAGTATCCGGTGTAAACAAAGGCGTGAAGCGGACCTCCAAAGTCAGGGATTTTGGGTATAATATGTTTTCCGAAATCATTGCCTCCAGCCTCCAGATACCTCTTGAGAGGCAGAGTGTCAAAAACATAGTTACCCATTGATGCGAGGTATTTCAGCTCCGGATCATCAATTTTGTACCTTTCCCTGACTGAGTCTGAGATTTCAAAACCCGCCAGTTCCTCCAGGCTGGCTGGCTTTTCGACAAAATCAACAATCTCGCCGCTGTCGTTGACCTTGGCAATTCCGAAACCAGATACCCTGCTCTCTGTAACAGGATTCACCATTACTGTTGCACCTGTGCCGCCCAAGGTGGCGTGGTGTTCCAGAACAGCATTATAATCCATTGAGTACATGTGGTCTGCTGCCAGCACAAGCACCGTGTCGGGATTGTATTTCTCAATGCGGTCCCATGATTTTCTTATGCAGTCTGCTGTCCCTCCAAAAGATGTTATTGTATCATCAAGCAGCTGGTGCGGGTAGCTCAGCTCTATCCGCCTTTTCCTGCCGTCAAATTCCCACCCCGGGTGGTTGAGAACGTAGTTGGTAAGGGAAAATGGGCTGAACTGTGTCGCAATTATCCATACAGCAATCTCTGAGTTATTAAGATTGGCTGCGATAATGTCAAACAGCCTTAAGTGGCCCAATATTGGTACTGCCGGTTTAGTCCTGTCCCTGGTCAGGACACCCAGCCGTGTGCCCTTGCCCCCTGCCAGGATAAAAGCCAAGACCCTCTTGTCAATAGACACCCTTAAATTCCTCCAGTACATAATCTGTGAAAGCAAAGACATATTGTGGTAGATAAAGGCTTGGTTGAGAAAAGCAACTGCCTGGCATAATACCGGAATTCGACACTCCAAAATCAACTGCAGACATGGACTAACCTGGCATATGAAAACATCTGCACATGATCGCCGCGCATAGATATCTGTGGTCAACGCCAGCACAACGAGCTCAGAGGGCATGTAATTTTGCAACCTGAGCCATAACCTGTCCCTTAGTGTAAAACGCTGAGGCTGGAAGTCCATATGTCTTATAACAAAATAGGTGACGGAACTAGTCACGGTCTCATTGTTCTCACTTACTTCTTGGGCCAGACCATAGAGAGCATATACAAGGGCAGCGGTCTCATGGTTCAGGCGTATCCCAAGAGGGTCTTCCCTGGTAAGCCTATGGTTATCATACTCACCACCAATTATTTCATCGAGAACTTGTTTGAACTCTGGATCTTGGGGATTTGACTTCGTCACATAATATCCGCTTCCTTCCACCTCGGAGACGCATCGGTATGCAATGTCAGGAAGAAACCGGCTTGACTGCCTCATCAGTCTGCATTAGACGGGGATCCTGGTCAGCGGGTTTTGCTGTCCAAATGTACATCATTGCGGTCTGATATGCTGAACTCAACGCCGTTTCTTATCCTTGCGTTTCTCATTCTTGCCATGGGCCGGTTTAAAACATACAATTAATTAAGGATTATGGTGACTGACTACTGTTCAGTCTTACGAAGTTCTGGTGCTCACATTTATATACCTGCTTGACAGCACGCTCTCCATGAACCTGTGGAAAGTCTATGCCTATAAGTTCCTGAAGTCCCAGATGTTTATTTCCGGAGTTCTTGTCCCGTTCTTTACTGGGTGGGGGAGGATAAGCTTTACGCAGATAATGCTCCTGCAGACAGTTTTTGTTTTCTCTGTGTTTTTCTTTGAGGTGCCGAGCGGCGCATTTGCTGACCGGTTCGGAAGGAAAACATCGCTTGCTGCATCAGGCATTGTGTCTGCCCTTGCCGCTTTACTGTACTCGTCATATCCGCACTATCTCATCTTCATTGCAGCTGAGTTCATCTGGGCAGCGGGCTTTGCGCTTGTGTCAGGTGCCGATGAAGCGCTTGTGTATGATACGCTGAAGCAGCATAAAAAAGAAAAACTATCAAAGGAGACCCTTGGCAGGCTGCACAGTTCTGAACTTGCCGGATACATGGTCGCAGCGCCGATAGGGAGTGTCATTGCCGCGACTCTGGGATTAAGGTACACCATGATGCTTATGGCGATCCCCATGCTTGCCGCGTTTCTCCTGGCCCTTACATTCGAAGAGCCCAAAAGAATCAGGGAACGGGAGAGCTATTTCCAGACACTGAAAAACGGTGTGAGGTACTTTCGCAGCCACCGCATCCTGAAGTTACTTGCCTTTGACAGGATTTCAATCGGTGCGCTGGCCTTTTTCATAATCTGGATGTACCAGCCGAAGCTTATTGGACTCAATGTTCCAATAATCTTCTTCGGCTTTGTGCATGCAGGCATGGCTGGCCTGGAGATTGTCATTGCGAACACCTTTCCCTATCTTGAGAGGGTTCTTGGGAAAAAGAGCAGGTATTTGCTGTTAAGTTCCGTAGTCACCGGGATATCATTTATTGTGCTCGGACTTACGGAATCGGCAATTTTGGCAGTTGCCTGTATTCTCGTTGGTTCTGGATTCGGCCTGTCAAGATTCGTGGTCTGCCAGAACTACATGAACAAGTTCATAGAATCCAGCCGCCGGGCAACAGTCATATCAACAGTATCGATGATGGAACAGTTCGCCAAAGGGGTGATGTACCCTTTCATGGGCCTTTTGGTGGAGTGGTCGCTTTCTGGAGCCTTGATTGCTGTTGGATGCGCAATACTTGGCTTTTCCTTAATCTCAAGGGTAGAAGAAGGACACCTGATTGAATAAAAAAAGAAGGCGCCTATATTGCGCCCTGGGTCAGTGATGCGACGTCACCAACCATTGCCCCTGCAAATACAGCGACTAAGATTGCCACAACAACGGCAGCGATTATCATGCCGATCACAAAGGCAATCGCCCCCCAGACAAGCCCAACAAGCATGCCCTTGCCCCATTCCAGGCCCAGCATAAGCTTAGGCAGGGTAAGGTACAGTGCAATGCTTATCAGGAAACTCAGGACAGCAACAATCACGATGACTATTTTGCTTCCTGTCAGCGGACCGATCAATCCGAGGATAAAGGCAACAACACTAATAACCAGTGCCGGCATTAACGCCCCCTTATAGGCAATGTCCTGTTTGAATATCATGCCGCTCAGCCAAAGCGCTAGTGCACTGAGGGGTACTGTTATCACAAGGCTCACGATGCTTATGATCAGAGTTATCAAAAAATCACCTGCCATCTTATACCTCCTTACAGCCTAATGCCGTATCAGTACCTTATTCAGGAGACTATATATATCTTTCCCAAAATATTAAATATTTCTTCAAATACAAAGCGCCAATGGCATATGACCTTCTGGTTCCGTTCCTTGCGGTCGGCCTTGCGGAACTGGGGGACAAGACCCAGCTCGCTGTACTCTGCCTGGCCTCCAAGACAAAGGATTACATACAATTGCTGCTGGGGGTGATGCTTGCTTTTGTCGTAGCAGACGGGCTGGCTGTTCTAGTCGGAGATTATGTAACTGGGATTATACCCGTGTTTTATGTCAAGACCATCTCAGGCATCGTTTTTATTGCTTTTGGTATTGTTACTATCCTGAATAACGGAAAGCCTGAGGCAGCGTGCGACCTGACAAAGCCCTTTAGCTCAGGCTTTGCGCTCGTCCTCATGTCTGAAATGGGAGACAAGACCCAGCTCGCAACTGCACTTTTTTCTGCGCAGTACAATCCCTGGCTTGTTTTTGTCTCGGTAATTGCCGCGCTTCTGCTTTTGTCGCTTGGGGCAATCTATCTTGGAAAACTGATCCTTGCCAAGATTGACAAGAGAAAAATATCATATGCTGCGGGCGGCCTGTTTATGCTGATTGGGTTGTCCTGCTTAATTGCTGCCTGATAACGGCAGAAACACAGCAGCATTGGTGTTTAAGATTCTTTATGGACTGGCTGTCTTCTCACAGCCCAAACTCATCAATAAAGCCACGAAGCTGCTTGTATTTGCTGATATACCTATAGCCTTTGTCAGTAAGTGTGATGAATTTATTCTTATTGTTTTCAATTTCCCGGATAAACCCTTTTGTTAACAACTCTTCAAAATATTCTGAGAAGCTCTGGCTTGAGAGGTTTGTTCTTCTCAAGAGGGGGGTGCGTCTAATTGAACCATGATTCTGCTGTATTATATCCAGGAAATCGTATACCACTTCCAGTCTTTCTCTTCTTCGGTTCATGTTCAGTCATTTTACCCATTTGGTGATCTTGTAATATATCGTGGCAAACACGGCCAGGGAGATTATCTGCAGTGCCCATTTGACTCCTAAAGGCAAAAATAATCTTGGACCGGATATCACAAGCAGGCTCACCAGCCAGAATACTGCGATAAGATAATACAGGGCATACATGGGTGTTCTTTTCTTGTTTTTTCCATTGTTATGGCTTCTAACATTGACCATTATGGCAATTATCAGTAATATCAACTGGGTCAGAGAGACCGTAAGGGGCGACCTTGATATGAAGGCGATTACGCCAATGAAAAGTGCAGCGACATTTGATATCGTCAGAAAATGCTCGGTGCTGTATTTCTTCCATATTGTACTATAGACCAGATAAAGTATGGCCATTGTGCTGAAATATGCCAATACCAAATTTGAAACGGGCATTAATGACATTCGGCGGGGGTGCATAAATGGCTCGAATAACAGCACATTTCCAACCATTAGTGCGTACATAAACAAGCGGGAGGCGTAAGCCAAACCAAAGAAAATGAAGGCATACCTGAAAAACTGGACCCCCTTATGTTTTGTTAGTTCATATACTTCCCTGGTCTTGCAATATACCAAGAAACACAACATCACTATAGTGATTGTGTACACTAATTCAATTCCAAAATCCGGCGGGATAGGCAGGTGCGGCGGCATAGAGATTACTCAGCAGAAGATTACTCAGCAGAATATGTATTTAAACCTATTTATAAGTGATGTGGACATCTGGTGTACATTCTTCCTGCCAAGAGCTTATAATCCAATCATTATGCTCAAAAATGTCGTCAGACGTTTTTGAGTGGGTTTAAAACCCCGGCCTTTAGGCCGACATTTTTGGCACTACAAAATCTTTGATTTTGTGTGCACGAAAGCTTTGCTTTCGTTGCATCCTAAAAATCCGCCAGTCCAAGAAAGTGCCCGGTCAACCTCCGGCCTTTATGCTCAAAAATGTCTGTCGACATTTTTGGCATGCTAGAAATCCCTCGTTTCTCGGGATTTCTATCAGGCCGGGGTAGGGCACTTTCGGCGGATTTTTATGATATTCAATGCGGATGCGTGAAAAAAGGGAACATGTCCGGAGGTTTCGGCATGCATCGGTCCAGATAAACCTTATTGTTTTTTAAGTGGTTACAGAGCAGGATTAGAAATCCATTACGCTTATAAGCAAGCATGATTTTTTTTGTGAGGGCAGAACCAACAAAATGAGGACAAATTCAGCTAAGAGTATGATGTCAGCATCGATGCTTTTATCAGGTGGTTGCCCGTCTGGGACAAATGCACGGCCAACAGGCGAAGGGGATGGCTGCCGGATTCAGAGCCCGACGGGCGATGGGACGGGCGAATGCGGGGCTCCGGATGAGGTGTTGCTTTGCATGACGGAGAGGCGGCAGATACGGTAGGCTGTATGGAACAAAATTCTACTCTTTTGCATCTGGAGAATGTCTGGAAAATCTATAAGATGGGCGAGGTAGAAGTCCCTGCCCTTAAAGGCATCACCGTCGAGATTAAGAAAGGTGATTTTGTGGCCATCATCGGGGCTTCCGGTAGCGGCAAGAGCACAATGATGAACCTGATTGGCTGCCTGGACACTCCCTCTAAGGGAAGCATATACCTCAAAAACCAGAACATTACTACACTATCTGAATCAGACCTGGCCACCTTGCGGGGACAGACAATAGGGTTTATCTTTCAGCAGTATAATCTTATACCCTCCATCAGCGCATTTGATAATGTGCTGCTGCCGCTGGAATTTCTTGAGTATGATGATAAAACCGCTGTTGAAAAGACCAGAAAAATCCTTAATATAGTAGGCCTCGGGGATAAGATGCATCACCTGCCGACACAGTTGTCCGGCGGCCAGCAGCAAAGGGTTTCAATTGCCAGAAGCCTTGCTACAGACCCCGAAATAATCCTCGCAGATGAGCCGACCGGCAACCTGGACAGCGTTACCGGCAAAAGCATCATGGACATGTTCCAAAAACTGTGGAAAGAAGGCAAGACAATAATAATGGTGACTCATGATCTTAAACTGGCGAAATATGCCCATACAGTTATTGAGCTGAAAGACGGGCAGATTGTAAAACAGAATAAAAACTTTTAGGTGATATACATGAAAAAAACCTTTACACTGTTGATTTTGGTATTGGCAATAACCGGCATGTTTTCTGGTTTGGCCCATGCGGACGCCAGCGATACTGCTGTGGTACTGATCAGCTTGGTAAACCAGGATCCGGACCCGGCAATTGCAGGCGATATTGTTGATGTCAGGATCGGTATTGAGAACACGGGGGGGGTTGCTGCGGAAAATGTTATGCTGGAGTTTGTTCCTCAGTACCCTTTCACTGCAGTTGCCGGAGAAAGCAACGTTAAGACAGTTGGAACCCTGAGGGCATACCAGGATGATGTCGACATGAAAATTGTGAAATTCAAAGCAAGGGTTGACCGGGATGCGGCCGCCGGGGAGTATGATCTAAAGCTTAAAAGATATGAGCAGGGAAAAGACGGTTTTGGTGCTGTACGAAGCATCCCTATAGAGGTCAAGAGCAGGGAGAGTGCTGAAGTAATCCATATTGACAAAACAACGCTTGTCCCGGGAAAGCAAACCAGCCTCAAATTTAGCATATACAACGTGGGGAATGCCCCGCTGAGAGAACTTACCTTCAGCTGGGTGAATGAAGATAAAATCGTTCTTCCCGTAGGAAGCGACAATACCAAGTATGTCAAGTATATTGCTATCGGAGAACAGGCTGACCTGGAATATCAGGTTGTTGCTGATTCAAATGCCGATGCAGGATTATATGAACTGGCTCTGCAATTAACCTATGATGACCCCATTAGCGGAACAGATAAGGAACTTAATACCATTGCAGGAATCTATGTCGGGGGGGGAACTGATTTTGACGTTGCGTTTTCCGAGAGCTCAAGCGGCACTACCTCTTTTACTATTGCGAATATCGGCAGCAACCCCTCATTCTCCGTTTCGGTTATTGTTCCCGAGCAATCGGGGTGGAGGGTTACCGGTTCCAACTCAATGATTATTGGCAACCTGAATACCGGGGATTATACTGTTGCAAGTTTTGCCCTGCAATCTGCGCAGACGAGGCAAATGGCGCCATCCCAAAAAAATGCCACGGACAAGGAAGGATCATTGGCACAAAGAACAAACATGCAGACATCAAACACCCTGAAAATACAGATTGCCTACACAGACACAATGGGAAAAAGGGAGGTTGTTGAAAAAGAGATAGGCATGAACCCTCAAAACATAGTGGGAGCAGCAACCGATTCAGGAGCCACAGGCACCCAACCGGGAATGGCTAACTTTAGAGGGAGGGGTGTGGTGGTTCAGCAGAGTTTCTTTTCTGTATATAGATGGTATATTGCGTCGCTGGCTGTTTTGGCAGTTGCCGGCTTTGTGTATTGGAAGTACAGGAAACAGAAGCTCCTTGATCATGATTTCAGGTTTAAGGATGTTTTTAAGGTTAAGAGTGTCTTCAAGAAAAAGAGCAAGACAGGATGAAGTTAATTAAGTGCCTGAAGCACGCTTTTGGGATGGTGCTGCACAGCAAGATCAGAAGCTGGCTGACCATACTCGGAATCGTGATAGGTGTTGCTTCGGTTGTGGCAATCATGTCCATAGGCGGCAGCATGCAGGAAACAGTGAACCAGCAGTTTGGAAATCTCGGAGGGGATATTCTGACGCTCACTGCCGGTGCTTCAAGGGGTTCAAGCATATTCCATCTGAGGGACAGAGACGGAGGAGGGGGCGCCACTGCAACAGAAAAAGAAATTATCCTAGGAAGAACTGATCTGCAGGTATTAAAGGGTGTCCCTGACATTTTGCTCATTGACACGAATATCCGGGGAAGTGTCAAGATATCTTACCTGGGAAAATCCGGCTCTGTTTCATTGACGGGAGTTGACCAAAAAGTGTGGTCAAGGATAACAACCTCTACAATACAAGAAGGCAGAATGCTTGATTCAGCTGACCAGAATGTTGTTGTTGTGGGCGGGAGGCTGGCCGGGTCCTACTTTGACAAGCCAATAGGCATTAACCAGATGATTACCATTGAGGATAATGTCTTTCGGGTTGTAGGGATACTTGATGATACCAGCACCAGCATCTACATGCCGATACAGATGGCATACCAGATGCTTGATGATAAGGAAAATGAAGTCTATGACTCCATCGTCATGAAAGTCAGGGATGAAGACAAACTGGATGAGACCATCGGAAAGATAGAAACAAAACTGATGATGGTCAGGCATGTTACAGAAAAAAACAAGGACTTTTCAATCAGTTCAAACAAGCAGATGCAGGAAACAAGATCACAGATGATGTCCACAATGAATACCTTTTTGCTGGCCATTGCAGCGGTCTCATTGATTGTCGGGGCTGTTGGAGTGGCAAATACAATGTTTACCTCAGTGCTTGAAAAAACCAAGGAAATCGGGATAATGAAGGCAATTGGTGCAAGAAACAGGGATATTATGTTTATTTTCCTGCTAAATGCCGCACTTATTGGCCTTGTCGGGGGCTTTCTCGGAATTATTTTTGGGACAATCCTTTCCGGAGCATTGCCGGCCTTGATGGGTGAGGTGGGGATGCTCGGGGGGGGAACATTTGTCTCAATGGATTCAATGGTTATTGCACTTTCAGTTTCATTAATTATCGGGCTGATTGCAGGCTTTGTTCCTGCTTACCAGGCGTCAAGGCTCAGGCCGGTTGATGCACTGAGGTATGAGTAAATTCTCATGCCGGCTGGGAAAAGCAGCAGGTTCTGAATGAGAAACTCCTGGCTTTAGCCGGATTAGTTCCGGGGGCATGTCAGGACAGAAAGCGCCTTTTTATGGGTTTCCTTATCAGCGCAAGCAATTATCATCTCTGAATCAGGGGAGACCTCATTGCCCTTTTCATCTGTTACAATGCCGCCGGCCTCTCTCACCAGGGCAATACCGGCAGCAAAATCATATGATTTAACCTTGTCTGAATATGATAATATGCATTTTCCTGATGCAACCTCGGCAAGCTGGAGTGCGCAGGAGCCGTTCATCCTGAAGCTGTTTCCCCCAATTTCCTGTATCAGCCTTATCTTAGGCGCATAATCCTTCCGAAAATCGCCGTCTATTACCAGGTTGCCTTCATTGATGGGCATGGGCTTTACAGATATCTTTTTGCCGTTAACAAAAGCACCCTTGCCCGGAACTGCATAATAAAGCTCGCCAGAAAACGGGTCGAAAATGGCACCGGCAACAAACCTGCCGCTATCCTCGATGCCGACTGAAGTGCAGCAGTACGGTATTTTTGTCATGAAGTTCTGCGTGCCGTCCAGGGGGTCAATGTGCCAGACAATAGGGCCTGAGCCGCTTCTGCCTGTTTCCTCTCCCATGATTGCGTGGTGGGGATATGCTCCCCGGATGATCTCCTTGATGCGGGCCTCAGCTTCCATGTCGACTCTGCTTACCACGGAGTTGTCTGATTTCCTGCTGAACTCAATATCCCTGCTGAAATACTTAAGGATGATCTTTCCGCCTTCCCTTGCAGCGAGTTTTGCTGTTTCTATCATCTTCCCCTTTATCGTTTTAGTGTCGGGATTGAGTACGCTTCCATGCGATGAAGAAAGCTTACGCATTCCCGGGTGTCGTAGCTGGCTCCTGCGCCAGGGATATTCATTGCCTTCATTTTCCAAAGAGGATGGGACCATAATTATAAATCTTACCCAAGCCAGGCTTTTTTCAGCCGCAAAAAGCCGGAATTCCTTATGGCTTCCCTTATGTCCCTCATCAATTGCATGAAGAAATTGATGTTGTGGTAGCTTAGCAGGGTGTGGCCGAGCATCTCGTTCGTGTCAAGGAGATGATGGATGTATGCCCTGCTGTGCTTTTCGCACACCCTGCACCTGCAATTGGCGTCAAGGTTGCTCCTGTCTGCCCTATATCTTTTTGCTTTTACTGAATAATTGAACTTGTTCTCCCGGGTGCCGGCCGGCGGGCGCACATAGGCATAGCCGGACCGTGCCATTCTTGTCGGGCTTACGCAGTCAAACAGGTCAATCCCGCGTTCAACAGCCTCAAATATGTCTTCAACAACCCCGATTCCAAGAAGGTGGCGCGGTTTTCCTTTGGGCAGCAGCGGTATTGTCCAGTCCAGTACGCTGTGCATGTCCTTCTTTGATCTGCCAAGTGATCCTCCGATTGCTATGCCGTCAAAGGGCAGTTCAGAAATGAACCTTGCGCTTTCTTTTCTTAAATCCTGCCAGTGGCCGCCCTGGATTATTCCCGCGATAGCCTGGTCTGACTTATGGGCTTTCAGGCATCTTTTTGCCCATTTGTGGGTTCTTTGAAGGCTCTTTTCTGTATATTTTTTATCTGAAAGAGGCGATGTGCACTCATCGAGTGCGAGAATCATGTCTGCACCCAATTGCTCCTGGATCATTATTGAATCTTCGGGTGACAGGAACTGCCTCGACCTGTCATAGACTGAGCGGAAATATATGCCGCGGTCAGTCATCCTGACAATTGATTCCCGCGGCTTTTTTGAGGTCTTGTTCTCTTCGGGAAAGAAGAGCGACATCTTTCCTGTTGCATGCTCGCTGCCCAGGCCCAGGGAGAATGCCTGAAACCCGCCGCTGTCTGTGACAAGGGGAAGCCCTGTCCCCATGAATCTGTTCAGGCCTCCAACGCGGGAGATTATGTCTGCACCGGGCCTGAGCATCAGGTGGTAGGTGTTGCATATGACCAGCTGCACACCAAGCTCTGCAAGGCTTTCCGGGGGGATGGCCTTAACAGTGGCTTTCGTGGCAACCGGCATGAGTTCTGGTGTCCTTACCTTGCCGTGCTTAAGGCTCAGAACACCGGTCCGCGCCAATCTGTCCTGTGATTCGATCCTGAACATAATAAGGGAAAAATATAAGTAGATTAAAAAATCTTTGCAACCCATGATAAATGAGCTCCTCTGGGTCGTGCTGCTGGTTCTGAATTTTTTCCTTGTCATCGCTGCCTTCAGGCTCTTTGGCAGGACAGGGCTCTATGCCTGGGTCGCGATGGCAATAATCCTTGCCAATATCCAGGTCATGAAGACTGTTGAGATATTCGGGCTTGTCACTGCATTGGGCAATATCATTTATGCGTCGCTTTTCCTCGTCACTGACATCCTTAATGAGGTGTATGACCGCAAATCTGCCCAGCGGGCCGTCTGGATCGGGTTTTTTGTTCTGATTTCAACGACGCTCATCATGCAGGTTACGCTTTACTTTGTGCCGCATGAGTCTGATTCTCTTAGTGAGCCGATATCAAAGATATTTTCCCTTCTTCCCAGGATCGCTGTTGCAAGCCTGACAGCATACCTGATATCACAGACGCACGACGTATGGCTCTTTGCAAAGCTGAAAAAGCGCTTCTCCGGCAAATACCTCTGGCTAAGGAACAACGCCAGCACAATCATGAGCCAGCTGATCGATAATGTTGTGTTCACTCTGATCGCGTTTGCCGGGATATTCAGCTGGTCCCTCATCGGGCAGATATTCCTGACATCCATGATCCTGAAGGTCATAATTGCAGCATGCGATACGCCTTTTGTGTACTGGGCGAGAAGAATAAAGTCAAAGGCTTAAGGCATTCGCCGGACAGGCGCTAACGCATCGTCCGCATTTTATGCAATCCGGCTTGACCCTGATTTCGCTGACATTTAGCTGCATCGGGCAAACCTTTGTGCAGATCCCGCATTTTGTGCATTTATCTGATATCTTCAGGATGTTTTTATTGGCTCCCAGGAATCGCTGGATTGTTCCCATTGGACAGAATGCGCACCATGCCCGGGGGCTCAGGATTATCCCGAATAGCGTGGATATCAGTGTTGTGGTGAGGCACATTGAGACAAACACCATCCCGGTTTTATTAATGGCGCCATGAGCAGAGACTACCCTTGTAATCATGAAACTCATCATGGCGACGAATATGGGTACTCTGATCCAAAGTGATCTTAAACCGCCGGGCATCCTCCTGTTCGCTGAAATTTTGCCCAGCCAGAAATCGTGGTAGCTTCCCCGAGGGCAAAGGTTGCCGCAGAACCACCTTCCCCTGAACGGGCTGATAATTAAAAGCGATGCAAATACAATTGGCAGGAAGTAACCGAGCAGCGGGTACCATAGCCCCGCGATTGATACCAATACTACCGAAATCCCCAGATAGGGCGTTATCCTCAGCATCAGATGCTGGCGAGAATGCCTTCGATCTTCTGCTTTAGGGCATCTTTTGCCGCAAAGCCAACAATGCGGCCTGCTTCTTTTCCGCTGTTAAACACAATCAGGCAGGGTATTCCGCGCACCTCGTGCTGCTCTGAAAGCTCAGGGTTTTCTTCGGTGTTGACCTTGACAAACTTCAGTCTGCCCTTGAACTCACCGCTTAATTCCTCAAATACAGGACCCATCATCTTGCATGGTCCGCACCAGGCAGCCCAGAAATCGACGATGACCGGCTTTTCCGACTGGATTACCTCTGATTCAAAATCCGATTTTGTTACTTGTTGCATTTTGTGTTTTGGGATGTGATAACATATATTTAAAGCCTTTTAAGTGCTGAAGAGTGTTATGGTACTATGCCCTGCCCCTGCTTTCTCCGCTAACAACCCCTGAAGCAATGAGGTGGGCGGCCCTTATCGGCTCAGGAATCAGGGAGTGGGTGCTTGTAAGTTTGATGATTCCAGTTGCCCTTTCAGGTTCAATGCCGCAAAACTGGATATGTATCTTGCCTGCCCGGTAAATGGGGCCTGCGTTGCGAATATACCGGAGTTTTTTCCCCTTCCCGAGCTTTTTCAGGGCACATTCAATTTTCTCCAGGTCAGGATAAGCTCGCATGACAACTATGACGGGAATCCCTGTCCTGTCATAAACCTGCTTTATGTCCACAACATTAAATCCCCCGACTGCTATCCCATCAAGAATTATTGCCTGCAACTGGGGCCTGAATCTGCATCCGCTGACCATTGAGGCAATCTTGTCTGTTGCATTATTGCCGTCAACCCCGACCCTGGTCGAGACAACCCCGTCAAGGAAACTGCCGCCCCTGTAGACCACGCCCACCAATAGTGTTGTCTTGTCCCTGAATTTGTCAAAAGGGGCATCATCGATCCCAATAATCCGGATTTCCTTTTTCATATGCAAAGATTCCGCAGGGTTTTTTATGGTGGGCCGGAAACACGGCCCTTTGGGCCGACGTTTTTGGCACTATAGGATCATTGATCTTATGCTTGAAAAAGTCGTCGGTCGTGCTGAGTCTAAGACCCTGGCCTTGGGGACGACATTTTCTGCACCCAGCAAACTTTCAATTTTTCAGGGTACTCAAAAACACCAATTGTTTTTTGGGCACATAAATGCGATAGCATTTCTTACAGTCCTAAAAATCCGACCGTTGAAGCAATCATCGATCAGGCCCCGCGGGGGGTCTGGCGAATGCGGGAGGATTTTCATTATATCCTTCTGGCAATGCTTATGAACCCGCTATGGCCAATCCCCCTGCTCATTGGCCGGACTTTTCTTCCGTCTATTTCCCACGAACGTTCAATTATCTCAGAGGTCTTCAGATGGACGAAGCAGTCGCCCAGGGCGTTAACAAAATCCATTGTCTGCGGGATTGAGGGCGAATATGAGACTAGGTGGCCTCCGGGTTTCAGGGCCTTTGCAGCAGTATCCAGGGCGTTCCACGGCTCAGGCACATCGAGAGTAATCAGGTCAACATTCTTCTCGTCAATGCATTCATATATGCTTTTGTTCTTTATCCTGACACACACGCCCAGAAGCTCAACATTGTGCTCTGCAATCTTTATGAAATCCTCCCTTATTTCATAGGAAGTCACCTCTTTGGCTATGTGTGCAAGGAAGCATGCCAGTGCCCCGCTTCCTACTCCCGCATCAACAACAACAGAATCTGAGTCAATCCCGGTCTCTGCGATAATGAAGCCGACATCCTTAAGCGGAATGATCTGGGCTGACCGCTTTATCCTGCGGTAGATGTCAATGAAAGATGGTGTGAAAATGCTGAATTCTTTTCCAGTATTCGATGAGACCCTGCCTGTCTTTGCAAGGTCTTTTGACTTTATGAACCCGTACTGCGTATGCATGTCTTTTGATGTGTCTCTTACATAGAATGATTTGCCGTTCCTGCAGAGAAGGATGCGCTTCATTGCGACACTTCCAGGGTGTAGTAGCGGTATTGGTCGCCTTCATTCTCCTCGACAACTGCCTCTGATTCATCATGGTTGGGGATCAGGGACTCCAGGTATCTGACCCTGGACCGTGCAACCTCGAGGTTTTTCTGATACGCCTTCTTTTCTGCATCCGTGCCATCCATGTTGCTCGGGACAACGGTGGCTTCCTGGTTGCTTGCGGTTGCAACTATGTGGACCATCTTGCCAAGCCTGCTGCATTCATCTCCGAATGCCCGGATCTGCTCAACCTCTGCTGGATTGCTGAATAGGCCGGCGCTGTTGGAGACGAGTTCATCGGAAGCCATGATGTGCCTGTCCAGCATGTGCTCAATAAGCATCGCAGGCCACCCTTTGTTAAGGAGCATTGATCTGATGTGCTCTCTCTGAGTTCCCTTGTTGACCGCTTCCTGAACAAAGTTGCTCAGGGTGTTGACATGATGGTGAATGTCCTTGGGCCTTGTCTTCTTATAAAGGAATGCACCCCCGCCAGTCATTGTAATGCCGATGAGCGCGAATATCCAGGTAAAACTCATTTCCCTGGCCTTCTGGGGCGTTGGGGGAATCGGCCCGCATGGCACGCATACTCCTCCGCAGTCCACCCCCTCCTCATCCTGGTTCTCTATTCCGTCGTGGCAGCTTTGGGGTGCTGTGGAGCCTCCGGTGCCAGGTGTTGTCCCCGGGCTTCCTGCAAGGCAGGGTGCGCATACTCCTCCGCAGTCCACCCCTGCCTCATCCTGGTTTCGTATGCCGTCGTAGCAGCTGGCACCGATTGGCCTGGGACAGGATGTGCAGGGACCCCCGCAGTCCACCCCTGCCTCATCCTGGTTTCGTATGCCGTCGTAGCAGCTGGCTGTGGTTCCGGATGCAGCTGTACTTCTTGCGCTGGCGGTACTGCTGCCTATGGCAAAGAATGAGAAAGACCCTACTGTTGCAGAATAATAGTAGTCAGTCCCACTCTTGTAAAGGTAGTTTGCTGTTATCCTGGTCCATTGTGTCTCGAAGTGCCAGAGACTGATCCCGCCGGTGCCTATGCTGTTTGCGTCAAACCAGGATTCAGGTACCCTGAATATGATCTCTGCTTTGGTGATTAGCGTGTTGTCAAGGTTTCTTGGCGTAATTGTCAGATACCTGTAGGCAATCCCTGTTATTGCGGGGAGGGTGCTTGGCCTGCTATCATGGGATTCTACAGTGAGCTGAATGTTCTCGGCCGGGCCTGACAGGCTGATTGTGACGCGGGTGACTGGTATTCCGGGGTTATTGATAACTGCTTCGGCCGGCGCATTTTGGTCGGCGAAACCTATGCTTTTGTAGACCACGGTGCGCTTGCTTGGGGAACCGCCGCCGGATGATGAAGACTGGCGTGGTGCCGGGCAGTCAGCTGAGCAGCTCGACGAATCTTCGTTAGAGTTGCAGGTGCCGTCACCGCAATATGAATCTGTTTGCTTGATCGCGCAGTGGACCAGGCCAGATACATTGTATCCATTGCTTACAGCTGCACAGGAATAGCTGCCGGCTGTTCCCGGGCAGGTTATTATATACTCTGATGCACCAGTGCAGCCGGATGTGATTTCTGAGACAGAGGAAACCCGCGCATCCTTGACGCATAGAATGTTGCTGCCTGACCTATCGTTGACGATAATATTCTTTGTACCGATTCCGGTGAGGTCAATCCCTGAGACAATGGTGTATCCTGTAGACCCGCTTCCCTGGGTCTCTAATGTGATATTGGCAAGGTTCAGCTTGGCGCCGGCGGAGAAATTCCATCTGAACTGGACAATTATGTCTGTGCCGTTGCGCATCTCAACCGGGCATGATCCGCTTGGCGAGCTGATGTTGTATGATCCGCAAGCAGATATGCTGAGGGCAGACAGGCTTGTTGTAATATGGGATGTGTTGCCGGTGACCGTATCAAAGGTATCGTTTATGTTGTCGTTGTCATCATCTGTGTCGTTTATATCGGGTATGCCGTCGCCATCTGTGTCCGTTGCATCATCATAATCATATACCGTAAGGTTGACCATGTTGCTTGGCACTTTTGTGTGTCCGTCATCTGCAAAAAACTGGATTGTCCTTTTTCCGTACCAGTCCGCTGTGCTTCCTATCAGCCTGACCGAACTGTTTGCATATATTGTTGCGTTTATTGCCGGTTCAGCCAGAACCCATTGTGAAGAGCTGCCCTGGATTTGTGATGCGGATTTTGCATAGCTGAAGAATATCAGTTCATCGATAAGGCAGTCTGCACTGTTCGCGAACGCACTGTCTGATCCCAGGTACAGGGGTGGGCTGCCGGGCATTGAAATGCTGCCGGATGATGCCCGCACACCGTCAACATAAAGCGAGACATTTGAGGGCTTCCAGGATACGGCGATATGATGCCAGCTATGCTCCTGCCACGAGCTGATGTTTGCGCTTATAGCATTGCCCCCCACAGAGAACCTCAGGAGACCATTGGCCCTGGCCAGTGTAGCAGAGCCCAGCGTGAAAAATACGTTGTATGATTGGCTTGCTCCGTCCCATTCCGGCCTGGCCCACATCTCTAGGGTGCCGGATGTGCCAATGTCAAGTGAATCATAGGTCAGCCCGGTTGATTGCCGTTCCCCTGTGAAGGCTGTTGCATAACTGCCTTGCTCGAACTGGATGGCATCTACCCAGACATAGCTGTTGTTATTGCTGTCAATTATTATCTCGGCGTAGCGCGTGTTTGCCGGGGATGTGAGGCTTGCCTTGTACCTTACCATTGACCTGTTCACCGTTGGCCTGCAACCCGGGCATGTCAGGCTGGATTCTATTATAGACCCATTTTCATCGAGCCAGTTGATATGGAGCCGGCCCTTGGCGCTGGTCTCGGACATGATATACATGCTGAGGGTGTATGCTGTGTTTCCTGATGCAGGGACAGTCTGCTTTACATAGTTGTTCACATTTACCTTTACAGAGGAGTTTCCGTAGCTGGTGTTGGTGAAGTTGGTATTGTTCAGCCTGGGGCTCCCGGCCGTGGTCCAGTTAATGAGGGCGGATTCAAAGCTCGGGTTTGACAGGGGGTTGGTGTAGGGCCCCTCAATTAATGCGGCGTTCCCGAATTTTCCGGCAACATACCTTACGTTTGCACCCGTGCCCCCAACGTAGCCTGTCTGGGTGGCGTTCTGAAGAGAATCATAGAAGCTTGTTCCGTCCGGAAGCACCAGGTAGCTATAGGATAGGTTGTCGCTGCCCGGGTGGTAGATGTTCTTGTCCGGGTCCAGGAAATGCTCATCAAGGGAGATGTTGAAGTTTGGGCTGTCTTCTGCCCAAACCTGGTCCTCGATGGTCTTGTTCAGGAATGGTGCCCTGTTTTGCACCCGGATTACCTGGAGCGGCATTGTTGTGTTCCAGTTGCCCGAAAAGTCCTGCGCCATTGATATCCAGAGTATGGTTTCGTTGTTGTCAACAAGCGAGGCCTGTATTATTGCTGTGAACTGGACAGTATCTGATGCAACGGTGATGTTCTGCCAGGAGCCGTTTGCATTGTGGCTGATTATTACGCGCTCGATGTCATACCTGTTGGCTATTTGGCTCCAGTTGTTCACCCAGGTTGCGTTCAGATGGACTGTTTCGTTGTTGTATACCGGGTCTGGAGAGTCTGAGAATGCCGTGAATCTGGGCGCAGTGCGGTCTATGTAGAAATCAAAGCTCTTGATGTTGGAGTTTGCAGTCTCATCAACTGAATAGACTGAGACCGTGTATCTGCCATCCGGCCATGCCGAGATGTTTACAGAGTCATGCCAGTAGAATGATGCCCTTGTGGAATTTGACCTGTTTGAGCTGCTGTAAACCAAGCTTCCTGAGGATTGTGTGACGTTGAGCGTTGCATTCTCAAAATTCTGTATAGATATGTTTATTGTCAGCTGCGGGCTGTTGATGAAGCGGTTATTTGTGTCAGGGAAAATGAAGTCCAGGGGAGGTATTGTGTTGTCGATGGTGAAATTCACCGAGGTGTTGGCTGAGAAGCCAAGCGTGTCATTGGCGATTATTGTGTAGGTGTGGCTCCCGTCGGGATATTTTGTGGTGTCCCAGGAAAGCG
Organism: archaeon; assembly: GCA_043823195.1. Taxonomy (GTDB): domain Archaea; phylum Nanobdellota; class Nanobdellia; order Woesearchaeales; family JBDRAZ01; genus JBDRAZ01. The sequence continues at coordinate 25,222 of JBDRAZ010000003.1, forward strand.
ACCAGGATGAAGTCAGATTTAATGATCCCTGTGAAACTGCTGCTGATGAGTTGCTGATAATGAATCTCGCCACAGAGACGTTTGAGGGGTCTGTCAGATTGGCGGTAAAGATTGCGGTTCCGCCCATGACCTCAGATGCGTCCGGATTTGTAATTGATATTGCCGGGCCGGTCGTGTCGACAAGGAAAATGAGCAGTGTGTTCTCGCCGGAGAGCTGGGCATTGCCTTCGCTGTCCTTGCATACTATGTAGTAGGTGTTATAGCCTTCACTGGAATTTAATGCGCAGGTTGCATTTGGCGAGTTGCTTAGTGTTGTGCATGCGCCGTCAATGTATTCCGGGTCCTCTGAGTAGTCAATATCATACCTGGAGTAGACGCAGCTCATGCCGATCTCCCCCCTGATGGTCACATTTGTCATGTTGTTATTGAATCTGTCAAGGAAACCGTTTGCTATGGTGGTATCGTACTCTACCCTTATGATGCTTACGGGTTCGGGCGCGCTCCTGTCGATGTACAGGATGCCGTCAGATGACCTGTTTGTTGCCAGGTTGATTCCCCGTCCGCTGTAGGCAATGACTGTGAAATAGTACGTTTTTTCATCCTGAAGCGCAAGTCCCGGCTCGGTTACCGTTGTGGATGATGTGTTTTTCCAGCCGGATACTGCCGTCGGGTCGGATGCCGTGCCAATTGCGTACATGTAGCGGGATATTCCGGATTCTGCGTCTGTTGCAGATGTCCAGGTGGCTGAGAGGGTTGTGCTGAATGTATAGAATCCCTCATCTGTGACTGCAAATCCTGTTGGCGGAGTTGAATCAACCAGGAAATAACCGAGACCAACAGATGAATAGTAGGTCTTCTCGTTTCCGGCATTGTCTGTAACAGCGTACCTGAACTTGTAGCAGTAGCCGGACTGGGTATCAACTGCCTGCTGTGTCTGGCTGGGAACCTGGATCCCGTAGGGGACATAGGATGAGAACCCGGGGCAGGAATGTGTCGTGGTGTTTATTGCGACTTTTGACATGTACAGCTGGGCGCTGCTTATTCTGCTTATGGTGTCGAGCCCTGAACTGAAGTAGACAATGGTGGTGTTCGAAGTCTTGTTTATCGAAGAGTAGCTGAGTGATCCGTTCTCGGGATTAAGGATGTCAACGGTTATGTTGTCTGAATAATACCAGCTGCTCCAGATGCCATAGCTGTTCCGGGCGCGGGCGCTTGCGTAGTATGTCTCATTATTTGTAAGAGTAATGTACTCCCTGAGGTCGCTCAGTGTTGTGTTGCTCCTGGCGATAAGGCTGTCATATCCGGCCAGGGGGTAGTGTGATGTTCCAATTGCGTATTCATAGAGGGTTATCGTGCTGCCTGTCTCCCTGAAGTTGAGAATGACGTGAATCGATTGGTTGTCACTGGTCCATATGCCGTCATCAGCTATGCACCCGCCGCTTCCTGAGCCGCCGGGGCACTCGGGCGGCGTCAGGTCCTCGTAGAGTATTCCGTTGCTTGCTGTAACCGCAGTATAGTTGCCGTTGTTCATCAGGGCCCTTACATGGAAGTAATAGACGTTGCCCGGGGTAAGCTGCATGGTCCGGTTGACTGATGTGTTCGTCCCTGCTGAAGTCCAGTGGAGGGAGCTGTTCCATCCCGGGCCAGGGTACACGGGGTTGGTGCCAACGGCATATTCGTAGCGGTCAACCCCGGGCGGGACATTTACTGCAGTCCAGTTGGCAAACAGGTGGTTTGTCGTTGTGATGTCTGAAAGCACAGCCGCGCCTCCCGATATGTAGCCGTCATAAACACGGTCGATTGCAGCAATTGACGTGTTGATGGTGATATTTTGCTGAGTTGTGTTCAGGTTTCCTGCTGCGTCTGTTACGCTGAATGTCAGGTTATAATGGCCGTCTCCCAGGGACAGGGCAACCTGGCATGCCGCATAGGTAAGGTTTCCTGAGCATGATATGTTACTTCCGAAGATAAGGCCGGTGGTGTTAAACCTGTTTGAATCATAGGCATGATAGCTTGTCCTGGTTGTGTTGACTACTGATGCAATAAGGGTGCTGAGATTGAGCCAGAGGTTGTCTGTTGCTGTGAAGCTTATGCTGGGGTTGCTTACGTAGGCATCAGCAATTCCTGATGCGTTAATGCCCGGCTTTGTGCTGTCCTTGAACAGCTTAACTGTTGCAGATGCCCCGTGGCCTGCGGTGTCATTTGCTGTGATTGTGAGGTTGTAGAAGCCGTCTGTGAGATTAAGGGTTATGTTGCACCTCTGGCTTGTAATGCTTCCTGAGCAGGCCATTGATGAGGCATTGTGGAATGTTGAGTTGTACGGGCTGATCCTTATGAGTGAAAGGTTGAGCCTGAGGTTGTCTGATGCGTTGAACAGGACGTCAACTGAATCTTCGCTGGTGACGTTGATTGTCTCGGCTGTGATGATGGCCGGGGAAACCGTATCCTTGAGGAAGCTTGCTGAACTCCTGTTGCTGAATTCAACTGTGTCGTTTATGTAGACGGTAACATTGTAGAACCCGTCAGCCAGGACAAGGGGCAGGCTGCAACTCCCTAATGTGCAGGAAATGTTGCTGCTGCTGTAGTATCGGACAGTCGAGCCGTTTGCGAGGGCCAGTTTCAGCGAGCTCATGTTTACGCTGTAGTCGTCTGAGATGTTGAACTGCAGTGTCGGCTGGCCGGCGTAGAATCCGGGGATGTGCAGGAAGGTTGCCGGCGGTGTCCTGTCTGAGTGGGTAGTGTGTCTTATGGAGGAGGGGCCCTGGTTGTTATAGGAATCTGTTGCTGCAGCTGTTATGTTGTTTTCGCCGGCGAACAGGCTTACCGTAAGGCTGAACCAGCCGGTCGGAATGCTGCTGTTGTGCACTGACACGGTTTCTCCGGTTGAGATGCTGTTCGTGAGGCTCGTTGTGAAGTTTACCTTGTAGCGCTGGCTGTCAAATTCTATGCGCTTATCGATGATGTACCTGGTGTAGTTTACCGGATAGTGGCCTGAGAACTGCACAAACCTCCCCGGCTGGAAGCTGTCGCCCTCGTCTTTGTCAATGAGGACATAGTTGCTTCTTGCAGACACAGACTCATTTGCCTTTGCGCTTCCGAGCTGGACAGACACAACGGAGGTGAAGCCTTTGGCGGTATTTGGCGGGCTTGAGCCATGGTTTGCGTATATGGTGATATTGGTGTTTGTCTCGTTTACGTAACCCACAACGCCGAGGGACGTAGCTGTGGTAACGTTGACGAGCGGCCAGACACTTGTCCTGGGCGGAGCGGTAAGGTCCGCTGAGACGGAAAAGTTGAAGGGGGCAAAGCCGGTGTTGTTTGCAGCGTCCCTGCACTGGATGTTCCATTTGAAAAGGCCCCCAGAAATTGTATGGTTGATCCTCTGGAATATTCCTGTTGTCATGTTGCCGTAGGCTGTGGCAGCGCCCCATGTTCCTGTGAAGTTGCCCCACAGCCTGCAGAGAAGGGTTGAGTCGACATTGTCAGTTGCGTTGAAGATGAAGGACTGGCCTGCCTTGTTTGTTCTGTTCAGGTCTGCCGGGGATGACAGGTTGACTGAAGGGCTTCCTGTCTCATATGTCACATATACCTTTTGCGAGGCTGATGTTCCGTTTGCTGTGCCATCTGTAGGGGTGACTGTGCAGTTCCATCTGTCGCCGTCAGTTGTGTTCCCTGCCATGAGGACAGAATAGGTTGACTGGCTGGGGCCGAAGCTGACGCTCTTGTTGGTCTCGTTGTACCATATGAAATAGTAGCTTACAGGGTCATTATCTGCATCAGTGCTGTTGGTGGTCACATTGCAGGTCAGGTTGGTTGCGTTGTCCGGCGAAGGGGGGGTTACTGCAATTGATGGTGTGCTTGGGACTGAGTTTGATATGGCCACATAGGCGCCCCTGAACCTTGACGGCTGGAAAAAGTTCTTTGAGTCGACCGGCTGGATCGTGCAGTTGACTGATGCGGTCTTGTTGCAGTGGCTGTAGGCAGAACAGTTGAATCTTTTCGAAGTCCCGTACTGCAGCTCAACATTGCCTATGGTGAAGTTGTACTTAGGTATTATGGCGTCGTTATCTGTGTCTGATAGTGTGGCGTTGCATGTCAGGACAGAGTCTGCATATGCGGTGGATTCGTTTAGGCTGGCGCCGGATGCATTGGGTGCATGGTTGACATTGAAGTTGACGTCTGCGGGATGGATGCCTGAGGATTTGTTTGATGCGTTGATGAGCTGGATCCAGTACTGGTTGCCTGTTGTTGAGTCTGATTCCTGGGCCGTGTAGGAGCAGCTCAGGGTCTTTCCTGAGCCGGTTGAGCCATCAAGGTATGACAGGTTATAGCAGAGGCAGCCGGCGGTCTCGACATACCACCGGTCTATCCAGTTGAATGATATGTTGCACTGGCTGCAGTCTGATGAGTTGCAGACAAAGAGGCTCTGGTTCTCGCCGTCAGTGTAGGCTGCCCTGATTTTTATCAGGTTGGAGACATTGACTGATGCCGGATAGGGGGCAGTGTATAGCCCTGAGGCAATGCCGGAGACATAGATAGACAGAAGCGCTGCTAGGATAATGAATGCAAGTCCGATAATTATGCGCCTGTTCATACTACTTCAAGGTTCCCGTCCTTGGTCTTCCTGTATTGCTCAACCGATTTCTTCAGGTTGTTCTTCTTTATTCCTAGCTGGTCGCTCTTCTCTTCAATTTCTTTGAGAATTTCTTCCTCATTGAGCGGCTTTGGGTCTACTTTCTTCAGGAGAATGCCTTCATCGCTTACTGAATAAACCCAGAAGCCGGTGCCCTCGCCTATCTTGAGATCTGCACGAATATCCTTTGGGATTACTATCTGGCCCCTCTTGTCGCACTGGACGATCCTTGGAAACTTCTTCATGCTCACTTAATTCTGATTTTCAGATAAATTATCTGATAATGTGTTGTTTTTGTTTGATTTGTGGTTTTATTCTTTGAAATTCTATTGTTTTTTTGGTATTTCGGTAAATTGTTCTGATATTCAGAGAAAATAGTATATAAATCTTGTGATTTTGGACGGAAGGCTTATCAGTTATCTACCTGCGAATGGTAATCTTTTTATAGGAGCGGCAGATTTTTTCAGACATGAGAGAAACCCTTGATCTTATTTTTTCAAAAACACAGGTTGAGACCGTCGGCGGCGGTATTGTGACTATTCCCCATGCGCTGTGGGCTGCGCCAATGGAGCAGAACGCTGTGACCATGACGCCCTTTGTAGCTCCGGACAGCGTTGGGTCAATGGATCCTGATGAGATCAGAGAACTGAGCGATAGGCTTCTCGCAGATTCTGCGTGGCTGAAAGCAAACTATGATTATGCAAAAGACGGACCGGAGCATGCTGTTGGCAATGGAATTCCCTCGCCCCTTACATTTCATAAGGTCTATTCGCAGGCTAAGGGCGGGTGAAATGTTTTTCTTGAGGCAACATCTCCCAAGGCTGCACATTCCGGAAGAAAGAGGGGGCTTCTCTTAAATGAAGAAACTGCGCCTTACTTTGCCAAGCTGGTCGAGGGGTTCAGGAAGTATGCTATTTATTCTGGCCAGAGGATTGTAGTGCAACTAACGCATGGCGGGTGGTGCGCGCAGGAGCCAAGGACTTTCAGGAACATGTTTGGCAGGGGTGATGCTCCGCCGACAGATGAGGAAATCTGCTATATTCTTGCACATATCCAGAATTCTGCACTCCTCGCTGCCCAGGTAGGATTTGACGGTGTTGACATCAAGGGCACCCATGGCTACGGGATTGCTGACTGGACCCTTGAGAAGGTTCGGGAAGTAACAACGCTGGAGGAGATGACAGCCAAACTCAATACTGATATGCCGCTGATACCGCTTTTTTCCAATATCCGGGCGCAAGCTGGCAGAGATGATTTTATGGTCATGTACAGGTTTTCGTTCTTTGAAGGCATCCCCAACGGCTGGGGAGCTGCATATGATCCTGATTTTGACGGAGTCCTTGTGGCTGATTCTGGTACGGGTTTCTATCAGATTGAACAGGATGACACCTTGCCGATGCTTTTCCTTCAGGCAATGCATGAACATACAGACGGAGTCCACAGCAGCCACGGCGTTCCTGCACTAACTCCTCAGCAGGTCAGGGGGACTAGACAGGTGAATCCTTTCAGCATTGTTGACCATATGGAAACTGCGAGTAAGGCCTACCGAAAGGGCAAGGAGGTAAGTGAGCGCGATGTTCCGATAATCATGTCAAATTCCACGACAGGTGGGCCGGCTGTCCTTTATCATATCGCGGACAGGCGCAGAAGAGGCGAGCAGCCCGCTTATCTCAGCATGGGCAGGGAGTCTATCGCTAACTTCAGCTTCCCAAAAGACCTTCATGAAGGCAGGTATGAGCTGATGTGCAGGACGTGCTCTGCCTGCAGCCCGCCGCTGGTGCATCAGATGATACCATCCGGATGCGTGCGCCACGAGCCGCACAAGACGATCTACGGGTTTCATAAGAACTGAGGTGCTTTTTTTAGGCTTCTGTTAATCTTATGCTCAAAAATGTCGTCAGACGTGCTGGGTTTAAAACCCCGGCCTTTATGCTAAAAAATGTCATATTGACATTTTTTGCATGCTGGAAATCCCTCGTATTTCGGGATTTCCATCAGGCCGGGGTAGGGCACTTTCGGCGGATTTTTATGATATGAACTACCCATACACTCAAACCATCTGTCTCCTACTGCCCCCATCACATAGCCGACAGAATTTTCCTTAACTCTTCTTAATAATCCGATTATGACTACTGCCTAGTTGTTGCCTTGGGCTGATGCAGGATATGGCAAATCCTGGATTCGTTTCCGCAAAATTTATATACTCATCGTATTCTAAATAATACATATGTATAAAAAACTAAACATAACGGAAAATGCCTTGCAAGTTCTCTCTTTATTTACGAATGATTTTGGCAGGGAATATTACGTCAGGGAGGTCGGAAAATTACTAAAGATCAGCCCAAGGACAGCACAACTAATTCTTGAAGAATTAGAAGACAAAGGAGTTGTTGAATCAAAGGCAAAAGGGAAGATAAAGGCATATAAGATACGATTAAGTGAATTCACGAAGAGATATCTTGTTTTTGTTGAACAGTATAAGGCGATTTCATTCCTGGAAGATAATCTAATGCCAAAAGAGGTCATAGAGAAAATAGCACCACATATCAAAGGCATAGGAATCATTTTTGGAAGCTATGCCAAAGGGACGCAAAATAAGGAATCAGACTTGGACATCTTTGTAGCCGGCGATTATGCTAAAGAAGAAATTGAAAAAGTTTCAAGAAACTTAGGGATGGATATAAGTATGAAATGTTATCCGATCAAGATTTTTAAAAGAAACATAAAAACAGATGTTTTAGTAAGGGAGATATTGAAAAATCATATTGTATTTGCCAATGCCGAGCAATTCATACAAGTGGTGCTAAGAAATGGATAAGATAAAATGGTGCAGTGGAAAGAGGGGAGGATTGAGTTTGATTGAGCCAAACTCTGATCTTGCCGAGGCTTATATTAAAAAGGCTGAAGAGGCTCTTGAATCAATGAGAGTAAATATAATTAAGGATTGGAGAATTTCAACTGCTTACTATGCCCTGTATTTCTCGCTATATTCCATCCTGACAAAGATAGGGGTCAAGTCTGAAATCCATTCCTGCACTATAGAATTTGCAAGGAGATTTCTAAAAGATTATTTTGAGGATGAGGAATTGGACTTTACAGAAGACTCCTTGAAAGCAAGAATTGATTCACAATACTATGTTGATAGAACGGTTCCGGATGAGCAATATAACAAAATGATCACAAAAACTCCTGAATTCCTGGTTAAGTGCAAATCAATTCTTATCAAACTAAATGAGAAGAGGGCCGGGGAAATCAGAAGCAAGTTTCAGTTGATGATAACGGATCATTGACATTAATTAGGAATCTGGTCCGGGGATTTTTAGGATGATGTTGGTGCGAATTATGTGTCCGAATCTGCACTGAAACTGACATCCAGCAACTGTTCTGTCGCTTCTTCAGCGATCTGTTCCAGCCCAAGTTTGACAGTTCGTTCTCTATTTCACTTAAAATCTTAATTTGACAGAAGCTGTTTTTCTTGGGTCTTGACCTTTTTTTCGCTAGGTTATTGCTGCATTTTGGCAGCAAATGAGCCCGTTTATGGGCTCAAAATTAG
>JBDRAZ010000004.1:0-34201 GCA_043823195.1 archaeon
ACAACTGGGGGTTGTTTGAGAACGCCCTATTTGAGGAGAAGTATTGGAATCAAGACCGGGCAAGGATATAAGGAGGACGATGAAAGTGAAATATGGAAAAATTAAATTGGAAGATAAAAAATGGAAGTTCCAGGAACCACATATGTGGAATGCATTCAACGGAATAGACAACCAGTAAAAAAGAGCTATTATGCTCAAAAATGTCGTCAGACGTTTTTGGCACCAGAAAAATATCAAATGTTTCTGTATGCTAGAAATCCCTCGTATTGGTCTGGTTCTTTGGTATAGTTCGCTATTTTTATCAGGCCTAGTGGGCAGGGCACTTTCGGCGGATTTTTATGATTTAGCTGACAAAAAAATCGGAGGTGGTAAAAATAAGATTAATATTTGAAGGCCAGCCAATGGATATTTTGCATAGGGATGATTTCCAAGAAAGTTTGGATTTTTTTATGGAAGATATTCTGATTTTTTCCCTGCCGGTAAACTCTGGAGCCAGATAAATATAGGGAGTTAAAAATGGAACATAAAACTTTCAGTAACAGGGCAGATTGGTTCGAAACTGATAATCAAACAAAAGAGACCCAACAAAGCGAATTTGATAGTTTATTTGAAACTAACAACATAGTGGATAGGAGTAACAGTGAGCAACACGATAAGTTAGCTTGGTAATATGTCAAGTTAATTTTTCCCGGATAAATAACAACCCCTTAAGGAATCTAAACTGATTTATACTACCATAGGTAGTTATAGTTGCCTTCCATAAAGCATTGTAAGGAATAAAAATTTGCAGTTCCTGTTTACATAAATAAGCAAGCAGTTTAGGGCAGGGAATATCTGCCCTAAGTCTGCATTTACAAGAGGTGATAGAGATGACTTATTTAACGGATAAAAGCAGTGAATACAATGCAGAACAACATAAGGAATGGAATGACTAGCAGAAATAAGCTATCTTTTTGATTGTATCAGCCAAACTGGGCTGATTTCAACAAATCATAACTTTCAAATATCCCGATAAATCAATGAAGTATACTGTTTTCCTGCCGGATAACGGACTTGGTTGCAGTGCTTCAAGTTGGGATATTTTCTGTATTAATCAACAATAACTCTGAAGAATCCTATGGTCGGCTGTGTTGTGATGAATGTCTATATCAAAACTTAAAAGAATACAAAGATTCAGCACTCCGAGAAAATTCAGAAATTAGTGGGATAATCTTCTAACAGCATCACAAATAGATTCTCCAGACGACGTTTCTAACCGATAATTCTCCATTACTCCAGAAACCTCTTTGAGCAATTCATCAACTTGTTCTTCAGTTGCATTATCTAGTAATCTTTGAGCTAACTCTCTTAACTCTCGTGCTTTGTCAGGACCAAAACTTGCTGATTGCTGATAAGTAGCTCCATCAAAATATGTCTCCATTGTATCCATTAATTGTTGTTTTCCGTGTTGGATTCTTTCTTGTTCTTGAGAACGAGCACCCCACATAAGTTTTAATGCTGCATGACTCATAAAATGGGTAAATGATGCATATACTTCATCGGAATTTCGGTATCCTTCCATATGCATTAATAATCTTGTATATTTCTTAAATATTTACCTGAATTTTCTCTTTCGTTATAACTCTCCTTTAAGCCTTCGCCTCTAGACGCCGACCCGGCTGTTGGCGGGCGCAGCAAATCCAATTTGGCTGTTGAGAGCACTTACCTGGCCTTGCGAACGATGCCGCGATGTGCATCAACTTCCACAACTTCGCCGTTCAGCAGGGCAGTTGTGGCTATCCTGGTGCCGATTATGCAGGGCTTCTTCATCTCCCGGGACACAATTGCAGCATGGGATGTTATGCCGCCCTGCTCAGTGATTATCGCTGCAGCTTTCTTCATTATGGGAACAAATTCAGGTGTTGTCTGGTTGGCGACCAGTATTTCACCTGTCCTGAATTGAGCCATCTCGTGGGTTTTCCGGATTATCCGTACCCGCCCGACCGCATAGCCGGGAGAGGCAACCACACCCCTGATCTGCGTGACATTCTGATCTGCAGCCTCAGGAAGATGCCTAAAGTATTCATCAGCATCCTTTCCTCCGGCAATGCAGTAGCCTTTTGGAGTCACGGCAAAAAAGCATTGCTCCTTCCTCGCTTCAATCCGATCCTGCATTTCATTCTTTCTCATCAGCACATCTTCAATTTCATCAAATACTAGATAGTTCAGATCACTTTTGGAAATATTTGCCCTGCGGGATATTTCACCCAGGAATTCATCAAAATAATACATCCCGATGTATACGCCGCTTTTTCGGATGTCTTTCCATTTTGCAAATAAGCGCGCCACCTGGAGCGGATTCCGCGCAAATTCTGACAGGCCCAGCGAATCAATCAGGTCCTGGCGTTCCCTTTTTATCTGCTCCAGATGCGATTCTTTCTCGACGATGATTCGCCTTATTTGCGCACCATTTTCAGCTTCAAATATTATCTCCTTTGCCTGCTGATAGAATTCCTCGGCGGATATGCGGTGGACATTGTAATAATTGTTCTGGATCCAATGAAATTTCCCCTCCATTTCCCTCAGATCAGAGCTGTCCTTAATGTCGCGAAAGCCGGGAAGCTTTGTTGGATATCTCCTAATCAGGTTATGGGCAATTATCAGCAATTGGCGCTCGGCCTCAAGGGTAAACGAAAAATGAACCGGCGAGGTAAGCTTCCTGACAGCACGGACATTCTTATCATCCTTCAGGCCCTTCTTCCTGAGCTCATCAGATAATATTTTTTCCAGCCAGTCCTCTGTTCCTGTTGACATGAAGGAGTCTGCAATATATGCAGTGGAACCAACCCGAAGATATTGGTTGTAGAATGCCTTGAACTTCATATACAGGACTGAATCTGATAATCTTTCAAGGGATTCGGGTTCCCCTGCTAATCTTAAATATTCCTGCCAGTCCAGGTCCCATTCATCATACAGCCTGAACACTGCGGCCGGATTTGCCCGGCACTGACCGATGACCCATTCTCTGACTTTTGAGATCCCACCAATATCCAGGTACCACTGGCACTCATCGTTTTTCATAAAGCCGAAGCAAAAATCATAATGTGGCTTATGCCTCAGGCCAAAGGTAAAGACTTCGCTTTCTGAAGATGCAAACAATGTGAATACCTTGGAATGAAATGCCTTATTATAATGCGTTGCGGTTGCCTTCACGACAGACACTGGAAATGATTTTAGCCGTTTATCAACCGGATGCGTAATCATATAACCCTGATTCACCTCATTCAATATATAATTATTGGTATTTAGCTGCTCGCACATGGGTTTTGGAGTCTGAAATTGCGCAGTGCGGCGCTGCCTGGCCAATGTTCAATAATTGCCCTCGGGCACGCGTGCATCCTGGCTAATCAAAAAGTATATAAAGTCTGAGAACCGGGAGCCCCATTATGAAGAGATTGGCTAGACAAGCGGCGGGCGGAATAGTCGGGGCGGCAATCCTGGGGGTGCTTTTAGGATATACCCTGATGGTTTATGGCGCAAACCACGGATGTTTTTCTTTTGTTGATGCCCTTATGCAGGATAAGGGATATCTCTCCTGCGGGCCTTTCGGGTTGGTTGCTGGCGCTGCAGCAGGTGCCGTACTGGGGATAATCCTGGTGAGCCTGAAATGGAATAAGATAACAAGATAGCCTATCAGCCCGGCCCTTCGGATTGCCGGCCCATAATGCACAACACCCGGTTTTCTTGCTGAAAATGCGCACTGCAGCAGCTTACGGCGCTGGTCATCTCCTGGTCGGGTGGATATCCAGGACCTCATGCTCTTTTATTTCCGATTTGATGATAACCTTTTGTATCTCAACAAAGAAGATCACGGATAATGCCATTATCAATACCGGAATCCATTGCCCGGGTGAAAGGGATACAGTGCCAAATATTCTTCTGGCAGGCTCAAAGTACAGTACCATCATAGTCAGCACAACAGATGCCGAGTACCCGAATAACAGGGTCTTATTGCTCAGGGTACTTCTTGAAAATACTGTGTTGCTGAAGCTCTTTGCATTAAAAACGTGGAATAATTCGAACAGTATCAACGTAACAAATGCCACTGTCTGGGCTGTCGGGACATCAGCCTGCTTGACAGACAGCTCCCACATGTACAGCGTTATTGTTCCCAACACGATTACCGGCACAACCTGGCATATCTTCAGCAGGAGATAGCTGTTCAGGATACCCTCTTTCGGATTTCTTGGCTTTTGCCTCATGATGGTCTTATCCGGCATCTCCAGGCATAACCCCAGTGCTGGTATATCGCTGGTAACCAGATTAATAAAGAGTATCATGATGGGTGTTAAGGGCGGAAAAAAACCTACAAGAGTTGCAGTAAGAATCAGCAGGACCTCTGAAAAATTGCCAGGCAGAAGGTAATAGATGAACTTCTGTATGTTACTGTAAATTGTCCTGCCCTCCTTTACAGCATGGACTATGGTTGCAAAGTTATCATCCTTAATGATGATCTCGCTTGCCTCCTTGGCCACTTCAGTCCCGCACAAGCCCATCGCCACACCGATGTCTGCCTTCTTCAGGGCGGGGGCATCATTCACCCCGTCGCCGGTCATGGCCACAATCTCGCCCTTGTCCTGCAGTGCCTTGATCACCCTTAACTTATGCTTTGGAGTGACCCTTGCATATACCGCTATGTCATCAGCGATCTTAAGGTATTCATCATCACTCAGCCTGTCCAGCTCCTCACCGGTCAAGACCCCCTGATGTTCTGCCAAAATACCCAGTTCAGAAGCAATTGATCTGGCAGTCAAAGGGTTATCGCCCGTTATCATCACAACCTTGATTCCTGCCTCCTCACAGAGCTTTATTGCTTCAAGAGCACTTGGCTCAGGAGGATCCCTTATTGAGACCAATCCCGCAAAAACCAAATCCCTTTCAACAGATTCTATTCCAAATTTATTCCCCTTATGCACCTTATATGCCAGGTAAAGGACCCTATAGCCCTTAGAGGCATAGTCCTGGTTTTTCTGCAATATGTCCTGCCGTTTTTCCGCTGTCAGCGGCTTTATCTTTCCGTTCTTCAGATAATACCCTGATCTTTCAAGCATTTTTTCAGGTGCCCCCTTGGCATAGACGGTGTGCTGATTTCCCACCAGATGAACACAGCTCATGCATTTCCTGTCCGGATCAAAGGGATGCTCATGCACCCTGGGATACTTCCTGTGAAAATACTCCTTTTCAATACCTGCCTTTTTAGCAAGGACCACCAAAGCCCCCTCTGTAGATTCCCCGTTAATCTGCCAATCGCCATTTGCGTTTTCCAGGGTTGCATTGTTGCAGAGAATTCCAATCTCCAGAATTTTTGAGACATCCCTTGCCTTCTTAGGATTTATTTTCAGTTCCTCGTTCAGAAAAGCCCCTTCAGGACAAAAACCATTTCCGGTCACGCTAATTTCACTGTCAAAAGTCCATATGTTCTCAATAACCATCTTGTTCTGGGTGAGGGTCCCGGTCTTGTCTGTGCAGATCACCGTGCAGGTCCCAAGCGTCTCGACCGCCGCCAGCCGTTTAATGATAGCATTCTTTTTGGCCATCCTTTTCATCCCGATAGCCAGTGCAACGCCAATCACTGCAGGCAGGCTCTCCGGAATTCCGCTTACCGCAACAGCAACGGATAATAAAAGGAGGTTGTTCAATTCCTCCCCCCTCAGAAGGCCCACCAAAATGATCAGGACAGCTATAAATATTACAGCATAGCTGAACTGCCTGCCCAATTTGTCCAGCCTTCTCTGCAAAGGGGATAATTCTGCCCCTGTGTCCCTGACCAGAGAGGCGATTTTTCCCAGCTCGGTCGATTTTCCGGTAGATACCACAATGCCGACCCCATGGCCGTTTGTTATTTGCCCCCCTGCATAAACCATGTTTTTTCGTTCTGCCAGCGCTGTTTCTTCAGTAACCTGCCTTTCATGCTTTGTGACTGCTACGCTTTCCCCGGTAAGTGCAGACTCATCAACCTGGAGATTCATTGATTCGGCGACCCTCGCATCCGCAGGAACCAAAAATCCCCTTGACAGAACGATTATGTCCCCCGGAACCAGATTGCCAGAATGGATCTGCATCTCCTTATTATTCCTGATGACCTTTGCAAAGAGCGGCGTTAGTTTCTTCAGTGATTCCATCTCCCTTGTGGCCTTGAATTCCTCAAAAAAACTCAGCAGGACAATGAACATGACTATTCCCGAGATTATCAGAAATTCAATGTGATCCCCGATTATGCCCGATAAAATCGCCGCCCCAATTAATATGTAGATAATAAAGCTCTTAAACTGCCTTAACAGGATTTTCAGAACAGATGTTTTGTCTTCTTTTGCAGATATGTTCATCCCATATTGCCCAAGCCTCTTTTCTGCCTCGGAATCAGCTAACCCTGATTTCTGTGTTGCCAGCCTGGCCATTACGGATTCGGTTGAAAGTCCATGCCAACTATCCATTTTGAATGCCTGTTCTCACATTAGGATTTATAAATCTTATCTGCATAAACCATTGAAAAAATATGCAAATGCTAAAATATTTGCCGCAAGAAGTATCAAACAAAACGGCTTTATTGATTTTTTGCCCAAAATAACATATATATTTTTATAATTGAAACATAAAATCATAAAAATCCGCCGAATGTGCCCTACTCCGCACTAAAGGGCGGGGTTTCAGACCCTGCATGTCTGGCGACATTTTTGAGTATGAGGTCAGGATGAATGAACTCAATAAAAAAATACTAAGGGAACTGACAACGAACAGCAGGCAGAGTGACAGGCTGATCAGCAAAAAGCTAAAAATAACCCAGCCAACAGTAAGCAGGCTAAGAAAAAAACTGGAAAAGGATGGCTTGATTGAGAGATACACGCTGATCCCTAACCTGGAAAAAATAGATATTGAATTTGTGACATTCATCACATTGCAATGGAAGGATTATTCACAAGCCAAAAAGCTGGAGGAATTTAATCATTTTCTTAAACATGACAAGAGGGTGCTGTTTTCTGCTCCAGGAGAGGGATTTGAGGATAAAACCAAAATAATTATGACTTTTCACAAAAATTATCGTTCCTATGAATTATTCCTAAGGGAAATAAGGGCCAACTGGAAAGATTATGTAGAAAGCATGGACTCGTTTCTGGTTTCAACAAGCAACATAATAACTAATTTTGATTTTAATATAATTAGCAGGATTGATGAATGAATGTGCAGGACGGGTGCCTGCACAGGGGCGCAACACACCCCAAATTTGGCAGATTACCACTCAGACTTGCCCTGCCACAGACCGCCTTCACCCCAGTGTCACCTGAAGCGGACCCTAGTCTAAAGCATGGACCGATGCATACCACGGCCTGATGAAGCAGGATGAAGCAGGGCATCTGGATAGAGCAGGCACATCATTTGCGGTATTTCCACCTTAAGGGCGTGTAGCAGGTAAAGCTTTCCACCTTAAATCCAAGCGATTTAAGACCCTTCGTTATGAACCCTGCTCTATTTGGCACCAATTTCGCCTGGCTATTGGGGTAGAACAAATCGGCAGGCAGACCATTCTTTTTCCAGGAGGTTTTCAGCGCATCAAATTCTTTTGGCGCAAGGTCCAGGAACCAGCAGCAGGTATCATCATGGTGGTCAAATTTTGCAGGCTTATCCTTCTCCGGAGGGTATTTCTTATAGAGAAACAATGCAAACAAATCATTGCATACAGAATTATCGAAAATCCAGGTCACAATGTTTTCAGCGAATATCTTCCTTTCTTTGAGTCTGTCTGGCAGCAACCCTGCTTTTATCACCGCCTTTACTTCCTTTTTAGGAGACAAAAGCTCTGCGCGATAACCCCTGCACCAGGCAGATAGCTGTTTTCCTGTGACTTTAACAGCTTTCTCAAATGGAAAACCGGGTGTATCAAAAAAGTAGTGGAGTTCTGAATTATAGAGCATGCCTGCAAATAATCTTTCGGAATATATAAGAGTATGCATGCCTGACACCGTGCCTTGCACATACGAGCAGGCCCTGAACTCCTGCACAAAAGGGCACAATAAACTCCCCGGCTTTCAACCGGTGAAAAGGGCACTCAGGCGGGCTTAATTCACGCCCCATGTTATGGTGATCCGCCTGATTAATCGGCACAGCCCCGGTCAGGCAGCCATTGACCGGATTAAGTATCTCCGATGAGAAATAACTACTTCTGAATTAAAAGAAAAGCCTATGCAGGCGAACCTGCATTGACTTTTCTACCCAATAGAATGAAAGTGCTAAATACCTTCCTAAATAAATCTCTTTCGCTTTTGCGGCTTTTTCCAGTATGAAATCAATTTAACGAAATGTTAGTGCGTTTGATAATTGTTATGTTCAATTATTCAGGGTGAGCCTTGCATCCTTTCAAGGTTTCTAGCTAATGTGGATTGTATATCCCTTATCATGTCAAGCGGGTCTGCATACATACATGCAGTTGGATGCAATTCAGCGTTATATCCGCGTCTTCTTAATGCTCGAACTTGAGCATTACAACATGCTTCTCCATTTGGATCTCTTTTTGCATAAGCACCACAAACAATAACTCTCAAATCCTGAGATGAAGCAGGTAAACCATCAGGAACTAAGTATTCAGGTCTCACAACTTTAATTTCTTTATAGTCTTCTGGATGTGTTCTCCTAATATCATCCAGTTGTTCCAGAACGTCTATTGATCTTTTCGTTGGACTAACAAGATCCAAGTCTCCTTCATGTACTATGACATAAAATTCTCTCATTATTTATGCTAGAATATAGTCTATTTTATAAATATGACTCGTGATGTAGGCTCACCCCGAATAACTTTGCGGATGCAATCAGACCCCACTACATAGGGTCTGAGGTGCTATGCACATTTTCGGGATTATTTTGGATTAAATAAACCTCAAAAATAATGTTCTATGAATTACCCCAAAAAGCTTAAATAGAGGAGTTAACAGACTAATTCCTCGGGGATTTAAATAACAATAATTTTTGAATAATTCATAAAAATGATAATCGGAGTTGTTGGAAAAGCCAATGTAGGAAAGTCAACTTTTTTCAAAGCTGCAACACTCGCAGATGTTGAGATTGCAAACTATCCGTTTGCCACGATAAAACCGAACTCAGGAATAGGCTATGTACGAATAAAATGTGTTGACAAAGAATTTAACGTTCAATGCAACCCCACAGAAGGTTTCTGCAAAAAAGGCATAAGATTTGTTCCTGTTAACCTAATAGATGTTGCTGGGCTAGTACCTGGCGCACACGAAGGAAAAGGAATGGGTAATCAATTCCTTGATGATTTAAGGCAAGCAGATGTGCTTATACATGTTATAGATGCTTCTGGCTCAACAAACGAAAACGGCGAGTCTATTGCTCCTGGTTCCTATGACCCTGCTGAAGATATAAAATTTCTTGAGGTTGAGATGGATTTGTGGTATCTTGGAATACTCAAAAAAGGATGGGAAAAATTTGCTAGGCAGATAATGCAGGAAAAAATGGATGTGCAAATTGCTTTAGCCAAACAATTATCCGGATTAAATGTCACAGAAGACCACATTGTTGATTCAATCAAAAGTCTAGGCCTTAACGTCGAAAATCCATCCCAGTGGAATGATGATGAATTAAAAAACCTTTCAAGAGAACTAAGGATAAAAACAAAACCTATGATAATTGCATGCAATAAAATTGACATGAAAGAATCAGAAAGTAATTTTATAAAATTAGAAGAGGCATTTCCAGAACACATTCTCATAAAATGCAGTGCAGAATCTGAATTGGCACTAAGGGAAGCTGCAAAACAGGGTCTTATAGATTATCTCCCCGGAGAAAATGATTTTTCAATATTAAAAGAAGATACACTGAATGAAAAACAAAAAAAAGGACTTATGTTCATAAAAGAGAATGTTCTTGAAAAATACGGATCAACAGGAGTCCAAGAAGTCCTTGACAAGGCAGTTTTTGAGCTCCTAAAATACATAGCAATATTTCCAGGAGGAGTAAATAAACTAGAGGACCAACATGGAAACATACTCCCAGACTGCTTTCTTATGCCGGAAGGGTCGAGAGCTATTGATTTTGCGTACAAACTGCATTCAGATTTTGGAGATAAATTCATCCGTGCTATTGATGTAAAGAAAAAGATGACAGTTGGAAAGGACCATGTCCTAAAAAATCTTGATGTTGTTGAAATAATAATTGATAAATGATTTGATGTAAAAATACTCTGGTTGCCACCCATCCACCAGTCAATAGGCTGGATGGCATTACGGCGGCAAAATCAATATGCTGTTAGCGTGGTTTGGCTTGCGTAAGAATATTTCTGCTTGTCTATGTATCTGGAGATAACTCCGGGGTCATGCGCCCTGATGTCATACGCAGGATTCCCCAGGCCAGAACCCCAGAAATATCTCTTCTCCAGCCACGGAAAACTCCGTAAGGAGCTTTCTACCGGCGTAGCCCTCCAGATTCTTGGCTATATCGGGCTTGCTCAGAAGACCCATATCCAGTTGGATATGGACGTGGTCTTCATCAAAACCTAACTTCGTGTATCGTATTTCGTAATGCTGCATTGCTTCTGCAAGCAATGCAGAGCAACGATGCCGAACTTCCGGAATGTTAAATATCTTATGGCAGTATTTAACCTTGAAGGTTGCCATCACCCAGACTTCACCAACTGCAGAGCTGTATCCGGTAGGATTAAGTTTCATAGAAATCACCTCGTTAAGTTTTTATAGCTAAAGCTATATGAAAAGGTTAAATTGAAGCTGATCATGCCTGCTTGCCGGATTGGCTCAGAGGCTTAACACTATACGAATAGTGTCCAAAGCCCGAGGGTTGGCTGTGGTCAGCTTCAAGAATTATTAACTCTAGGCGGTATGTGTTCACCCTCTGGTCAAGAGACCAGAGGAACTCTCAGCTTAGACGTGGAAATGATAAAAGATAGACGTACAATTCAGAAAGATTTTTAAACTTGATTTCAATTCTGGGGACTGAACAGTAAAATGTGGCAAAAAAGCAGTTTTATTGTTCAAATACAGGGCCTGTGGTCTAGACCGGCTATGACATCGCCTCGACATGACAGCATGGCTGTTTTGAAACGGCGGAGGTCCCCAGTTCAAATCAGATAGCAGCAATGGCTGCACTGTGTGTGTCTGGGCAGGCCCATTTTTAAAAAAGGGGGGCAGCAATGAAACCAATACATGTTGTGCATACTGATGTAATGCGTGCCGTTGTTCCCCGGTTCATTCTCGCCGCTGCTGCCGGCATGGTACTGTATGCCGGTGTGACCCTTAATCTCAGATTCCTTGGAACATCCGGAAACACGGGAGGAATAGCCGTATCCCTGATCACTGTTTTGATTGCTGCAGAGCTGCTGCTGACCTTTAATAGGAGCTACACGCTGCGCTATTCAATATACCCGGACAGGATTGTCTCACCAACCAATTATATCCATATGGCGGCTGTATCAGCAACGCACGTCAGCAGGAACATCTGGGACAGGCTGTTCAGGACGGCATCCATTCATCTGGAGCCGGGGTTCATAATGAAACATGTGCCGGCAAATGACCGCACGGTCAACATGATCATGGGGCTGATCCATAAGCACAGGCACATATTGGGGAGGTTAACATCATAGGCGGGCTATACAGCAAATACGTCAGTGCAATCACTCTCCTGCTGCTGATAATCATGTCAGGGATAGTAATAGCGCCCTTCATCACCCCCCTATTGACCTCTGTCTGCCTTGCATACATATTCTACCCCATATACACGAGGCTAAACCGCAGAATCAGGCACGATTCGCTCTCTGCATTCCTGGTTACAGGGCTGATCATCCTTGTGTTTACTGTCCCCATTATCTTTGCAATCAACGGCATATCGCAGGAGGCTCTTAATATTTATGCATCCCTCAGCAAGAGGATGTCGTCGGGAGAGATACTCAGCTGCGATAGCGATTTCATCGTATGCGGGACCATAAATAGGTTAAAAGAGGTATTTGAGGAATCCCACATAAAGGAATACATGTGGCAGGGCGTGAACAAATCCATTTCCTATGTGATCTCGCGCTCCTCGGATTTCCTGCTATCCCTGCCACGAAAAATCCTTGAGCTGTTCGTGATGATATTTGTCATATTCTACCTGCTGAAAGACGGCAAATACCTTGTGGAGAAATTCTGGCGGCTGTTTCCCCTTAAGAAGAGGCACAGGACCAACGTGATAAAGCAGGTCAGTGATGTTACCTATGCTGTTATTTACGGGGCAATAATTGCAGCACTGGTGCAGGGAGCACTGGGCACCATTGGATTGATGGTCGTAGGTGTACGCGGGCCGATCCTTTGGGGCATTATCATGGCATTCTGCGCCCTTTTGCCAATAATCGGCACAGCCTTGATATGGGGCCCGATTTCGGCCTATATAACTGTCATGGGGATACTTGGTTCTGACATGATCATGATATTCAAGGGGGTGGGGCTGTTCCTGTACGGCCTTCTGGTAATATCATCAATCGATAACATAATCCGGCCGAAAATAATCGGAAAAAAGGCCAAGGTGCACCCGGCAATAATACTCATGGGGGTTCTGGGCGGACTTGCAGTATTTGGCTTTGTGGGCATCATGGTTGGACCCCTGATCCTCGCACTGCTGATAACGTTTCTGAACATCTACGAAAAGGAGAAAACATGAAATTCGTTGTTAAGGATATGAACATAGCAACAGGGGGGCCTTTTATTGCCACACTTAATGAGTGGGATGCAGAAAGGCTTGACCTGCATTGCGGAGACAGGGTCAGGATACAAAGGGGCAGGCGGCACACAACGGCGGTCGTCGATGTTGCCTCAGAGAGGGCCGTAAAAAAGGGGAGAGTCGGCCTGTTTCAGGAGGTTATTGATGTGCTCGGGGCAAGGAACGGCGACCCCGCGGAACTCAGGATCGAACAAAAACCGAAATCGGTGTATTACATCAAGAAAAAGATGGATGGTGAGCACCTCAAGGCTGCCGAGATTGATGCAATAGTCCACGACATTGTGGCAAACAAGCTCACGGACATCGAACTCACATACTTTGTGGGTGCAAGCTATACAGGCATAATGAGTTTCAGTGAGACTGTCGCACTGACCAAATCAATGATCAGGAACGGTGATATCCTGAAAATCAGGAAATACCCGATAGTGGACAAGCACTGCATAGGGGGTGTTCCGGGAAACAGGACAACCATGATCATTGTCCCCATCCTGGCTGCTGCAGGGCTCACTGTGCCAAAGACAAGCAGCAGATCCATAACATCGCCTGCCGGAACCGCTGACACAATGGAGGTTCTTGCAGGTGTTACATTTTCTGTCCATGACATAAGGAGAATTGTCAAAAAAACCGGAGCCTGCATGGTGTGGGGCGGGGCAATCAACCTTGCGCCTGCAGATGATAAGATAATCAGGGTTGAGCACCCCCTCAGCATAGACTCAAGAAGCCAGCTGCTGGCAAGCATCATTGCCAAGAAGGCATCTGTTTCTGCAACCCACCTGCTCGTAGACATACCTGTTGGGACCGGCGCCAAAATCGAGAAAAGGCACACCGCCCTGAAACTGGGCAGCCAGTTTGTCAGGATCGGCAAAAGCGTGGGAATAAAGGTCAGGGTGATGATCACCGACGGATCAGCGCCAATCGGCAACGGATTAGGCCCCGCTCTTGAGGCAAGGGACGTCCTCTATGTCCTCCAGAACAATCCCAACATGCCGCCTGCCCTGATGAGAAAATCAGTCCGTATGGCCGGGAACATGCTTGAGATGGCTGGCAAGGCAGCCAGGGGAAAGGGTGAAGCGATGGCAAAAGAGATCCTCGTCAGCGGCAGGGCTTACAGGAAATTCGTTGAAATTGTCCGGGAACAGGGAGGAAGGATACCTGAGAAAATCATGATAGGGAAACATAATTTTACGGTTGCATCGAAAAGGGACGGCAGGATTAGCAACATATCAAACAAATATGTAGCAAGGGTGGCAAGGCTGGCCGGTGCACCCGCTGACAAGGGTGCAGGATTGTATATCCACCGGCAGAAGGGCGGAATTGTCAGGAAGGGGGACCTGCTATGCACTGTATACTCAAACAGCCCGGACAGACTGAGATTCGCAAAAGCCCTGACCAGGGAAAAAACACTGTTCGTAATCAAAGACGGCCAGCATTTGGAAAAGCTTTAATTACTTTATTCAATTCCGGTGTGCCATGAGATGGGTTCTATTGCTCCTGCTGATAACTGCCTGTGCAGATGTCCGTGAGGTCAGGGTAACGAGGGCTGCCATGGGCACAGATGTCACAATAATTGCCTATCATGAGGACAGGCGGATCGCTGCAGAAGCTGTAAATTTGGCATTTGATGAGATAAGCCGCCTTGAAAAAATTTTCGGGCCTACAAACGGGACTGCGGTATCGCAGCTGAATACCGAAGGCTTCCTGGCGGATCCGCCACCTGAATTGCTTGAGGTCCTGAGGCTGTCCCAGCAGTACTCAAACGCATCAGCGGGTTCATTTGATATTACGGTGCAGCCAGTCCTTGACCTGTATAAATACACCTTTGAACAATTTGGCAGGCCACCGAATGAGACAGAGATTCAGGATGCGCTGAGGCACGTGGGATATCAAAATGTCATCGTAAATGAAAACGTGACGCTGTTAAACGATGCCAGGATAACGGTGGGGGGAATTGCCAAGGGATACATAGTAGACAAGGCTTCTGATGTGCTTAGATCACAGGGAATATCGCACGGGCTGGTCAATGGGGGAGGAGACATCATGGCAATCGGCGGAAAACCCGATGGCTCGCCATGGACCGTGGCGCTCCAGAACCCGCGCAACAGATCAGACTATGTTGCAATAATTGAGATACAGAACAAGGCTGTTGCAACATCCGGAGACTATGAGCGGTACTTTGTTAACAAGACCTACCACCACATAATAGCCCCTAACACGGGCAGATCCGCTGATGAAATGATCTCGGTGACTGTGGTCAGCAACAGCGCCGTTTCCGCTGATGCCATTGCCACCGCCGCATTTGTTGCCGGCCATAATGGCAGATGGCTGATTGAATCATTAGGATCAGAGGGCTTGATCATCGATGCCAACAGGACCGTAATGGTCACCAGAGGCTTCCGGGAAAAGATTTAAATAAGACATCTTGTTCAAAGAAGCCATGAGGGGTTTTTCTGGCGGCGTACATCCGCTATCAAAAGGGGTGACCACTAAAGTTAATTCTGCAGGCATACCTGACATAGCAGTCATACCCCTTCTCCAGCACATAGGGGCGCCCTGCGATCCTGTTGTAACGGTTGGCGACCATGTGCTGGCGGGCCAGCTGGTCGGCGAATCCAAGGCAGCGTTCTCTGCAAAGATTCACGCATCGGTCTCAGGCAAAGTCACCCATCTTGAAAAAAGACCATGCCCGGGAGGGACAGATTCCATGTGCATTGTGATTGAGCACGATGGCAAAGACCAGTGGATTAAGGCCAGTCCGCGCAGGAATCCCGCCAAATCAGACATTGTGAACATTATCCGGGATGCCGGCATTGTCGGGATGGGCGGAGCCATGTTTCCCACACATATCAAGCTGAACCCAAAAAAGCCAGTTGATACAGTGATCCTGAATTGTGCCGAGTGCGAGCCGCATATAAGCGCGGATCACCGCCTTCTTCTTGAGAACCCGGATGAGGTTGTGAAGGGATTGAAGCTTGTTGCGGGCGCAGTTAAGGCCAGATCCGCCCTGATCGGTATTGAGGACAACAAGCAGGATGCAGTGGCCGGCCTGAGCAGGTCAGGCGGCGATGTTAAGGTTCTGGCCACCAGATACCCTCAGGGTGCAGAGAAGATGCTCATAAGGGCGCTGGTTCGCCGGGAGGTACCCCCAAACGGGCTGCCCATGGATGTGGGAGTGATTGTTGTTAATGCCGCAACAGCCTATGCTATTTATGAGGCAGCCTATACTGGGATTCCGCTGGTAAGGAGAATTGTCACAGTGGCCGGCTCAGCAGTGAAAAAACCACAGAATCTCCTTGTAAGGATCGGGACTCCGTTCAGGATGCTGGCAAAGCATGCCGGACTGTGCTGCGAGCCGGCAAAGATAATAATGGGCGGGCCCATGATGGGGCTCAGCCAGCATACAGACGAGATTCCCGTCATAAAGGGCACTAACGGCGCACTATTCCTCAGAAAAGAAGATGTCCCGGATGAGGAAAAGCTTACGTGCATCAGGTGCGGCAGGTGTGTTGATGCCTGCCCCATGCGTCTTGTGCCGAGCAAGATCGGGACCTATTCAGAAAAGGGCATGGCAGAAGAGTGCAGGGAGCTCAATGCAACTGACTGCATCGAGTGCGGAGCATGCTCATATGCATGCCCCTCCAAGATACCGCTTGTCCAGCTGATTAAGAATGCAAAAGTGATGATAAAATGCTGATAACCGGACCGTCGCCGCATATACTGGACCGAATCAGTGTCAAGAGGATCATGCGGTATGTCGTGCTTGCATTAATGCCTGCCGCATTGGGGGCGGTCTACTTCTTCGGCCTCCGCGCACTGTGGATCATCCTGGTCTGTGTGGCGGCATCGCTGGCAACTGAGGCGGCCATCCAGAAGGCCATGAAAAAAACCATAAAAATAACTGATGGTTCAGCGGTGATAACAGGACTTTTGATGGCGTTAAGCCTTCCGCCGACTGTCCCGCTTTGGATGCCCGCTGCCGGAGCCATTATCGGCATAGGGATAGGAAAGCACGCGTTTGGGGGGCTCGGGCATAATGTGTTCAACCCTGCGCTAGTAGGGCGTGCATTTTTGGTTGCATCCTGGCCGGCCCTTATGACCACATGGGTTTATCCGGCAAGGGTCGGATCGCCGGAATGGTACAGTATCGTTGATGCAACAACATCTGCAACCCCGCTGGCCGGCGGAGGAGCCTCTTACGTGAAGCTTATTACCGGAAACATAAGCGGCTGCCTGGGCGAGACATCTGCCATTCTTCTGCTGGCCGGGGCCATAATGCTATTGGCACTGCGAATAATTGACTGGAGGATACCGGCAGGATTCATTGGCACTGTTCTGGTAGGGACAATGGTCTTGGGCCAGGATCCGGTATTTCATGTTTTGGCCGGGGGGCTTCTCATCGGGGCATTCTTCATGGCAACTGATTATGTAACGTCCCCCATCACAAAGAAAGGCAGGCTGATTTTTGGGATAGGATGCGGGCTTTTGGTTGTAGTAATCAGGATATTCAGCGGACTGCCTGAGGGAGTAACATACGCCATCCTCCTGATGAACGGGCTGACGCCATTAATTGAAAGATTCACAAAGCCGCGGCGCTTCGGAAAATGAGAGACACGATACACATGATTGCAGTGCTGGTGACAGTGACCATTTTTTCAGCTGCAGTTCTCACCTATGTAAATGAGATCACCCAGCCAAGGATAATAGAGAACCGGGATAATGAGGTCAGCAAGGCGCTCAGCACTGTGCTTCCTGATGCAACGGGCTTCCGTGAGATCCAAATAGAGGGCGATGCAATCACGAAACTCTATGAGGGTGATGATGAGGGCAGGGTAGGCTGGGTCATTATAGCAGAGGGCATTGGATTTGCAGACACCATTGAGCTTGCTATCGGTGTTGACCCGGATTACAGGGTTACCGGGGTAGTCGTGCTTGACCAGAAAGAGACACCCGGGCTCGGAGCCAGGATTACAGAGCCGGCGTTCCTTGCGCAGTTTGTCGGCGAGATGGGGGATATTGATGCCATCACAGGGGCCTCCATTTCGTCTGATGCTGCCACGGCAATAGTTAGATCTGCCCTATCTGAACTGAGGGAGGGGATGTCATGAGCATATCTTCGGATTTTCTTAAGGGGCTATGGGACAGGAACCCCATTTTGAAGCTCATGATAGGCATGTGCCCCACGCTTGCCGTGACAAATGCTGCGCTAAACGGCCTTGTAATGGGAGTGTCAACACTCTTTGTGCTGGTGTTCTCAGCAATACTAATTTCATCAGTCAGGCGCATAATCCATCCAAGGGTAAGGATACCGGCATTCGTTGTCATAATTGCCACATTTGTAACTGTCGCTGACATGATGCTTGCAGCAAATATGCCGGCAATGCACAAAATCCTTGGAATTTACATACCCCTGATTGTCGTCAACTGCCTGATTCTGGCAAGAATGGAGGTTTTTGCTTCCAAGTTTCCTGTGCACAGGGCAATAGCAGATGCAGCCGGCATGGGGCTTGGCTTCACCGGATCCCTCATCATGCTCGGCGCGATACGGGAGGTTCTTGGTTTCGGCACGCTGTTTGGCTATCCTGTCCTCTGGGCCGGGTACCCCTCAATGCTTATCATGATCCTGCCTCCCGGGGCATTTATAACGCTGGCACTGATAATCGGGGCAATACGGGCGGTGGGGAAATGAATGAAATCTTAATGACGGTCTTTAGTGCAGCGATTGTAAACAATTTTGTATTCTACAGGTTTTTGGGGATCTGCCCATTCATAGGTGTCTCAAAGAGTACGAGGTCGGCTGTTGGCATGAGCATCGCGGTGATATTGGTCATGATGGTCGCCTCTGCTGTAACCTGGGCGATAAACACGCATATTCTGGTGGCACACGGCCTTTCATACCTGAGGATACTCATCTTCATACTTGTGATTGCAAGCCTTGTCCAGTTTATTGAGATATACATGAAAAAGACCTATCCCGGACTGCATAAGTCATTCGGGATATTCCTCCCCCTCATAACGACAAACTGTGCAATTCTCGGCCTGGTGCTGCTCAATGCCCTGAACGAGAGCGGCTTTGTGCATACCCTGGCTTTTTCATTAGGCGCGGGCCTTGGTTTTCTTATCGCAATGGTTATCATGTCCGGGATTAGAGAGAGGCTGGAGGTGGCTGAGATTCCCTATGCCATGAGAGGGGTGCCTATCGTATTGATAATTGCTGGCATCCTGGCTATGGCATTTTCGGCATTCAGCGCAATCTAAAATGGGTTATCTGTCTTCCATAACGGCTGCTGCGGGGGTATCGCTTATAGCCGCTGCAGGGCTCGCATATGCTTCGCTCAAATACAGGTCTGAGAGCAATCCCCGGGCTGAGGCGATAAAGCAAATCCTCCCGGGAGCAAACTGCGGCGCATGCGGTGCAGCCGGATGCGATGCATTTGCTGACGGTGTCGTGGAAAAAAGGTATTCGCCCGGAGGCTGTGTTGTCGGTGGAGAGGCTGTTGCGAGGAAAATAGGGGATATCCTTGGTGTTGCGGTTACTGCTGATAAGAGGACTGCAAAGGTTCAGTGCGGCGGAACCTCTGACAGGAGCGAATATCACGGCCTGTCAGCATGCTATGCTGCCAGTGCGGCTGTCGGCGGCCAGAAGTCCTGCAAATACGGCTGCCTGGGTTTCGGGGATTGTCTGAGGGCATGTTCGTTCGGGGCGATAACAATGAACGGGCTGCCCAAGATTGATCTGGACAAGTGCACCGGCTGCGCAAAATGTTCTGCTGCATGCCCCAGGAACATCATTTTGGTTAGCAGCGGGAGGGTGCATATTGCCTGCTCATCAAGAGACAATGCCAACGAAGTGGTTAAGGTCTGCAAAACCGGGTGCATAGCCTGCGGCATATGCGCGGCAAAATGCCCAAATAAGGCGATTGAGATTAGGGACAACCTTGCGGTCATTGATTATGCAAAGTGCAGGGATTGCATGGTGTGTATCAGGTTCTGCCCCCGAAAGGCAATCAGGGCTTCATAGCGAAGATGTGGATGATTGGACGGGTGACGTACCTGTCGAGTTTTGTTGTTTTTGAACTGATAATCCAAAAGCCCTTAAGATACCCCTCCAGTTCCGGAAGCGTATAATGGGCAAAATACTTCTTAAGACCCCGGTAGCGATGGTCCTCTATGTTGCCCTCGCCATTGCCCTGTTTTACAGAGATATAGAATATGCCTTTTTTCCGGAGCACCCTTGCCACCCCGGAGATAGCCTTTGGCATGTCCTTCTTCCTGAGGTGAAGAAGGGATGAATTTGCCCAGATCCCGTCATAGGAATCATCAGCAAAGGCCAGATTTGCCATGTCCATCAGCTGAAAATCTATTTCCGGGTAGCTTTTCGCGGCAGAGCTGATCATGGCATCTGAGAGGTCAATTCCGGTTACAGCAAACCCGTGCCTGTGGAGATAATATGCATCTAGACCCGGCCCGCAACCCAGATCAAGGATTTCTGCCCCGCCAGGAAGCAGCTGCATGAATTTCTTCAGCTCTTTTACCGGCTGAAGATTCCGGGTATTTTTAATATATTGAGAAACAGTGCGGTTGTAGGTGTCAATAGTAGACATAAAAAATGAGGGATTAAACCCTCTGAACAACAACCTTTCCTGACAGCAGATACCTTCGGTCGATGTGAAGCAGATCTGCGGGTATCCTTACCCTGTGGGAGAGCCAGTCCAGCGCAATGTTCACTGCATAAAATGATCCTGCAATGCCTGCTGCGAACAGGAGCCTCTCAAAGGCAACAATAGGGATAAGTCCAGTCCATTGGCCGGCATCCATTGGCACGGTGTACAGCCATGCAACGCTTCCCACCGCATGGGCAGTAAAGGTTGCTCCAAGGCTTCTCAGATAGAGGTTGCTGTATTTGCTCTGCAGAATCTTTACCGCAACAGGTATCAGCCAGTACAGGGAGAAGAACCATGCCTGCCTGCCAACCGGATGCAGTATGAACATTGCCATTGCTGCAAGCGGGACAATTGCACTGACGTTCATCCGGTTCTTTCCGAAATAGTATGCTGCAAAGAGCATCGGGGTAAGCCTGACAAGGTTAATCAGGCTCCAGGTCTTGCTTACCAAGAGGAAATCCCCAAGTTCTGCCAGAAGAACTACCAGGACACCGTATACCGGCCCCAGAAATGCGCCAGCGATGGGACCAAAAAACTGGAACAGTGTAAAGAACTGGTTGTCCATGCCGATAACAGGGGCAAAATTTATGCGATTGCCTGCAAAAACCATCAGCAAAAATATGGCCATAAAGATTATCCTTTTTTTTGAGAATATTTTCATTGATATCACCCAGATATCTGGATAAACCGGTATTTTATAAATTTTACTAAAGCGGGGCCAGATTGAATACCTTGGGGTTGCCCGCTTCCGTATAGAGGATATCGCATGTGACCCATTTGCCGGTAATATCAGGCATTCTGGCAGACGGCATGGCCAATGAGTAGCTATTGAACCTAATCTCTGTTTTTCCCACAACTATCGAGCCGTTTTTTTCTGTCGGATTAAACCCCGCAACAACAGCGCTTACGTCCTGCTCAAACCGGGAGGCATAGCAGCCTCTCGAAAGAATCAGCCATCCTGCCCTGGACTCGCGTTCAGTCAGGACGCTGTACTCCGCCAGCATGCCCTTTTCCAGCTCAAAATGCGGCCGGTCGTATTCAGGTGTGGTGTCCACGAGATCATGCACATGAAAAAAGTATGACCTGCCCCTGTGAAGGCTTGCAACCCTGCCGGTTGTTCCCGCGGCATGGACAATGCAGCCGGGCATGGTTTGGAATGGAAGCTTATCAACCGGGGTGATGTCCACTGGCTCGCCGTCATGGACCCTATAGGATACAAGACCCTCCCCCTCATTAAGGGTTGTTGCGAAAATGCGGCCAGTGATGACATCCTTGATGCACCTGGGAAATGATTCAGGAACAAGCACACCGTAATGGAGGGGATTGCTGTCCTTATCCGGTGTAACGTAGTCTGCCAGTTGTTTTCTGCCGCGCCGGCTAATACTTATGTGTACAGCCGAACCGTAAGTTAAACGGGATTCACCTGCAACATCACAGCCAATATTTACTGTTGACCCGTCTGACCTGAGTGCAATGCCTTTTCTGTTGCGCAGGGTGTGCAGAACAGCGGTTTCTTCAGGGACAAGAGGGTGAATATCTACTGCCCTCAGGCCGCGGCTGGTAAGCCGGACCGCGTACTCGGCGCGCCAGTGCCTGTCAAGCGGAAGATGGCCAAGGTCTGCTTTGTCAACATCATCCATGTGAAAGAAGACATGCATGTTTTCTGGCGTTTCATCTGCAAGGAATCCGCAGTCCAGATGGCCGTTGAAATGAGTTACCCGGCCAGTAACGACCTTGTTGAGGGATAACCGGGACTCGTCGATAGACAGCTGTGTTACTACTTTAAGATCTGACCAGCCCCTGCGGGTCTCAACTGTATCCGATGCATAGCCAAAAATGACTGGCTGATTTGTGGAAAGCCTGAGCCTTTCGCCTGTGCTATCCGGCATATGATACTTTCCGCCCCGCATATCCTCGACTAAGCGGCCGTCTGAGTCAAAGACAAAACCCCGGACCATATCTTCGACGCTCATTATTATCTGCAGGCTGATGCAACCTCCAAATCGACAACAACTGGCCTGCCAAACTGCAGGTCAAAAAGGTCAACTATAACCTCCAGGCCTACAGGATCTGCCGGAAGCTTAATACCATGGGAATGCTTTGTGAACATAGCCCAGTTGATTCCGCCGGTATCAATAAGACCGGTACCGGTCTGCGGCTTGAATGTGGCAATTCTGCCCGGGACGTCCCCAGTGTAGCGGGTATGCTTCTGATCACTGGCAGCAACACGGCCGCCCTGCGCCCACCTCGGAAATGGTACGGCAAAATCGGCAATACTGCCTTTATCCGGCATGCCTGAATTGTCGCCCGGTCTGAGATGCAGCAGATCCCTTTCCATAAAAGAGTAGAAATGGCCAGTGCGGTCATCCACCACATAGCCCGTTTCGCCGTCAACCCTGGCTACAAGGCCGTGGTGCGTAAGAAATGGCAGGGAATCAATTGATCGGAAGCTGACCGGGATTCCACCTGATTTATGGTATGAATGCAATGTGCCCGGCTCATGCCCAATGCCGGCACCGGGGAAAGTTGTCCCGTCAATAACATCCATTATAATATGCTGCATGCCTTGAGGACCTGCATAAGGTATAACAATGCCAAACAGCATAGGAGATTGCTGAAGATCTACTGTCGCATATGTGACCCGCCTGCGTCGCCTCCCATGCGCATCAGTGCTTCTCTCATCGTCAAAATGGACAGTCAGGCCGTATCCCGGATCTCCACCCGCTATCCTTGATGTATATGTTACAAGCGGCTCACCGCTTCCGTCATCAATAAGGGCCATGTTTCCTGAGACCGTGTAAATCTCTCCAGGAGAAGAACCTGCAAAGGTCCTGATGCTGGCTGCTGCCAGGCCCCTTTGGGTCACCTCAATATCAAACTCTGCCCTGACCCTCTCACAAACAGGATATTCAGCCTTAACCACACTGTTCTCATGAAAGAAGACCTCCATCCGGTTACCATATGTGCGCATCATGCCGCAATTTCTTGCCGCATTGTGCCGATACACATAGCCCCCCTCTGGTTTACTGAGTTCTATCCTGCCCATATCCAACTCTATGCCTGTGACAGTCCCCAGATAGTGAAACAGGTCGTCTGAGAAAGGCCTCTCGTCTGAAGTGAATACTACAGGCTGGTTTGCACCCCAGCGCACTGAAGATGACAGTTCATCAGGTATCAGATGATAATGATCAAGGTTATCTGTCACACAATAGGAATGCTTCCCGTGAATTTGTCCGTTCATAAGGTCAGCCATCCGGTTCACATGTCAGGTGTGTCAATGTACGCCGCAATACATAATCCCATATCCGGGAGCAACACTGGAGCATAACAGGTACGTAAATGCCAGCTCAGATTGAATACCTCTTCCCAAATGCGGAAATGACGCCCAGGTTAACAACCCTGTGCCTGCCGGCCATCATCAGGAGGTCAACAACCACTTCAAGTCCTTCATGCAGCTGCCCCGTATCAAATCCGGCTGGAAGTGAATAACCTGTAAAGTAAGCATCGCCGGATTCAAGGCTCACAACACCGGTCCTGCGGCCCTTTTCCAAGGTTCTAATTCTCCCTGGCCGGCCCGGTGCAAAAGAGGGATGCATTTCTTCATCAACAGACAGGCGGCCGGCACGGCTTTTCTGGGGAAATGGCACTGCAAAATCCGCTCTGCGGCCTACCTGCACATTCCCTGTCCTCTTGCCATCAGGCAAGAGCCATAGTATGTCCTCATTGCGGAAAAAGTAGGAATAGCCGGTCCGCTCATCCATGACATAGCCCTGGTCACCATCGAACCTTGAGACCAATCCGCGGTTGGTATGGAAGGGCAGCTGCGCGACAGGCCGGATATCTATCTGATGCCCATCATAGAGATGGTAAGTAACGATGGTTCCGTGGGGCAGAAGCTGGATAGCCGAAAATACCGTGCCATCAACGATGTCTCTTAATCTTGAGCCAGGGCCCGTAGAACCGGTGGCAACTGCATAGAAATCTGTATTCTGATACAGGTCAACGGTTGCATAGGGTGCGGATCTTCTGGGCCTTTTGCTCCTGTCAATGCTCACAATCGGATCATAGTGGACCAGATGGCCATATTTAGGTTTCTCAAGGCCGACGATAGCCCCCGGCTCTGCAAATATGCTGTCGCCGCCGCCATCATCAATAAGAGCCACGCGCTCTGTTATGATATGCAATGATCCGGGTATAGACCCTGCCCTGGTCTGTGCATTGGCTGCCAGGAGGCCTTCTTCCCCAAATGAAATGTCAAATTCTGCCCTTACGCCCAATATGAGCGGGTATTCGCTCTTATCCATCTGATCAAAATAAACGCCCATCTGAGTATCCAGAATCTCTAAAACTCCTGAACGTTCATCCGGGCTCAGGCTTCTGACTGTTCCGGTCACATGAGTTTGGGCTATTAAACCCAAATTCAGACTAAGCGCGGTAACCTCACCGGAATAGCCATCTAATCCCGTCTGTGTCAGTTCCATTATGACAGGCTGGTGCCTGCCCCAACGTATGTCCCCTCTTACTGTTTCAGGAACAAAGTGCAAATCTCCATTAGCATCCCGAACCTGGCTGCCCATGTTATCTGCTATATGGCCTTGGTATCGCATAACAGTGTGAAACCTAAGGGATAATATATAAAGGTTTCCATTGCCGAATGGTAACAGATGCGCCATAGGTTTAAATATTATGCAGATTCACCATTTGCCATGGACCGGCGTGTTGTTGTGTCAGTTACTGCACTTGGAATGTCGTCTGTCATTACGCAGATTGTCCTCATACGCGAGTTCCTTACGGTTTTTTCAGGGAATGAATTGGTTTTTGGCATTATTCTTGCCAATTGGCTGCTGCTGACCGGACTGGGCAGCTACCTGGGAAGGCACCTGGAAGCAGTCAGATATAAGATGAAACTTCTGTTCATGTCGCTGGTCTTGATAGCCATCCTGCCTGTAGCCGGTCTTGTTATTATGCGAATCCTGAGAAATGTACTGTTTATGCCAGGAGAACTTATTGGTATTGCTCCAATAATCGGTTTTTCATCTCTTCTTCTGCTGCCCTATTGCCTGATCTCCGGTGCAATGCTGAGTCTGGCCTGCATGGTACTTGGATCCGGTGCCAGGGATATCTCCAGGGTCTATGTGATTGACAGCATAGGGGATATAATTGGGGGGGTGCTTTTCAGCTTTGTGCTGGTCTATTTCCTGAATTCCCTCCAGGCACTTTTCCTGGTAATGATCATCAATCTGCTCGCAGCCTCCTGGGTGTCAGGAAAGCGGCTGGTGTGGATTCTTTCAGGTTTGCTAATAATTGCTGTGGCGTTAAGCAATGCCGAAAAAAAATCCGCATCCTTCCTGTACCCGGGGCAGGAAATATTATATTCAAAATGGTCGCCATATGGGCACCATGTGGTGACTGCAGGCGAGGGACAGCTGAACTTCTATGAGAACGGGGTCCCGCTGTACAGCACCGGTGATGTTGCTGCAGCTGAGGAAGCTGTCCATTATGCAATGCTGCAGCACCCAAACCCGGAGAATGTGCTTCTCATTTCAGGCGGTGCGGCAGCTGCTGCAGAGATCCTGAAATATAATGTAACCCTTGATTATGTGGAATTGGATCCGCAGGTAATTGATTCCGGGAGATTGTTTCTCGGCCTGGAGGGAATCAATGCGATTGAAGGGGATGGAAGAAGGTACATTGAGCGCACTGACAAGCGGTATGATGTGGTAATTGTGGGCCTGCCGGACCCCGGCAGTATCCAGATAAGCCGGTTTTACACGGTTGAGTTTTTCCGCAGCGTCAGGGAAATCGCAGGAATTGTGTCAGTAGGCATCAGCTCATCTGAGAACTACATGAGCCCTGAGCTTGCCAGGCTGAACGCAGTTACTTACAATACACTAAATGAAGTATTTGCCTACGTGATTGTGATACCGGGCAACCGGAATTATTTCATTGCATCAGACCAGGAGCTGTCACATGACATAGGCAGACTGGTTGGCCTGAGAGGAATAGATACCAGGTATGTCAATAATAACTACCTTTCTGGAAGCCTCACGCCGGACCGGATCTCCTATGCTGAAAATGCTGTGAGAACGGAGAGCAGGATTAACAGCGACAGGAATCCGGTGAGCTGCTACTATCATATGCTGTTCTGGGTGAATCAGTTTGACTTTTCATCAGGCCTGATTATCCTTGCTGCTGCTGTTTTGCTGTATCTCGTGGCAAGAAGGCTTAAACCAGTGACTTACACGATATTTTCGAGCGGATTTGCGGGGGTGGGCCTGGAGGTTGTGCTTCTTATCACCTTTCAGATTGCCTACGGATACGCCTACCAGATGATCGGGATACTGATAACAGCATTTATGGTTGGGCTTGCACTGGGCGCACACTATGGAGCCAGGGTGAGATCGCTCTTATTGCCCGAATTGGGCCTTATGGTGCTGTGCTTTTCCCCATTATTGGTTCTGCATGCATTCATTTATCCTTTCCTTATGGTCACTATTGCTTTTTTTGTTGGAATGGAGTTTTCCATTGCATCGCGTAAGCATAGCGGGACAGTGGGCCAGACCGCAAGCGAACTGTACTTTCTGGATTTTCTTGGAGCGGCGTTTGGGGCGCTGTTGGTAAGTGCGCTTCTGATACCGCTTATGGGAATAGCCAAGGTATGCATACTTCTGGCAACCCTCAAACTTGCTGGTGCGATGCTTGCAAAAACGCAAGCTTAAAAAAGAATAGGCCATTTTCGGGAGAATGTGTGGAGGTGCCGGAGCGGTCAAACGGGATAGGTTCAGGGCCTATTGGCTTAGTGCCTACTGGGGTTCAAATCCCCACCCCCACATTTAACAAAAGGTTTAATTCTGCTGAAAACGGGGTATAGCCGTTCTGCATTCAAAAGATTGCGCAAGGTTGGCATCGATGCGCCGCAAGTTCCTTAAAGCAGCAAACTGAATAGGTCCAGAAAACCCATTATTCATACGTAATTAATAGTGGGCAGAACAGGTTCTGATGTTTTTGGAACCCCTAGAATCAAATGAGAAAATGTCATATAAATCCGCCCCCAAACACCCAATCCAGCGTCAAACGAAGATAGTTATCACCCGGCAGTAGTTATAATGGAAAGATTTATATACTGCATCTGATTCCCGGGAAATATGTTAAATGGATCCTATTCGAAGCTGGCACAAAGCAAGTATAGAGCATATTCCAACCACGATACCTTCGGAATAGTAGATAACATTGACCGCCTTCAGGCCATTGTGCATGGTGTAGAGGACGGTTATGAGAAGGGCAATTGGGCGGAAATGGGGCTGAGTTTAAGGGTGCTTGGCGAAACAGAGTCGCATGATGTGCCTGCGCAGGCATTTGTCAATGCCGTCATTCTTGATGATTTGGTCAGGGGCAGCATGGCGCATCCGGTGGCTCTCATCTATGCCAGCCGGGCTGAGCAGATGCTTGTGCAAAGACCAAAGAAAGGATACCTGTTCACTCAAAGCGTAGAGGGGCCAACGCTTGCAGATGGATACGCTGAATTGAATAGAGAGGACATGATAACGGCCTTTCAGATGCTGGGTGCAATGCTTGCTGAACAGCGTGAGGAAGGATATTTTCTTATGGATCTCGGACCTTATAATGTCGTGCTCAGGGCAGGCCAGCCTGATCCGGTATTCCTGCAGGCTCGTGAGGTAATATTTCCTGGGCAGGCTGATGCTGAAGACGCGTTGGGACGTCAGATAGCCGGATTCCGTACAGCCTATGCAGCAATTGCCGGGTGCCAGATAGATGAACTGGTGGCAACAGCCTTTAAGGCAGCTAAAAGGCCAAATGCCCTGAAGAAAACAAAAGCTTTATAAAGCAAATCCAAATTCTTCTGGACATGGCAAAGCTGAGGAAATTCGTCGCGTATAGAAGGCTGGAGCGGCCGTATACAAGGCGCTCCAAGTTCATGAAGGACAATTTCATAAAGGCCTCACCAAACCTGAAGATAGTCAGGTATGAAATGGGTGACAAGAAGAAGAAATTCTATTATACCCTTAAGCTCCTTTCAAAGAGAAGCCTGCAGATCAGGCATAATGCTATTGAATCTGCACGGCAGAGTTCTAACCGTTATCTTGAAAACACACTGGGAAAGAACGGCTATTATATGATGATTAACGTATATCCGCACCATATCCTCAGGGAAAACCCTCTTGCTGCCGGCGCCGGTGCAGACAGAATGAGCACAGGAATGAAAATGTCATTCGGCAAGGCAATCGGTGCAGCTGCGCAGATTAGGGAGGGCCAGACGCTTTTTACACTCTCTGTTGACAAGGGAAACCTCCTTACTGCAAGGAAGGCAATGGCACGGGTATACCATAAGCTGCCGTCGTCGTGTTCTATTCAGGTCTCTGAGAACAAGTAATCACTGGACCATAGCACTAAAACTATATAAAATGCAGGTTTAATATCCTGAATATGGCATCGTTGGGTATTATGGCTGCAGATCTGGTCTCAGGAGCAGTAACACTCATCAGCGATAATAAGTATGTCCAGTCTGCACTGATACTTGGATTCTTCATACTGGCGTCAAAAATACTCAGGTATATCGTCAGGAAATATGTATCAAGGATAACCGGCAAGACCAAGACAGAGGTTGATGATCTTCTGGTTGACCGGAGCAAGAAATCAGTAGAGTACATCATAATTATTTTTGGGCTTAAGCTTGCCATCATGCGGCTGGGGCTGCCAAATGGCGCATTCATATCCTTTACCAGCCTGCTAAATTCCATAATTGTTATCATAATCACCTACCTCGTCATAGTATGGCTTGACATACTGATTGATTATTGGGGTAAGGAATGGGCAAGGAGAACCGAATCCAGGCTGGATGAGGATATCCTGCCCCTGTTCCATAAGATGTCAAAGGTTGTGATAACCATTATAGGGCTTCTGCTCCTGCTTGCTGAATGGGGCATTGAGATCGGGCCTTTCCTGGCAAGCCTGGGGATTGCGGGAATAGCCATAGGTTTTGCCGTTAAGGACAGCCTGGCAAATATCTTCGGGGGAATCTCGCTGATCCTGGACAAGAATTTCCGTGTTGGGGATATTGTAAAACTGGAGAACGGCGAAAATGGACGGGTCTTGGATATCGGTCTGCGAAGCACCAAGATAAGGACCTGGGACAATGAGGTAATGATTATACCTAACGGCCAGCTTGCGAATACAACCATTGTGAACTATGCAAAGCCTGACCCTGCGGCAAGGGTGGTGATACCTTTTGGCGTGGAATACGGGAATGAACCTGACAAGGTAAAGAGGGTTGTCATAAATACGCTCACCAAGATCGAGAATGTCATTGTGGACGACGAGGAGAGGTCGCCGTTTGTGAAATTCCTTGAGATGGCTGACTTTTCGCTGAATTTCAAGGCTTATTTCTGGGTGCCGGACTATACAATGAGGTTTGCCATGCGCGACCTGGCAGTCAGCGCAATATACAAGGCCCTGAGAAAGGCAAAGATAGGGATTCCCTTTCCAACCAGGACTGTTTACAACAGGAGGATATAGACATCCGCCAGCTAAAGAAAGTGCCCGGCCAAGTTCTGCACTTCAATGCCGGGTTCTGGGTTCAGTGCAATATTCAATAATTTTTCGTTTCAATTCTTCAGGTGAAGAAATATGCTCAACGGGCAGATTGCCTTTTCCGCGTGACAGGAAGGCGATGTGTTTGCCTTTGCAGAGCTTCTTGTACAGTTCCATCTGGTCCTTAAGCGGATATGGCTCCGTCAGGTCAAAGACATACACCAGAATGTCGCTGAAGTACTTGATTGCCAGGGCAGACTGCTGCTCAATTGGGTTAAGCCGGGTCCTGTCCAGAAACCCGGGCGTGTCAAGCACCTGAATGTCCTGGTTTGGCGTTTGAATATAGCCAATGTTTATGGATTTTGTCGTAAAGGGGTATGGCTTGATTTCCGGTTTTGATTCAGTCAGCTTGTGCAGAAGCGTTGTTTTGCCAACATTGGGAAAGCCGGCAATCACCACCGTAGTCAGGCCTTCTTTTAGCACAGGGTAATTCCGCATAACCCTTCTTGCATGCTCAAGAAAAGACAGGTTGTCAGATATCTGCCGCAAAATTGAGGCTGCCCTCCCGTAAAAGGATTTGCGAAAGGATGATATTTTCCGTGCATCTGGGCATTTCTGTACCTTCTGGTGGTATTCGTTTGAATGCCTGTCAACCTGCCTAACAGCCCACTGCAGCGCCCCAAGAGACTTCTTGAGAACAGGAAAGTCAATGGTTATCTTCACCAGTTCAAGATAGAATGGATCAAGATTATTAAGTGTGGGAAAACTCTGTATGATGCCGGTCAGATTTTTTTGGATGACCTTTGTGGCAGTCAGTATGCGCTTTGATTCGGCACTCCGCGCCCGGTCAAGTTTGCTTCCCGATAGGGAGAGGTTCTGCTTGGCCTTTCTGGCTGCAGAGAAGGCCTGGTCTGTATAAAAGGTTAGGTTCTCTATCCTCCTTATGCCCTGAAAATCCATAGAACATGAAATTGTTATGCCCTTATTAATACTTTGTGTAGGCTGGTGTGTTTCTGCCCCTGCGGATATAACCAAAGTAAAATGCACTGCCCAGAATCACAATTGCAAGGGAGACTGCAGCGCCGGCTATCCTGCTTGGTGTGGCCGAGTCAAAGACAGCGTGGCCGGTTACCTGGCTGCATGCCCGGCATGGTCCGCCGCAGTCGACCCCGGATTCATTCTGGTTCCTAATTTTGTCATCACAGGTGGGCTCAGTAAAGAGCGGGCTGTCCAGCGGAATGATGCATACGCCAGTATCCAGGCTGCAGCCGTACGTGCATTCAGAAGGGCATGACCTGACCACTGCGCATGCACCGCATGACCCGCCGCAATCAATTCCGGTCTCATCGCTGTCAAGAAGCCCGTCGCTGCAGTGATAGGTGCAGTCCTGCCCCTCTGTTCTGGGAAGGGCACCGCATCGCGAATCCCTGCAGGTCCTTTCCTGTGTCCCCCCGGGAAAGCATCCACTCCAGCCACTGCATTCCCATTGCGGCATGCATGAACCGCCTGGGCCTGAAGGCGTGTTACGGTTATTGCCGCCTCCTGGCCCGTCATTTCCCGGCGGCGGAGCTGTATCCGCGCTCTTCTCGATTACACCTGAGTTTTTCAGTCCTGTAGCAAGATACTGAGCACCGGTTAAGGCACAGGTGTATCCATTCTGCAAAGTGCCGTCACAGGTAATTAATGATTCATTAGAGCCATCACAGTTGGCAGATATTTCAGTTATTGACGCAATCTCTGCATCCTTAATGCAAATGGTATTTACATCAGCTGCCAGGTTGTCTATTGTGATATTCTTTGTAAGGCCCTGGGATGCAACGTCAAGGCCTTTGACGATAGCGTAGCCCGCTGTGCTTCCGCTCGGCTGGATCTCAACAGATACATTGGGCAGGTATATCTCACCCATACTAAAGTCATAATTGAAGGCTACAAATGTTCTTTGCTCGTTCTTGAACTCAACCTTTCGCCTGCTCTCAATATCTCCAGTCAGATTAGTTGAGTTATCAATAGTCATATTCAGCCCTACATTTGATCTAATTTGATTTGGTCTGCCAATAACGGGATCACGGAAATCCGGTATGCCGTCACCATCCATGTCGGGATCGCATATATCCCCGAGGCCGTCTTCGTCGACATCCGTCTGGCCCTTGTTTGCTGTCAGGTTGCAGTTGTCTGCTGAATCATTTATGCCGTCTCCGTCATCGTCAATATCAATTGAGTCGGGTAGGTCGTCGAGGTCAAGGTCAGGTTCACCGATGGCGAAGGCCTGAACGTTTTCATAATCCGCATATGCTTCAAGAATGTTATTTTGGATATTAATTATACCGGGGATGTTGGTCCAGCCGGACTCGCAGCGTGCTTCCTCGAAATTCCAGATTTTGCAGGCATAGATCCAGGGTGTGCTGTTGATGATGTCTGATACATTTTCAAAACCCACCAAGTAATGGTTTTCATTGTAATTCCAGGAGACTTTATTTGCAAGTATCATGTGCTTATAGTTCAACGATCTGATCGAGTCAGACAT
This sequence comes from archaeon, assembly GCA_043823195.1. Lineage (GTDB taxonomy): Archaea > Nanobdellota > Nanobdellia > Woesearchaeales > JBDRAZ01 > JBDRAZ01. Next base: position 32,485 of record JBDRAZ010000004.1, read on the forward strand.
TGCTGTCATTTCAGGATCAAACTCAGAATTCTGATAAAGGATACCAACTACTCTTGTCTGGTCTTCATTTGGGTCCGCGATCACAACATCTGCCCGTGTTGGGGCCGTTATCTCGGTTGGACCAGATAGCCAGTACTCCCCGCCATTGATCCCGATAAGTCTAAGAACATTTGATCCGTTAGTTCCTGTGACATTAAACACTGACAGCATTTCATTGGTTATGAAAACAGTCTCATGCTTTACGTTGTTCAGGGGATTTGAATCGTTTGCCGCGTCAGCCCTTAAAGTGACGACAACATTGCCATCAACTTCCGGTGTCCAGTTGAACTTCACTTCGTAAGCCTCCAGCGAGTCCAAGTTTTCTATTGTCCTGGTCTGCAGAATTTCATTGTTAACTGATATGGTAACATTTGTATCGGTGCTTTCGGTTCCGTAATTTGCCACGATGGCAACCACTTCCTGCAGTTCTCCCAGCTCCAGGTGTCCATCAATCTCAATCAAAACCTCAACATTTGTTCCAGACGACACAACACCAAAGGTTCCTGCTTCATCATAGTTGTTTCTATCATATACGTCAACTGAGGCATTGGTAAATAGTTTCGCGTAATATATGCCTGGACCGGGCGTCCAGTTGAAGTCCAATAACAAATCCTCGTGGGGGTCAATCTTTCCCAGGTTTACTCTATCCACAAGAAAATCTGTATTTCCATCTTCTTCCAAATAGATTACTCTAAGGGGAACAGCTTCTTCTTCAGGTTCTTCTTCAGGGGGCGCTTCTTCAGGTTCTTCAGGCTCCTCTGCAGGAGGCTCGGTCTCAGCAGCCTGGTTTGCTGAATATTTTTCCGGAGGTCTCATTGGTGCTCTATTCTCCTCAACAAAAACAACCCGTTGGGTGTAGAGCTCTGCAACTGTTCTGCGTGACTTCTGCGAACCCTCATTTGATACCGTTACCGGCAGGGTTATTGTTTCTCCTGCATCGTAATGTTGCCTTATGGCTAAATTCCTGAATCGGCCGCTAACATCAGGACCATCTTCCCTGACAGATACATACATGGAGATCCTATTGTCCTCAGGGCGGTAGTCACCTGAAACACTGATATTGAGGAATAATCTGTATGCTTCGGCTTTCGAAGGCGTCCAGGACCAGATTGTCTCATACTGCCCCAACTCGTCAATGTCAGGAAATGTGAGATTGCTAAGTGTGGAATTTCCCAAAGCGAAATCGGCATAATGTGAACTGAGTGAAATGAAGGCTAATGCAACATCATCAGACAGGAACATGACATCCCCTTCGGACATAGCGTGATTAATGTCATTAAGCTTAAAAGTCGCCTGAGTCTGGTTCAAGGACAAGAGGGTAATATTGTAGCGTGCCCCATATTCAAGTTCTATTGACTCATTCTGCTCCAGACCAATATAATATACACCGGACATAAGGACAATGGCTCCGGTTACATTATAGGCCTTCTTGAAGCCCTCATTCTGAAGAGTAACTTGCATATCAATCGGTTTGTTAACAATTGCCTGATCCCCGTAGTAATACATATCAGGCCTGACATCAGGTGCATCTGGCAAAACAGAAACATAGTCTGTCCAGGTGTTTGTTTTCCAGTTGGCGTCATCTGTTGTATTTGCCGCTATTACGACGTAATATTCCCCCACCTCAGTTGGAATCCAGCTCAGATCGTATTCCACTTCATCATCAACCTCAATATCA
>JBDRAZ010000005.1:0-2140 GCA_043823195.1 archaeon
AACCCAAGCCTCCAGTCATGCCGCGACGTATCATTCAAAGGATCAGGATTCTGCCACAGCCTCCTCACTGAAAAATCCCATCTCAACAGCCGCCTGAACCGCAACGGCAATTCCCTCTGGAAATTCACAAAGACAGGTCCAGCAGGAACCCGCACATCCATCGAAAGAATCTCCTCCCGGACCTTGTCATCCGGCTCAGACCATTTAACCATCCTCGAAAACCTCTGAGCCTTGTGGTTGAAACTCCCAATCACCCTTTTCAACCGCGAGAAATCAAAACATCCGTCAATCCTCAGCCTGTACTTTTCCGGCCTGAACCGCTCCTTCACAACCCTCTGCCAGGCGGCGCACTGCCGTTTCAGAATGAAAAAGTCGCTCCCAACCTCAACCGGGGTTCTGAACGGGATCCAGAGATAGGCACCATTGCCTGAATCATCTACATCACCGCCAATCGATCCCTGCAGCTTCAAAGCAAAAGAAACCGCCTGCTCATGCTGCTCCTCAGTTGCAGCCAGGCTTTCCCGGACAGGATCAATGTCAAGGCTTATGGCTGTCAGGAACCTGATATCAAAATCCCTGGCCCGTTTCGAACAACCCATATGATTCTTGATCCAGCTTATCCCAGGGGGGCGGGGATTTCTCCCTGCATAGACATTATATCCATTGTAAAGCCGGCAGGCTGCAGCAAAGGCAGCCTCATCATCAAAAAAGCCGGTTACAATCCTGTCCCCAATGGCAGCAAGCTCAGTCAGCCCATAACCCCGGTGGTTCAGCCTCCTGTAGTACTTCCTTACATCATGCATGCCCATGCTGCATGTACCTCGCCTCTTTGTTCTGCTCAATGATGTGGGTCAGTTTCTGGTCAATGTCCTTCAGCATCCCCCGGATCTCCAAGAGCACAACCCTGCATCCGCATTTCTCCATGATAATCACCCCTTTGCCGGCTTTGCCGGATGCTCTTTGACAGTGTACCGGGTATCCAGGCCCTCGCCGCTCTGCAATATGCTGATCACTATCGCATCTTCGCCCCGGGATTCAGCTCGCACTATAATCGGCTTTATGGCCCTTATCAGCCTCTTGCTGATAACGGTAAACTGCTTCAGGGCCACCTTTTCGCCATCCTCTTCCACCACGTCAAAGCTGATCCCGGGCTTGTTGAACCATACCCCGTCGCTCCAGTTCGACAGCTTCAACCGCTTCTCATTACCGGTCTCCAGCCTCACATATCTATCCTCAAACTTTTTCCAGTTTATCATCTTCCACCTCCAATAGCTTTTTCAGGTACAAAACCCATTCAGGGGTCTTATGACTCATTTTCCTTTGGAATAATCCTTGGCTTGCAGTCAAGGTAAGATACCATCACAGTCCTGTTTTGCTGGTCATGGCCGACATAGGAATAGATCGGCTGGCCGCGTTCCAGGCACAGACCTCTCACTACAGATTTCAGTATGAGCATTCTTGATGTGCCGGCCCGTATCTGCAGGAGGGATTTCCAGCCGATGGATTCCAGGGTTATTTCCAGTGTCTTGTTCTTCAGGGATCTGTCGATTGTTTCCATTTTACCACCTTTTTTATGCGATGCAAATAAACCTGTTAATGGTTTTTGACAGTGATTGTGCTGACTGGTTTCTGACCGGAATCAGGCACACCAATATGCACTAAGACATGCACAGAATTGATACTAAGAGAAAGTTACTGCGGGAGAGCTAACGCTACTTCAGAGTTATTTGCCGGCATTCGAATGAGAGCAAATGAAAAGAAAAAGGTTTGTATAAATATTTCACGCAGGGCAGTCCAGTGAAGTGATTTTCCGGAACAGTTGAAAACATTCCGGAATTTTCTAGAAAAAAATATAAAGGAGAAGTGTTTCTTACATTATTAGATTTGGTTGTTAACCAAAAGAGTTGGGGGAAATCACACCAATGTTATCTGCCCGTCACCGGCATTTTATTTTTTTGTGATAATGCCCGAATTCTTTAAAAGGTTCAACCTGCCAAATCAATAAAGGTGCATCAAGTTGAAGATTGATCCGCATCATAACCAGCAGAGGTATGAGAAATGGAGGAAGAAAGGGATAATCAAGGGAATCTCTCAAGCCAATTCAGATATCATAGTCCAGTATCTAATAGACATGGAAAAC
>JBDRAZ010000006.1:0-6253 GCA_043823195.1 archaeon
AGGCCGCCTCCCTGACTGGCATCCTCTCATGGCAGAGATCAGCAATTCTCGATTCGGGGTTCACAGCGTATATTACCCCCTTCATCACACCGACATATTCTGAGTTTTCGAAATCTGTAAGGATTGATATCAAGTTAACGCCTCTGGACAATGGAACCCAATGATTCAGTAATCCTTAAAGTCACCAATTCAGCCAGGAACCGCCAATTAATGCGCGGGCGGCACGATGCGGAGCGTCACTGGCCGCATGCTGGTGAGCATGCAGGAATGCCATGACTCCTTAAGCCAGGAGACAAGCATTGCTTGTCCATCCTCAATAAGAGGATAGTATCCCTGACATATATAAACCTAACTAGTAGTACCCCTGCCTCGGCACCTCGGTTTTGTCAATATCTGCCCTCCTGACCCTGTGGCCATCCCACACAAGCGGCTTTCCGAGCTCATCGACAATTGTTGAGTTGGGCGGGACATCCTTGATGACCACAGCCCCTGCACCGATTTTGGAATTCTCACCGATTGTCACAGGCCCGAGGATTATGCTCCCGACACCCAGCACCACATCATTGCCGACAGTCGGATGCCTTTTTTGCCCCTTCCTGTCGGTCCACCACCCGTGTCCGCCAAGCGTAACGCCGTGGTACATCATGACATCATCGCCGATCTCGGCGGTCTCACCGATCACAACACCCATGCCATGGTCTATAAAGAACCGCTTCCCGATCTTTGCCCCGGGATGGATCTCTATTCCGGTCAGGAACCTGCTGACCTGCGAAACCAGGCGCGGAAAAAAGGGGATTCCAATCCTGTGCAGCGCATGCGCCACCCTGTGAAGCCAGATGGCATGCACACCCTGGTACAAAAAAACCTCCAAAAAGTTCAGACCCTTTCTAAGCGCAGGATCTTTCCTGTACGCGGTCCTGATTGTCTCAAGCATTTTCCGCCTCAAACAGCGCGGTGCTCAGGTATCTCTCAGCATGGTCAGGCAACAGTACCAAAACCTTCCCCTTGCCCAGAATCTCAGCCTCCCGAAGGGCTGCCCACGCAGCAGCGCCCGATGAGATGCCCACAAGCAGGCCCTCCTGCCTTGCAAGTCTCCTTGCGGTATGGATTGCATCCCTGTTGCTCACCCCGACAATCTTGTCGCAGAGATCAGGGTTGAATACCTCAGGCACAAACCCTGCACCTATGCCCTGGATCCTATGCGGACCTGCCTTCCCGCCTGACAGGACCGGCGAAGCCTTCGGCTCAACAGCAACGATCCTCACGCCCTTCGGCTTAAGCACCCCGCCGACCCCGGTAATTGTGCCGCCGGTCCCGACTCCTGCAACAAAAACATCCAGGTCCGGTACCTGCTCCAGGATCTCCATGGCTGTTGTCCTCCGATGGACCTCGGGATTTGCCGGATTCCCGAACTGCTGCGGCTCAAACCACCTGTTAAGGTCAGCGAGCTCATCTGCCTTGTCAACAGCGCCCTTCATTCCCAGTGCGCCTTCAGTGAGCACAACCTCTGCCCCGAGATACCCCAGGATCTTCCTCCGTTCAATGCTCATCGTATCAGGCATGACAAGAACAAGCTTGTAGCCCTTCACTGCGCAGACAAGGGCCAGCCCTATTCCGGTATTCCCGGATGTTGGTTCAACGATTGTATCGCCAGGCTTAATCCTGCCTTCGTTTTCCGCAGCCTCAATCATAGAAAGGGCTATCCTGTCCTTCACCGAGCTCGTGGGGTTAAAGCTTTCCAGCTTGGCATATACCGCAGCGCCGCTTACGTTCTTCAGCCTCACAACCGGTGTTCCGCCGATCAGTTCCAGCACACTATTGGCAACTCTCATATTCATCCTCCGGAATTCTCTCAGTAGCCCTATAACAGAAACAAAATAACTAGAACAATGAGAAAACTCTAACAGCAACAAGTGAACTGCATAGTGAATATAAAACGAAAATATTATTTAAGGCTTTTGGTCACCTTAGGCCAAATGTCTCGTAGAAATCAGGTTGAAATATCGCAGATAGGAGCGGGGGATATTGGAGTGGAAGAAGCAAACTGATTTCCTGCGGTCAAATCCGCAGGATCCTTTCAAGAATATTTATATAGGACAACAAAAAAATCCTGGTTTATGATCGCCTTGATTAAGATAGCAGCAGTGATTGCACTCATGCTCATCCTAATATCCAGGAAGATAAACCTGACCTACGCACTTGCAGCAGGAAGCATTCTCACCGGCATCCTGTTCGGAAGGGGACTTGGCATTTTTATTGACATCTACCTGACACTGGCAGACAGCCAGACGCTGACCCTCCTCCTGGTGTTCGTCTCGGTCCTCTACCTCAGCAACATGCTGACAGACACAGGGATTCTCAGAGAGATGCTCGCCTCGCTTGAAAGGATGATAAAGGATTTAAGGCTTGTCACATTCTCAATGCCCCTCCTCATCGGGCTGGTGCCCGCTCCGTCCGGTGCGATGCTGTCTGCGCCCTTCGCAAGGGAAACCGGGCAGAAAATCGGGCTCAAACCCGAGAGGATGCTTGTGATCAACTACTGGTTCAGGCATATAACTGAATACATAAACCCGATTTACCCGGGTCCGATCCTTACGACTGCGATCGTGGGAATCACATTCAAGTCGCTTTTTTTCATGAATCTGCCGATTATGCTTACTGTCTTCATGACCGGGCTGGCCATGTTCATCCTTACAATAAGGCACAGCAGGAACACAGAAAAGCCCGCGAGGGGCGACCTTATGAGGATAGCAAAGGCAATCTGGCCTGTCCTGCTCGCAATCATATTGCCAATCGCGTTCAAAGTAAACATTGCGCTGTCTGTCCTGGCATCAGTCGCCCTTGCATCCCTCGTGCACAGGATACCCCCAACCCCTGCCCGGATAAGGAAGAGTTTCCAGGCTGACCTTCTGCTGCTGGTCTTCCTTGTCATGTATTTCAAGACTGTGCTTCACAGCAGCAATGCGATTGAGGCAATTGCGCAATCCCTGGCCGGCACATCGCCGCTCATTGTGATCATACTTGTGCCTGCAATAATCGGATTTCTCACCGGCATGACCATTGCCTATGTGGGCCTTGGTTTTCCCCTCCTGATTCCCCTGTTTAATTCCGGCGGAGAACTCAATCAGACGCTTGTAATGCTTGCCTTTGTATCCGGATACATGGGAATACTTCTATCCCCGATGCACCTGTGCCTGTCAGTCACGCAGAAGTATTTCGGGGCAGATTACAGGAAAATATACGGGCTGCTGCTGCCGGCTGTTGCGGTTGTGTGCCTGGCCACTGCGCTCCTGGTCACAATCGGATGGCCTTAGACTTCTTGCAGACAAAGATACAATGATCCTTCTCAAACGGGGCCAGTTCACGGTAATCGACAATGGTCATATGCTGTTCGATCATGTCCCGTACCTCCCTGAAGACCGCCTTTGGCTTCTTTGAGACATCAACGCTCCTGGCCTTTACGCACAGCAGGCCAAAACCGTCCTTTTTCAGGAACAGGTCGCAGTTCTTCAGGAATATCTCAGCCTGGTTCCGCTGGGCAATATCCTGATATACGGCATCAGCAAGGCAGACCTTATCAGCATAGGTTGACGGCCGGTTTGCATCAGCAAGTACCGGCGCGATGTTCCTGCGCGCCTCACAGAGAAAGACCATCTCGCGCATGACCCTTGGCGCAAAATCCAGTGCAAAGACAAATCCATCAGCACCGACCAGATCGGATATATGCGAGACAGTCGTTCCGGTCGCACACCCAAGGTAAAGGACAACATTCCCCGGCCACATCCCTACCTGTGACAGGCCCTTGACAAGCCCTGCCGCAAGCTTGCTCTTTCGGATATCCCACTCCCGGTACTCAACACCACCCTCCTTCACCAGGTATTCATCATAGACCCTGCCGGCTGCAAGGCTGGCTGTGTAGAACCTGTTCCCGTCCTGATAGATCCCTGCAAATCGTGATGGTTTCATATCGGCTTGTTTGACCTGACCTCCTTTAGGTCCCTGAGCGAGTAGGTATTCGAGGTTTTTTTCCTTGGCGCATCAGGCTTGAAGAAATGGTAAAGCATGGTAGCGAGATAAAGAAGCATCGGAAGAACCATAACCAGCAATACCAGGAAGATCACAGCAGTAAGCAGGATGGTTATTGCCACATTCATATTCCCTTCCCCAGCTCAGCCAGCCTGCTGAGGCCGCCCCTGGAGCCCCTCACAAGGTATTGGCCGATCTTTTTTGAGAGATTTGCAATAGGCATCGACTGCAGCCATACCCTTCCGGGGCCGGTAAGCCTTGCAAGGAACAATCCCTCCCCTCCAAAGAAAATGTTCTTGGACCCGGACACCATCTGGATATCAAAATCAACAGTAGGCTCATACATCGCCACATATCCGGTATCGGCCCTGATCACCTGGTCCTTTTTCAGCGTGATCTCGGTTATCTCTCCCGCAAGCTCGACAAAGGCAACCCCGCTGCCGGATAATTTCTGAAGTATAAAGCCCTCGCCGCCGAAGAATCCCACGCCAAGGCGCTTCCTGAAGAACATCTCCAGTTTCACGCTTTCCACTGCACACATGAAGGCATCCTTTTGGCAGATCAGTTCTTTTCCCTTCTTCATCTGGACAGGCAACACTTTGCCCGGAAATTCAGAAGCAAACGTCACGATGCCTGTGCCGCAGCTGCACCTGAAGGTATTCATAAAAATGGATTCGCCTGAAAGCCGCCTCTTGATGCCTTCCACAAAACCGCCCCTTGTCGTGGTCTCCATATCAATGTTGTCTGACATCCAGGCCATGTTGCCGGATTCAGAATACATGGTCTCGCCCTTTTTTAGCTCAACATTGACTGCCTGCATCACTGTGCCGCTGATTGTATATTTCACCTGAACCTGGCCTCCAGCTCGCGCCTCATCCGCTCGCCGGCAAATTCTCCCTTGTAATAATCAATCTTGACTGCAATGGCAATCTTGTCTGCAAGCACCCTGGACCTCTTGCCGTGCTCCTTTTGTGCCGCGCTGCTGATCAGCGGATGCTGCATGATTATTCCGTGCCGCGGACATCTGGCCCCGGTCTTGATATGCCTGAACAAGGCCTTCTCAGCCCCCAGCAGCTGTATTGTTGAAGCAGGAAGCTTAACGAGCTTCTCAATCGAGCCTGCAAGGGCAATCAGCTTAGCACCGATCAAAACACCTACGAGGGCCTTGAGGTTTGGGCACAAGCCACCCATCACCGTATCAAGGTAGGCCTCATGCGACTCCCTGAGCCTGTTTTGCGCAACAATGGAGCCGGCAAGGTTCCGCATTGCCGCAAGATCAGCAGAATCTGCATCACCCCCCATTGTTCCTGTACAGCCCAGCTCTTTCATCAGCTCGTTCCTGCTCTTTGATATCAGTTCAGCAAATTTGACATGACTCTCGATTGTTCTGGAAAATTCGGGGAAGTAGAGGGAATACCACTCGCGCAGCCTCTTGGACAGCATGTTAATTGCCCGGTCGATATCATCAATGTTATTGGCTGCCTGGATTACATAGGAGTCCGGTTTCACGGATTCATGTATAAGGCGCCTGGTTATCTGCAGGTTTCTCTCGCGAAAACGCGGGTAATGGCTGCTGTCCTTCAGGCCGCTCAGGGCGCTCCTGACCTGGGTGTCTGTCGCAGTCTCAAGTTTTCCAAAATTCTTTGCTTCCCTGGCAGTCAGGGTCAAAAGCTTGTTCTGGTCAAAAACAATGCTTGCAGCAACACTCTCAAACAGGTACTTGGGCATGAAAGGTGCTTTGAGACCAAAATATATAAATATATCTAAACAGGCAGTATCTCCGATACATATAAAGCCGGATCATTAGTACGCCGGCTTTGCAGCTGATTACACTAGCCCCATACTGCGTTTTTTAGTCCTGTTCACCCCCCTGCTCCTGATTCGCCGCACACTGGTGCAGGCATATATGATATCACCTATGTTAATCCAACATATAGCCGGCGGTTACGCCCGGCGGCGGCTTTTTGACCTGCGCAATATAGTGCATCTCGATGCATTTAATGAACCGTTTGAATGTTATGTAGGCACCCAGCCGGTTTTTGATGCGCCAGATCAGTATGAGCAGCATGCTCAGCAGGTGATAGAAGAATCTTATGAGCGGGTTCGAGCTTTTGGTCTTGATTTTTGCCTCATCCTGTATCCTGAACCCGGTTTCGTGGTTCCATCGTTTCCTGTATGTCCATACAAGGCCGAGTTCCGGTTTCTGATTGGTTGCAAAGCACCAATC
>JBDRAZ010000007.1:0-27752 GCA_043823195.1 archaeon
AGTTGCACCTCAATAATATGTTGTGTGTGAAACATTTCGCATAGAAATGTCTGGCTTGCTGCCAGACGGTGCGGCCACGCAATGTTTCTCCCATGCCTCTTTTCAGCATACTGTTTGCAGTCTCAGTGAGCGGTCTTCTTCTGTAGCTTCTTCCGGGTCATCTCCGTCGGAGCTGCTTGCGTCGCGCCCCCTTTGTCCTCCACACTGGAACCTTTTTGTGGCGCAGGGGTGCAACACTTTTGCCGCCCAAAGCCAGTACCTTCCTATGAAATCTTTCTTCGGCATCAAACTCGGTATCTGCGACAATTGTCTTGCCGTTCACCCAGGGACCAAGCAATTTGTCCAGGTCATCCAGCCCGTTACGCTTTGGGTACGCATAGATTACCGCGTCGACAATTCGCAAGCTTCTGGTTCCTGTCGCTATGGTTACCTTCCTGTTTAGCTCGCGCTCAAGCTTGCGCTTTATGCGCTTACAGTAGGCAACACTTGGCCTGCTGATCTGAAAATGCGTTGGATCAAGGGCAATGCACTTATCCCGCCCGCCCTTGCCAGAAAGCTGAACCAGCTTTCTTAAAAAGCGTGGCGGAATACGTCGCCACGCGCGCCACAGCGTCGATGAGACCGGAATTGACTCCAGCACTAAAGTGCTGGGTGGGCATGATTCAACAAGTCTTTTGAATCGTTTGTAGCTCTTGTCAGCCATGCTGAACAGGACGTAAAGCACTATTACGAGAGGAACATTGTATCTCTCGTTCTTGGTTTTGCTCCAGTGCATTGGCACGTCGTGGTATCGGCAAAAATCAAAAGTCTTACCAACAACTTTATTAAGGTCAACATCGTAAGTTCTCATCTGGGGTCCTCCCCCCCAACACTTTGGATTTGCGTAATTCAAATTAAAGGGGGGAGACCCTATATTAACCTGTTCTCAGAAAACTTGCAATCAAGCCGAAAAGGTCGAAAACGAGCACAGATGTTCCGGAATCGCACAACCTTAATAAATACCTAAGTTTTCCATTTCTCCATGAAAGTCATGGAACTTGGAGAATTCGGACTCATCAGGAGGATTGCGCAGGATATTGACGATGCCAGGGTAATCAAGGGCATTGGCGACGACGCTGCAGTAATTGATGCAGGTGACAAATACCTTCTTGTCACAACCGATATGCTTGTGCAAAACGACCATTTCTCGCTGGACTGGAGCACGCCTAAACAGATCGGAATCAAGGCCATGGAATCAAATGTCTCGGACATAGCTGCAATGGGCGGCACTGCCGACTATGCCTTCGTTTCAATATGCCTTACCAGGGATACAACTGTTAAGTTTGTTGACGGACTCTACGAAGGATTGCGTTTTTCCGCAAACAATCACAACGTGAAAATAATCGGCGGGGACACAACCCACGGCGGACTCGTGGTGATAAATATTGCCATTCTTGGAACAGTGGCAAAAGACATGCTGCGGCTGAGAAGCCATGCAAAACCCGGCGATCTAATTGCTGTAACCGGTACGCTGGGTGGCTCGGCTGCAGGCCTTCAGCTGCTTACGGACAAGGTTCACTGCGACAAACGCCTCCTGCAAAAGCATCTCGAACCCGGGTGCAGGGCAAAGGCTGCACTGGCCATCGCAAAGCATGCAAACGCCATGATAGATGTCTCTGACGGCCTTGCCTCCGAGGTCAGGCACATATGCGAGGAAAGCAGGGTGGGCGCCGAAATAATCAGGGAGAAGATACCGTTATCCAAAGAAACAAAAGAGGCTGCAAACCTGACCAATAAAGACCCATACTATTTCGCTCTCAATGGTGGCGAGGATTATGAGCTGGTCTTCACCATTCCTGAAAACAGGGCTGAATCGTTAAGGAATGAGTTTTCTGATTTCACAGTAGTTGGAAAGATTAAAGAAGAGGGTATCAGTCTATTGCATAACGGAAAACCCGTTGACTTGGGCTCCGGATACGACCATTTCAGATGAACTACACAATTATCGGGCTTTTGGCAGGAACCTGCACAAGCATAGCCTTCCTGCCGCAGGTAGTGAGAACATGGAAGCTTAAAGAGACACGCGACCTCTCATTGGCAATGTTTCTTGTGCTCGGAACCGGTGTCGTTCTTTGGACAATCTACGGCATCCTCACAAAGGACCTGCCCATCATCCTCGCAAACGTGGTCACTCTGACATTTGTTCTTTTGATGATCGGCTTTAAGCTGAAGTACAAATAAAAAACATTTATAAGCAACGGCTTTATCTGAAAAAACATGGCTAACGGAGTCTCTGCAGGAACATTGCTTGCCTTCTTTGCAGTAATCGTACTATCCTTTGTTGGTGGTGCAATAGTCAATGTAATCGTCGCAAGAATCCTTAAGGCCAGAGTACGCCGCGTAATCTACAAGACAGTATCAAAGATTATGATGTATGCTGTCTATGGCCTGGGCTTTTTCTACGCATTCAACAACATACTTGCATTCAACCTTGGTGCGAGCCTGGCAGCTCTCGGTATCCTGGGTGCAGCCCTGATTCTCCCAATGATCCCTGTCCTGCAAAACATCACATCCGGCCTCGTTCTCTCTATTGAGCGGCCCTTCAGGGAAGACGACATGATTGAGATAAACGGCGAGCTGTGCAAAGTCCAGGACGTCATGCTCCGAAAAACAAAGCTTCGGTCTCTCAGGGGCAAGATAATCTATGTGCCGAATCTAATGTTCATGACCAGCACACCGGTTATAAACTACAGCGAGGGCGAGTTCATCAGGATAAATGTCCCAATAGACATATCGTCTGAGTCAGATATCAGCAAGGTCACTGAGATAATTGAGAACATCTGCACGACTAACCCCAACATACTGCCCAACATCCCCGAAAGAAACATCAACAAGCTCACCAAGCTGCTTGAGATCCCGAAGAGCTTTTTTCAGGTGCCTAAAAACCTGGACAAGCTCAGGCCCCAGATTCATGTGACAAACATTACGAAAGAGAAGACATCCCTTGAGGTCTGGATCTGGACATGGGACATCTCGCTGAAGAAGCATATTGTCTCCTCCTTTTTCAAGAAGCTCAAGGGCGAATTTGAAAAGCATGAAATCGGATTCGGCTAGTAGAACCTGTTCCCGAAGGCTTGCTGGCATTTCCCATTGATTCGGTTGTCTTAATCCTCAGGCAGCTCAAGCGCACCCTTCATCTCTTTCCGGTATAAATCAAACGCACCCTTGCCTTTCTTTGTCAAAGCAAGCATTGTGTGCGGCTTCCGTCCCATGAATTCCTTAACAACCTTCACATATCCGGCCTTTTCAAGCTTCGTCATATGGCTTGACAGATTGCCGAACGTCAGTTCAGTCTGCCGCATAAGAAAAAGAAAGTCGGCGCTCTCTACCACATAGAGGTGCGCCATCAGCCTGAATCTTGCGGGCTCATGGATTATCCTGTCAATCATGGGGCGTACGATACCTCTTCAAGAACAAAAACAGGTTCACTGCACCCACACAGACCATAAAAACCGATGTCGCTGTTATCGCAAAGGCGCCGGTCCTGACACCCGCCGCCTCCTTGATCATGACAAACACTGCAAAGCTGATTGCCAGCATTACGGCATACAAATAGAGCCTGGGAAAATCCGTGTACCATGCAAGAAGTCCCAGTACAACCAGTATGGTAATGGGAAGTATAACAGCAACCAGCGAAAACTCCGGCAGGCCCATGAAACTGAATTTGGAGAGCAGCAGAAAAACGCCGCCAAGCATTGCAGATCCAAAAAGGAGCAGATTCGCCTTAAGCACCTTTTTCCTGCGCACCCTGCCGAACTTTACATGGCCCAGCCTTGGCCCAATCACATATTTCTTGGCCAGAACATGGCCAGCAACAAGGAGCGCCATTATGGCCAGGCCCAGATTATCCCAATTCAGAAAGATGTTTATCGAGAACCACAGGAACACTGCACCCAGGAAGATATCTATAAGGCCATCCAGGCAATGGGCCATCCTCCAGGCGTCTCTCTCAGTATATTTCAGGTTCATTTTGCCTCTGGATACCGTTTGATAAACCGCACAAGATGATATGCGCCGATTGTTAGTATTATTGCAGCCGATACCGCCCATGCGTATGCCCCGCCCGGGATGCTTCCGGTACGTGCAATCGCCAGCTCCGACATTGCAAAAGACGCCGTAAACAGGACTGCATAGACGTACATCCGATGAAAATTCATGAAATAAGCAATAGTCACGCAGATAGTAAAAACTATGACCCCGACTAGAATCCCAGCATTGGCTATTTGTTGCAGTTTTCCGAAAAAAGTCAGCATCAATAGCAATAATATCGACGCAGTCATGATTGATACGAGCAGGTATAGCTTCCTGTTCCGTGCCACCGAAAACTTGACCCTGCCCATTCGCGGGACCGTAACATACCGTTTAGCAACCATTGAGAACACAACAGGCACCAGGTATAAAGGATAGAGATAATATCTCAGGTCATCAAATAGCTGGCAGATTGTGGACACTACCAAAATCAGCCCAATAACAATATCAGTAATTCCATCCTCAAATGTGGATGTCCACGCTTTCGTTTCTATTTCTTTCAGGCCCATAGTTACCACCTGATAAGCCAAAGAAGCGTTCAACTATATAAACTTTGCGATGCAAAGTACTTTGTAATTATAGGGAAATAGGGCAATCAGAAATTCCTGACAACAACATGCTCCTGGCGGATCATTCTCTTGTCGGCGCTGCGATAGTACCTTTCAAGCATCGTGTCAATGAAGTCAGGCGACGAATATCTGGCCTTCGGTGTACCCACCCATGCTGAGATGTTCTGGGGGTATTTTGAAGAATTTAACCGCATCCTTGAGAGGAAGAATGTTCGCTGCAAAATAATCTTTGATGAACGTGCAAAGAAGAACACATCATCCTGCAGAGACCATGGATATCAGGTAAAAACGCTGGCGAAGGAGTTCATGAGTCCTGCCGAAGTAAACATCTATAAGGATACAGTGGCAATCGTCCTTTGGACAAAAACGCCACTGGCCATAGTTATAAGGGAAAAGGAGATTGCAAAGAGTTTCAGGCGGTACTTCAATCTGCTTTGGAATATGGCGAGCTAGTCAAAGGCAGTCTCCCACAGAATCTCAAACTGCTTCCTGTAGCCCTCTGCAACGGTTCTGTCCCGGATCAGAACCCCGTATGGGTTTTCAGTAAAGATCGCAATCCCCACGCAGTCGCCGATGGTTATGGTCTCCTGGAGCTGCTCAAACTCCCTTGGCAGAAACCTGATCTGTGTCAGTCTCAGCCGGTTCAGCCTCTTTCCGAAAGGCCTCAGCGTCTCATCAAACACCTGCCTGCTTGGAATTCCTCTGTCGATTCGTTTTGCATGCAAATTCCTCCACCAGGAATCACTCATAACTTCATGCGTTACTCTGGAACCGCCGCCAAAAGTATTATACTCCTCACCGCCGGAATCAAGCAGGCTGACATACAGCTCATTGATGCCGCGCTTTCCCCTCAGAAGTTCCGCGCGGGTCTCCTTCTCTGAAAAGAGCCGGATGTTCCTCAGCTCAGGCAGTATCTCCTTGAACCTTCTCTTCTTGTCATCGATAAAATCCATGAAATTGTCCGGGTTTGTTGCCTGATATATCTTTCTCCTGCCCTCCAGGATATAAGAGATTAGCCCCTTCTCAATAAGCGAATTCAGCGCCCTGTGCACAACAGAGTTCTGTAGCCTTGATTTTTCTAGAATCCGCCCGGCAGATGACGTCCCGAGCTCCAGGAGCGCGATGTATGTCTTGATTTCGGCCTGCGTGAGCCCCAGGTCTTCAAGGATGGATGTATCCATATAGTCCCAAAAGGGAGGATAAATATTAATATATTTAGAACCACCCACGAGTAGTTAAGATGTGCGGAATCGGAGCGATCATCGACGGAGATCCCAAAGAAATCATTAAGCTGATGGATCCCATAAGGAACCGGGGCGAAAGCTTCAATGAGCATGCGGTAGTCGGAAGCTCGGTGCTCTCATGCAACCGGCTGAAGATTGTCGGAAGGGACACCGGAAAGCAGCCCGTAGCAAATGAGACCGGCAGGATATTCGCGGTCATGAACGGAGAGATATACAACCATCATGAGCTCAGAGAGATGCTTGTGTTGCGGGGGCACCGGTTCTGCACAGGGACCGACACAGAGGTCCTTGTGCACGGATACGAGGAATGGAGAAAGGAGCTGCCAAAAAAGCTTGACGGGATGTTTGCCTTTATAATCTATGACGGCGAATCATTTCTTGCCGCAAGAGACCCCTACGGCATCAAGCCCCTGCACTGGGCAGTTGCCGGAAACACCGTATACTTTGCATCTGAGGCAAAGCAGCTCCTATTTGCAGGCAGGATTATGGAGGTTTCCGCGGGCTCATTTGTCAGCGGCCTAACTGAAAGAAAATACTATTCATTTCCGGAAAGAATAATAACGGACAGCAGGGAAACAATCATTGCCAATCTGCGCAGGCTGTTTGACAGCGCGGTCAGGAAGAGGTGCGCAACTGATCTTCCGGTTGCGGTCTTTCTCAGCGGAGGAATTGACAGCACCGCAGTCCTGGCTACAGCAAGGAAGCACCACAGCAGGGTTGCTACAATTGTCGTTGGCAACAGCTGGGACAGCCCTGACTGCGACTACATGGTTGCCATGAGATACTGCAGGGAAAACGGCATTCCGGTGATTTCAGCGCAGCCTCCTGCAGAAAAGGAGCTATTCAGGCAGATTCCCGAGATAATACGCATTACCGAGAGCGCTGAACCGAACCTGATTAAGCAGGCCGGATTGTCGCTCTTCCTGGCAAAGATTGCAAAGGATAACGGGTTCAAGGTCGTCCTTTGCGGCGAGGGCGCTGACGAGATCTTCTGCGGCTATCCGGAGTTCAGGAACATCCCTCTTGAGCAGGCCAGCCTTATGTCCCGCAGGTTCTTCGACCATCTTCATATGACGCAGCTCCAGCGCGTTGACAGGACATCAATGCACCACACAGTAGAGGTGCGCGTACCCTTCATGGATGTTGACTTTGCTGAGTACGCGCTTAACATACCCATAAAATACAGGATGGATAAGCAGATTTTCAGGGCTGCCATGCTTGACAGGCTCCCCCACTACATAGCATACAGAAAAAAAGTGGTCCTGAGCGAGGGCATGGGCCTCAAGGGGAATTCCCTGGACAATGGCATGTTCAGCTCCATGCTGGAGTCAGAGCAGGACTATTACCTAAAGCTATACCGCAGCTTTGGCTACACCAGGAAACAGGTTAAGGCAAAGCCCCTCGTGAACAGGACCCATTCATGCCAGGACACAACGTGCAGCAGGATCCTCTCGGTATTCATGAAGAAGAGATACAGGAGGGACAGGCCGACCAACACCGACAAAATGCTGGACAGGATCAAAATCGCAGTTGACTCCAATGAGCCAATCAGGATAATCGGTTTCTGGGGATATGGAACCAAGAAAAGGGCAAACCCGGCTGACATAGAGGCATGCGATCATATCAAAAGCCTTGCCCACGAAATTGAGGAAGTATATCCGCCGGGCCTGGAAGTATCGTATGTATTCGCAACAAAGCACGCGGAGTTCAATGGCGTTCAAAGATCAGTTATTGGATCCTACACAAGAGACATCAGGTCGCTTTACCGCAGATACGGATTCAGGCACGCTGAGCTGGGCGACCTTTGGAAAAGGCACGGCATCTCATTTGAAAAGATTGAAAAAACCCTGTCAGATATGCCGGTTGGCTGGTGGGGATCAGTTCCGGCCCATAAAAGGATTGAGAAAAATGCCCGGAAGCATAATAAGCTCCTCACACCAAAAGATGCAGCGATGCGCTACTACATCATGCGGGAGCTGGAAAGGGAAATCTTTGAAAAGGGGTTCAATAGATATCTGTTCCACACATATAATGATTCAACATTCAATCCTATCCTGCCGAGGATGCCGATAATCCACCTGTATGCAAGGAAGGGCTGGGCCAATTCGCCGTGGTTTGTTTAAAGACGTACTATTCACCAGGCTTCTCCCACACCCTCTCTTCAGACATCTTAATCATCTGCTGTTCTGTTGCTTCATCAATTGCAGCAATATTGGCAAGGAGCTCGTCTCTTCTTCGATGAAACTCTTCTATCAGAATATCCTGCATTTCCGGGTCCCTTCCCAGCGTATAGCATGCCTGGCGGTCTGTTGTCAGTGGCTCAACCAGGTCAGGCCTCACGTCATGTATAAGACTCAGCGCCATGCCAACACAGCAGTTGTCCCATGTCCTTTTGGCGGCAAGATCATCATAGATATTGACAATTTCAATTGCTTTGCCGTATATGGGGTGGTCCTCCCTGGCTTCAAGCCGCCTTACAATCTCGGTAAGTCGGTCTTCTCTCACGTTACCTATTGCAAACGTCATATCCTGGCATGCATAGACCGTTCCATCCCAGCCAACAGAAAGGCAATCGCTCCAATACGTTGTCAGGAACTGCTCCCAGGCCATTGGTTCGCTCCTGCGCATGCACCGGAAAGAGAAGATATCTTCAGGGGGGATTATTTCATTCTGCGCAATGCCATAGAGGTTTCCGGTTTGCACCTGTTTCAGTAGGCTAACCGCAACATTAACCCCGCCGCCATGCAGGCCATCATCAACCTTCAGCCCATTTTCCTGCGCAAGCCCGTACAGTATTTCCTGGGAACGCTCACCATCATCAGTCATGTAAAAAAGCAGTTCCTTATCTGATCCATATCCGCCCTGAATAAGATGCCTGACAGCATTGCTCAGGGTGCTGAAGGGGGTTTTGTTCTGTTCTCCGGTAAGTGTAACATGAACCTGATCAATACTAACCTCAATCGGACTGATATTCCTCTGATACAGCTGCCCAACAATTTCCGCTGGGCTGAGATCATACAATCCGGCCATATTCAGAACATCAGCGTTTTCCTGCCTATAGGCGCCCTTCGCGCCGATCAGGGCGGCGTTTGTGGTCATCGCGATCTGCTGCCTCGGCTCCAGCCCATTGCAGTGGTCCGCAACCTCCACCAAATCGGAAAACCGTATCAACGGTTCACCGCCCGTCATCTTCACAATGCCTCCGAGAAGTGACGGCCATATAAATGTGGCAAAGTCTGACACAACAGCATTCATCTCAGCTACAGTTAGCTCGCCAGAACGGTCGGCAAGATACTTCCGGCCCGACTTTGTATAGCAATAGTAACATTTATGAGTGCATGCCCGTGTGCCATGCATGTGAATTTCAGTGGGTGTGTATTTCATCCTGAATTGGTTTTTGTGACGAACTTAAAAACATTTCGGTAAGTAAGCACTAAACAGTAGTCAATTCAGAAACACTTATTAATAAAACAATATCTCTGCCGCCTATGCACCCGATATTAGAGCGTTTTGAGCATGCAAAAACCTACAGTCCGGAGGGGTTCTGCTGCATAAGCGCAGCCTTTTACCTAAGCGGAATTGACCCTGAAGAGAAGCTAAGGAGTCCGGGATACATCGAAACCTACTCAGACAGGCTTATCAGGGTTCCGGCACTGGAAGAGGCCATGGCCATAGGCATGGAACAGGCGGACGACCCCGGCAATATCCTGCATCTGATGGTGTGCCACCCCGAGGATCCCTTTCTGATAATGCATCGCGAGGGGCTTGACGACCCCATGACAACAGACCTGAAGGATCCCCCGCTGAGATACCTGGCAGAGTGCGGCGTATACCGGCCGGTGTTCTTCAGGGTTGATTGATGCAAATGTTTAAGACAGCTTGACAAGGTGTTCAAGAATTAAAATGCCCCCACAGATGTGCATAGGCTCCGGTTGCATCTCCGTACGCATCAAGCCCGGCAACTTCGGCATTGCCGGGATTCCACCCTTCAGAGCATCCAACAATATACAAATCAGGGTATAGTCTCTTTAGCTCCTGCCCGACCGCTACGCCGTCATCAGCATTAGGCATCTGGTTGTCTACAGCAACGGCATCAGGCATACGGCCGCTCAGCACCTCAAGTGCCTCCAAAAGATCGTGCGCAACCTCGGTGCGCCATTTTTCCGCAAAAAAACCCGCAGTTTCCCCGGGGTCGTCATCAACAATAAGTACAAGTGGTGTTCCCATTCTGCATTACCTCATTTCCGCTCCATTGAAACACGTTAGTATATATTTTTTGTTATGGATTTCCATAGCCTGCAAAAATCATTCACAGCTCAAGAACAACCTTCAGGGAATCTTTTGCATCCGCCACTATCCTGAATCCTTCCTGTATCTTTTCAAGCGGCAGCCTGTGCGTAATCAGATCCTTAACATCAACCCGCCCCTCAGAAATCAGCCGGAGTGATTCCTCAAGGTCCCCGGATGCTGCACCGTAAGAACTCATCAGCGTCCACTCATTACGCCAGAAATCGACCATTGGAAGTTTGACATTGTCCTTTGGTATTGCAAAGAAAAGCATGACGCCCTTCCGGTCCATGCATCTGAATGCCTGCTCAACAGCCTGCATCGCACCCGTGCAGATTATAATTCTTTCCGCTGTGACATCAGGCTTATTCCGGGCATTAAACGCTTCTGCGCCCAACTGCCTCGCCTTCTCCAATCGATACTCATCAATATCCGTTGCAACCACCCTTGCACCCAGCTGTTTTGCAACCTTCATGCACAACAGACCGGATACGCCGGAACCCAGAACCAGAATAGTCTGTCCCTTCTTGACGCCTGCAACCCTCATTCCCCGCACTGCACAGGCCAGGGGCTCAATCATCGCACCCTCCCCAAAAGAAAGGCATCCCAGCTTGTAGGTTCCATTCTCCACATTTATCTTTGGCACGCGAACGTATTCAGAGAATCCGCCAGGATCATAATTGCCTGCATGCAATGTCTCGCAGGCAGTATGGTTTCCATCCAGACAATACTTGCACTTATTGCACGGCACATGATGGGAAACAAAAACCCGGTCGCCCGCATTGAAGAGCAATGACCTTGAATCAGCAACCTCGCCGGCAATCTCGTGACCCAGTATCCTCGGCGCTTTCTTAATCCTGTACCACTCCATGACATCTGTTCCGCAGATGCCCGAAGCCCTCACTTTGACAAGGATCTCGCCATCAGAAATTGCAGGGATCTCCCTTTCTTCCAGCCGGATGTCATTGTTATTATAATATACTGCAGCCCTCATCTGCGCTCCGGATACAACCCAAGGATGCCCTCTTCACTTGCCCTGCAGATTCCCCGCTCAGTGATTATTCCGGTGACAAGCCTTGCCGGCGTAACATCAAAAGCATAGTTTGCTGCCATGCTCCTTGCAGGTGTCAAAAGCACCGTTGTAATCCTGCCCTCAGATAATCCCTGAATATACCTCACCTCGGCCCCTCCGCGCTCCTCAATTGGAATCTCCTTAACCCCGTCGCGCATGCTCCAGTCAATAGTGGATGACGGAAGCGCAGCGTAGAATGGAACATTATTGTCCCCTGCAGCCAGCGCCTTCAGATACGTCCCGATTTTATTCGCAACATCGCCGCACCTTGTTGTCCGGTCAGATCCCACAATAACCATATCAACCATGCCGTGCTGCATCAGGTGCCCCCCCGCATTATCTGCAATAACCGTGTGGGGCACGCCATGCTGCCCAAGTTCCCAGGCAGTTAGCCGCGCACCCTGGTTTCTTGGCCGTGTCTCATCTACCCAGACATGGATGTCTGTTCCCTTGTCAAAGGCCGCATATATGGGTGCTGTCGCTGATCCGTAATCAACAAAAGCAAGCCATCCGGCATTGCAGTGCGTAAGGATGTTGACCGTCCCTTTCTTTTTCGAGGCAATTTCTTCAATGATCTTTACGCCGTGTCCGCCAATCCTTCTGCAGAATGCAGCATCCTCATCAGCAATCTCAGCTGCAACCCTCTCTGCAATCCCGACACGATTCTCAAAGCCGGCTGAAATCGCAGCCATCTGCCGATCAACTGCCCAAGAAAGGTTAACCGCTGTCGGCCTTGTTGCCTTAAGAAGATCAGCCAGCCTTTTCAGTTTATCCGGATTTTCGGCCTCCTTTGCCGCGAGGTACATCCCATAGCCTGCTGCTGCGCCAATCAGGCCGGCGCCGCGCACGTGCATATCCTTAATGGCGGTTGCCATCTCCTCAACTGTAGAAATGTCCTCAATGACAAACTCATGCGGCAGGTTTCTCTGGTCAATTGCCTTAACGACGCCATCCAGCCAGATTGTCCGGTAGTGCTTTCCCCCAATGTTCATGGTATCATTAAAAGTGGCAGGCATGCCCGGAAATGGACACAGTCCAGAGAAGGCCGGTTTACCTCAGCTTCTCCTCAGTTCCGCTACCCCATAAGCATCAGCCCAAACAGTTAGAGCTGCTCTGTTCCCAGCCTGACTCGGTTCCTGAACGAACCAATCCTACGGGACAGAACCTCTTTGTTGAAGCCGAGACCAGCAATCTTAGTGCTGAATCTCTTCCCAAGCTTCGGCTCCACCATAAAGCCCGTTTGAGGTTACAGGAGAGGGCTAACCTCCCAGCCTAGCCTGCCAGAACCCAGAAAGCACAGTGGTTTTTTAAAGTTTTTCCCTCAGGGGTAGAAAAAAGCAAAAAATTTATATAGCCAGCAGATAATGTTTACTCTGGGGGAATGAACGCTGAAATCTTGTTTCTGGGCACCGGCGGCGATTCAATTGTTGTTGGCAAGCAATTGAGGGCCTCTGGCGGAATTATTATTAGGGTGGATGATAATCAGTTCCATATCGACCCGGGACCGGGTGCGGTTGTCCAGGCGATCGGCCGCGGAGTCAACCCCAGGGAGAACACAGCGGTGCTTGTTACGCACAACCACATAAACCACTGCAACGATGCCAATGCAGTCATTGAGGCAATGACCTTTGGCGGGATTGACAAGATAGGCGTGCTGGTCTCAAACAAGACAGTGTATAACGGAACCGAAGAGCTGCCTGCATATCTGACAAATTTCCACAAGGGGTGCGTTGAAAAAAGCCTGGCAATTGAATCCGGCCAGAGGCTCGGCATAAATGAGATCGAGATTCTATCAACACGGGCTGTTCATTCTGACCCGAACACCATCGGCCTTAAGTTCTTCACCTCAAAATTCACGCTGTCCTACACCTCAGACACCCAGATCAGCCAGGATGTTATGGTGCAGTACAGGGAATCAGACATCCTGATCCTGAATGTGCAGAATCCAAGCGGCCTGAAAGAGCACAACCACATGAACTCTGACGACGCAATCACATTCATAAAGACAGCAAAACCAAAGCTTGCAATAATCACTCATTTCGGCATTAAGATGCTCAATGCCGACATCCTCCAGGAAACAAGGCGCATCCAGAAGGAAACCAAGGTGCAGGTGGTTGCTGCAACAGACGGCATGAGCATCGATCCGACCAACTACTCGGCAAACCTCAGGACCAAAACGCTCAATCTATATTAGGTTTATCAGGCATACAACAGCATATCCCATAAAGCACCCTGCAGAGACAAAGGGCATTGCTGGATAGAATTTGTCTTTCTTTGCGATAACAAAGAGCGCGAACAATGATGCTGCAGCAAGAAGTGTGATCGCTGCCGACTCAACGAAAGCAAGCTGCCCGGAGATCCCTGACTCAACAAGACGCTCCATGACAACGCCCGTAAATATCAGCGGAAAGGCAATGTCCCCCCCACCCAGGATTGCATTCTTTACCGGTGCGGGTTTCAAAGAGCCCCCGGCTGCCATTGATTTCGCAGGCTTTCCGGCAGCGTAAGGAATAAAGAGACCTGCAAACATCTTTGACTTCGCCTGGAACTTGGCCATCTTCACCATGTGCTTCGATTTGAAGACCGCATACACATCATATACTGATATAACCAGCAGGAGCCCGGCTGCCCAGTAGAGGTCAAAGAGAGGGACAAGGAGTATGGCAATCCCTGAGTACATCAGGACCTCAGTTGCGTTATGCACAAAGACATTCGGCCTGAAGATCTTAAGGCCGGCAAGCACAAACGATATAAGAAGCGCGGCATTTGCATCAATGAGGACACCGACTGCAACTGTTGTTGTAAGCCAGACCGCCAGGAAAAACCACAGTTTCCAGATCATGACCCTCCTGAACCTGATCAGCACCAGCAAAAGCACTGTGCCAATAAACACTGCAACAACAAGATAGGCAAAGGCTGACGCACCTGACACATCAGGCCGAGCACCGATCGCCGTGTCAGAATGAACAACAGCCGGCCGGCCGTCAATCGTCTCAACCTTAAGGTCTTTGCTGATAAGCGCAAGCCCCACAACCTGCGTGAGAATAAATAGCGTAATCAGGAACAGGGTGATTCTAAGGTTGTGCTTCATAACAAGTCAGGAAGGGATGTTATTTTTATGTGTTTTGGTATCTGCCAGGCGCCGCACATCCAATTCCTGCAGAAATCGGGGCACAGGGTCCTTGTAAAGAATGATACCCTGATGCGGTCAGACCAGTACAGTCTCCTGCAGCATTCGCCGCACCTGACGCAGCCCATTGGATGACATGAACAATCCACGTATATCATAAAAATCCGCCGAAAGTGCCCTACCCCGGCCTGATAGAAATCCCCGGATACGAGGGATTTCTAGCATGCAACGAAAGCAAAGCTTTCGTGCACACAAAATCAAAGATTTTGTAGTGCTAAAAATGTCCTATGGACATTTTTAAGCATAAAGGCCGGGGTTTTAAACCCAGCCCAAAAACGTCTGACGACATTTTTGAGCATAATACTGACTGAATTTACCGCATCTCGTAGAGGTTTACCGTGACAGAGTCCTCATCCTGAAACGGCCTGACCACGGCAAACTGGACAAGGCTACCGGCCTTGTTGAAGAACACCGCCTGCCCGTCCTGTGCAAATTCATGGCGCACACCCAGGAGGTATGGATCAACGCTTCTGACTGCCGAGGCCAGGTCTGAAATATCAAACCCCATGCCTTCCGGTACATCCGGGTAGACAAATGAATCATCAAAATACTCTCCAAGTGTTCCCAGGAGACCATTGCTGCTGTCAAAAGTTTTGCTGGCGCAAAGCACGCTCTCACAGAAAGTCATCCTCCTGAACAGTCCGGCAA
Source organism: archaeon (assembly GCA_043823195.1). Classification (GTDB taxonomy): domain Archaea; phylum Nanobdellota; class Nanobdellia; order Woesearchaeales; family JBDRAZ01; genus JBDRAZ01. The sequence continues at coordinate 15,079 of JBDRAZ010000007.1, forward strand.
CGTCCTCCTCAGGAACACCAAGGCCGGCCAGGACATCGGTCAGCGAGGAATTGATCTCATCGGGCCTTCCGTATGTTTGCAGGGGCTCCCTACCCGTTGTGTCTAGCCAGTAATGCGTGGCCCTGTTGCCGTATGGTGCCCTGAACTGGAAGCGAAAGCCCGCCTTCTTCACCAGGCGCGCCGTACGCTCCTCATCAACGATTGCGCCCAGGACCGGTATGGCCTCATGCCCCCCCGCAAAATCAACTGCGTAACGCGTAAGCGTCGTTGCCACCCCCCTGTTTCTGTATGCCGGGTCAGTAAAGAACGAAAGCCCGAAGGTTCCGCTGTGGGTATGGTCCCTCAGGGCAAGGTATCCTGCAACCACCCCATCAAGCGCCCCAAGAAAGACATATTCCGCGCCCTCATCATCCATCCTGCAGAAATCAGGATAGATTGTCTTCTGAAGGCGCTTCATCTCTCTCGCAGCCTCTTCTCCGTCCGCCAGCCTTATCTTTACATCCTGATTAATCATTTTCTCCCAGAATTTAGGTAAAACACCCCTTTTTTGGATCGGTTATCTGAATGATTTTATAAAGATTTCCCAAAAAAATAAATAGGATTAGCTGCCCCGTTATCTCATGAAGCTCGCTCACAAAGTCGTAATATCGGTCTTTTGCAGGGAAGAGGACAACGAGGACGAAATCAAAAAGGTTCTAAAAGCACTTATTCCTGAGAAAATTCCAATAACAAAGAAGTCTGCGAGCGGTTTTGAAGGCAGGATAATAGTGGTCCTTGAAGCATCAATGGACAAACAGCGCCATACAACAGGATTTCTGAATAATTTTACTGAAAGTCTCCCCCCAGACCAGAAGCATCGGCTCATTTCAGAGCTGGACTCAAGGATCGATGAACACCTGCATCTCTTCATAAGGCTTGAAAAAGGCGCTGCCCTGAAAAATGAATTTCTGCTGACTGATTCCGGCGACTGCTTCCACATAAGGATAAACCTGGCAGTATTCCCGCACAAAAAGGAAAAGGCAATAGGGCTTGCAGAGGCCATTTTTAAACCATAAATTATATATAATCGCCGCAATAGGCAATCCCCCATGAAACAAATCGATCCATATTCATCTGAACTTGTTGAAGATTATTCCAAGTTGATCAAGGACTTTGGATTAGGGGGCTTCACCATAAGGGACTTCCCAAAACCCAACCGCCTGATGAGGCGGGGCGTGGTCTTTGCAGGCCGCGACCTTGAGATAATCTCAAAGTGCATCATGGAAAAAAGGCAGTTCTACGTCCTATCGGGGATAATGCCGACAGCGGAAAAGATTCACCTGGGAACCAAGATGGTCGTTGAAAACATCAGGTATTTCCAGGAACATGGCGCAACCACCTATGTCCTTGTTGCTGACCTTGAGGCAGCAGCTGCAAGGGGTGTTGACCTTGAGGAGGCAAAAAGGCGCGCCCTTAATTTCCAGATACCCGCCTATATCGCGCTGGGGCTAGACCCAAAAAAGACAATATTCTATTTCCAGTCAGAGAACAAAGAGGTGATGCACTTTGCCTACAAGGCGGCAAAAAAGGTCACGCTCGCAGAGTTCCGTGCCATATATGGAAGTGCAGACCCGGGAAGGATAATGTCCGCAGCTACGCAGGTTGGCGACATCCTGTTTCCGCAGTTCAGGGAGCCGATGCCGGGAATAATCCCGGTGGGGATTGACCAGGACCCGCACATACGCCTGACAAGAGACATTGTCAAGCGCACCAGGGAGCACCGCTTCTTCCCCCCAAGCTCCATTTACCACAAGTACACGCCCTCTCTTGACGGGAGCCTTAAGATGTCAAAATCAAAGCCCGGAAGCTTCATCGAGCTTCCCGAGGACCCGAAAGCAGTCTGCAAGAAGCTGAAAAACGCGCTCACCGGCGGCAGGGAAAGTGTTGATGAGCAAAGGAAGAAGGGCGGCATCCCGGAAAACTGCATGATCTACGAACTATACAGGCAGCACCTGATGGAGGATGACAGGGAGCTTGAAAAGACCTATCATGACTGCAAATCAGGAGAACTCCTCTGCGGCACGGACAAGCAGATAGCGTGTGAAAAGGTAACCAGGTTCATGAACGATTTTGCCGCGAACACTGAAAAAGCAAAGAAATATAAACTTAAATTCGTTAAGTGGTAAAAAGAGGTGACAAATGATTGAAACCAGGCCGCTTAGCAGCGGGTTTATGCTAACCAGCATGGTCGGTTTTATTATATCCGCAATCTACATATATAACCTGTCAAGGCCATGGGGTTTTACCTTTATGCTGATGTTCATGATAATGTTCATTGCATCAATCATATCTATAACCTACGCCTCTGTTGACCGGAAACTTGAGCTGCATCTTATAAAAAACAACAAAAAATATAAACCAGCTTCTACCATCCGCCACAGGGGGTCGCGTTGGAAAAATCAGATAGCTACCAGAAGCGCCAAGTCGCGTATAAAGTAATAATCAGGGAGCTAATCGAGGGCAAGCATGTCGTCACAAACGGCTGGGAGCCCAACTACATTCTTCTTGCTGACGGAACCAGGGTATCAAGGGCGAACATCCTTGGTGTGATAATCTCCAAGGGCGACGGCTACCTGCAGATTGATGACGGCTCGGGCAACATATCTGTAAGGAGCTTCGATGAATCTGCGAGCTTTGAAAACCATAACATTGGCGATTCAGTCATCCTCATAGGAAGACCCAGGGAATACGGCAATGAGCGCTACATTGTCCCCGAGATACTAAAAAAAATGTCAGATCCCCTGTGGATGAATGTGAGAAAACTGGAGCTTCAGTTGAGGGCTGCACCCCTGCCCTGCGCAGAAGAACCGCCTGACCGGCCCGTTGAGACCGAGGAAAGCAATGACAACAGCATGGATATGACCCAGAAGATCTATGAGCTGATCAAAGAGCTCGACGCAGGCCATGGCGCAAACTTTGAGGAAGTAATCGAGAAATCGGGCGCCGGTGATGCAGAAAAGATCGTTAATTCTCTCCTCAAGGAAGGAGACATATTCGAAGTGAGCGCCGGAAAGCTCAAGGTCTTATGAGAAAAGCACCGGTGTCACATAGACCTCAAGAAGCCCTGCAACAGCAAGCAGAACAACTGACGCAATAATCAGGTCTGCCGAGTCCCTCAGGACGCGCCTGAACTTAACCGCATCAAGGCTGTGCCTTGTCATCGCTATTGACACGATTCCTGCTGCAAGCCCCGCAGTAAAGTACGCAAGTATCTCGGGTATGCCGTGAACTGAATACTTGAGGAGCCCAAGCGAGAATATCCTGAAATAGCTTCCCGCCGCACCCAGCCCCACAGCCGTACTGACGCCGCTCAGGTTGGTCCTTATGAAATTCCCGATTGCGACCCCGATGACTGAAGCATTCCAGGTGAGGATGAATATGGCCCCCACCCCGTATACGAATGCAAACAGGATGCAAAAAATCATCACCTTGACATTATTTAAGAATATTTTTGTGAATATCGAGAACTGGACCGCTGCCCCCGTCACATTCGAGTTTATCGAGGCAATTGTCTCAGTCTGCACAGAAAAGAGATCATTCGCGATGCCGGAGGGAAGGAACACATACCATCCGACAAGAGAAACCACAACACCCAGAAACAGGAATATGAAAAATGAGAGCGCCTTGCCATGCTCCTTAAGCAGGATGCGCTCCTCGATTATTGTCTCATCCTTCTGCTCCTCGATGCGCATAGTGTTATACATAAGCGGGACACAGGCAAGCGTGGTGAGAAAGACCATCACAAGGCTTGAGTGGCCCTTGAATATCCAGATGGCCAGAAGCACGGCCACTGAGCTATAAAGAAGCCCATATAGAAACATCTTTGCGGGCCGCGCCTCTGCACCCAGCGGATTCACCAGGGATTCCAGAACCATATTCACACCTTACTGCCGGGTGTTTATATACTTTTTGATGTTATGCAGATGCAGGACTGCAAAGACAGTCCGGATGCAGATTAGCGGGCCCGGCAAACCCCGGCATTCGCGCCGCAGGCCTGGATCGGCCTGATGCCGGGCGCTTAAAACACAAACTATATAAACATAGATTTAGCCCGCCAGCGTGAGGTGATTACCCCCATGAAGAGATTTACTGTGGTTCTGGGTGCGCTTGCAATTCAGCTCTGCTTAGGCGCAATCTATGCGTGGAGCGTCTTTGTAAATCCCCTGAAAGAACTGGGTTTCACGACAACACAGACCCAGATAATATTCTCTGTTGCACTGGCAACATTTGCGATAGTCATGATTTTTGCCGGAAGATGGCAGGATAAGGCCGGGCCGAGAAAGGTTGCAATAACCGGCGGAGCAGTCCTGGGTCTGGCATATATGCTGGCGGGCATCACCGGCGGGTCCTTCATATCTCTTGTGCTGACTATAGGAATAATCGGCGGTGCAGGCATAGGGCTGACCTATGTATGCCCGATCGCTGCATGCGTAAAATGGTTCCCTGACCATAAGGGCATGATCACGGGCCTTGCGGTTGCAGGATTCGGCGGCGGGGCATGGATATTTGCCCAGCTGTCATCATCACTGATCGCAGCAGCCGGTGTCCTGAACACATTCCTCATCCTTGGGGTAATCTTCCTTGCTGTCGTGACCCTGGGGTCATTGGCATTGGTCAACCCGCCCAAGACCCGGAACAAAACTGCGGCTGATTCAAATTCAGACATGACCTGGAAGCAGATTCTCAGAACCAGAAGATTCTGGTTCCTCTGGCTGATGTTCACCTTCGGTGCATCAGCAGGCCTGCTCGTGATCGGCAACCTTAAGCCCTTTGGCATCTTTTCAGGGATGACTCCCGCCATAGCCGGATCGGCAGTCGGCATTCTGGCACTATTCAACGCTGCAGGCAGAATCATATGGGGCACGATATCAGACAGGCTGGGAAGATCGAGAGCCATGTTCCTAATGTTCCTATTTCAGGGCATTATGATGCTTATCCTTATGAAAATGGGTGCAAACTCGCTTCTCCTGGGCATTGCAGCGGCGTGGGTCGGATTCAATTTCGGCGGAAATTTCGCTCTTTTCCCCTCTGCAACAGCAGACTTTTTCGGGACAAAGCATCTTGGCATAAACTACGGCCTTGTCTTTACTTCATACGGTGTTGCCGGGATAATCGGGCCAATCCTCGGCGGAAGGGCCTTTGACCTGACAGGGAACTACCTGTATGCATTCGTCCCGGCTGGTGTGCTCTGCCTTATCGCAGCAGCCCTCAGCCTCTTTACAGAAAACAGGTAGCACCAATCACTGCCGGTCATGCATCAGGGTATCAACAACAGAGGGGTCTGCAAGCGTGGTTGTGTTTCCCACATCATCTCCCCCTCCTGCAATCACCTTCAGAATGCGCCTCATAATCTTTCCTGACCGGGTCTTGGGGAGGGCATCTGCAAACTGGATTTTGTCCGGCTTTGCAATCGGGCCGATCTGGTTCGCAACGTACCTCCTGAGCTCTTCACGCAGCTCATCTGTTTTTTCTACACCCGTGTTCAGCGTCACAAAGGCATAGAGTGCCTGTCCCTTAATCTCGTGCGGCATCGGAACCACCGCCGCCTCAGCCACATTTTCATGGCTTACCAGGGCAGACTCAACCTCTGCGGTTCCGATTCTGTGGCCTGAGACATTGATGACATCATCAATCCTGCCCATCAGCCAATAATCCCCGTCTTCATCCTTCCTGGCACCGTCACCGGCAAAATATATGCCGGGAAACCGGCTCCAGTAGGTATCCATAAAACGCTGATGATCGCCGTAGACTGTCCTCATGAGCCCCGGCCATGGCCTCTTTATCGCCAGGTAGCCGCCCTCATTAACATCTGCCTCGCTCCCGTCCTCCCGCAGAATAACGGGTTCAATTCCGGGAAATGGCCTGTTGGCTGACCCCGGCTTAAGTGTTGATGCGCCCGGAAGCGGCGTTATCAGTATTCCGCCGGTCTCAGTCTGCCACCAGGTATCAACAACAGGGCACCTGTCCTTTCCGATATTATGGTGGTACCACATCCACGCCTCAGGATTTATAGGCTCGCCCACGCTTCCCAGAAGCCTCAGAGAACTCAGGTCGTGCCGGGAAACCGGCTCTGTCCCGAATCTTGCAACAGCCCTGATTGCCGTAGGCGCAGTATAGAAAATGCTGACCCTGAACTTCTCAACAACCCCCCAGAACCTGTCTGTGTCCGGGTATGTAGGAATGCCCTCAAACATGAGCGAGGTGGCCCCATTGGCAAGCGGCCCATAGACAATATAGCTGTGGCCGGTAATCCACCCAATGTCTGCTGTGCACCAGTACACATCCTCATCATGGCAGTCAAAGATCCACTTGAATGTCTGATACACATAGGTCAGGTAGCCGCCGGTCGTGTGCAAGACCCCCTTTGGCTTGCCTGTTGTTCCCGAAGTATAAAGGATAAACAGCGGATCCTCTGCATCCATCTCTTCTGCCGGGCATTCATCTGAGATGTCCTCTGCGTTTATCTCATCATTCCAGAAGGTATCCTTTTCACCCATGCTGATCTCGTTGTTTGTCCGCCTTGCGACAATGACGTGCTCTACGCAATCGCACTGGCTGACAGCTTCGTCAGCAGTATTCTTGAGCGGGATGACCTTGCCGGCCCGGAGACCGCCATCTGCTGTTATTAGCGTCCTGCAGCGTGAATCGAGTATCCTGTCTTTGAGGGACTCTGCGCTAAATCCGCCGAAGACGATGCTATGCACAGCACCCACCCTGGTGCAGGCAAGCATTGCAACGGCAAGTTCCGGTATCATCGGCATATAGAGGCAGACCCGGTCACCCCTCTTTATGCCCTTCTTCTTCAGGACATTCGCAAACCTGCAGACCTGCCTGTGCAGATCCCGGTATGTCAGCCTGACAACATCATCCTCCGGCTCACCCTGCCAGATTATGGCAAGCTTGTCTCCACGCCCTTCAAGGTTCCGGTCAAGGCAGTTGTATGAGACGTTTGTCTTGCCGCCGGCAAACCAGGTAAATTCAGCCTTATCCTTGTCCCAGCTAAAAACAGTATCCCATTTCTTGAACCAGTGCAGCTGCTCAGCCTTCTCAGCCCAGAAGGCATCAGGATCAGCAATTGACTTATTGTATATTTCCTGATACTCTTCAATGCTCTTGATGTGCGCCCTCTCGCTGAACTCTGCAGGAGGCGGCAACTTTCTTTTTTCATCCATTACAGAAGTAATCGTCTTATCATCGCCCATAATTAATCACCTGGGCTTCCTGATTTTGCAGGGATTTATAAAAGTTTTGTCCAGGTGCCTTAAGGACGCATGCCATCTGCCTGCCACAATGCCTGCCGGCGGGGTTCAGCAGAAAACAGCCACAGGAATAAACGGAACATTATTTAATTGCTTAACATATGCTTAGCAGATGGATAATGCAATCATGAAAACGCGCCCTTACCTGATCATCCTGGCCATAATCCTGCTTGGCCTATCTCTCAGGATTCATGGTATCGCTTCAAGAAGCTACTGGGTCGATGAAGAGCAATCAATACGGAATTCTGTGACCGGCGGCCTCGTGCGGGGCCTCGGCCACGAAACACATCCGCCATTATATTATGTTATCCTGAACATATGGATGCGGATCTTTGGACAATCTGAATTATCAACCCGGGCCCTGTCAGCATTGTTTGGAACTGCATCAATATTGCTGATATTCAAGATCGGCTCGGCGCTGTTCGGCCGGTGGACCGGAACAATTAGCGCATTTCTCCTGGCTGTGTCCGCGACACACATAATGCATTCGCAGGAGGCAAGAATGTACGCCCTGATGTCGATGCTTGCCCTGATGTCGATGCACTTCTTCATAGGGATGATCAGGGATGGAAAGACCGCGGCATACATCATCTCAACCGCGCTGCTGTTATACACGCACATTTACGGCTTTTTCATTTTGCTCGCCCAGGTGATATATGTCCTCTCTTGGGAGCGGCGCAGGCTGAAATTGCTTCGGCCGCAATTGATTGTGGCTGCAGCTTTTCTTCCCTGGGTAATGGTCCTGTGCGTGCAGGTTCTGAAGATCAAGACCGGCCAGATAACCAATATCGACTGGATTGCCCCCCCAACACTTGAATCCATCTATGGCTCTTTTCGTTATTATGTGTACTACAACAATTTTACGCTTTTTTTATTCTCTCTTCTGGCAGTCAGTCAGCTTTTCAAAGGAAAGAACAGGGGCCTGCTGCTGCTTTGGCTTCTTTTGCCTGTACTCGTCCCTTTTTTTATCTCAAAGCTTCTATTCCCCATCTACATGCCAAAGTACACAATTGCCTGCTCTCTTGCGTTCTATATCCTGTCATCTGCCGGAATCTGCATGCTCAGGAACAAGCCGCTCAGGGTCATTGCTGTGCTGGCTCTGGGTTATCTGTCTTTAACAGGGGTTGAATCATATTACTCAAGTCATGACCCTGAGCCATGGAGGGATGTAGCAGAGTTCATAGATAATGCAGCTGGTTACGCGGATTCTGTGGCTGTGCTGCCAGATTACGCCAGAGAGAGTTTCGTCCGGTACTCACACAGGACTGACCTGAACGTCACGGCAGCCGGCACTGACCCGCACAGGGGCTGGGTGGTAATTAGGCATGGTACCGAAGGAATGCGCTTCGGAAACATTACTGTGCTCGACTACACCGGTGATCAGAGTCACATATCAAAAATTTATTAAATAAGTTCCAAAATAGATGGCCAGGGGTGGTTTGTAATGGATTTAATATACCTGATTATCGGAGCGAGCATCCTTGGCCTGTTGTTCGCGGCATTTAAGGCATATTCAACAATCAAGATGCCCGCAGGCGACAAGAAGATGAAAGAGATCTCTGACGCCATTCACAGGGGCGCCATGACCTTTCTTAATAAGGAATACCGGATCCTGGTCGTATTTGTTTTAATAGTTGCTGCGGCGCTTGCCTACTTTGTCGAGAAAAACATTGCCATTTCCTTCGTGATCGGGGCAATATTCTCCGTTGTTGCAGGAAACATCGGAATGCGGATTGCAACAAAGGCCAACGCAAGGACCACTGCAGCATCAGAAAAATCCCTTAACCGCGGCCTTGGTGTTGCCTTCTCAGCAGGAACAGTAATGGGGCTCTGCGTAGTCGGTCTGGGGCTTCTTGGCGTTGCAGTCCTGTACATTCTGTTCGCAAATCCCAATATAATATATGGCTTTGGCTTCGGCGCCTCCTCAATTGCATTGTTTGCCAGGGTTGGCGGAGGAATCTACACAAAAGCTGCCGACGTCGGCGCAGATCTCGTGGGAAAGGTTGAAGCAGGGATCCCGGAAGATGATCCCCGCAACCCCGCAGTAATCGCAGACAATGTAGGTGACAATGTAGGTGACATCGCAGGCATGGGCGCAGACCTCTTTGAGAGCTATGTTGACTCCATTATTGCCGCAATGGTAATAGGAACAACAGTGATCGGCGTTACCCACATCGAGAACGGCTATGTCCTTCTCCCAATGGCGCTTGCGGCCCTGGGCATCATTTCTTCGCTGTTTGGCACGCTCTTTGTAAGGATTAACAAGGGCAAGGCCCAGCATGCACTCGACAAGGGCATCTTTGCTGCAGCACTTATAATGGCTGTTGCATCATACTTCCTCATCAGGTACATACTGCCCGGCCAGGAGGGAACCTTAATGTTCTATGCGATGATTTCCGGCCTGGGCGGCGGTGTGCTGATCGGCCTGTCAACAGAGTACTTCACATCAACCTCGCACAGGCCCGCGCAGGAGGTTGCGGAAGCAGCAAAAACCGGCGCAGGGACAAACCTGATCCAGGGCCTGGCCGTTGGCATGATGTCAACTGTCATGCCGATACTGATCATCTGTGCCACCATACTCCTGGCCCACCACTTCGGCGGGCTGTACGGCATAGCCATTGCTGCGGTCGGCATGCTCTCAACCCTCGGGATAACCCTTGCAACAGACTGCTACGGCCCGATTGCAGACAATGCAGCAGGCATTGCTGAGATGGCCGGCCTCGGCTCAAAGGTCCGGGAACGCTGCGAGAGCCTCGATGCTGTCGGAAACACAACAGCTGCAATCGGCAAAGGCTTTGCAATCGGCTCAGCTGCGCTCACAGCCCTTGCCCTATTTGTATCCTTTACACAGGTTGCTGGCCAGCTTACTGGCCAGGCCGTGGTCTTAAACATTGTCTCACCCATGGTAATTGTCGGCCTGCTCCTGGGGGGCCTGCTCCCGTTTGTCTTCTCCGCGCTCACCATGAAATCAGTCGGAAGGGCGGCCGAGGCAATTGTTGTCGAGGTAAGAAGGCAGTTCAGGGAAATCAAGGGCCTTATGCAGGGCAAGGCGAAGCCTGACTCAGAAAAATGCATATCCATTGTTACTGGGGCTGCCCTGAGAGAAATGGTCATACCAAGCATCCTGGCAATTGTTACACCGATTGTTGTGGGGCTGTTCCTTGGACTGGAGGCTCTCGGGGGCCTTCTTGTGGGAGTTACTGTGACCGGGTTTCTCCTGGCTGTATTCATGGCAAACGCCGGCGCTGTCTGGGACAATGCAAAAAAGTACATTGAAGCAGGAAATTTCGGCGGCAAAGGAAGCGATGCCCATAAGGCGGCCGTGGTCGGCGACACAGTTGGTGACCCCCTCAAGGACACCTCAGGACCAAGCCTGAACATCCTGATAAAGCTGATATCAATTGTTGCCTTGGTGTTTTTGCCTTTGTTTATTTAGGTTTAAACTGGGCTTGAGGCTGCCTGAAAAAAATCAGGCAATCTCTTTTTTCATTTCTTCATACTGCTTTTTTGTTATATCTCCCCTGGCGTACCTTGCCTTCAGTATCTCGGCCGGCCGCTCTGCAGTGGCCTTATTCTGGCCAACCAGCCAGACAATCAGCCAGACAAAGGCCACCCAGAAAACAAGCATCCCAAATCCGCCAAACAATCCCATGTGCCCGTAGTACATTTTTATCACCTTACAGTTCAACTACATGAATCTCGCTCTCTTCAATCTCCCAAAAGGACAGTTCCTCAACCTCCTCCGGCATCAGAATCTTTCCATATTTGTCTTCGTATACCATATCCTCTTCCGGCCCATTCAGGCCTGTGCATCCCTGCCATGCATTGCGGTGTTTTCCCTTATCTGGAACCGTCCCGCGTAGTCACGTTCCCAATGATACATGTCCCCAACAACAAACTTCATCATGCAATCACCTCCTCACCAAAAAGCACAATGTCCGGGCTGTTTAGCACAACCCCAAACATCTCCCAGTAAGCAACCCTTTGCTCCTTGAACCTCAACTCCCGGTCATCTGTCATTTCAACTCACCTCCGGACTATGACGCATGCGGCCGTATTAATTCATTATTAAGGACAAATATGAGCTTCCCTGCATAAAGCTTTTAAACGGATTTCTTATTCCTAAGCCGATGGTCTTGTTATCCGTCTCCCCCGGCTGGTTCTATGGGTACGACGTTATCCTGGAAATGTTCTATGCTATAATCTCCCTTGCGGTTGCAGCCCTGGCATTCAGGATATACAGGAAGACATCCCAGAGGAATGTGGGGCTGTTCGGTGCGTCATTTTTTCTTATAGGCACGTCATACCTGATTCAGTCGATCATTAACTTCCTGATTATCTCAGAGATCAACGAAAACATCTGCCAGGCGATCAAGATCCAGTCGGTTTTTGTATTCAACTACCTGGGGATGCTGGTGCACGTCTTTTTTATGACTGCCGGCCTCTCTGTGCTGGTATACCTGACCTGCAGGCAGGAAAAGGCAAGAATGCTGTTCCTTTTGATGGGCATATCCCTTTCAGGGATATTCCTGAGCAGAAACATAACCTATGCATTTTATTTATTTTCAACCATGTTCCTCTCTGTAATCTGCTGGCACTTCATCTCCAACCACATGAGAAACAAGAAATCCAAGACCATGCTGACCGCAGTGGCCTTCCTGTTCCTCCTATTCGGCAACCTTCATTTTATTGTTTCAGTAAACCACGGGCTCTTCTATGTGATCGGCCATTTGCTGGGGCTTGTGGCTTACCTCCTGATACTGACCAACTACTACTTAATCCGAAAATGAGAAAAAGGGGGCGCCTTGAGATAATTCATGACATACTCAGGGCATTGCAGGACAAGGGAAGCTTAAAGCCTACACACATCCTTTACAAATCAAACCTATCCTACCAAATGCTCACCGAGTACCTGACAGAACTGATCGGCAAGCAGCTAATCTCAGAATATTACGACAAAAGAGGAAACAAGCTGTATTCCATCACCGACAAGGGCCACGGTTTTCTCAAGGATTTCCGCATCATCAAAAGCTTCATGGAATCATACGGGCTGGACTGATTCCAGATGAGGGACGCCGGACAATACTGCAAGTATCTCCGATGAGAAATAACTACTTCTGAATTAAAAGAAAAGCCTATGCAGGCGAACCTGCATAGACCTTTCTGTGCATAAACAATGAACATACTGGGTTGCTTCCTAAATAAATCTCTTTCGCTTTTGCGGCTTGGAACCAACTGGTTTGCCAGGCTTCTGGGCGCAATTGCTGAAGCCAGTAGAACCATTAGCTATGTTGAAACAGTTGCTCCTTCCCAGGCTGATAGCCTCCATCAGGCAATCAAGTCAAGCGACATCCGGATATTCAGGCACGAGTTTGA
>JBDRAZ010000008.1:0-4341 GCA_043823195.1 archaeon
GCTCCATCATGAATTCCATGATGGGGTATGCCAAGGTCACGCAAGACAGGCTCTGATAGCTTATAATCTGAGCATACAAACCTCAGATAAAACCGCGAAACCATCTCTTCTCTTGGGACTATGCCAACATCTCTGTCTACAAAAGGGGATTCATAGTCATCAGGATTTCTTGCTATGCTAAGAACGTCAGCCATTACAGCAGCAGCTGTCGGCCTTGCGCCAGCTCCCTGCCCCCTGATTGTTACATCTCCTTCACCAGCAAGGTGTATGGCATTAAAGGATTCGTCAACGCAAGCAAGGCCATGATCCAAGGGCAGAAGTGCAGGATAAACGCCGATGCTGACTCTTCCATCTTCCTGCAAGTGCACTGCACCAACAAGCTTGATTGCGTATCCCATACTTTTCGCATATCCCATATCCTCAGCTCTCACTGTTGGTATTGCTTTCATCTCATCCCCTTCGCCTTCTACTCGTGCTATGCCTTCTAGAATAGGTATCTGGTCTGCTGAGATTATTGCATCAAGAGCTAATGAGCTGAGTATTGCAAACTTGTATGCTGTGTCATTGCCTTCAACATCTGACTTGTAGACAGGCTCTGCAAACCCCTGTTTTATGGCACCCTGTAGCGCAGCTTCAAACTCTTGTCCTTCTGACATTTGCGTCATTATGTAGTTGCATGTTCCGTTAAGGATTCCGAAGAGTGTGTGTGTGTCGTTGGCTGCAAGCTCGTCTTTTATGTTTCTTATTATAGGGATGATGCCTCCTACAGCAGCCCCAAACCTCAAGCACCTTCTATTCATTTCTGCCATCTCTGCAAGCTGTGGCCCGTAGGTATCAATAGTGTCTTTGTTTGCAGTTACAAGATGCTTTCGACTGTTAAGAACATCCCTCATAATTTGAGGAGCATGTGTTTTTCCTCCAATAAGCTGGACAACAATGTCAATTGATGAGTCACTAAGAATTTTGTGATATTCTGTTCCTGTGCGGAAACCATCTGCAAAAGGCTCTAATGCTTTAGGATTTGTATCAACAATAGGCCCTAGATTAATATCAATACCTCTTCTTTGGTATTTTCCCCTCTTTTCCTGATAATGCCTCACAAACCCGCTTCCAATTTTCCCGCATCCAATAAGAGCAACGTTAACGCTTTTCGTTTTTACCACCGCTGTTCTGCCCCAATATTTTCAGCGTTAGTGCTGAATCTTGCCTAGATAGATAGTTACAAATGAAGGGCTATTTATAAAATTATTTGTGCCAAAAGAGTATTACCCTCGAATTGTCCTTGCAGCCCACAATGCCTGTGTCAACAGAATGCTGATAATAACCGCAGTTGTAATCGGGGAACAGGGCATAAGAAAAGACCAGACTGGATTGATCATCCCCTATGATACAAGCCTACAAGCTCTGCCTGGGCAATAATATGCCCTTGCATTGCTGCTTCCACTTCATTTTTCTTTGCTGCTGGCGGCAAGCCAAGCCCTATGTCAAGGGCATACAGCCTGAAAAAGTACCTGTGTGTTCCTGAGGGGGGGCATGGGCCTCCGTAGCTTGTCTTTTTGAAGTCATTCAATCCTTCTGTTCCAGGAGCAGTCCCTTCTCCTATAGCTGATGTTGATGCAGGAATGTCCCATACAATCCAGTGGCCCCATGTTCCTGCAGGAGCGTCTGGGTCATCAACCATAAGAACAAGGCTTTTTGCACCTTCTGGAACTCCAGTTATCTCCAGAGGAGGGCTGACACCGTCCCCATCACAAGCGTACTTTGACGGAATGTTCCCGTTGTTTGCAAACTCAGGGCTTGATATCTTTAGACCAGGCATCCGGACCACCTCCTTGCCTGCCAGAGCTGTAGCTGGCTCTGCAGTTTCAGTTTGCTCTGCCTTTTCCTGGACACACCCAGTAATCAGAAGAACTACGATAAGGAAGATTATTAGTCTACCACCCATATCAGGGAATATGGCGCTTCTAGTATATATATGTTTGGTTGGTTAGATTATAAGGACCCACATATATCCATATACCTAAGAGATCCAAACCTAGGAAGTACAGGAAGTGGAGTTTCTGCTGCTCTTGTTACAAGATGCTCCACACCATGTGCGCTCACACTGGCTACCAAGTCGTCATGCCGATAATTCTCAACATCCCCTGCCACTGTCCGAACAGGCCGACCATGCTGGTCAGTTACAAAAGTGCCCCCGTCAAGACTCCTTGCAGCGTCATTCTCAGGACCCACAAAATCATATATTCCTGGACCATACATCTCTGCAAGTACATCAGGACCTTCAACAGCCAGCCTTTCAAGCTGCGCATCACTAAGCTCAAACCTTATCGGGCTGTCCACATGAGCACTTCCTACAGAAGAGGTTTCAGCATCTTCCTGGGTTTCAGCATCTTTCATGGAAAAATAACCTACACGAGCCAAGAAGTCCGTCCAATCTGGCGCATGCCCAGCATCTTCAGGACTTAGTTCACCCCTATAATCTGGCCCGGCAAAAGCAGCAACACATCTTGCATCAGAGTCAATAACCAGATCAACTGAAATCCCATCATTATAAAACGTTACCCTAGCCCTATTTCCATGCCCATTATTACCCATAGATACCACCCTGTTTAGAAATCCTGAAATATAATTCAATTCCCATATGATTAAAAATCACATCCTATTTTTAAACTTTGCTATATTTTTCTGGTCTTCAGGCTGTTTTTCGCACTGGGAATTGTCAAGGCACATGCCTTAATAATCGAATCTTAAGGATTATGAAAGAAATTAGGAGGGCCTCGCAGGCACGGTATAAGCTTCACTCGGCCTACACATTCTTCTTGCCCCCTATGCATTGCTGCTGTAGGGCTGTTGTGATAGGACTGCTTGAATCAGCTGTTGTCCTTTTCGCCTAATTCTGCAAGGACAATCTGCACATGAAACGCCGTTTCGTATCATGCGTTCTGCGTCTGGCTGACCTATTATTTTCCTGCTTTCTTCTAGAGTCCATTCAGATCTGCAACAATATTCTGCGCTTGACCCGCCGGATCGAATAGTGTGTATGTGAGTGTGGCAAAAAGAGTGTTTTAATTTTTTCATGATAACCAAAAAAACCAAAAAAGAACTACCAAGCTTGATAGGGTATGAACTGCACCTTGCCGCTCGCAAGCTCATGCAGGAGCTCGTCAAAGTTAAGGCTTACAACGCCTATGTACTTGTCTGCTGCTCCGTAGTAGATGTAAAGCTTGTTGCCGAATATTGCTGCTCCTGTCGGAAAGACAACATTGCCGACAACACCTATCTTCTCCCACTTCTGGTCAGGCTCGAACAGGGGCTGGCTTGGATGGCAGAGCACTTTCTGGGGGTTTTTCTTGTCCAGCAGCGCAACCCCTGCCCTGTATATCTTCCCGCTGTCAAGGTCATCCACAGCATGGTATATCAGAACCCACCCGTGGTCTGTCTCTATAGGAGGGACGCCGCCTCCAATGTTTCTGCTTTCGTACCAGTGCTTTGACTCAAGCAGCACATGCTTGGAAAACTCTTTGAAGTAGCTCTTCCAGTAGTCCAGGGTCAGCTCTTCAAACTTTTTAAAGCGTATTATCTGGATGTCAGGAAGCACCCTGTGGACCAGGACGTACTTTTCGTTTATCTTTTTAGGGAATAGGAAAGCGTCCTTGTTCCATAAGAGGACATCTTTTCCCCTGGTGTCCTTGAAAAAGGACTCGAAAAGAAAGTATCTCTCCTTTAGCTTGTGTTTGCAGCCCCTGAAAAGGTCTTCTGCCTCGTCATAGCTTATCTCTGGCGAGATCACGCCTTTTTTATGGAAATTTTTCAGGTCCTTGCTTGTCGCGTATGCTATCCTCACGTTTTGGCCGTCATAGGCTACGTATGTCATGTAGTATGTGCTGCCAATCTTCACAATCCTTGGGTCTTCCACTCCAGCCTTTTCGTACTCAAATTCTGGCTTTAGAACAGGCTCTTTTGCCCTTTCAACAATCTTCAGCGGCCCTTCGAGCTTGCAGTAGCCTATGCTTGAGATGTTGTCCTTGTCTATAGCCCTGTAGAACATGTGAACGTAGTTCCCTTCCCTTATGCATGCGGGGTTAAGCACTCCCTTGCTCTCAAACTCCTGTTTGCTAGGCTCCAGAAGTATGCCTTCTTTTTTTACTATTGTCATTAGCCTGGTTCAGGATTGGTTCTTTATAAATTTTGTGTAGAACAAGGTTGTGTAGAAAGTGGTTGTGGGTTTTGCGCCTATGTTGTAGGCTATGAGTTTGGTGTAGAATTCTGCGCGTTGCATGCGTGCGTGGCGGGCACGGATGTGTGAGCCGAAGAGTCTTTTTACTACGCCAATTAGGCATT
>JBDRAZ010000009.1:0-26644 GCA_043823195.1 archaeon
TCGTATCCTTCCATATTAAGGCGCATCGGTTTTCGCATTGTAGTTACAATGTAACTACACAAATACAAAAAGATTTCGGTGCTGTAGTATACAAGTGGGAAAAACGCTTCAGAAAGCTAAAGAATTACGTTTTTCCACTGCCTGTTTTAAATGATACCGGTCTTTTTGTTTTGGTTTTCTTTTTTCTTGCTAAAAACGATGGCATAATTATCTTGTGGATTCGCTTCTATAAAAAATTTACGTTGCGCCCCTTCTATTATTAGCCCCTGAAAAAATTGGATTTAACAGCTATTTCAGCTCAGGATACAGCGGAAACCTGCCCGTCATTTCTACCATATCTGACCTGACCTTCCGAATCACTTCGGGGTTCTCATGGTTTTTTATTACGCTTGCTATGCCCTCTGCAATCACCTTCATCTCGCTCTCCTTAAAGCCCCTTGTGGTAACAGCCGGCGTCCCGATCCTGATGCCGCTTGGCCTGAACGGTGACGCAGGCTCATACGGAATAGTGTTTTTGTTCACATATATCTCAGCCTGCCCAAGCGCATCCTGTACCTCTTTTCCCTTCCCGATCAAATCCTGCCGGGAGAGGTCAATGACCATCAGATGGTTATCTGTCCCGTCTGTAACAAGCCTTAACCCCCGGGCCATAAGTTCCTCGGAAAGCGCCTTTGCATTCCTGACAATCTGGGATGCATATTCCCTGTAGTCAGGCTGAAGTGCCTCACCAAATGCAACGGCCTTGGCTGCGGTCACATGGTCATGCGGGCCGCCCTGCAGTCCCGGAAAAACAGCCTTGTCTATTGCCTTTGCATGCTCCTCCCGGCAAAGTATCATTGCCCCCCTCGGGCCCCGCAAAGTCTTATGAGTAGTGGTCGTCACAACATCCGCATGGGGAACCGGGCTTTGATGTATCCCTGCGGCAACAAGGCCGGCGATATGCGAAATGTCTGACATATGATATGCTCCAACATCCTTAGCAATCTCTCCAAACTCCTTAAAATCCAGCAGCCTCGGATAAGCGGTTAATCCGGAAACGATCATCTTGGGCCTTTCCTTTTCAGCCATCTTTCTTATCACATCCATATCAAGAAGCTCTGTCTCTTTATCAACTGCATACGGAATGCACTTGTAGTGTTTGCCGGAAAAGTTCACAGGTGACCCGTGCGTAAGATGGCCGCCGCAGGACAGGTCAAATCCAAGGAACCGGTCTCCCAGTTCAAGCAAAGCAAAGTAGCATGCCTGGTTAGCAGGGCTGCCGGAATAGGGCTGCACATTCACATGCTCAGCTGAAAACAGTTTTTTTGCCCGCTCAATAGCAAGGTCCTCAACCTGATCCACAAACTGATTTCCGCCATAATATCTCTTGTGCGGATATCCCTCAGAATACTTGTTTGTGAACACGCTGCCCATCGCAGTGAGCACCGAAACACTAACAAAATTCTCTGACGGGATCAGTTCAACGCCGCTGCGAATCCTTCCCAGTTCATTGTCAATAAGCTTTGCAACCTGGCTGTCTTTCATTAATCCATTCAAATTCAACACCTCACGCACCGTATTGTTTCATTTTCAGTAATTATCAAATCAACCGGGACATCGGTTTTGCGGACATCCAAATGACCAACAATCTGGAAATCATAGGCCAGCCCCACTATTGGTATCCCGCTGATTCCTCTCAGGAAACTGTCGTAATAGCCCCCGCCATAGCCAATCCTGTTGCCGGATCTGTCAAATGCCATACCAGGCACAATCACCAAGTCCAGATTCCCAGCCGGCACGGGTTTATAATCCAGGGGCTCCCTTACGCCAAAGCTGGATAGCTTCAGCCTTTCCAGCGATTCGATGCTGCTGATCAAGAGGTTGCCCCTGCCCTGGTCCGTAACGGGAACAGCCACTCTCTTCCTGCCCAGACATCCCGCTATCATACTGTCTGTTTTGACCTCATTGCCCTTGGAAAGATAAAACATAACAGATGCAGCATTTTGGAACTCAGCAAGGGAGAACAGTCTCCTCTCTATCGCGCTGCTCCGGCTCACAGCCTCAGCCTCAGGCAGTTTATCCCTGAGCCCCCTCATTCTGGACCGAATGATATCCTTCATTTGCGTAACGACTTCATATGCTCAATGCGCCTGTTAAGCAGTCTCTGTGTTCCGATATCTTCCCTGTGAGACACAGGACCGTCAACCGAACATACGGCCTTTTCAGCAATCTGCTCAGCTTCATCAATTGTATCGGCCACTCCGACAAACGCCAGTGCCCGGGAAGAAGTCATATGGAGGCCGTCCCCTTTTTGTTCAACAGATGCAAAGTAAACCTTAGCCTCGCCGGCTATGCCGGGATCAATCCTGGCACCCTTAGCAGGATTGGCTGGATATCCTTGGGGTACAGCATATTTGCATACGGTGCACTCCTCAGAAAACTCGGCCTGCAGTCCGTTCAGGGTTCCTTCGGTAATCGCCTTGCACAACTCAACAAAGTCACCTTTATAGACCGGAAGCACGTTCATTGCCTCAGGATCGCCCAAACGGGCATTGTACTCAATAAGCTTTACCCCGCTGGCAGTGCAGATAAAACCGCCATACATAACACCCTTATAGGCTTGGCCTGTTTCCTCAGCCAGAGCATTGCAGACCATCTGAGTAATATTCTCAGCCTCCTCAAGATCCTCCGGGGTCATGAACGGAAGCAGCTTTCCGGTTGAGTAGGAACCCATCCCCCCTGTATTGGGGCCCAGGTCATCAGCAAACGCCCTCTTATGATCCTGGACCGGCGGCGTATGCAAAAGATTCTTCCCGTCACAAAAGCTCTGAAGCGAAAACTCCTCACCATCCAGTTTTTCCTCCACAACAACCAGAGGATGCTCCATCAGAACCTCCTTACAATACGATACGCCCTCTGCAACGCTCTGTATGTGATCACCAAAAACCTTTACCCCTTTTCCGCCAGTCAGGCCGTCAGGCTTAATCACAAACTCGCCAAGCTCCTCAAGAAACTCAGCTATTCCGTCCATGGTTTCAAAGACCTTGAATCTTGGATTTCCGGGGATACTGTACTTTTCCAGGAGTTTCCTGGTGAAGGATTTTGAGGTTTCAAGCCTCGCCAGCGTTTTTTTCGGGCCCACGGCAGGTATGGCCAGATCTTCAAGCACGTCAACAACCCCCTTGTTCAGCGGGTCTTCAGGGCCAATCACAGCAAGATCTGCCCCTATGCTCTTTGCATAGCGCTTAATGCCATCCAGATCATCATATGCACCGATCATGACATCCTTTGATAGCTTTGCGATCCCAGGATTCCTGGCTTTCATATACGAGAACAAAACAGGTTTCTGAGGTGAACTGACAATTGCCTCAGCCACGCAATGTGTACGGGCATCATTACCCACAAGCAGGATATTTACCATTACAATCACCCCGGGAGCAATGAAATCGCCTATGATTTATATTTTTTTGTAATTCAGGAGAAAATCCAAACCGCACGAAAAAGATAACAAAAAAAGATAATAAGAAAAAGACAAAATCACATCATGCCTGGCATTCCGCCCATTCCGCCCATGTTTAGCGGCATAGCAGGCCCTTTTTCCTTATCAGGCAGTTCAGCAACAATTGCCTCGGTTGTCAGGATCATGCCGGCAATGGATGCTGCGTTCATGATAGCGCTCCTGACGACCTTTGTAGGATCTATGACGCCTGCCTGGACAAGGTCTTCGAACTTGTCAGTTTTGGCATTGTATCCGATATTGCCCTTCTCCTTCTTCAGCCTCTCAACGATCACACCGCCCTCCTTTCCAGCATTTGTCGCAATCTGCCTTGCTGGCACCTCGATTGCCCGCTTGATTATTTCCAGTCCGGTCTGCTGATCGCCTTCCAGCTTAATGCCCTGAAGCGCCGATATCGAGCGCAGCAGCGTAACACCGCCGCCGGTAACAATTCCTTCTTCAACAGCTGCCTGGGTTGCATGAAGCGCATCATCCACCCTGGCTTTTTTTTCTTTCATTTCTGTTTCAGTAGCTGCCCCGATATCAAGTATGGCTACTCCGCCCGAAAGTTTGGCAAGGCGTTTCCTAAGGTCCTTCTTGTCGAACTCAGATGTTGAGGCCTCAATCTGGCCCTTTATCAAGCCAACCCTTGCACTTATGAGCTTCTTTTCACCTGCTCCGTCAACAATAACAGTCTTCTCTTTGGTGACCTTTGCCCGTTTCACCCTGCCAAGATCTGCCAGAGTAACGGTTTCGAGTTTCAGGCCCTTGTCCTCGCTGATGACCTTGCCTCCTGTAAGGATTGCAATATCCTGAAGCATTTCCTTCTGCTCATCACCGAATCCGGGGCTCTTCACCGCAACAACCCTTATGGTTCCTCTCAGAAGATTCAGCACAATTGCTGCAAGAGCCTCGCCCTCAATATCCTCTGATATAACCAGCAATGGTTTTCCCTCGTTAGATATGGCCTCGAGCAGCTTGACAATGCTCTTAAGCGAACTGATCTTCTTATCATAGATCAGCACATATGCATCATCCAGCACAGCCTCAGCCTTATCTGTATTTGTTATCATATACGGGCTGAGATACCCCTCATCGAATTCCATTCCCTCGACAACCTTAAGGGTGGTCTCAAAGGATTTTGCTTCCTCAACTGTGATGACTCCGCCGGTTCCTACCTTTTCCATTGCGTCTGCAATGAGCTTCCCTACTTCCTCATCATTGTTGGCTGAAATTGTGGCAACCTGGGTTATCTTGTCCTTGACATCAATGCTGTTCTCCTTGATGTATTCAACAACCTTCTTTGCTGCCTTGTCAATTCCTCTCTTGACATCTATTGGGTTAGCGCCGGCTGCAATCACTTTTAGCCCTTCCCGCACAATGCCCTGCGTAAGCAGGCATGCTGTCGTTGTTCCGTCGCCTGCAGCATCCTGGGTTTTCTCTGCAACCTCCTTAACAAGCTGTGCGCCCAGGTTCTCGAAAGGGTCTTCGAGCTCAATCTCTTTTGCAATGGTAACGCCGTCATTCGTGATAGTGGGGCTTCCGAAGGACTCGCCAAGAACCACATTCCGTCCTTTTGGGCCGAGTGTAATCTTGACCGTATCTGCCAGTTTATTTACCCCTCTGAGAATCGCCTGTCTTGCCTTATCTTCAAATATAATTGTTTTTGCTGTCATTTTGCACCTCACTCAATCTTAGCCAGTATGTCTTTAAATTGGATCAGTAGATATTTCTCGCCGTCAAACTCAAACTCATCCGAGCTGTAGCCGCCGTACAGAATCCTGTCGCCCTTCTTCAGCGGAATCTCTCCGTCCTTGAGTCTCCCTACATCCACCACTGTTCCCTCCTTCTTCTCTTCCTTTGCAGAATCAGGCAGGTAGATGCCACCGCTGGTCTTCTCCTCACTCTTGCTTGGCTTTATCAAAACTCTGCTTCCTAATGGCTTTATCTTCATTTTTATTACCCCCTTGCTTTTTTGGTAAAATATCAAAAAAGGTTAACAACCAGTTCTATATAAACATTTCGGTTATTGGTCAAAGTCAAACTGCAAAAAATCCCTTTATGGAAAGGTTTAAATATTAACAGAAATGGCGTTTGCCTTATGGACGAAGTCCATGAAAATTGCGGCGTAGCTGCAGTGAGTATTGACGAGAGATCAAGAGAAAAGGGCAAAGCACCCTACTACCTCTACAGGCTTCTCCTTAACCTTCAGAACAGGGGCCAGCTTAGCGCCGGGATCACAACCTACAACCGTGAAAGAAACCAGCTGATTGATACTCACCGCAACCTCGGCACAGTCAACGAGGTTTTCAAAACCAGCTACCCCATCCTGAGCCAGAAGCTTTTTGAGAAATACGCAGGCAGCAAGGGCATTGGGCACACCCGCTATGCAACCTGCGGCAAAGACAACAAGGCCTATGCCCAGCCGTTTGAAAGGCATCACGGGCGCATATGGAAATGGTTCAGCTTCTGCTTTAACGGAAACCTGGCAAATTATGCTGAACTTAGGGACGGCCTGCTCAAAAAGCCTGACTACCACATTCTCTATGATACTGACACAGAGATTATCATGCATTACCTTGGAAGGGAACTAAAGGGCAGTTCCAAGCCAAATCTTGTAAATGTCTTCAGGAACCTATCAAAAATATTTGACGGCTGCTATTGCCTTGCCTTCCTTAACGCAAGCGGTGATTTAGCTGTTATTCGTGATCCAAACGGCTGGCGTCCTATGTGCTACGGAAGAAAGGACGGAATTTTTATGGCAGCCTCTGAAACAACGGCGCTCCTTAATTCAGGTGTCACCAACATAAAATCCCTGAGGCCGGGCGAGATCGTTATTGTGGAAAACGGCAAAGTAAGTGTCAGCCAGTTTGCCAGGTCAGAGAAAAAATCGTTCTGTATGTTCGAATGGGTTTATTTTGCAAATGTCTCCTCCATATTTGAGGGTAAATCTGTTTACCTTACCAGAACAAATCTTGGCAGGGAGCTGGCCAAAAAGGAGACTCTTAGGATTGACGACCAATTCCTGGTTGTGCCGGTGCCCGACAGCGCAAAACCAGCAGGAGATGCCTATGCCTTTGAGCTGGGGATCCCGTCAAGGGAGGGGTTAGTCAGAAACCGCTATGTCGGCAGGACATTTATCGAGTCTGGCTGCAGACAGGACAAGGTTAAGAATAAGTTCACGGTCCTTAGAGAGATTGTCAAGGGCAAGAAAGTCCTGCTTGTTGATGACAGCATTGTCAGAGGGACGACCACGCGGGAGATTGTCCAGTACATAAGGGATATAGGCGGTGCAAAAGAGGTGCACGTCCGGGTTTCATGCCCTCCAATCCTTTCGCCTTGCTTCTACGGAATCGATATGTCCACCATAACCGAACTTTTTGCCTGCAAGTACTTTGCCCCGCCATATCATAAGATACCTGATTCTGTCCTGAGAAAAATGGCCAGAGAACTGGGTGCTGACTCTGTTGTTTACCAGGATATCGAAGGCCTGATCAAATCCATTGGCATACCAAGACAATCCCTCTGCCTTGCATGCCTGAATGCCGAATACCCAACAGAATGGGGCAAAAAAATCTACAAAAAGGCTCTTTCTGCATGTAATGCATGTGCAGACAAAAGAAGCTATGAATAGAAGCCAGCAGATTACTTCCACAGGCTCAGGTTTTCCCCAGGCTCAGGTAAAACAGGACAATCCCTGCCCCAAGATATACCCAAGTTGTATAGGACGCAAGGTAGCTGCCAATAACCGGCACCATAGAAATATAGTTTGACACAGCACAAAGTATCAGCCCGATTCCAAGACCCTTCAAAAAGGCATTGCCCATAACCGGCCGGTCTTTTTATTTAATATAATAATTTTTGGTTTTTACCCCGGGGTAGTCCTGTACTGATGCCTGCCTGGTGGTCCGTACCTTGCCCCGAATGCATTCTCAATCTGTGCTGCCGCGCGCGCAAGGACAGCAGAGGTCTCATGAAAGCGGGTTGAAAGGTCGCGATCAATCAACTGCCTCAGTTCACCCATGCCCTTCTCAAGATCCCTGTACAGCATAAAACCATGCTCTACCAGGCTCTCGTTCGCCCCGGCCACTAACTGCGCGGCCTCGGCATTTGTTGATATATGCTTATAAGCCATCAGTGAATTTTCTGCAAAGGATTCAAGCGAAGCTGAGCGCTCATAAACGAGCCCCAGTATCTGATATGATTTTCTCATCAGCTCTTCCATGACTATGCCGAGGGGAAGGGTAGCCCTGCATATTGCTATCCTCTCAAGAGATAGCCGCACAAGATGGCCAGCGTCTGACCAGTCCCGCTCCCTGTCCAGCGCAACATCCAACATATTTATTAGCGCAACAGGGTCACCAGCTGAACCGCCGGCAGAATATTCGGCCTCCTGGTCTGCTCTCTGCAATTCCTCAACGCAGCCTGCCAGATTTTTTATCAGGGACCGGTTATATGTAACCAGTTTTTCAAGATGCTGCTCAGAGGAACCCAGTTGCATCTTGCTGAATTGGTTAAGGTCCCTGACCATTTCCAGCTGAAGTTCCAGAAGTTCTTGGTCTGTATGGCGGGACTTACCCCGCAACCATGATGCTGTCGCATCCCTTGCCCTCAGATAGCACCCATATGCCATGGATCGTCTCCCCCGCAGCCTGCTCCGGATCTCGCCGCCCAGGAGCACGACTCTTTCAGTGAGCTCCTTAAGATGCCGGTAGTCTTCGTCAATAGAGCTTGCTGAAACCGGCAAGGCGCTTTCAGACAGCCCAAAATCAGTACGCAGAATATCCGCGCTCCCAAGAATAGAGTTCAGGTTTGTTGTCTCCATATTCACTTACCATCATTTCCAGGCCCTGGTTTTTCTCAGGGAAAAGAACAAGGGACTCATCCGGTTCCCGGGCTTCAGAGGTAGCCAGCGCATAAATCCTCATGGCAGTATAAAGAACCGTCCCATACTTCACAACCCTCCAGACGCCCTTTAGGCCCCCCTTGATCATTCCCATTGTCACAGGTTATTCCGGATGTACCTCCTGATCCGGTGATAGCTCTCTATAGCGTAATCCCTGAAGTGTCTTAATTCCTCCTCAACAAGGGTCAGGAGCGCCCTGTCATCTCTGGCCTGCTCCTCAAACACCTTCCTTGCCACGCGGCCACCCCTTCTCAGGGCTTCCCTTCCAATCCATTCTACACGGTCAGCCAGGTCGTATGCGCGCATATCAGCGTGCACTGGCATCCGTGCATTAGTCCCGCGGTCAGCCAGGTACACAACCCTCTCCCCGTTTTCAGTTGTCTTGTCAAGATAAAGACCGTCAATGTTCTGGTAAAAACGCGGGGACACATCAGTACACATATACAGTATCGGATTCACAAAGCGGTCAGAGATGTCAAGTGCATCGCCAACATACATGGAAACAGGTATCATAACGCCCCCAACGATCTTCCGCAATCCTGCTCCGGTCATGGTACAGCCGGAAATCTCAGCAGTTCATATTGTTTTTCAGCTGAAAAATGAAGCAGTTACGATGCCAGCCCAGTTTCTTCATTCCCCGTGCAAATCCTTCCTATGCTGCAGTCAAATATGAAAATCCTGCAGAAAATCTGCGAAAAAGAGCAGCATAACCAATTCGCAACGTTTATAAATATCGCGGCAAACACAGCACGTATGGAAGAGAAAGATAGCCTAGGGCTTAATGTAACAAAGGCAGGGGACTTCAGCGAATGGTACAGCCAGGTTGTTCAGAAGGCCGACCTGGCAGATTACACCTCGGTTTCCGGCTGCATGGTCTTCAAGCCGTACTCATACGAGATCTGGGAGAAGACCCGTGATTGGTTTGACCGGAAAATAAAGCAGCTGGGCCATAAGAACGCATACTTCCCGCTCCTTATCCCGGAAAGGCTGCTGAAGAAGGAGAGCGAGCATGTTGAGGGCTTCAGCCCCGAAGTGGCATGGGTGACTCATGCCGGCAAGAGCAAACTGGCTGAAAGGCTCGCCATCCGTCCAACCAGCGAGACCATAATGTACGAGAGTTATGCCAAGTGGATAAGGTCCCATAGGGATTTGCCTCTCCTTTTGAACCAGTGGTGCAATGTTGTGAGATGGGAATTCAAGTACCCGAAACCGTTTATCAGGACAAGGGAGTTCCTGTGGCAGGAAGGGCACACTGCCCACGCAACAGAGGAGGATGCAGATAGGGAGGTAATGAGCATACTTGACATATATACTGATCTGATTGAGAACTACTATGCAATCCCCGTTATCAGAGGCAAAAAGAGCGATAAGGAAAAGTTTGCCGGAGCCCTCTATACAACCACAATGGAGGCCCTGATGCCAGACGGCAAGGCCCTCCAGATGGGAACATCCCACAACCTTGGACAGAATTTCTCAAAGGCCTTCGGTATAAGCTTTATTGACAAGGATGAAAAGACAAAGTATGTATGGCAAACCTCATGGGGCATAGCAACACGCCTCATCGGCGCCATGATAATGGTCCACGGTGATGACAAGGGACTCATCATCCCTCCCAGGATTGCGCCCATCCAGGCTGTTGTTATTCCTATTATATTCAAGAAGAACAGAGAAGAGCTGGTACAAAAGGCAAAAGAGATAAAAGATCTCCTCAAGGGCATCGAGGTTACAGTGGATGACCGCGACGAATACTCGGTCGGTTGGAAATACAACGAATGGGAGTTAAAGGGGGTACCGGTCCGAATCGAGGTCGGACCAAGGGACATCCAGAAAGACCAGGTGGTAATTGTAAGGAGGGACACAGGTGACAAGGCATTTGTCAGGATGTCTGATATCCGCGGCAAAGTCAAGGAGACCCTCAGCAGCATTCAGGACAATATCTTCAAAAAGGCACAGGATTTTCTTCATAACAATACCGTTGAAACCCTGGACTGGAAAGAGTTCCAGCAGGCAATCAAGGACAAAAAAATGGTTAAGACGCAATGGTGCGGCAGCAGCGAATGCGAAGAGCTCATCAAGGATAAGAGCGACGGTGCATCATCCAGGTGCATACCATTTGACCAGCCAGAGGTATTAGGTGCATGCGTGCACTGCGGCAACAAGGCACTATACAGCGTGTACTTCAGCAAGGCATATTAGCCGGGCACATTTGACAGTTGCGCAAGGCTTTCTCTCAGGCACCGATTCAGTTTCAGGGCAACCGCTATTGCTCCTGATTCAGACATCCTGTAGGTCTTGGCAAAGGACAGAATCAGAAGATGCCCTTCCTTGAGATCAAATGGCCTTTCAAACTCTGAGAAGTCCTCCTGGTAGCCTGAATCGGGCAGTTTAAGGCCGCGATCATAGACAAAGATAACAGCACCGTCAGCCCCTGCCCTTATGGCAACATCCCGTAGCTCATAATTCAGCCTGACAGAGCAATCAGGAGCCTTTACCACCAGTGCCGCCTTATTGAAACCCGGATAAAGGCTGTCGCTCTGCACACGCTTCATCTCCCCAATAATCGTGTTGACCTGCTGATGGAGTGCTTCACCCGCAGGTGTATATGAATGGCCGCCTTTGGTTGAGGTTACCAGTCCCCGCGTCTTCAGCAGGTCAAGGATAGACCTCACCGTGCCTTCACCCAGTTCCAGGGCATCCATCAGAAAGGCCCTGCTGCCTCTAGACCTAAGGAGAAGAAAGCACCTAACCACATCATGGCAGCTGAAATTGCTCTGATTCCCAACCATAGAAACAACAAGGCATAAATAGTATTTATTTGTTTTGGAGATAATATCCAATGCAGAAAACGATATTAAGGCAAAAAAAGAAGCAAAAAGACAGGATAACGGCAAAAGAGAAGGTAGCAGTCCATGCGCTTCAGAAGCAGATCCAGGTCCTGAATCTTAAACAATACCTTCTGCTGATCGGTTTTGCCTCAGCAGCCGCACTGCTGCGCGTTCCTATGCAGGCCATTCCCAGTGCAGAGCCCCTGACATTCTTTGCTATTCTCGCAGGATGGCTCTTTGGCGCCAGGAAAGGCGCCATGGTGGGTGCCGGTTCTCTGTACATATCCAACTTCCTGGTTTTTGGAGGGCAGGGGCCTTGGACCCTGCCGCAGGCCATTGCTTTTGGAGCAGCTGGGTTCTTCGGCGGCATGCTCAGAAAGAAGGCAAAATTTCTTGAAATTGTTATGGTAACCCTTGTTGCCACCCTGGTGTTTGAAATAATAATGAACATATCCTGGTCGCTAACAATAGGCGGCAACATCTTTCTTTCGTTCATCACCGGACTTCCGTTTTTTTTTATGCATGTATTCTCAAACTGCAGTTTCTCGGTCATCATGCCATTTATCAGGAAACAGATTGATCGGATTGGCGGGTTCGACGAGCAAAAATTATGCAGGGAAATGATTGAGAGAATCAAGGCAAAGACAACAAGAACTCGCCACCTATCTCTGCGCTAAAGTGCAGGGGTCTTTTGCTTCTCGCACAGCAATGTTTTTGGGACTGATAATTGCACAGTGCAGGTATCAGACCCTGCGGAATTTTCAATGGGCTGAATAACGCGCCAGCGAAAATTATTTAAAGGACTTCCAAGTTCTTGGATATTATATCCAAAGGGGTGCATATCCGAATATGAAATGGGCTCTTGTGGCTATGGCATTGCTGGCAGCAGTATGGGGTGTTTTCCTGGTCATTGGGTTCAATCAGAACACCAATGAACAGTCCGACTCCGCAAAGGTCGTCCTTATTATCAAATCCATAGGGACAACATCCAGACTTGATGTGGCCCCCATTGGACTTTCAGCTTACGAGATTTTGACGACAAACCACAATATCACGGTTACCCCGGGCGGTTACGTCAGGTGCATTGATAGCGTCTGCGCTTCCAGCAGCTACGACTGGATCATGTATGAGAACAACCGCCAGGCAACGGAAGGTGCCAAGAGCATCATCCCAAAAAGCGGTGACACGATAATATTTGAGCTCACAGGAAAGTGAGCCATGGGGGGATACAGAATGAAATCAGGTTTAGTTATGTTTGCATTAATGGTTCTAGCAACCTCTGCCTATGCCGCACAAGTCGGCCTGGTGGTTACATTCCCGGATGGGACTTTGCACAGGGAATGCATAAACACTAATGAGGGCAGCAACGGTTACAACATACTGGAACAGGCTGAGCTAAGTATTGGATGGTCAGGAGCAGGTGAGTACGGCCACGGACTGTGCCAGATCAACGGAATCGGCGAGGATGTCCAGGGGACCGGCTGCGCATGGATATCAGAGTACTGGATATTTTACATGGCAGAAAGCGGCAGATGGCAATATTCCCCTGTCGGCGTAGATACTCCCGGGGATTGCTGGAACCGCGATTTTAACTCTTTCGGGGGCCACTACTGCGCCCGGCACGGGGATGTAATCGGATTTGTGCACGGGGAGTTCGGCACCCAGCCTGAGTTCTTCGACTTCAACAATATATGCCCCCTTCAGATAACAAAAGTGCAGGCTGAGGTTGACGGCCGCTCTGACTCAAACGTGGAGATGAATGAGGAAATCAGCAGGAAAGGCGGGCCTGAATCCAGCCTGGATATTTCAGTCGATGTTAAGAATGCCTATACTGGCTCATTGGGATCGGACATTGAAGATATAACAATAACTGGTACACTTCGGGACATTGACGACGGTGACGATATGGAAGTTGAGCTTGACGATTTTAAACTGAGCCCTGGGAAGGACAAGACCAAGAAACTTAGTTTCGATGTGCCATTTAAGGTTGAAGAACATGAATACGCCCTGGATATCGAGGTCGAGGGAACAGATAAGGGAGGCCTGTCATTCTACGCCTCCTGGCCCATCATTTTTGCCGTCGAAAAGGATAGCCACAACCTCCGCATTACCCAGGCATCTTTTGACCGGGACTCGATCAAGTGCGCCGAGACTGCTTCACTCTTTGTTCAGGTCACAAACCTGGGCTCAAGCACAGAAGACGATGTTGTCATTGAGGTAGTCAGTCCGGAGTTGGGCCTGAATTTCAGGGAAACCGGCCTGGAGCTGGATGAGGATCCCTTTGATGATACGAATCAATTCAGCAAGACATTCTTGGCAGAGGCAAAAGGAATTGCCCCGGGGGACTATGAAGCCAAGGTAAGAGCATACTATGATGCTGACAGGCTGGATGACGAGCAGAGAGTCGCCCTTCACATAGATAGCTGTACAGAGACCCGCCAGATAATTCAGCCGGTCAAGACAGCTGCACCGGTGATTGCAAATGAGCAGAATGCGATTGCAGCCCAGGCAAAAGAACCAGCACAGCCGGCGGTTGCGGCCACCGGGGCAGTTGTACAGGAGCAAAAGCAACGGGGTTTCATAGAAGATAATTTTCTGGCTGTGATGATCTCAGTCAACCTCCTCATAGTAGCTGCAGGTGCCCTCCTGATCCTGGCAATCACCGGACGCACATACTGATGTTCACACTCGAGGAATAAGCATGGCTTACCATTTTGCAATAACAAAAGCTTTAAATATTTAGTCGGTTTCATCACCTGACGGAGGGATTGCCATGAAATACCTTATGATAATAGCCTTGCTCACAATTCTGATTGCACCATCAGTGCTCGCAGCAACCAACTCAAGCATGCTTAAGATTGTCACGGTGGACGTTACCGTTGACGGCAAAAAGGACAGCAACGTTGGTGACGGAGATACAGTTACCAAAGAGGCCAAGCCCGAGTCAGACATCAAGGTATACATCGAGGTAGGGAACATCTTTCCAAAGGCCTCCAAAGCAGACATTGAGGACATCGTGATAACCGGCACATTTTCCGGGATAGATGACGGGGACGACCTGGAAGAGGAGTCTACGGACTTTAGTGTCAATGCCGGGAACGACAAATCAAAAACCCTGGAGTTCAAGGTGCCCCTAAAGGTTGATGAAGACAGCTATGACCTGGAAATCTTGGTCGAGGGCGATGATGAGAACGGCACGACCCACAGCGATGAGATCACTTTCAAGATAGATATCGCAAAGGACAGGCACGACCTTAAGATATACCGGGTGGATCTGGACAAGGTCGAGATTGACTGCAAAGAAAGCGCAACACTTAGTGTAACCATAATGAACCTCGGTACAACAAACGAGGATCAGACTACGCTCGAAATAATAAACGCAGATCTTGGCACAAGGGAAAGAATTACCGACCTGGAGCTTAGCGAGGATCCATTTGATGACGAAAACGAGTACCGGCATACGGTGAGGGTTTCCGCAGGCGATGCTACACCAGGCCAGTATCCCATATCTGTGAAGGTCTACTATGACACCGACAAGCTGGATGACCAGAAGACCGTGCTGCTCGAGGTAACCAAGTGCCAAGAAGATGAGCCAATAAAGAACATAACACAGCCCAAGGAAACCGAAAAAACCGCACCTCCTGAAATTGTGCAGCCAGCCATCCCTGTTGCATTTGCAACACTCCCGCCTAGCCAGCCGCCAGCTGAAGAAGAATTCAAAACGGGATCATCCAATACAATGGCGCTCCTTATAACAGCAAACATATTTGCAGTTGTGCTGGGGGCCATAATCGTGGCGCTGATAGTGCGACGCAGATAGGCTCACATCCGTTCAGGAGCCTCAATGCCTAGCAGTCCTAGTGCGCTTTCAAGCACCTGACGTACGCATTGCACAAGAAAGAGCCGTGCATCTCTTTTTTCCCTTTTCTCCTTCAGGATCGGGCAGGCATGATAAAAAAGGTTGAATTGCTGGGCCAGCTCCAAAGCATACCTCGCCACCAGGTGCGGCTTATACTGCTGCGATGACTGCCCTGCAACCCCAGGAAACTGCATCAGCAGCTTAAGAAGCGAGTGCTCGGCATCACCGCTGAGTTCAGAAAAATCAGGAATTGACCCAATTCTGCCGCCCGCCCGCCTTAGTATCGAACACATCCTAGCATGAGCATACTGAACATACGGACCGGTTTCACCCTCAAAATCCAGTGCCTGATCCCAGTCAAACATGATTATACGGTTATTCTCACGGTTTAGCATACCGAACTTTAGTGCCCCGAAAGCGATCTGGCTTGCGGCCAGGGTTTTTTGCCTCTTGCTCCAGTCAGGATGCCTTTTCTCGACTTCTCCCGAGGCAGACTCAAAAAGCCTGTTCCTAAGCTCGTTATACAGCACAACATTACCCTCCCGTGAAGACATCTTTCCCTCAGGAAGCATTACAAGATCATATATCAGATGGTAGCTCTTCTTGGCCTGCCTGAACCCCATCATCTCAAATGTCTTAAATAGCTGCTTGAAATACATCTCCTGCTCTTTGCCCACCACATGGATGCTCCGGTCAATCCTGTACTTCTCAAATTTAAGTTTGGCAAGCGCCATGTCCTTGGTCGAATACAGTGCCGTCCCGTCGCTCTTAAGTATGATAAATACAGCCAGGCCGTATTTTTCAAGATCAATCACAATAGCGCCATCGCTAATCTTGGCTATTTTCTTCTTTAAAAGCTCTTTTGCAATCCGGACCCCTGACTTCTCAACCTCAGATTCAAAAAATAGCCTGTCAAAATTAACACCGAATTCGCGGTAGAGATCCTCAAAATCATCCAGGCAGTATTTTCTGGTCTTTTTCCAAAGCGCTGTAAGCCTTGGATCACCTGAATACAGCTTCTTCGTCATGACCTGGATTTCATTCTCAAGCGCATCATCCCCCGAAATCTTCTTGTTTGCCCGGGAATAAACCTCCCCAAGCCAGACACCCCGGTCTTTGGCCGGCATCTTGGTCTTAAAATTCAAGAGCCCCCATAGGCATTTGGTGACATGGGCGCCGATATCCCCCTGGTAATTCACCCGCAGCACCCGATATCCGGAAAAAACAAGAATTCTGGACAATGATTCCCCAAGGCACATATTCCTGATATGCCCTACATGGACACCCTTGTGTGTATTTGCATGAAAAAACTCCACCATTATGCGTTCACGTTTCGCCCTCCCTTTTCCGTATTCTGCCCCGGAAGAGGAGATTTCACCCAGGATATGTCCTGCGAGCACATCCCTCCGGATATGGAAATTCAGATATGCGCCTTCTGCCGTTGCACCTGATATGAACCTCCCGGGTTTTATCTTGCCCGCAAGGTCTGCAGCTATAACCGCCGGCGCCTTTTTGAGAATCCTGCTGAGTGAAAAGCAGGGAAAGGCAAGGTCACCCATCTTCGGGTCCGGCGGGGTGCCAAGACTGATCTCGGCGCTTGGACAGATACGCTTGATCTGCTTTGCCACTTCCTTTTCAAATAGCATCATTTTTTAGGTTCTCTGTTCTTCAGCACCCTTATATCATCCCTGATTTCCGTCATCAGCTTCACCATCTGCCTGTATTCCTTCCACCTCAGAATAAGCATGATAACATAAATGCCGAAAACGCCCCCCACAAGAATCCGTATGATATTCGCAACGAATCCTATCTTTTCTCCAAGATAGAGAAAAATGGGTGCGGTGCTGTTCACATCCATAGTATAGACCAGCTAACTAAGTTATTTATTAAGTTTTTGATAAGTACGATTTTCATAGGCAAATATGGACATTTATGCCAAAAAAACAAAAAGCTTTTTATATAACAGTTTCTTATCCGTCTCTTGAGAGAAGTGTTGGGGAACACTGGGTGGTTTGATTAAGGCTTTAGGCTAAATCAAACGAGATGAGGTATTTTGAGTCCATTAAAACGCAAGAAGGTAGCATTGGTTTTTCTTCGCGTCCAGGAGGTAGAATAATGAAGCGCAGAAACATGGATAATTCAAGTGGAAAATTCTTCACGCTTATTGAGCCCGCTGATGACGAAAAATTCTGGAAAAAGACCGATAAGTGGAAGGAATTCCAGTTCTGACTGCCGTCCTAATCGTAGTCGCGCCAGGTGTGCCTGCATTCGGTACACTTCAGGAACTTGGTCTCGGGTTCATCGCCGGCCCTTGTCTGCACCAACCAAAAATATGCCTGCTTGTTGCCGCATTTGGGGCATTCTGCCCCGGTCGTTGGCAGCGTTGTTATCTCATCCTGTTCTATGACGTTAACATCTTTCTGCTTCGCAACGGTCTCCTTAATATTGGCTGCCTCACTGTCTTTTGATGAATAACCGCAGGCACATGCAAGCACCTTCCTCTCACCCGACTTCTTTGGTATTAGTATCGAACCGCATTTTGGACAAAACATTTTATCATTCCTCGTTACAAAATTCCAATTAGTTTTAGCATCTCAACAAACCATATCTTGATCCAGCCCAGATAGGGCAATCGCAGCACCGCCTTGCCAATCACCTGCTTTTCAGAAACCACGCTCTCATCCAGCGTGTCATCTGCTATGGATTTTGAATTATGGTCTCCTTTGGTCTGATAATAGTATGTTCCTCCGGATTCCCAGCGCTTTACGACCCGATGGATAATCGGATCCGGTCTTTTGCTTGTGAAGACGACAACATCGCCAACTGCAATATCAGGGGGTTTGCTGCCATAAAGGGTAATGATGTCGCCCTTATTAAATCCGTTCCGGAATTTATATGATTGGAAATCCTTCTCCGCAATGCCAAGTTGGGCGTAATACTCCGCCTGCATACATGGCTTGATACCGCAAATGGCACCTGATCCCCACCAATCCGAGAAGCTTCCGTCGTGCTCCATGCTGCCCGACACGACCGCAACAATGGGATGCGATGTAGAGACCAAAAGGCCTAGCCCCGGATAGAAGATGTATTTGATCAGCACAAAGGCAAGGACTATATTGACAAGCCAGCTCCAAACGCTGTTGTCCTCCCAGATAAAATACCAGACCCTACCCAGGCTTCCCTTAAGTCCGCGGCGCCTCATAAGCCTATCGAAGAATCCAAAATACATAAAAAACTTTCCTTTTGCCCCCGCATTTCAATAAGTATTTAAAATATAAGCAACATGCAACCCCTGTGACAAGCCAGCCAAAGCACTCCAAATACTTTGAAGGCATCCTTCAGATCCGCAACCAGAATGAAGATATGCTGGATTTTATTAACCATTACCTCGAAAGCAAGGGTGCATCAATCACAAACAGGAAGAAACTCAAGTCCGGGCTTGACCTGTACATAACCTCCAGGCGAGCCATACAGGCGCTCGGAAGAGAGCTCCTGAAAAGGTACGGCGGCACCATGAAAATGAGTCCGCACCTGTTCACTGCAGACCGCCAGACAAGCAAACTGGTATACCGGGTCAATGTATTGTTCAGGGCCCTGGGCATAAAGGCTGGCGACGTGATAGTAATTGACAACAGGCCAATTCTCATCCAGAAGACTGGCAGCGTAATAAGCGGAACAGACCTCCAGTCAGGCAAAAGGCTGTCAATGCCCTGCAAAAAGCTGATTGAGGGCGCCTATGAGGAAATTCCCGTCCAGAAATCCTCGGTTACCCAGCTGTTTCCGGAGATGCAGGTAACGCACCCCTCAACCTACCAGAACATTGTAGTAAGCAATCCAGGGAGTGAGAAACTGGGCGAGCAGGTCAGGCTGGTCATCCATAAGGGCGTGTGGCTGGTCCGTTGACCTGGATCGGGGATCAATAGAAACCAATTCTTCCGGAAAATACGGCATTAAGAAACCCGGCCATATCATAAAAATCCGCCGAAAGTGCCCTACCCCGGCCTGATAGAAATCCCCGGATACGAGGGATTTCTAGCACACAGAAAAATTGGATATTTTTCTGGTGCAGAAAATTCAGCAGGAATTTTCTAGCATGCAACGAAAGCAAAGCTTTCGTGCACATAAAATCAAAGATTTTATAGTGCCAAAAACGTCTGACGACATTTTTGAGCATAACCAGGTAATACAATATAGGTAATGCCCCCCATTAAACTATTAATTATAGTGATAACGTTTATATGAATGGCCAGAACCGTGCATATCATGATTAAATTATACGTCAGGTCCGACTGTCCCTTCTGTATGAAAGTAATCTCCAGGGCCAGGCAGCTGGAACTGGTTGAAGGCAGGGAGTATGAGTTGATCAATGCTGCCCAGGGGACTCCAGGCAGGGAAACAGTGGAAAAGCTGGGGGGCAAATCCCAGGTCCCTTTTCTAGTGGACGGCAAAACGCAAATGTTTGAGAGCGACGCCATTGTTGGCTACCTTGACCGCAGATTCGGAAGTTAGCCACGAGAAGACAAAAAAATGATAAACGAACTGCAGACCCGCCTGAATCATAAGCAGGACCAGGTCATCAGCTGGATTAGGGATAAGAAAAGCATAGACATGCCCATATACTCATCGTACGACATCAGGGACAACGGTGTGAAGGCAGCAATTGTCGACTCCAACCTGTTTCCCGGCGGTTTCAATAATCTGACCTCTGAGGCAAGAGGAAAAGCAGCAGAGGTATTCAAGAGAATAATACCAAAATACACATCATCAAAAGACATCCTCATTATTCCTGAGGCCCATACAAGAAACCAGTACTACCTGTCAAACCTGTTTTCACTGAGGGGCATCCTGTTGGAGGCAGGCTACAGGGTTACCCTGGGTACTGCCAGGGACGACATCACAACCGACCTGGAAGTCGAGGATAGCAGCGGACACAGGATAAATCTTGAGAGGATGCAGAATGCAGACGGCAGGCTGATCACAAGGAGTTTCAGGGATGGGCTCATTCTCCTGAATAACGACTTCTCAGTTGAGGCTCCTGCACTGCTGCAGAATGTCACAAATCCGATACTGCCGCCACTCCAGCTGGGATGGTTCCACAGGAAGAAGCACAATCATTTCCGGAAGTACTGCGCCCTTACCAGGGAGCTGTCAGGCATAATCGGGATTGACCAATGGCTTCTGTGCCCCGAAACCAGGGAAGTGAATGGCATTAGCTTTGCTGAAAATAAGAACATTGCCTCGGTTGCAGAGGAAGTTGACATAATGATAGAGCTTATCCGCAAAAAATACAGGCAGCATAAAATCGATGAGGAGCCATATGTGCTTGTAAAGGACAATTCTGGCACATACGGAATGGGAATCCTGACGGTTCAGTCAGGAAAGGAGGTAACCGGGCTGAACAGCAGGGGCCGCCAGAAAATGAGGTTTGGCAAGCAAAAGTCGCCGATCAGCTCAGTGATAATCCAGGAAGGCATTTCCACAAAATACCGGATCAAAAACGGTGCTGCTGAACCCGTGATATACTCTGTCGGCGGCCAGGTTATCGGCGGATTCATGCGTGTGCATGAGGAAAGGGGGCACAGAAGCAACCTGAATGCACCCGGAGCGAAATTCGACACCGGCCTCAAACCTGACATAACCTGCCCCATATCAGACTGCACTAGGCAAGACCGGGTCATTCGCCTGTACGAACTCCTTGCAGATATCGCTGCAGTCGCAATAGGGATGGAGATGCATGAACTATGAGATTTCTGTCAATCATTGACCCCATTGATGGGCTAAACCATAAGTCTGACTCAAGCATCGAGATTATGCGTGAGTCCGGGAAGAGGGGGATTAAGACATACTTCTGCACAGACCTGGGCCATGACCGGACCCTGTTTGCAGATGCCTTTCCGGTTGAGATCAGGGACAATGGTTACAGAGTGGGAAAGGGGCAAAGGCTTCCTGTGGACAGTTTTGACCTGGTGCTTATGCGAAAGGAACCGCCATACGACCTGCACTACCACCATATGACGCTACTGCTCCAGCATACGAAGGCCCCGGTGGTAAACTCGTCCCAGGGGCTAAGGAATGCAAATGAAAAGCTTGTGGCCCTTAATTTTCCTGACCTGATTCCCAGGACCCTCGTATCACAGGATATGTCCGCCATCACTGCATTTATAAAAAAATATGAAAAGGCCGTTATCAAGCCCGTTGACCTGTTTGGAGGGAAAAATGTCTTTCTTCTGGAGCACAGCACAGAGCATAACAGAGACAGGATTGAGACTGTGACAATGGGAGGCAGCCAATACGCAATTGTCCAGGAATTCATGGAGGACGTTTTTCAGGGTGATAAGAGGATTCTGCTTCTGAACGGCGAGCCTCTTGGCGCCATCAGAAGGATTCCGGGCACGGGTGAGTTTCGCGCAAATATGGCGATAGGCGGAACACCAAAAAAGACAGCATTAACAGGGTCAGACCTTAGAATAATCAGCAGGATTAGGCCGTATCTGATAAAGGAAGGCCTGTATTTTGCCGGGATAGACGTCATAGGGGACCGCCTTATTGAGATAAATGTAACCTGCCCCACAGGCATCATTCCAATAAAGGAGATTAACAAAAAAAACATCACCAGCAGCATAGTGGACTTTCTAGAACATGTTAGCACTCGAAACAAAAAATCTGGCTAAAACATACAGGGGTGGCCTGAAGGCCCTCATGGAAATAACGTTAAGCGTAGAAGAGGGTGACTTCTTTGGGCTACTTGGACCAAATGGTGCAGGAAAATCAACAACAATCGGCATAATCTCAAGCCTTGTAAACAGGAGCTCCGGCACTGTAAATGTATTTGGCAAGGACCTGGATGCCGACCCGTCCTTTGCCAAGGCATCCATAGGGATTGTGCCGCAGGAATTCAATTTCAATATATTTGAGAAGGTAATGGATATTATAGTAAGCCAGGCAGGATATTATGGTATCGGCCGTAAAAAAGCCAGCAAAAGGGGAGAATTCCTCCTGAAAAAGCTGTCGCTGTGGGGCAAGAGCTCAATGCCGGCACACACGCTTTCTGGCGGCATGAAGAGGAAGCTCATGATCGCAAGAGCACTAGTGCACGAGCCCAGGCTCCTGATACTTGACGAGCCGACCGCAGGGGTTGATGTCGAGACCAGGAGGGAGATGTGGTCATTTATCAGGCAGATCAACAGGAAGGGAACAACCATCATACTTACAACGCATAACTTTGAAGAGGCAGAAAGGCTCTGCAGGAACATCGCAATCATCGATAAAGGCCGCATCATTGAGAACACCTCAATGAAGAACCTGCTATCAAAGCTCGACAGGCAAAGCTTTGTGCTTGACATAAAAAATCCATTGGCACGTATCCCTGAAAATCCATTCAGAATGAAAATGATTGACAGCCGCACCCTGCAGGCAGAGTTGTCAGAGGGCCAGTGCATGAACAGCCTGTTTAGATTCATGGAGGATAACCGGATAAGAGTAATGAGCATGACAAACAAGACCAACAGGCTTGAAGCGCTTTTCATCAGCCTGCTGGGGAAAGGAAACCGGCCGGAGACCCACAAATGAATGCCTCAGAAAAATGCGTGGCCTTTGCTACCATCACACGCAAAGAGGTCGTTAGGTTTCTGCGCATATGGCCCCAGACCATCCTTCCTAGCATAGTAAACATGACCCTCTACCTTGGCATCTTCGGTGAATTCATAGGGCAAAAGGTTGGCAGCATAGGGGGTGCTACATATCTGCAGTTCATTGTTCCCGGACTTGTGATGATGTCCGTGATCACCAATTCCTATTCAAATGTTGTCTCATCCTTCTTCAGTTCAAAGTTTCTGAAATCCGTTGAAGAGTTCCTGGTGTCACCCACACCAGACAGCCTGATTATCCTTGGGTACACCATGGGTGGCATCCTAAGGGGGCTCCTTGTCGGCATTGCCGTGCTGGCGGTCTCGCTATTCTTCACGAGTCTGAGACTAAGCAACCCGCCCCTGGTTCTGCTCTTCATTTTCCTTACATCAGTCATGTTTTCGCTTGGCGGCCTGGTAAACGGCATCATCGCCAGCAAATTCGACGACATCAGCATCATCCCGGTGTTCGTGCTGACCCCCCTGACCTATCTCGGCGGAGTCTTCTACTCTATCTCCGATCTCCCCCCCTTCTGGCAGGCAGTGTCAAAAGCAAACCCCATCCTCTATATGGTTAACGGGTTCAGGTTTGGGTTCCTTGGGATATCTGACGTTAATGTTTACGCAGGCCTGGGAATAATCTCTGCATCCATAATCGCGCTCTACTCACTCAGCCATTACATGCTGGCGCACGGCATAAGGCTTAAGAAGTAACCCTTGTCTTCCTGTATTCCTCAACAATCCTCCCTATAATGTTCAGCTCAGCCAGCTTCAGCTCATAGGACTTTCTGTCCACTACGGCAAAGAATTCGGTTTCACAAACCGGTTTAGCCTCCATACACAGGAAAGATTCAACAAGTTTTGAGGTTGGTTTTCTCTTAACAACTATCACCTTAACAATGCCCTGGAGCTGCTCTATTGTCTTTTGGCTGTAGACTGTAGGATCATCAACCAGGAGTACGTCACCTGCCCTGACGGCCAGGGTTTTGCGCCGTTTCAGGTACTCCTTCCAACCCAGGTTAGTGAGACGTTTGAGCAGCACCGAAGAATCAAGTGATGACAGAATGCTGTGAAGGGCCTTCTGGCGGGCAATCAGCCTGCCGTTCTCCCGTGACTGCAATACCATTTTTTTGCATAGCGAGCGGATTCTTTGCTCCTTAAAAGCAAGGAGCTGCTGCCAGGCCTTGTCGGGCTTCCTGACAATATTGATCTTTTTTTCTGTGTTGACCCTTCCCCTGAGGCTTATGTTCTCGAGCTTGAGTCCGACAATATCATTCTCAAGCCTTTCAAGCCTTGCCTGCAGGCATTTAAACTCCTCCCTGTAATCTTTAGTCCTGACAGTCCTTTCAGGAACCGGCATCTCCCTGAGGACTTCCTCTGCCTGCGCAATACCCAGTCCGCGAAGCACCACAAGCTCCCTTACCCTGCCAATGTGCGACCTATCCCTCACATGACGGTCAATCTTCTTCAGAATAGGCTTGATCCGCTTGGCTGCATAGGCCGCTGAGGCAAGCGCATCAGCCTCATGCCTGTTCTTTGCAGACCCCGGATTAATTAGCGCCCTTTTATCTGACACCAAAAGATCAGCATCCGGGACAATAAGCCTGCATCCGGTCTTTACAGAAAATCTTGCTACAAAGGATGGCGGAGGGTTCTTGTCGCATCCGACTGCCAGCGGCCTTCCCCGCAAAACCACCCGGGAGATCAGGGAACCCAGCGTAAACCCTTTGCCCGACCCAACATCCAGGACACAACCGTTAAGGTCAAGAACAGCATAGCCAAGGGTTGTTCCTGGATCAATCCCCACAATAATCTGTCCCATCCCATGACATCACGCAAAAACCGTTTTAAATAGTTTACGGATATTCGATATTGCCTGAGGATTGCAAAGGTTTATAAATATAAAATCCCGGATAGCCATGTATGAATCTGGTCGATGGTTTCAAAGCCTATTTCATCGAGATAATCGGACTGGCAATATTCATAATGGCAGCAGTCAGGCTGATTGCCGGCCTCATCACAGGCGCAGATATTGTAAAATATGTCCTGGCACTCGCCATCGGCTTTATTCTCATGACCTACCAGAGCCTTCTGTTTAATCTCAAAAGAACACTCAAATAACCAGATAGACCAGGTTGCCGAGCGCAATGCTGACCAGGAATGACAAAAGGAAGCTGGGAACAAATGGTATCCCCTCTTTGACATGCACCCTCCTTATCCTGTTCTTTTTCTCAAGCGAAATCAGCTCTGCGATCTGTTTCCTGTCCACTCCAAGGTCTTTTGGCCCGCATATTCTGCGTCCGTCCACAATTACATCCTCAGCAATCCAGTCGCCCTCGGTAAGTTTTCCGGGTGACATGCGCTTTAGCATGCAGGATTTTTCCACACTCCTGACAAATACCCAAAGGTAAGGGGAGGCAGCAAGAAGCATATAACAGAGCACCAGGATCACGCGAAGCTGGCTGTCATGCACAAGCAGTAGGGAGGCCATCACAGCGGTCCCGATGATTAATATCGCCGCCTTTGCCTTTTCCATGCATTTTTGCTGCACTGCCCAGCTCCTTCTGAATTCCTTGCTATTCTTGAAGGCAAGGATTACGCTCCATAGCAATCCATAGATCGCTCCTATAAAGACAAGGTTCAATAGAAAAGAAAGTATCAGGGAATCAAGTGTCATGTCAAAACCCAGAAGGATGCCCAGGCCGAGTATCATCTTGCTGTCGCCCCCGCCCCACTGCCCGGTATAATACATCACCAGGGCTACAACCAGGCAGACTGCAAAACCAGCTGCACCATCCACCAGATAACCCCACTCCCAGCTGACTGCTGACGCAATGGCCCTGTATCCGACCCCGGAAAAGATGAGAGCGAAGTTCAGCCAGTCCGGAACCTCCCTGGTGCGGATGTCAGTGTATGATGCAATAATGAGTGCAACAGAAACCAGAATTTCTATAAGCATTTTCTTTTTTCCAGCTAGCAGATATTTAAAACCTTTGGTGGAAGTTATTAATGAACCATCGAAATACATATAAACTGCCGTAAAGTTGCGATAGACATGATGTCACCTGCGGGGAATATCGAAATCCAGCTAATTCATGAGGCAAATACAGCCCCAGCAGATAGGGAATTAGTTGAAGCACATATTGATAAACTGCTAGATGCAAATCCGCCTCCCTGCGTAGCTGTCCGGGCCGAGGTGCATACATACTCGCTGCACGATGACCCTATCACTCCAGATGGAAATGCAATCAGCGGCGTTGTTCTCGAATACTATT
Organism: archaeon; assembly: GCA_043823195.1. Taxonomy (GTDB): domain Archaea; phylum Nanobdellota; class Nanobdellia; order Woesearchaeales; family JBDRAZ01; genus JBDRAZ01. Next base: position 25,966 of record JBDRAZ010000009.1, read on the forward strand.
CTGCTGGCGGACTTGATCCGGTTGAGGTTCACAGATACACCATGAAAGATTTTGGTGGACTGTAACCTGTCCCTCACCACAGTTAAGTATTTATACTGCCCCTTTTTCGTTTGCGCAGATGAGTTCAAAGATTAACTGTTCCCAGTGCGCCAGCTGCTGCAACCACATTGCTATCCAGATCGATACTCCCGAAACTAGGGAAGACTTCTCTGACATAACCTGGTATCTGCTGCATGAGAATGTAAAGGTCTTCATTGATGACGAGGATGACTGGTATGTAGAATTCAGCACGCCCTGTTCGGCTTTAGGTCGTGACAACACCTGCCAATCCTATGAAACTAGACCCTCAATATGCCGGAAATACGATCCCGAGGAATGCGTAACCAATGGTGAGGGCAAAGCAGAAAAACTCATATTCAGGACAAGAGAGGATCTTCTTTCCTATCTGAAACTTAAGGATACCGGCTTCTTTGGCAGCCAGATGTATCACACATTCCGGCGAAATTTTTGTCCATAACACTGCGACAGAACCGTTGGACGGCTCGATTGCAAGTTTTCTGAGAATAGGTTAATATAGGGTCTCCCCGCTTTAATTTGAATTCTCGAAATCCAAAGTGTTGGGGGGGAGGACCCCGGATGAGAACTTACGATGTTGACCTTAATAAAGTTGTTGGTAAGA
>JBDRAZ010000010.1:0-17285 GCA_043823195.1 archaeon
ATTTCAGTATGCTTTTCGCAAACCTTATTAAAAATGTCGTTTTCGCTTTCATTTGGTGGATACCTCCAATATCCACCCCCAGTAAAGCCTGACGGCTTACTGGGTTATATAATTAACTAAGGAATTCTACGCGGCCGAATCATGGAAATATTTAAATACGGCACAGGGTTACTCGAGCCTGGGCCTATAGCCTAGTCTGGCAAATCTTTGCGAAAGATTTGATAGAAAGAAAGTCAAGTGAGATATCAACTTCGTTAAGTCTCACGAACTTGTCAAAACGCAATGATTTGGGCAAATAAGGCGACAGCCTTCTACGCGCCGGAATCACAGATCCGTTGGATCCTGGCGTCAAAGATAGCTGTAGATCGGGGGTTCGAATCCCCCTAGGCCCATACCAATTCTGAATATTTTTCATAGCTGGCAAGATATGAAAAGGCGGGAGGAGACCATATAGCAATTGGATTAAGCCGAAACAGGCATGTCGCCATATTTTTCACACATACAGAAGAAACAAGGGAGGCAGAGAAACCGGACAAAGCAATGATTCTGAGTCGCATGATGCGGGATGACTTCAGCATGGAAAGGTCCCTCGGTTTTGACAGAGACAATTTCACTTTCGGGTACCAAAGGAATTCACCCGAAACGTCAGCAAAAGGAAGGTTGAGATCATTCCTCTGTGGGCAAAGCGGTTTTGCGCATCTATTGAATAAACACCATAAAGCACATAAAGGAGTACCACTTCTTAAGGACAAAAAGTTTTGCTAATGTGGTCAGATTTATGTCATACTTTGGAGAAATCGTGGATTATGTGAGGGAACGGAACTTTCCCAATGGCTGGCGGGATTCGGCCAGCCAGTATGCTGACCTTGGCCTCGTATTGCTTATTGAGGCATTGCAGGACCAGATACCCGATAAGGCTGATATAAATATTGACGCAATTGGTGATGTTGCAGATTATTTGCGGCACTGGAGCATGCCATACATAACGACCACTGCAGTCGCAGCCCTCCATGAATTTAGCAGGGTATGCTCGCTTGCCAGGTACAGGGCTTTAAATGTCTCAGACCTGACAGCGGATTATGCAACAGCTATCGCATCGCGCACGGCAAGGAACCTACTCGGCGGTGCGATCATATATGGGAAACCTGAAGAATGGCTGAACGCCGCATCAGGAACAGCCATAATGGAAGCAATCAGGTCCCTTGTTGTTCCGCGCGCAATAGACCACCACTCGCGGCAGCTACCCGCACATGATGTCGCTATTTCTAAATAGTAATTGACAAAAAACTTTATATATTACTGCCGATTTGTGCACCAAAGGTGGGTTGATGGCGAAGCAGCGCAGGAAGAAAGTACAAAAACAGAGCACAGGAGAGCGGGTAAGAACTTATATTGATTCTTTTGAGAGCGCGACAGCTCAGCTGGAACACGCTCTTAATGCTGATTTAACTGTCGCTGAGACCTGTAACCTTGTCGGGGTTCTCGGGGGATTGGCTGAAGAGACCGCTGTGTTGGGAAAAGTCGATGCAAAGGTTCTTGCACAAGTGGAAGAAGACAGGAAAAAAGCATACGAAACAACCCTTACCGCAATTGTCAATCTTGAAGCAAATCTTGCACAGCGCGAGGTCCCGAGACAAGCTACAACACTCGCAGCGTATAGCAGTCTCATGCAAAGGGCCTATGCATTTGTGTCTATCACAGATGCAGCAATGGGCCTTTACACGGCAATGACCGGGCTTGGCATGCCTGAGGGAACTGACCTTTCTGCCCGGGGCTCAGGGCGTGAAGCTGTCACAATCCCGGGCAGATGGCATTTTTTTGCGAGACCAAAGGCACTGGCACTGCTAGACAATCCACACAACGACCTTCCCGCTTACATTGATGCAGCCGCGGGTGACAAGGACCGTCTCGGCACCTACCGTGAACTTATGAAAGAATCAGTCGGATGGTTCCTGAGCAGCGCAGAAAGTGAGATGCGCAAGGGCTGCAGCCGGGAGACACTTGACCCGGTCGTCCAGGGCATGGCTGTCGCGGAAGCGATCGACCCGGACCAGGTCAGGGAAAGCGGCCTTGCTGACACGATAAGGGAATACCGGCGGAGCCTGAGAGACAGAGAAAAGGAAGACCAGAGAAAAGAACTGGACAAAAGCATAGGTGCTGCTTTATTGACTCAGGGCAGAGTACTGTATAGGGCAGTCAACAGGATATTTAGTGATGAATACTCGCCTCAAAACGACGCAGAGATCAGGCGCATCATCCTTGATGCCAGGGACAAGGTCGGGGAAACAGGACAACTGATTGATCAGCTCAGCTACCTCGGCTTCAGAAGAGAAGCAAAGGACTATCAGCTTTACGCAGACTCATTTCTTGCACTTGGAAAGACAGCCAGCGATAGGCTTGATGCTGAAGAGTCTGCAATGCCAAAGCTTTCAGAACAGATCAAGAGACTTGAAGACATGGTCTGGTCTGGCCACAGGAATAATGTTTCATCATTGGTCAACGACATCCGTGGCAAATTTGACAGGGCCAGTGCATTCATGAAAAGGGCTGCAGATCCTCATGACTACAATACCCTTGAATATCTCCGTTCACAAGCAGATCATCTCAACAATTCCCTGCTGGATGCATTCGTCGTGAGGGATACGGCAAGGTATGACGGCATAGTGGATTGTCTGGAAGCGTTTCTGACACGATTCCAAAACCGAATAGCATCGCTTGCAGACGTCCTGCAAAGGGCTATTGAGTCCGACAGCGGTACCCCGGTCCTGAAGTCGGATGCCCGCGCTAATGCAGCTGAACTCGAAAGGCTGTTTAATTACGCAGACCAGGCAATACCGCTGCTAGGCGAGAAGGCAAGGACTGAAATGCATAGCCTACAGGAACATCATAAGTACACCAGGCAGGATGTAGGCAGCGCAGAAAAGGCCTTAACCGCCATAGGTACCGTGCAGAAAGCATACACCGGGCTGCGGCAGGAGTTCAACGGCATGCAGGACGACCTTGATCCTAACGCGCTTGGAAAGCTCAAGGAACTGGACTCGGCAGCATACGGATTACGCTCAAATTTGCTGAGAATAGGGGGGAACAGCAGCCAGCCTGACCCGCACCTTAGCTTTGACTGCGGCATATACTCAATGGAGGTTTCGCGCTATGCAAACCGCCTTAAGGATAACCTGGCCACACTCAGGAAAAATATCGCCGAATCAGGCAACCGGCGCGTCCAGGCAATGAAAGAGGCAATACCCGTCCTGACCGGGCAGGCGATAGGTTATATTATAGTAGGTCACATAACATGACAGATACAACCTGGAGACAAAAGGCCGAAGCTGACCTGGCAAAAGTGCAGGCATTGTTCAGGGCACTTGAGAATGCCCAGGGCACACCCGCCTATACAGTCGGCGACCTGGCAGAGCTTGCGCAGCTTTCCACTTTTGCAGCAAGGGCACTGGGAAACCTCGATGACCTCGAGCCGCTGAAAAACGAGTTTGATCAGATCGATGAAGCGCTTGAAGATGCTCTGCCTTATGCAGAAAAGGGAAGGGAGCTTGAGGGTATTGATGATATCTTGGCTGCAAGCGGCGTACCCAAAACAGGGATCCTGTTTGTCAGCGAGAAGTGCCCGGAGGCCTATCTTTTTTATGATCCGGATTCGTCCGGAAACCACGTGCTCCCTCTGAGGATGCTGGAGGATTCCCGGGGTCGGATTTTCCAGCTGGATGACCAGACAAGGGTGGACATGGGAGAGCTCGGCTCATTCGGCTTCTGGTCAATGAAGACACAAGCGCACAAGGGAGCTCTTGACCGCAGCCTCGACAGGCTTGCGGGCCAGTTCGCAGTATCAGGCCATCCAGACTATCAATACATCTCCGGAAGAGGACAATCGGGCATTTATTCCGACCAGTTGCAGCAAGACGCTGTCTGGGGGGTACAGCAATATCTGCAGACTGACGGCCTGGTTCAGGCAATAGACGCACTCTCCAAGCCGGCAACCGCCGGCGGCCAGAACCGCACAGCCAAGATTGCTCACGAACTCAGAGCGTTCCCTGCCTCGCCCGAAGGCTACATGAATGTTTCTGCAACATTTGAGACGATGTGCGGCACCCTGGGAGACAGGATCACCGGGTTCTACGACAAGGCATCCGCAACCTTGGCCAACTGGGGCCCAAGGCTCAAGGGCTATCTGACTATTGCAAACCAGGAAGCGCAAGAGGGCAGTCTGAACGAGTTGGCTCTTGACGCGGTTGTCGACAGAAGAAGAGAGGTCGCCAGGGTCACCTATGTCCTCACGGAACTCTCCGAAGCAGCTGAAAGGCTTAAAGATGCTGCCGAGGTTTACGGGACAACATACACTTTCGCAGACATGATGGATCCGCCTGACGTAAGCGGATTCTGGGCAGCATCTGACACAAGGATCGAAGCCCTCAGGGATGAAATGAAGGACGGGGTAATCAGACAGGTTGATGACAGGGAACATAAGCTGCGTGAGATAGCGCAAGAATGGGATATCCCCACAATGCGCCGCAGGCTCCTAGCTCTAAGGGAAGGTTACGATTCTCTCACTGCTCCAGCCATGGCCAACATCCACAACTCTTTCCCTGAAGATCCGGAGCTGGAAGAGCTAGTCCAGGGTATTGAGATTGAATTCAACAGGCTTCTGAGCAGCACTCCTGGAAGGGACAGTTTCATGTCTGTCGCATTAAGTTATCAGGAGACCATGGACGGGATAGACAGAATGATAACCAGCATACGCGATAATGACTATCCTGCTGCCGTTGAAGGCCTCGAGGCAGTCAACCGCATCGCTGGCGACTTGGCAAGAGCCAGGGAACAGGTACAGACCCTGAAGAGGATGAACCTTCCTATCACCGGTGAAGCGCTCCGGAGAAGGGTCACCGAGTGGGAAAGGAACCTCAACAGCCACAGCCTTGACGATATCGCCGAGCCGGCTCTTGCCCGTGCCCGGAAAGAGGTTGCAGATTACATTGGCCTCGCGAGGGCAGCCCACGGGCAATCTCGCCATGGCAAGAGCTACCTACAGGATGCGTCCACTTTAGCAAGAAGGGCATCTGAGGCTCTGCCCGACGTTCTTGGTAGCTATGCAAACATCAGGGGCCAGGTCTCAGGAATGGGCAGGACAGTCAGGGAAGCAATGAAAGAGCTTGACTTCAAGGCACACGAGGCTCTTGTTTTCATATCAACAGACAGGATTGATCCGGTATATACCATCGTATATCCCGCAGAGGCAGGAGCGCTGGTGGAAAAAATAACACGGCGATTGTATGCCGGCCCAGGCGTTTTCTGGCTGCCATATAATCAAGAGCGTCGGACACTTGATGATATCGGAATTCTGCAAGGCGACCCACAGGGGTCTCTGAGAGTCCAGGTCTGGGAAGGATACGACCTTAATGACGATCTCCCTAGAATCAGAGGTGCTTTCGGCGAATCTGCAATGATAATCAGGATGCCGCAGGGCTGCAGAGTTAGCTGCGGACATTCAAACCTCGATAGCAGTGCACACTACAAGAGATTCATCGGCATGGAAGTTGAAGGGAATCTTTAACTGTCCTCAGCAACACTTTCAGTTTTTCTGCACACAATTCAATTCAGCAAAAGCTGATATATACATCATTCCGGTGATAGTATGCAGCTATTCGAAGCAACACCTAAGCAATGGGGAAATTCACTTGGAATAACCATACCTAAGGATCTTCTGAATAAGGAAAACATTTCCGAAAAAAAGGGGGCAAGGTTTATTATTTTCGGTGACCAGAATAAATGACTAATAAAGCCTCGGGTTCCTTTATATCAAAGAAGCCCACACAGCAAGCCATGGATGGGATTGCCCAAGCTCAGATCAAACCCATCTCCCGCAGATACCTCCGCGCGTTTCTCTTAAACTCAGCACCTGTTCCGAACCTGTTCGCAAATATCTGCCTCGATGCTTTTATCTGCGAATCAATCAGCATCTTCTGCTGCCTAAACAGGCTGGCATCCTCTGCAAGGCGCTTTGCATATAGTGAGACATAATCGATCATATTATCCTCGAATATTCATCAAACCTTTCGGCATCCAGGATGTCTTTAAAGAAGTCTCTCAGGTGTCTGGCATCCTTCAGGTCCTTTTCTCCACACAGCACTTTTTCCGTATAGAGAATCTCAAACTCAATGGGTGCAGCCTTGAACGTCCAGTCATCGATTCTCATCAGCTGTGGATGCTGTAACTCATACCGCTGCGTTTTCCTTTTTTCGGTTACTGGAATCAATTCCGCATTTGGGAACATCTGATCCAGTATGGCAAAACGCACACTTACACCTTCTTGCAGATACTCAAAAACTTTATCAGGGGTATCGCCCTGATGGCACCAGAAGCCTGCCCGCTGAAGATCCTGGAACATTTGCCTGAAACGATCCCGGCTCATCAAAGGTACCAAAACATCAATATCCTCTGTTCCGCGGGTCCTGCCCGTAGCAATCGAAACATAGCCGCTCACAATCAGATCCAATGACCGAAACAAAATCCTTTACAAAATTGTCCAGGTCAGTCATCTCACGATTAAGGACAAAAGTGCCATCCTTAACATCATATCCCCTGCCCATAACACGGCAGATAACGAAAATAGATATAAAAAACTATGCAATCACGGCAGAAACTTATCCGCCTTCTTCAGCTTCTCAGGCAGGTAATTGCTGATCACGAAGTTCAGCCCGTGCTTTGCAAGCGCCTGCTGCTCAGCCCTCACCTTCTGCGTCATCATAAGCTTTAGTGCCTGCTGCCATGGCTTGTAATGGATTATGAACGGGTCATTCTTCAGCGCATCCTTAAGCCTCTTGATGTCAACATCCTTCAGCGGATGCGTGGGCAGCTTATAGTCAACAACATCCTCAGGCGTAATTCCCAGGAACCTTGCCTGCGGGACGCAGAAATACTTGTTGATGTGCGCAGCATTCCCTGAGCCGACCTTGAGCGTCCTGTAGATATTTGTTATCCCGTAGGGGTCGCCGTCAACAAACCCGTAGACCGGAAGCTTCTTTGCGTCCGCAAGCCTCCTGATAAACCGCCTGCATGCCCTTGTGGGGACGCCCCCCATCGAGATCAGGATGCAGTTCGCCGTCTTCCAGTACTTGTGCTTGACAAGCCTCTGGAACATACCGGCAGTCTCTATTGCGAGGACAAACGCGGCATTTGTCTCAAACCTCAGGTGCTCAACAGAGGTCGGCACAGAGTAGGCGCCGGACCCGAACTTTGTGCAGTCGATCTTTATCTCCTTCTTCGTGTCAGGATCCTGGTCGATGACAGTGAGCTGCCCGGCAACATCCCCGCCCTTTTCCTCTGGGACAAAGCCTATCTGCTCGCGGTTCACCATCAGCATTGCCTCAATGTCATCCATGATTGTATCGGATTCCGGCTGGGCCATGAACCGAGCATCTGACCAGTTTTTTGAGACATAATACGCCTCTCTCTTGGTGGCGATATCGTCGGTCTTTATCAGCTCCTTTGACAGCGCCATCATCTTGAGCGTCTGCGCAAATGTCTTGATGGTAGAGGCAGTGAGCGTCCTCTCCTTCATCTTGCCCACCAGCTCAAAATAGCCGAGTTTCGGATCATAGTCGACGTTCTGCAGGCTCCGGATGGGCATCTTGACGTGCGGCAGCTTCTTCTTGATGATATCTGCATAGATTTCCTTTCCAATCCCTGTTATCTGGTCCGCGACCTCACTCATCTGAATCAGCCTCCGGCTCATCCTTCCCAAGCGCAAACGACTCGTCAAAATCCTCATTGCTGGACTCATCAAAGTCAAGATCATCCAGCTCGCCCCTGCGCTTCTCAAGCGCCTCCTTAAGGTTATCCTCAACCCTCCGCTCATCTGCCGCAGACAGCCCAATCAGCTCCTTAAGCGCCTCGCCTACATGCGGGATGTATTTTTCAATATAGCCCCTTTTCTTCAGCTCATCTCCCACGCGCCGTTTCTTGGAAACATAGCTCTTGAGCTTGCGCCCCACTTCCTGAAGCGCAAGCTTTATCTCCTTGATAATTTCGGGGTAATGGGCAATTGCCTCCTTGCTCTCCGAGGTAAAAGGAACCCAGACGCTTGAGATGTGAAGGACTATGGAAGCCGGCCCCACCGGCAGCGCCCCCCTGCTCTGCTGAAGGCCGTATGAACGCCAGCTCGTGGCAATTATGGATTTCGAAAGTGCGCATGCACTCTTCTGATACAGAAGCGGAACGCGGTTTGCAAACCGCAGGATATTGACCTGGTCATCCGCCGGCTGGTTTCCTCCGTACGCAATCCCGGCTTCAATAATGAAGGGGTTTCCGCGATATACTGCGGGCGGGCGGGTCACTGTTGAATAAAACTCAGCATTGATCTCCTTTCTCAGCCCCTTCTCCAGAAGGTCCTGGCCGATCGGCGAGATGCAGTCTGTCGGCGGGGAGATTATCTTGGTCTTTCTTATGGCTCTGAGCAGCTGCTCGGCATTCTCGCGGCTCACCGCTGATGCCTTCATATTCGGCAGAAGCGCGGCATTCTCGCAGATCTGCTTGGCTGTGCCGGATCCAACCCTTGAAAACTCGCTTATCAGAAATGCCTGCAGGGTCTTGTACTTAGTCCACTTGAGCATCCGCATAAGGACACCCAGCTCAACGCCATAAGGGTGCGGCTTGATTTCCTTTGGCAGAGGCGGCAGTTCCTCAGTCACCCGTGGAAAGATGGTCTGCTCGGCTTTTGGATTCGTATAAATGATTGTAACATGGGGATTAACAATGGCTGTCTGCTTCAGGTAGGCATCAATGCTCTGGCCGCCGCCCTGATAGGTCGCTTCCAGGTCAAGCTCAACGCGGGTACCATGCTCAGACTCCCACTCCACAACTGCCTCCTTCTGTATGTCCGGCTTGTTCTTTGAGGTATCAATATGCAGCTCATAATAATGGGCAGGCTCTTTGGCATCAATCCTTGAGGTGATCTTTGCCGGCCTTCCTGTCGTAAGCTGCGCATACATGACGCTTGCTGAGATGCCTATGCCCTGCTGCCCCCTGCTCTGCGAAAGCTTGAAGAACTTGCTTCCGTACAAAAGCTTTGCAAAGATCTTTGGCATCTGGGCCTTGACGATGCCGGGGCCATTGTCCTCAACAATCACCCTGAACCTCTCCTCTTCCATCTCAATAACCTCAACGCTGATCTCAGGGAGTATCCGCGCCTCTTCGCATGCATCAAGCGAATTGTCAACTGCCTCTTTTATTGTGGTCATGAGTGCCTTTCGCTTGTTGTCAAACCCGAGAAGGTGCCTGTTTTTTGAGAAGAATTCAGCAACAGATATCTCAGTCTGCCGCTTTGCCATCTCATGAGCAGCAATAGCCGGCTTTTCGGTTTCTGTAAACTCCAGGGTTTTCTGCACCATGTTTTGACCTCCTAGATATCCCCAATCTCAGCCAGCTTCATAGACCGCCTCTTCCCCTCAAGCCACCGGTATACAGATGCATGGGTATTGCCCTTGAGAAGCGACTCAATCGCATGGCGCGCCATATCAACATGCTCAGCAAGCCCAATTATTCCGATGGTCTTTCCGTAGACCGAGACATGGCATTCTGTGTACTCCTCAATCTTTACCCTGGACTTGCCCTCTGCACCGATAACCCTGCCCTTTAACCGGGTCATGAGCTTCTTGGACTTCATGTCACCAAGGCTCACCAGTTCAAAGCTATAGTCCTGCTTCAGAAGCAACCTTGCAACATCCGGGTTAAATCCCCGGCCTATCGCCTTTACTACCTCTGTCGTTAAGAACAACTTGACAGCATCAGAGCCCCTGAGAAACACATCCCCCTCATCAGAATCAACCCTGATCTTAACCTGGGTCTCTTCCTCAATATCTTTTTTAACCTCGCCGTTCTTTCCTATCAGTACAGCTACGCGCTCTTTTGGGACTTTGATTTCGTAATTGTACTCTGGCATCCTAAAAAGAAAAAGGACGATTCTTTTAAAGCTTTTTGTTTATGTCGACATAACCCTCGGTTCTCAGGGTGATCATCGGCCTGAGCACGGGCTTTGAATATGGAAGCCTGCTGAAACCCCCAATTGTCTGCCCTACAACAACCGCCTGGCAGTGATTCTGTTCCGCCAGCGTGTCAATGTCACCGGTCCCGGCCCGCAGCCTGAATCCGTATGCATGCTCCTGGATTGGGCTGTAGTCTACCTTATTTTTCAGCGCCAGCATGACAGAGCACCCCCGCCTCATCACCCTCAGGGCAGCTGTTACAGAATTCTGGTCTTCCAGCACACACAGCACCCTACCCTCAGAGCCGGCAGGAAGGCCGCCCGGGCCTTTTGTGCGGCCGGAAAAAACAAAGGCGCCATCCTGGGCTATCTCGATTCCGATCTCAAGGTCCGGGTTGTTTAGCCTGACTCTGACATCCCTGACGGATTGAACAAACGACCCCAGCTCCCTGTTAATCTGCATGGAATCCATGGGAAAATTCTTGTCCAGCCTCTTAGCGCTGATCTTGAAGGTCGAAAAGTCCCCTGCGATGATCCCGCGGACCACCTCCTTAATAGATCCCATTTCCAGCCTGCATCTGACCGCGCTGCTGAATGATGATATTCCAAAAACCCTGGCAAGGCAGCTGCACTCATCTTCGCTCTCAACCAGAATCCGCCCCCTTAACCTGGAAACCCCCTTAAAAACGACCCTGTTTTTCTTGAGGCAGTCCTTGATGTTCCCGACAAGCCTCTTCTCAAAATCAACCCTGTTCATTCCCTTCAGGCCGATCTCCCCGTATCGTACAAGAATCATGGAACCAGAAACCCTGCGCACCTATATAAGGATTTTCAAAAAGTTTATTAATATGCACACCACCCATTGATATTATTCAAAAATAGTAACTAAATGAAAACCGAATCAGCCATATGGATCTTGATTATTGTCGTTGTGCTGGCAGTAATCTGGGCCTTCAATTCCAGAACACCTAATGTCGCGATGGTCAACGGGCAGCCTATTACCGCTGCGCAATTCCAGGAAGAGCTAGGCAGTATACCTGTCGAATACTATGGCCTGGTATCTGAAGACCTTCTGCTTGACCAGATGATCAACCAGCGGCTGCTGCTGGACCAGGCAAGGATGCTGGGCATCTCAGCAGCAGATGAGGACAAGGCAGTCGTCATGGACGGCATCAGGCAACTGGTGCCGCCCGGAACCAATTTTTCAGACTACCTGGCTGAACAGGAAGTGACTGAGGCAGAACTCAGAGAGGAAATTGAGAGGCAGCTGATAATTGCCAAGCTTATTGATGAAGCCGGGCTGCTCACAGTCTCAGTCAGTGAGGAAGAGATCAGAGAGTTCTATGAAGAGAACAGGATCGGAAACATAAGCCTTGAAGACCTGCACGATTACGTGGAACAGCTGCTCATGCTCCAGAAGCAGCAGGATTCCGTTGCCGGATATATTAAGAGCCTAAGGAAGAACTCAACGATCCGGATACTGCTGCCGGAATACTGGAGCCTCTGCTTCTCGCGTTTCAACATAAGCAAGGGAACAGTGATCTATTATTACAGCAGATCATGCGGCTTCTGCGTGGACCTGCTTCCGGTAATTGACAGCCTGCCCTACAGCTTTCATATTGCTGAAGCCTCTGAGAACACTGAGGCGCTTGACACCTGCATTGAAAACCTGGGCATTGAAGTGCCCAAATTGGTGTGCACAAGCAGCGGAAAGGTCCTAAGGGGCGCTGTTCCCGAGTCAGCAATCAGGAGTTTTGCAGAATCCTGCTAAAGCTCACTGGCTATAATGAGATTGACCTTCGTCTCCTGCTTCTTGACCTTTGACTCCATTGCAACCAGGTGCGACACAGCAACCTTTTCGGCAGTGGTCACGATATTCCGGTCAATCTGGCCGTCAAAGACTATTGCATAGACGCCGGTTGACAGGCCCTTTATTGTCGTAGATAGCTCGCTGTACGGCACCTTGCCGAGAATATTAAGCTTCCTGTCAAGTATATAGGCACCCCTTGTGCCGATCAGATCCTCAAGCATGTTCTTGAACTTCTGCATCTCATCTGAAGAGACATCAGATGGCGCCTTGTAGAACTTTGGTTTCTCTTGGGGCCTTGGCCTTAGGGGCTCATGGTGGATCCTCTGGTCCCTTATGGGTTCCCTGTTCCTGTCCCAGCTGGAGATATCCAACTTTGCCTGCTCTCCTGAGATCCTTGACCTCAGTGCCTTGTGAATCTCTTTCTTTGTTATCTCTTCAACCTCTTTACCATCAGGCGCGCGGGTGACATAGTCAATATCACCGACAGCTGTTATCTCCTTCAGGATCAGGCTTCCGCCCCTGTCGCCATCGACAAAGACCGTGACAATCTTTCTTTTTGTAAGCTCAATTATGGTTTCAGGAACGCTTGTTCCGTTCATGGCGATAGCGTTCTTGAACCCGTGCTTTAGAAGGTTCAGGACATCGGCTCTGCCCTCGACGATAATGACCTCATCGGACTCATCAATTGCTGGTCCTGCGGGGAGCCTGTCCTTTCCATAATCCCGCACCTCCATGACACGCACAGAGTATGCAACCTCATCTGCCAGCTCCTGTGAATCAGGCAGTGAATTGTCCATGAGATCCTTGAGAAGGGCCTTGGCTCGCTCAATAACAAAGGTCCTCTTGGATATCCTCACATCCTCGATGCGCCCAACCTTGATCTTCGCATTGCATGGGCCGATCCGCTGGATGATCTCGAGTGCTGCGCCGACAATGGCGGTCTCAGCCTTGTCAAGGCTTGAGGGAATCACTATTGCCCCCTTTGTCTTCCCGCCTCTCGTATCAACATTAACCTCGATCCTGCCGATTCTGCCGGATCGCTGAAGCTCGCGAAGCTCAAGGTCTGACCCCAAAAGCCCTTCGGTCTGCCCGAAAATCGCGCCAATAACGTCAGGCCTGTCAACAACGCCCTCAATCTCAATTAGTGCATGAACTATGTATTTTGATGATACTGGACTAATTTTTGCCATTTTTACCTCCAACTTCAGAAGGAGTGCCTAATGAACTGATCTATTTACGCTGTGAATGATGATCATAAACGCACCCCTCCAAACTACAGAATAAGCTAATATCCTTATTGCGCCATTAGTGAAATGATGATGATGAACCGCTTATTCTGCGTTTTGTAAGCGAAAATGTGGCCCGTTGCACTAACTCCCAAGCTCATAGCTTGATTTTATCGTAAGCTCGCGTGAGTACTCTCGTGACGGGCACTGTAGCGTAGCTTCTTGGTAATTCAGCAGAGTATTTAAATATTGCGGTTTTATTTACATTATTCAGGTAATAAAAACCCGCCGCCCGGAGCCATCCAGGCACTAAGGCGCCGGGTTTCCCGGTGCAATTTTCAATAAGAATATAAAATCACCGGCATTAAGCAGTCCCATGGCAAAAATCACGCGAGAGAGATTCAAGACATACCAGCATGTCCTGGACGAGTTCACTATAAGAACCCTTTACAAGCTCATAACCCAGGGGCATTTTGAGGGGCTGATAGGGCCCGTTTCCACAGGAAAAGAGTCTAATGTGTTCTCTGCGCAGGCAAAAACAGGGTATCTGATTGCCAAGATATACCGCCTGCAGACCTGTGACTTCAACCACATGTATGACTACATAAAATATGACCCGCGCTACACCTCCCTCAAAAAGCAGCGCAGGAAAGTAATTTTTGCATGGGTGCAGCGTGAATTCCGCAACCTCCATAAGGCCCGGGAAGCGGGCGTAAGGGTGCCAACCCCCCTGACTTTCATAAACAATGTCCTGGTCATGGAAATGATAGGAACCCCGGCGCCAAAACTCAAGGACCAACCGCCCGGCAAGCCGGGGAAATTCTTTGAAAAGACAGTATCATTCATGAAGAAGCTATACAGGTCCGGCCTTGTCCACGGCGACCTCTCGGAATACAACATCCTGAACCTGAATGACTCTCCGGTTTTCATAGACTTCTCCCACAGCACAAGCCCTGAAGGCCCGGGCATGGAGCTTATTGAAAGGGATATAAGAAATGTGTGCCACTATTTTGCAAAACACACCACTGTTGACGAAAAAATGGTAAGAAAAGAGATCATTGGAAAATGAGGGTATATATCGAAAGAGAGGAAAAAGGGCTCAGCCTGGAGTTTCGGGGGACAGCCGGATCCCTCCTGAAAAGGCTGAAAATAAACCCTGAGACCGTGATAGTTGTGCGGGATGATGCGCTGATACCGCTGGAAACCAGGCTGAAAAGCGGCGATGACCTAAAGATCCTTTCAGTCATTTCGGGCGGCTAGCATGAGATGCAGACTCTGCAGCGCGGAACCGGTGCACAACAGCCTGTGCAAGCGGCATTTTCTGAAGGACTTTGAGAAAAGGGTGGCCTGGACAATAAGCAGATACGGCCTGATAGTCAAGGATGACCGGGTCCTGGTCGCCTCAAGCGGCGGCAAAGACTCAACAACCGCATCATATATCCTCTCAAGGCACGCAAAGGTCGATCTGATTTCCATTGATGAAGGCATTAAGGGCTATCGGGACAAAACGCTCGCGGATCTGAAAAGATACAGTAAAGAACATGGGCTCAACCTTAAGATATACTCTTTCAAGAATGAATTCGGCCTCACACTGGACCAGATAATAAAAAAGACCAAATGGAAGCCGTGCTCAGTTTGCGGCACCCTGAGGCGATATCTTCTGAACAGGAAGGCAAAGGGATATACCAAAATTGCAACAGGCCACAACATGGATGATGAGGCGCAGTCCATACTTATGAACTACCTCAGGAACAGCCTGGAGATCTCGGCCCGCCTTGGACCAATGACCGGAATTCACAGAAATGTCTTTGTGCAGCGCATAAAACCCCTTTATTTCTGCACCGAAAAGGAAACCACAATCTACTCATACCTCATGGGTTTTCCTGTAAGCTACAACGAATGCCCCTATGTTGCCGATGCGTACAGGGCTGGTGTGCGTGACATGCTCAACGGACTGGAAGCAGAAGAGCCAGGAACAAAGAAAAACATAGTGGACAGCTTCCTGAATCTTCTTCCCAGGCTTAAGTCAGAATTTGGAAAGGGTGATATAAGCACATGCGGGTGCGGTGAACCCTCCAGGAACAGGGCATGCAACACCTGCCTCCTCATCAGGGAAATGAAAAGCTTTTTATAAGGCGCTGACAACCTCAATCCCATGTTTATTGATATCGCATTTGCCGAGGACAACGAAACGGATTTCCTTGAGATGGCCGCCAGGCTGGGCACAGAGGCGCTCTGCTTTTCTCCGGGCAAAAGAATCGTAGGCACCTATTCGGCAGGCCCAAAGCCCCGCAATGCAGACATCGTCATCATAAGGTCCGGCCCAAAGGACCGGGATGTTATGGAAAGGATGAAACCCGACATCATCTACGACCTTGAATACAGCACGGACGCAGACTCCCTCCATTTCAGGTCATCGGGCCTCAACCAGGTCCTCTGCAAAATCGCAAAGGAAAAAAAGGTAATGGTCGGGATATCATTTTCATCGCTGCTTGCCGCCCGGGACAGGCCTCAGGCAATGGGCAGGATTATGCAGAACATAAGGCTCTGCAGGAAATACGGCGTAGACATGGTCATTGCATCATTTGCCAGGGACCCATACCAGCTGAGGGCAGAAAAGGACCTTCTTGCGCTCTGCCACACACTTGGAATGGAACCGGGCCAGGCCAAAAGGGCTGTCAATTCAGTCTCTGAAAGAATAAGCTACAACAAAAAAAGAAAAGACCCGGATTTCATAATGGACGGGCTTGAGATTGTTCACCAGTGAGCGCCTACATCGCGTGCCTTGATGCCGTATTGCCTGGCCTGCTTTATGAGACTTTCATCAATTGGTGCGCCAGCCTGAACCTTTTCCCTTAAGACTTTTTTCAGATGCGATGCATGCTCTGCCGCTTCACGCCGTCTGTGTGCTTTCTCCTTTCTCCTGCTGGTAAACTGCCTTTGCGTCTGTTCAGATTCTCCCTGCCCCTTCCTCGAACTGGTGGTCCTTCCCTTGGCATACATAATCCCGGGTGCATCATATCCTGGCTGATAGCCAATCTGCTGACTGCCATCAGGGTCACGCAGATATACAAGGCCAGGTGAGACTTTTCCGGTAATTGAACCAACCTTTTCATCAATCGCATCAACTATCTTTGCAAGGCCTGTTGCCTCCATGAAGGCGTTTGTCCTCTCAGCAAGGCGCATGACAGCAGAATCAAGATACTCTGTTCCTTTCTGGTAAGCGGCCCTTCCCTTTTCCATCAATGTTCCGGCATACATGTTATCACCCGTTATTTCCGGCATTTGTTCTGCAGGACTATATAAATTTTGCGGTGGTATCCATTTAACAATGGTAACGGCTACGTTTATCTGCCAAACAAATATAAGCTGCCGGGCATTTCAGCATCCCATGAAAAAAATCCTGTTCATAGGGAACAGCCTGACAAGAGGCGAATGCGGAGTTGACTATACGTCAGCGATAACCGGCCGGTTTCCGCAGCATCGCTTCATCAATGAAGGACAGAACGGTGACACCCTCCTGGGCATAACCGGCCGCCTCATAGCGATACTGAAAAAGAGAAAATTCGATGTTGTTGTTATTGAAGCAGGAATCAACGATATCCTTTTGCCCCATGTAAGGAAAAGGAGCCTGATAAAGAGGTTGTATGCATATAAGGCCAAAAAAAGGGGAAGCTTAGTAACCCCAGTCGAAATATTTGGCAGGGTTCTGGACAAGAGACTCACCAGGATTCTTGGGTTAACGAATGCCCGCATTCTCATTACTACCCTAAGCTGTGTCGGTGAGGACCTGAGCTCGGACCTGAACCTTAAGCGGAAAACAGTCAATGAGCAGATACGCAGGGTCGCCAGGAAACACCGGCTCACGGTTGCCAACATAGGGCTCGAATTCGATTCACTGCTGAAGCAGCGCAGGGAAAGCCGATACCTTATCGGCAGCAGCCTGAACGTAATAATTGACATGCTCAGATCAGCAGCACCATCATGGATTGACAGCATCAGCCGGCAAAGGGCGCTCCACCTTACCTCTGACGGGGTCCATCTGAACAGCAGGGGGGCAAAGGTCTATTCTGACGTGCTATGCAGGCATCTGGGACCGGACCAGCAAGTAGCTTAACATCGGCTTCATCCGGAAAAATTGATAACCATTGAATTCTAAGAAGAAAACTGATGGGCCGCGCGAAGCGGCGCATCAGCCCAGCCGTACGTTCGGCCGTGGATACACAGCGGGATTGCCGTGCGATTGTTGAACTCAATCGGC
>JBDRAZ010000011.1:0-20436 GCA_043823195.1 archaeon
GCCTGAGGCCGGTGGGAGGGGGTGGCACGGGCGCAATAGGCTCATTGAGCGAGTTGGAGCGCTACATGACTGACGAGATTCTGCGGCTAGGCAGGGAAATCACAAAGAAAACAGGGAAAAGAGCAACTTTCCAAAATTGTCTACTGAATGCTGAAATCACCATTCAGTCCCAGCGAAATCGCCGGAAACGCGGTTTTCAGGATGAAGCCGGTTCCGCCAACATCAGCAAGAACATATGGCCTGGGGAGGCTCTTGACAAGTGCGGCAGGACACTTTCTGAAATCCTCGGCAGCAACAAATTTCCCATAAGCATCAGCTTTCCCAAAAAACAGCAATATCCCTGTATCAGCTTTCAGAAGAAGTTTTCTTGACATGCTCATCCTCCTGGGCGGAGGCTTAGGGGAATCATCCATCTCAATAAAGAACTCAGACTCATCCTCAATGGAGTGGTGCTCCGGATACAGTGCCCCGATGTGGCCGTCCTCGCCTGAGCTAAGCAGGACAACGTCATAACGGCCGCCGTGCAGCTTCAGCTCCTCTTCATACCCTGCAATCCCTTGCTCGGCACGGAACGGATGCACGTTCTCCGCGGGAATCTTAATCCTGTCAATCAGCCCCTTCACCAGCCCGAAATTACTCTCGGCATCATCAACCGGAACCATCCGCTCATCAACCATGAAGATCTGGACCCTGCCCCAGTCGATATCCCTTTTGGCAAGCTCAGAAAAAACACCCGGGACAGACCTGCCGCCGCACAGGCCCAATACGACACCATTCCCTATATCGGCAACAGTCCTTTCAATTATGCGTGCAGCCTTCCTCTCGAGCTCCCCCCTGGTTCCCCTGAGGTCAATCATTTTGTAGCATGGCCGCCGAACTGGTTTCTCATGGCGGCAATCAGTTTTCCCCGGTAGTCGGGCTTTGCCCTCGTCTTTGCCCTCATCAGCCTGGCCTGGCGGAGTATTGGCATGCCGGTCTTTTCAAGCTCCCTCATCTCATCCTCGGTCTCCCCCTTTGGGACCTCCCCCGATATCCCGGCAAACCCGGAACCCTTCATTCCGGCAAGCAGCCAGCTCATCAGCCTGCTCTCCACAATGCTCCCGTTTGAATATACCCTTGCAACATCCATCAAATCAGCCGCAAACCCGCTCTTCCTTACAGCATCCATTCCCTCAGCAATTGCACCCATCATGCCGTATTCGATCCCGTTGTGTACCATCTTGACAAAATGGCCCGCACCGGAGCACCCCATGTATCCATAGCCATCCTTGACGCACATATCTGAAAAAAGCGCCTCAATTCCCTTAAAGGCCTTCCTGTCTCCCCCGACCATCATGCACGCACCGTGCCGTGCCCCCTCAATTCCGCCGGATGTTCCCACATCCAGGAATCGCACGCCCAGATCATTAAGCTCGCGATGGCGCCGGATTGAATCTCTGTAAAACGAGTTTCCCCCGTCAATCAGGATATCCCCCCTTGATAGGTTTGGCTTAAGCTTTCCGATCATGTCATCCACTGCACGGGCAGGAATCATCATCCATATGATGCGTTTTCGAGGCAGCCTCTCAAACAGCTCCTTAATCGAGTAGGCTCCAACAGCACCCCTCTTTTCTGCCTCCCTGACTGGCGCCCCGGAGCGGTTATATGCAACAACAGAATAATTATTATCAAGCAGATTATACACCATGTTCATACCCATTCTTCCAAGGCCGATGAATCCTATATCCATTTTCTACCCTCCCGCAGGACCGATGACTGTGGCCCCTGGCTTCCTGCCCTGTATATATGCAGTTTTCCCCTGCCCAGAAAGGGATCGATCAGCTTCCATGATGCCTCCACACAGTCCCATCTGGTGAACTGCGTCTGGTCCCCCTTTATAATCTCTGTAAGCAGCACCTCATAGGCTTCAGGGGTATTCTCCCCGAACCGGCACCTATGGCAGAAATCCATTTTCACCTGCTCAAGCCTGCCCTGCGGTGTTTTTGCATTGAAAAGGATAGAGATTCCCTCATCAGGCTGGATCCTTATGGTGATTATGTTAGGGAGGCTTCCGCACCCGGTGCTGAACAGGGTGCACGAAACATCTTTCAGGACTATGTTTATCTCGCCACCCCTTTTTGCTATCCTCTTCCCGGTCCGGACAAAGAAAGGCACACCCTTCCACCTCTTGTTGTCAATATTCAGCTGCGCAGAAACAAACGTCTCAGTTCCTGACTTGTGCCCGATATCATCCAGGTAGGATCCTACTCTTTTGCCGTCAATCAAACCCGGGCCATACTGCCCCAGCACAACATCCGTTATAGCAACCTTCCTTAGAAGCCTGGCCTTTTCATCCCTTATGTCATCAGCCTTCATGGATTTGGGGGGTTCCATTGCAGCAAGTGAAACCACCTGCAGCACATGGTTCTGGAGCATGTCCCTGACGGCACCTGCATTGTCATAGTACTCGGCCCTGCTCTCTACGCCAATGCTTTCCGCCATTGTTATCTGGATATGGTCAATGAAATTCCTGTTCCATATCTGTTCAAAAATTGAGTTTGCGAATCTGAATACAAGGATGTTCTGGACAAGCTCTTTTCCCAGGTAATGGTCAATCCTGTAGATTTCATCCTCAGAAAACACCTTCCCTATGCATTTGTTCAGCCTGCGCGCAGATGCGAGGTCATGCCCAAATGGTTTCTCAAACACCACCCGCTTATCAGGCCCCGCAAGTTTCCGGGTAACCTCCACAGCGCGTTCAAACAGGTCCGGCGACAGGGCATAGTAGAACAGGTTGTCCTCCCTGATCCCCCCTCTTATGGGGTCTTCAAGATCCATCCTGTGATAGCTTATCTGTGAAAGGAAGCCTGCATCATAGCCCCTGATCCCCATAAAGTCCAGGTACCTCTCCCTTGAGATTCTCCTCCTTCCAACGCACTGCACCGGAAGCCTTATTCCTTTGCCATGCAACGAATGGAGTGCAGGCAAAAGCTTCTTCTTTGCAAGGTCACCGGTAGCTCCGAAAATTATCATTGGTATCCCCCGGCCGGCGGGCTTTTGCTATTCAACAATTGGCTTAATCTCCTGCCCGAATATCTTTGACACCTTTTTTGCGTATGAAACAATGTTCCTCTTGAAAAATGGCTCATTCGCTTTCTGGATCTTGCCGATGATGTAATAGCCAGTTGCCATAACAGTTGCGTGGCGTCCCCATCCGGGAAGCGGCACATTCAGCCTCTTCGTCCCCCATATCCTGTTGTCATAGCCAAGCGAGATGAACAACTCCTTGTCAGATTCAGTAACCGTTTTTGCATGCTCGGTCTGGTCCGGTGTGAATGCCCTGCCGTTTATCATAGGGCCAAACAGCTCATCAAACTTGGTCATGAACAGCTCCCTGACAGTATCGAATTCATCAGGGACAATGAAGAAGAACGCACCATAGCCTGACAGATCAGGGATCTTGATGCTTTTGAGGTGGTTGGCTATTGCCTGCGGATCCTCCCTGGTCTTTGCAAGAATCATTCCCATGTATGTTGACGTATTATACGTATAGGGCTCAGTCTGCTTGGGAAAGACAAAGGTCTGGTCCGGCTTAGCGAGCGGGTTCGGGTTGCAGGTCAGGAGGATAACCTCCTTGCCCCTCTTCCTAAGCTCCTTTACTATCAAGGGGGCATGCTTTCCGCCCGAGGCAGAGATCAGCACGCAACCGTCCACATCAATGGTCTCAAGCTCCCTTACAAAGGTGCTCTCATCAGCAAACACGGCATCTGTATCCTCAAACAGAATCCTTCCGGTAGCAGCCGCATTGCCGGAGCCGACGACAAGCGGCCTTTTGTATCTTTTCAGGATGAGCTCAGGCACGCCCCTCCCGGCAAAAAGCCCTAATGCATCCAGGACACAATCATCGAGATCAATAAATTTCATAGTATCACCTTATGATGCGGCTGACCTCCTTGCTTATCCGGATAATTATTTTGTCACCTTCATTTACCGTAACTGTCCGCGGATTATTGTCTGCGCACACAATAGCCCGGTTCCTCAGTATTCTGACCCGCGCCCAGTCAGAACGGAAGGGCCCCGCCTTCACAGTTGGATTGTTAAGTGCAATTCCCATGCCTTTCCTGAATCCTTTTTTGGTGATGGAATGATAGTATCCGCCTGACCCGAATGCAGTTGCGGCAACAATGCCGTCGCCGATATAGTCGCAGTTTACCCCCTCTGCCTCAAGCGTGAATCTCAGTGCATGGTATGGCCTGCTGTTCCTGATGATGATATCATTTGCACCAACAAGCTTTGCACCATTGGCCTTGGCTTCAACCTTGCTGTAACAGTCCACAGCCAGATTACCGGAGCAGACAGACCGGATGAGGTCCTTGAGCCTGCCGTGGTTGCATTTCCTGCATATGCTCTTATCCCTCAGAATGAGTTTTGGTGTGCCTGGATATTTGCGCTCGGAATACAAAAATGTCCCGTCGCCTCCCAGGCTTATGACGACATCTGGCCTGGCGCTTAGCGTGCACCCCTCTTTTTTGATGGCCTCGTTGAGCAGTCGCACGTCTTTTTCTATTCTCCCGACGACCTGAATATTCATTTGTTGTGACTAACTCCTTTGCAGCATTTTGGATTTATCGGCAAATGCCGCCCGAGCCTTTTTACAGCACCGACTATGTCCCTGGACGCAAGGCCGTATTTATCGAGCAGCTCACCGGGCTTCCCGGACTCACCAAACAGGTCCTTTACACCAACAAAGGCCATTGGAACAGGATACTCCACGCTCAGCACCTCAGCAACAGCACTGCCCATTCCGCCCTGGACCTGGTGCTCCTCTGCGGTTACCACTTTTCCTGTTTTCCTTGCTGCCATGACAAGCGTCTTCCTGTCAATTGGCTTGATAGTATGGTTATTGATGACCATTGCATCTATGCCCTGCCCGGCCAGCTCTTCAGCAGCTGACAGCGCGGCATGGACCATTATTCCGCATGCGACAATTGCCACATCCTTTCCATCTCTGAGAACCTCAGCCCTGCCAATTTTGAAGGGCACCTTATCAAGGACAGGCACATTCTCTCTTGCAAATCTCAGGTAGACCGGCCCCTTTAGCTTGGCAGACTCAATTGTCGCCTTTCTGCCCTCTTCGGCATCACATGGGACAACAACCGTCATGTTCGGCAGGCATCTCATGAGTGCAATATCCTCAAGCGCCTGATGTGTGGCGCCGTCCGCTCCGACAGTTATTCCTGCATGGCATCCCTGGATTTTGACATTCAGGTTGGAATAGCATATGCTCACCCTGATCTGGTCCCAGTTCCTGCCAGGGTTAAAGGCTGCAAACGAGCTGATAAATACAGTCTTTCCAAGGCTTGCCATCCCGGCAGCAATCCCGGCCATGTTCTGTTCAGCAACACCAACCTCAACAAACCGGTCCGGGTACTTTTCCCTGAACCACTCTGCCCTGGTTGAATCAGAAAGGTCAGCGCACAGCACCACGATATTCTTATCGCTGCCAATCTCAGAAAGGGCCTTCCCGTAGCCGTCTCTCATTGAAACGTTCATTTCCGGCCCTCCAGTTCAAGAAGGGCCTGTTGCGCCTGCTCAGCAGATGGCGCCTTTCCGTGCCACTCTGCCTTGTGCTCCATGAATGATACGCCCTTGCCCGGGACTGTGTTGGCGATGATGGCTGTAGGCCTGCCCTTTGCACGGGTGTTCAGGGCCTTTACAACCTCATCCATGTTGTTTCCGTCAATCTCCACGACATTCCACCCGAATGACCTGAATTTATCATCGACAGGGTCCAGCGGCATGACTTCTTCGGTATTTCCGTCTATCTGGATCCTGTTCCTGTCAAGGATGCCGGTGAGGTTATCCAGCTTGTTCTTTGCTGCAAACATGAAAGCCTCCCATGCCTGCCCCTCATTGATCTCGCCATCCCCCATGACAAAATATACTCTAAACTTCTTATCATCCATCTTGGCGCCGAGTGCAACGCCGCAGGCAAAGGAGATCCCCTGTCCCAAGGGGCCGCCTGAGTTCTCCACCCCGGGCAGTTCTCCCATGTGCGGGTGTCCCTGCAGCCTCGAGCCCATCTTTCGCAGCGTCATCAGCTCATCAACCGGAAAATAGCCTGCCCTGGCGAGGGTTGCATACCACACCGGGCATATGTGTCCGTTTGAAAGTACGAGCCTGTCCCTGTCAGCCATGTCCGGCTTCTTGGGATTGTGGTTCAGTACCTTAAAATAGAGTGCTGCAAATACATCTGCCATTCCGAGCGATCCTGCTGAATGGCCGCTTCCGGCCTCGGCAAGCATCCTTATGATGTCCTTTCTTATCGCCTTAGCAATTGATTCAAGCCTCATATGCCTCACTCAGTCTCCTTATGGCCTCTCTGGGGTCACCTGATTTGATTATGTATGATCCCGAGACAAACATGTTAGCGCCGGCTGCTCCAGCAAGACCAATTGTATCGGGTGTGATGCCGCCGTCAACCTCAATATCCAGGTCAGGAAATCGCTGCCTTGCTCTCCTTACCTTGTCAAGCGCCCCGGGCAGGAATTTGGCGCCATACGCACCGGGGTTGACTGTCATTACAAGCAACTGGTCAATCCCCTCCAGGAAATGTTGAACCTGCTCGATGCCTGTCTCAGGGTTTATGACAAGCCCGATCCTCTTGCCTTTTTGCCTGACATAGTCCCTCAACTCCCTAAAGCCACCCGATTCATAATGCACAAGAAGCGTATCAACCCTGTTAATGAACCTCTTCACCCAGTGCCTGGGATCCTTTACCATCAGGTGTGCTTCATAGGTTCCGTCGGGCAGGTCAAAATCAAAATCCAGAGAATGGCCGGGAACAAACCTCCCGTCCATGACGTCCAGCTGGAGAAGGGGCGCAAACCTCACGGCGTTAATTCTTCCCAATGCCTCCTCAGCGCTCCCGGCGATGATTGCAGGTATAATCATAGTGACCGGAAATAGACTCTCACTTTAAAAAGGTTACCCTCCGCCCATGAATTTCCTGAGCATCGGGTGCATATCCATCATATGCTGCTTAGAAATATCCTCAAAGAGCCTGTAGATGATCATGACTGCAAGAAGGATGCCTGTCCCTCTGCCCAGTGCCCCGGTGAGGTCTGCTACAGAGGCAAGTATGCCTATCGCAACACCCCCCATAACCGTCAGGGGCTTGATATACCTGTCGAGGAGCCTCTCAAGAACCCTTCTGTCCTTCCTGAATCCCGGTATCTGAAGCCCACTTGATACTATATGGTTTGCCTGGCTTTTTGCATCCATTCCGGCTGTCTGCATCCAGAACCAGGAGAACAGGACTGAACCGCCTATGAAGAACAGGATATAGACCATCGCATGGCCGACATCCCCGTATGTGAGGCTTCCCTTTATGATCTTGCCCAGCAGATCCTGGTAAGAAAGCCAGGAGACTATTCCGGATACCGGTGTTGGACCCACAAACCTGCCAAGGACAGGATAGCCCCAGTTCTGCAGGAGCCGCGCCCACAGCTGGATATTGGCCATCAGGGCCGCGACCAGGATAACTGGGATGTTGCTGGTGTATATGAATGAAAGCGGCCATCTTATTCCATATCCCCTTACCCTGCCGAATGAAAGCGGGATCTCTATTTTCATGGCCTGGCCGTAAACAGCCATCATGAACACAACAATTGTGGATAAAACAATGCCCATCATTAATCCTGCGGTCACCGGATCCCCGTTTGACAGCGCCCTGAAAAGTGCCGGTATTGCACCAGTTGGCATTGAGGGGTCTGTTGGGCTTGGGAATGGGGACAGTGCTCTTATGAATATCTCTTCAGACACGCCGGCAGCTATGAACAGGCTTATTCCTGAACCGAACCCCCATTTGCTCACAACCTCATCCATGAAAAGTATCAGTATGCCGCCCAGGAACAGCTGGAACACCAGGATCAGCTGCAGCTCCAGGAAAACCGATGTTCCCAGGTAGTTTGCTGAGGGTGCAAGGCCCCCCATAAAAACATATATTGCAGCTTCAAACATTATGAAGAATATTGCGCCCAGTTTCTGCAGCCCCTGGAATCTTTTCTTACCCTCATGCGTGGTAAGATCCATCTTCATGATGCCTGATCCGTTAAGCAGTTGCAGGACAATGGACGCAGTGACGATAGGGCCAATCCCGAGCGAGATGATGCTTCCGAACTTGGCGCCAAGTATGAGGCTTAGGAACTCAAACTGCTGAAGGGCATTTTCACCTAGCCCGAACAGCGGCACCATGCCAAGAACAAAGAATAGCAGGAGGACAATAGAAGTCCACTTCAACTTCTCCTTAAACGAAAGTTTCTTCTGACTTGGGCCTGCCACCTCTGGCAGGTTCATAAGGATACTGTTCCAGATGGACAATAGATCACACCCTCTTTTATTCGGAGGCGGTTTTTACGCTGCCCCCGGCAGCCTTTATTTTTTCAATTGCGCCCTTTGACGCATAGTCCACTTTGATATTGTATTTCCTGGTGGGCTTCCCCGATAACAGCTTATCGTAACCCAGAGACGTGAGATCAATATTATAAATATCTTTCTCAATCTTCGGGCTGAGTGAATCAATCCGTTTCTCAATCGTAGCTATATTGATGGCTTTTATTTCACTTCTGCCCGTCTTGAACCCGTGCTTACCCATGTAGCCGGGTGTTTGATACGAGGGTTTTTTTGCATCCCCCCTCTTTCCGCTTCCGGCCCGGCCTCTGCCACCCCGGTTTCCTGCGCCTCTGCGCTTCTTCTTTGCGCCTCCGCCGTGGGTATGAGAGCCCCTTTGCCTTGAATTCTTTTTGCGCTTCATCATATCATCTTTTTGATCAGGTCGTTTATTTTCTCGCCTCTGTATCCTATGGCTCCTCCATTGGCAAAGGGTGTCTTAATGCCCTTTCGCTCAAATCCCCCTCGGGGCGGAGCGAGGCCGAATACCTTCCCGGCCTTTGTATCCCGGGAAATTTTCTTTGATAGCTCAGCAAGAACATTGTCTGATATTTCGCCGTAAGTGATATAGTCTTTTGCCTTCTTGACCATCCCCATGGCGCTTGCGGTGCTTTTAAGCACGAGGCAGCTGTTGGCATGGTAAAGGTGAAGCATTTTCATTGTGTCGCTGACATCCGTTCTGACGCCGATGTTGCCCCTTATTCTTATGACGGCGATATTCTGGCCGGGCGGCGCAGCAGCTGCAATCTTGCCCTCTGGCTTCTTTTCTTTCGCAGGCCTCTGTGCCTTATCCTCAGCTGATTTTGCTGCCTCTTTCTGTGTCTTGGGTTTCTGCTCCTTTGGAGCATCCACTCTCACCTGTACTTTGGGTTTGGGGGCATCTTGAACCTTTGCTCCCTTTTTTTCCACCCACTGTTCTTCCGTCTTCTTGACCTCTTCCAGAGCCTGGCTAACAATGGCCTTTTTTATTTGTTCATCGTTCATCTTTTTCGCCTACACCACCTTCTACAACACTGAGGTTCTTAACATATTTGGGCTGGACTTTTGTGAGCATCAATAATCTGAGCGCCTTTTGGCATGCCTGCACAAGGTTGATCTTCGTGTTTGTTTGCCCGAGGGTCTTTGACCAGATGTCCTTTATTCCCACCAGTTGAAGAATCTTTGCACACTCGCTCTCAACGCACAGTCCCGCCCCCTTTGGAGCGGGCATCAGCTTTATCACACAGGACCCGCACTTGCCCTCTACCTTGAATGGGATTGAATGTGGCTCTTTGCAGTTGCACTGCCATGAACCGCATCCTCTTCGGATTTTGGCAATGTTCAGCTTGGCGTTGCGGATTGCCTTTTCTCTTGCAGGAACAGTCTCCCTGCTCTTTCCGTAACCCAGCCCCACATAGCCGTCCTTGTTGCCTGCAACAGCAAATGTTGCAAACCTTGGCTTGTTGCCCTCCTTGGTTTTTTTCTGGGTCTGCTTAAAGACCCGCCTCTGTCCGCCGCCAAATTTACCCTTTGACTGGCCGACCATGAGGAGGTCGGTCTCGATTTCGGGCATCAGTATGTCGACGATCTCAGGTTCAAGTATCGGGAGCCCATGGTCAAGTATGTATTCAACGCTTGTTATTTCCCCGTTCTTTACACGTCTTCCGAGTCCCGTCTTGGGTTTCCAGGCCTCCTTGTCAACGGAACTTTTAACAACCTCTGTGGCAATCTCTTCCTCTTTTGGGGCCTCAGCCACAACCTCGGCGGTTTCCGCTTCCTCTTCGGGCTTTTGAATTTCTTTTTCCTTGCTCATTTTTCCTCAATTAGCTTTTTAGTATCATCAAACTCCTTGATATTGTCGCCGCTGCTCTTTGAGAACTGCATTCCCGATGCTGCCTTTTTGTATGCGGCAATGTGCTCTCCCCTGATCCTTTTCTCATCAGGGAAAATTTCCTTTGAACAGGGAACCTCTACACCGGCATCAAGCACGCCCTTAAGCGCAGCACATATCCGTGATCCCTTGTTGGTTGCCCTTCTCCCGACATCAAGCACAGCTGATTTGATATCTGCCTTTATGCCCTTTTTTCCTGCCAGGTAGCCGGTTAGGTAAGCAGCAGGCACGTTGCCGCCGCCCGCACTCCAGCCCTTTTTTTTAAGCTCAAGCGAACTGCATCCAACTGATACGCGGTCTCCCGTGGTTGCGTAAACCACAAACTGGACTGCTATATTCTTTAGTGAAGGTCGTATTACCAGACGTGGCTTTTCTGACATAAGGAGCCTGCGCCTGCTGTGATAATCAGTCTTTCCTGCTCTCTTCCTTCTGTAGAGCACCGGTTTTATATTGTCTCTTTTCATTCTATCAGCTTATGCTCCTCGATATAGAGTTTGATGTGCCTGACGCTCCTGAAAAATCCGCCCTTTGATTTCCTGTACAGGTCATGATAAATTGTCTTGCCAATCTTGCCGGAATCACGAAGCGTTTTAAGGAGCTGCCTCTGCGCACGTATTTTTGCCATCCAGACGCCCTTCTGCGGCAGCCTGGCCGTCTTCTTTCCTTTTCTCGATCCGGCTCCCTGTTTACTGGTGGTCAGCCTTCCCCTTGAGATTCCCCTCTTGGGCTTTGCGGTAATGGCCTTGTCAGCCAACAGCTTTCTTACATCTTCCTTTGTGATGGCTTCCTTTATGTCTTCAATCCGGGTAGTGTCAAACTTTACCCTCTTGGGCGAAGCCTTCAGTATAGAGGCAGCCAGCCTTTTTTGAATCTTGAGTCTCATTTTATTCCTTCGTTATGAGGAGCTTGTCTTTTTTCTTCTTCTCCTCTTTTTCCAGCCTTTCAGCCAGTTCGTCCGTTTTTTCGGTCTTCTCAGTAGTCTTCTCCTTGGCCTTCTTCTCCTTTTCCTCTGTCTTTTTTGCCTTTTCTTTTGATTTTCTGGCCTTGTCTTCTTTTCGTCTCTTCAGATCTTCATCGATGTTCCTGAGATGGCCTTCAGCATCTTTGATGTTTAGTATCTTGAGTTTTAGCGAGATGGCCTCTTTTATTATTTCAGCCTTCTTCTTTTTGCCTACTGTACCGGCAATAATGATGCCCTCGCCTTTGCCAATTGATCTGGCTTCAGCTGAACTGCTGACAATCACAGGTTTGAGTCCTGACTGCATATACCTGGTCGCCTTTGGAGAACCGTACCCTATGCTTACAGACCGCCTGTAGCCCTTCAGGCCCAGCCTCATTTTTGACTGGAGGCCCTTCGGTCTTCTCCATGCTGGCTTGACCTCTTTCTTCTTATGGGAGTCCTGTCTTATGAACTTGGGCTTTTTCATTTTATCTCCCTGCCATCCTTTTTGACTATGTATATGCCGTCCTGGAAAATTCTCCTGTCAAACCCGGTCCTTCTGGTGAGCTGTTCAATGTCTGCTGCAGTCTGTCCTGCCAATTCTTTATCGACAGATTCAACATAAATGTCCTGTCCGCTGATTTTGACTGTAACCTTGTCTCTGACCTTAAGCTTTCGGGGAAACTTCTCGCCGAAAAAATTTTTGACAATAAACTCATTTTTTGACATCGACACGTTCATGGGGAAATGCCCTGCACATATCCTAAGCTGGTAGCTGTGCCCCTCCGAAACACCACTGATCATATTGCCGATGTGGGCCTTGAACGTCTTTATTATTTTCAGCTCCCGCTTGGTGGCCTTGTTTGCACCGAGCCTTACTTTATTGTCGGCGATTTCAATCTGAATGCCCGGGTAGCGCAACACCCGTCTGTTCTCTCCCTTGCTCCCCTTGAGCACGAGTTCTCCTTCCTGGCAGTTGCCTTCGATCCCCTCGGGGATCTGGATATCTTCGCTGATTTTCATTTTAGTAGCAGAAGGCCAATAATCTTCCTCCAATGCCTTTTTTCTTGATCTCGATATGCGTCATTATGCCCTGTGACGTGCTCACCAGGAGCAGGCCAAAATCCTTTGCCGGCAGATACCTCATTTCGTATTTCTCAAAATTGTCTTTCTGTACAGCGTATCTGGGCTTGATGGTGTTGCACCTGTTTATGTTGCCCAGCAGGTTGACCGTAATGTAGTTGCCTTTTCCGTCTTTTTCTTCTTTCAGCTCCCCAATGTAGCTGTTGTCTTTGAGTATGCCGAGGACTCTTTTAATTGTATTGGAGACTGGTTTAATCCTGCATTCCTTCTTCCCAAGCCTTTCAGCATTGAGTACGCATGATAAGGCAGCTGCCAACGGGTCATTCATCACTTTGTTCACCTATGAGTATTTTTTAAAGCCAATCTTGCATGCAATCTCCCTGAAGCACTGCCTGCAGAAGCTCATCCCATACTTGCTTATATGGCCCCTGATCCTTCCGCACCGGTCACACCGTTTTGTGGCGACCCCGCATGATCTCTCCTTGGGCGAGTTGTGTTTCTTGTACTTCTCAAGCGTGTGCACCTTGGCCTTGAGTTGCTTGAATACTTTATCATAACTGCTATAGGACATTTTATTCCTCTGACTCTGTTTTTAGGTTAAAGTTTTTTTTCATGAATTCAACAGCTTCATCCTTGCTGATCCTGTGGGACTTGGGGATCCGCTTTTTCAGGAATCGCCGCCTCTTGATGCTGAATCCGGCCCTTCCCAGCGTTATGCAAACCTCAAGCCCGATGATTCCTATTTCAGGGATATACTTTGCGTCAGGAATGTCAATGTATTCATGGATGCCGAAAGCTATGTTTCCGTGATTGTCAAACTGGCTCGGCATTATCCTGTTTTCCTTGGCAGCTATCAGTCTCCTGGCCAGCTCAACTGCCCCTTTCTTTCTCAGAGTTACCTTGCATCCGATCGGGAGCCCTGGCCTGATGCCCCAGCCGGCTATTCTCTTCTGGGTTATTGTCTTGACCGGCTTCATCCCTGAGATTGTCTCAAGCAGGATCATGCCCTTATCAAGCCTACTCTGGTCCTTGCCAGCCCCTATGTTCAGGGTAACCTTCTCAATCCTAATTTCCTGGTTTGGGTTCATCTGTTACGCTTATTAATGGTTTTTTGCCTATTGGATATGCATATTCTTTGAGCGTTTCGTACGTATCATCGCTTCCCAAGGGGGAAAACGCGATGTTCTTCTGCGATATGTCTTTGACTATTGCAACAGTTCCGACATACCTGCCTGATGTCAGGTAGATGTGGCTGTTCTTTTCAAGCTTGGCCTGGTCCGCTATCTCCTGTTTCGGAACCCTGATCAGCAGGGCATTTCCTACACCATAATTTTCATTGGTGATGATATTCCTTCCTGAGTCAAGATTCAGCTGCATCTTACCGCCCTTCCGCAGGGTCTTTCCCATAATCTTGCACAGGATCAGGTTTGCTTCCTTCTCATTGATTTTCATAAGGTTCAGCTTCCCCTTCTTATCCAGAACCACCCTGTAGCTTTGCTTGGTTTCTTCCAGGGTCACAGTATCCAGAAGCCCTGCAATATACCTGTGATTCTTGATGCGTTTCTTGTTGATCAGTATGTTTCTGTTGTTGAGTATATACTTGACATCCTTGCAGGTATCAGCCACCTTTAGGATTTCTATAAGTATTGAGGCTATGCTCATGCCTTTCCTGAGCGGGTGTGCCCCCGGCAGAGGCCTGGTAATGAATACTGATTTCTTCCTGATTATCGGCCAGGTCTTGGGAGTTTTATGCCGCTTTAGGTGTTTTTTTGTCATTTTTTTCCTTTATTCGCTTTTTATCATCAAGGTTCAGCACCTCAATCATGAGGTTGGACGGATTAATCGGATACATGGTCTTGGTGCCATCCTTCTTGATTATCTCAATCTTTGAAACATAAACCCTGCACCTCTTGATGTCAAGCCGCTCAACCTTCCCGCTCTGGCCCCTGAACTGGCCTCTTAGGATCTTGACCTTGTCATCCTTCCTGACCGGGATTGATCTTATGCCGTGCTTCTTGCGCAGCTCGGGCGACAGGTGTGATCCCATAAACTTCTGCTTTATATGCAGCGGGGCATTATACCTGTATTTTCTTTGCTTTCTCGGCTGTGTGCTTGATTTCCATGATGTTACAAATTCTTTCATGTTATTATGCTCGCGACCTTGGCAATTCCGGGCCACCTTGAACAGGCCTCTTTTGCAATCGGTCCCTTGAAAATGGTCCCTTTGGGATTACCTTTGTCATCCTTGACAACCACTGCTGAATTGTCCTCAAACTTTATCCGGGTTCCGTCAGGCCTCCTGTACTCCTTCTTCTGCCTGACTATGACTGCGTATACAACCTGCTTTCTCATGTCAGGCCTGCCTTTCCTCACGCTTGCCATGACAATGTCACCGACACCGGCAGCGGGAATCCGCCCCTTGGTTGTCTTGAGTCCCAGCACGCTGAATAACCTGATCACCTTTGCTCCCGAATTGTCGCAGGTATGTATCATGCATCCTGCCGGGAGTGACCTAGTTATTTTCGCCTTTATTGCCTGCATCTTTGTCCTCGGATTTTTTCTTGCGCTCTATTTTGTGATCTTCAATTATCTGGCCCTTGAGTTCGGCCTTTATGCTCTTATCGAGCTTTTCAACCACGACAAAGTTCTTTGTCTTGCTCAGAGGCCTGGTTTCCTTGATGACAACATAATCGCCTTTTTGTGCATCAATGCACTCCGGGCTATGAACATGAATCTTTGTTTTTCTGATCTCGTACCTTTCATATTTCGGTAGGTATTTCTTCCTGGTCCATTCCACTGTAACGGTCTTCTTTGCCTTGTCAGAGACAACTCTGCCTGTAAAGTTGCGGCCCCTCATGCTGATGCTGCCGTGAATTGGGCAGTTCTTGTCATTGCACTTTTTTTCTTTCATTTTTTAATCCTGTCTTCGGGCCTTCCTATCAGGAGGCCTCCCTCAACCCGAACCCTTTTGTCCAGGTAAATAAGTTCCATTGTAACGCTTCCCTTTAGCAACCTTCTTTGCTTGTCACCGTCTTTTACGATGATTGTGTATTTGGTTTCATCGACAATCTCGCCGCTTAACCCGATAAGGTCGCCGTTTTTCGAGTTGACAACCCTTATAGGCAAGCCTATCAACTCGCTCCTTAGGAGGCTTCTCATCGTGCTTATTTGGAGTCTATGGTTTCACTTGCGAATCCCAGCTGAACCAGTGCTCCCTTGATCCTTTGTTTGTGGTTGCCCTGCAACTCAATGTTGCCGTCTTTGGCTGTACCGCCGCAGGCAAATTTGTTCTTCAGCTTTTTAAGGAGATCCTTAAGATCGATCTCCTTGTCATCAATGCCCTTTACAGCGGTGTAAACCTTGCCAAATTTCTTTTTCACTGTCGTCACTGTTATCTTCTGGCTTTCCTTTGCTATGGTTTCACAAACACACAGTTCTTTGGGTAGCCCGCAAGTGGTGCACACTTCACTCATGCTTTTTGCATCCTCTCCTTGTTTTTGATTGCCAATACAGTCATAATCTTTGATATGGTCTTTTTTGTATCTCTGACTTTTCCAGGGCTCTTTGGGTTTGTCCCTGTTGCAATCTGTGCATTGCTCTTGATGAGTTCCATTCGGAGCTCTTTGATCTTTTCCTCAAGTTCCGTTTCAGGCATTGACTTAAGATCCCTGTACTTCATTGTTTTCCTCGGGTTTGTTTTCTGGCATTTCGGCCTTTTTTTCGGTGTTTTCGTTATTATCGGTTACCTCAATAACCTCTTCTTTTTCTTCAATGATCTTAATATCGTCCGGAAGCTTCACATCGGGCGGCATTATCTTGACGTTGATCCCGATCGTGCCGGTCTTCAGCTGTGCTGTGGTTTGCGCCTTTCTGACGCCCGTGATGGCAATATCGCCGCACTTCTTGAGATATCCAGAATAGAATCTCCAGCGCCTTGCCCTGCTGCTGGGCACCTTTCCTGAAATCAGGATCTCCACCCCGAGTGCGCCGGATTGCATGACGCTCTCCATGGTCTTGTGCCCGACCCCCTTGAACCTGTTCAGCCCGAACCTCTCCAGGGAGTTGGCGATCCTCTCAGCCACAATTGCCGCATCCAGGTTCGGCTCGTCAACCTCAGCGATCTCAATCTGGGGGTTCTCGAGCCCGAAGCCCTTGCTCAGTGTGTTTGTAAGTTTTTTTATGTTCTGGCCCTTGCGGCCCACCACGAGACCGGGGCGCGAAGCCTTGATTATGATCTTCTCACCAAGCGGGGTTTTCTGCACCTTTGTGTCGCTATGCCCGACCCTCTTGAAGTTGCTGGCTATGTATTCATGGATATTGTATTCCTTGACCTTCTGCTTTAGCAAATCACGTTCTATCATTTTTTATCCTTCTTGGGCACCTTGGCTGCCCCTTTCGCGGGATTCTTGGCCTCTGCCTTGTTTTTAGGATTTTCTTCTTTCTTGGGCAGCTCTTCCGGCTTCTTTTCCGGCATTTTTTCTTTCTTGAGCCGTTCCTTGGGCTTCTCAGCCTCTGCAACAATGATCTCAATATGTGTTCTTTTCATCTTTCGCCTGATCTGCCTTCCGTAATGCCATGGCGAAGACGCCTTCTGCGCTGATATGTGCTTGATTATCAGGTCTGCTCCCATGCCCTTGGCCTGTGCATTGGCACTCACCGAGTTTACGATCTTCAGGATTTCGCCGCATGCCTTTACAGGGTATCTTCCCGGGCCGACAACCTTTTTGTGGCCTACGTCTTTGTTGTACCGCCTGTATTTTATTGCGGCCTTTTTGTCAATGGCATCCTTCAGTATTTTCCTGGCTCGCTCGATCTTCTGCCCTCTCAGGCTTGCGCAGATCTCAACTGCCTGCTTTGTTGATATGGGAAGGGACATACCAACTGCCCTTGCATTCTCTTTTCCGCATTCTGCTGAATATGAGTAGCTCATCTTACTGATATGCTTGAACTTGATTTCGTTGCTCCTACACCCGGGGCACTGTGTGCAACCCGGTTCCTTGTGAGCGCAAACTCGCCAAGGAGATGTCCGATCATCTCGGGCTCAATAATTACCGCCTTGAAGTTTTTTCCGTTATGGATATTGATTGTCTTGCTGACCATGTCAGGAAGTATTATCATGTCTCTGAGCTGGGTTCTGATGCTTTTCTTTGTCTTTATCCTTTCTATCAGCTTTTTCTGCTCATCATTAAGCCCACGCCTGATTGATCTCCTTTGCCTGGCTGGCAGTAGTTCTGCAAGCTCGTTAAGAGTAAGTGCCTTCAGCTCGTCCAGGGTCTTGCCCCGGTATGTGAATTCTTTTTTTGCCATTTTTATCGTTTCTTGCCGGTTTTTCTTGCTCTCAGCAGGCCCACCTTTCTTCCGGGCGGGGCGTTTCCTGATGTGGTCGTGGACCTTCCCTTCTTGCTCGATTTTGATCCGCCGAAGGGATGGTCAACAGCGTTCATTGATGTTCCGGATACCAGAGGATAGAGCTTGTTCCTTGCCCTCATCGCATGGTGTCTTCGTCCGGCCTTGTAAAAGGGCTTCTCGCATCTGCCGCTTCCGGCCACCATTCCGATTGTCGCCCGGCACTCGGGCCTGAACGCCTTTTTCTTCTTGGATGGCAGCAGGACAATGATGTCGCCCTTCTGCTTTGTTACGATCCTTGCAAATGTGCCTGACGCCTTGACAAATTTTCCGCCGTCGCCGGGCGCACTCTCGATATTATATATATATGTTCCCTCTGGTATGTTTTTCAGTAGCGTGATATTCCCGGGCTTGATTGCGGTTCCCGGGCCGATCTCAACATCCTGGCCGACTTTGATGGCATCTGCTGCAATCATCAGGGCCGAGTTGCCGTTTTCATAGTCAACAACGCAAAGGGGAGCCGAATGCCCCGGGCAGTTGATCAGGTCTGCAACCGTCCCCCTTACATTATTCTCATTTAATGACGGGTATCTGGTTGCTCCCCTGTACCTGTGGCTTGGCGCCCTGTATCTGGGTCCGCCTTTTCCCCGTGCCTGCTGAATAAGATTCTTTCCCATTTTACATCAGTCCCAGCTTGGTAGCAATATCGATGGCGGGCGTATCCTCTGAAAACTTTACATATGCCTTTTTTTCACCG
Organism: archaeon; assembly: GCA_043823195.1. Lineage (GTDB taxonomy): Archaea > Nanobdellota > Nanobdellia > Woesearchaeales > JBDRAZ01 > JBDRAZ01. The sequence goes on from JBDRAZ010000011.1 coordinate 18,427, forward strand.
CCCGGAGTAATCATGGTGGTTACCCTAATTACCTCTGCCTTAAACAGCTCCTCAACAGCCTTTTTAATATCCGCTTTCTTGGCCTTTCTTTCAACTATGAAGGCAAGCTTGTTTTCAGACTCCATCAGCCTGATTGATTTTTCAGTTGAGAGTGGATGCTTAATTACTTCCATCGTAAAGCCCCTCTTTTTCGATTCTTTGGATTGAGTCCCTGGAAAAGAGCGTCAGCCGGCCGGCGTGCGTCCCGGGCGCCAGAAGCTCGGCGTTGAGTTCATTAACCAGTGCGACCTCAACCCCCGGGATGTTTCGTGCAGCCCTTTCCAGGCCGCACTCCTTTGATATGACGATGAGCGGACCAACCTTGCTCTTGTACTTTCGTCCCCGGAGCTTGCCCTTCCCGGCCCGTATCTTTCGCTCGGTTACCCTGTTTAATTCATCGTCAAAGCCAAGTTTTGACAAAGCCTCAATAACCATTTTTGTAGTCTTAATATCCTCAATCTGATCCACTATGAATGGGTAATCCTTTGGCGGGGCATGTCCCCTTGCCTGCACAAGCTCAGTTGTCATGGTAGCAGCAAGCGCGCTCCTGATCGCGGCCCTTTTTTCCTTTTTGTTGATTTTCGTGCTCCAGTTTTTTTCAGCTTTTGGCGGATGCGCCCTTCTTCCTCCGACGGTTCCGGGTGCAATTGCACCGACCCAGTTCATCCGCTCCCCCCTTCGGCTCATTATCTTTCTGGGCACCCTGGATATGCCGTGGCCATAGCATCCGCGGTAATCCCTTCTTCTCTTGGAAATCCTTGCAGAGTGCCTAAAGCCAGCTTCCGGGCTTGCCCCGTACTTGGTCCTCTGGTTGTTCTGCAGGGTAAGGACGGCCCTCCTGATGAGGTCAGGCCTGTACTCTGAACTGAATTGCTGGGGCAGGTCAATGCTGCCTTTGCTTGCTCCTGTTGTGTCAAAAACTGCGACCTTCATTTGATTATCCTTTCAACCACCGGTGCCTCGGTGGTCTTCTTGGCCCTGATCGGATGGTTAAACCTTATCAGTCTTTTGGCAGGCCCGGGAACAGATCCCTTAAACAGGACGCAGCTGTTCCTAACTATGCCGTACCTCAGAAACCCGCCCTTGGTATTAACCTCTTCGGGCTTGCCTATCATAAGTATTTGCTTATTGTATTCGGTTCTCTGGTGATAGCCTGTCTGCCCCGCATGAGCAACCCGCCACATGATGTGGGTCTGGCCCTGCCATGGGCCAAGCGAACCGGGGTTTCTCCTTCCCTTCTCGCTCTTCCTCTGCTTTAGGCCTATCCCGAATCTTTTGACCGGCCCCTGGAATCCCTTGCCCTTGGTGATGGCGTGCAAGTCTGCCTGCTGGCCGTTCTCAAACACGCCGTCCACCGGGATTTCCTTGCCGAGCATCTCTTTTGCATAGCTGATCTTATCTTCGCTCTTGCCGCCTATTGCAACCTCAAACAGGTCCGGCTTCTTTTTGCCAATCCCGGTCAGCTTGGGCTGGGTGCAGACGACAAGCCTTATCTCACTTGTCTCTTTTGGCTCTTCGGCCTTCCTTTTCTTTGGAAGGGTTATCTTCCTGGCCAGTTCCTTATCAAGGTTTTCAGCAAGAATCTGGGAAGAAACAGTGAGACCATCTGGGGTTTGGGTGTAGAATCGGAGAGAAGCAACCTTTATCGGCGGGCACTCAATCAATGTGACGGGCTGGGATATCAGCTCGCCCTTGGTCATTGAGTGCGGGCGATTGTCATTGATAATGGCTGTGCACATGCCCACTTTGTAGCCGGCAAAGCCAAGAAGCTTGGTATCTGCCAGGTTAGCCCACGATCTAACTCTGGCAACATTCCTCTTTGTCCTCTTCCTTGGCCAAAACTGAAGGCTCCCTCTCCTTGGTACGTGTGCTTTTGGCATTGTTGCAGATACTCCCCTCTGCTTTGCAAATGCAGTAGTTGCCTTTTATTAAGGTCTTTCAACAGAATAAGTTTGTACTGAAAGACTTTTT
>JBDRAZ010000012.1:0-11147 GCA_043823195.1 archaeon
GCCGATTGAGTTCAATAATCGCACGGCAATCCCGCTGTGTATCCACGGCCGAACGTACGGCTGGGCTGATGCGCCGCTTCGCGCGGCCCATCAGTTTTCTTCTTAGAATTCAATGGTTATCAATTTTTCCGGATGAAGCCCGTGTTTTAATCACGAATAATGCCGGTGCAGCGCCAGTTGATTTCTGCCTCACCGGTATCAAAGACAACGCATGCGGGATTGCAGCCCTGTTTTTCTTCATCAGGCGTGAACTCTATCCACCATGTGCCCGTGTCGCAGTTGCGTATGCCCGTTTCACCCAGTGTTCCGCCAGCGCATTTCTCTTTGCCTATTGAGACTGCCTGCTCTTCGGTCATCCCCGGCTCAAATACGACCCAGTCGACCAGGGTGATCATTTCCGGTGCACAGCCTTTTTCCTGAATAGATACGGAATAGCAGCCCTCGCATCCCGTGTTATTGGCCCCCAGGACAGCCACCTGTTTCTCATAGTGGTCCACTGCAATTTTTGCAGCGTGCCTTTGGTTATCGTCCAGTTCCCATTCGCGGATACATGCGCCTGTCTCAATGTTCCATGTGTAGCCAGCTGCACCCAGGCAGCCATGCCCGTCAGTTTCGCCGCCGATAGGTACCTCGGTTGCGCAGCCGAAAATGAGCAAAAGAGCAGCCAGATAGGCTTTCATACAGTCCATAAAGTGATGGTGGTTGCCTATTCTTTTTAAGGATTTGCTGATTTTCTTATCTTCCATATTGAAAATAAATGATGGAAAGCTTTTTATGGGTTATTGAACTATCTGTTCACATGAGAATATCACCAGGAGTAGATATTAGGGATCTGGGCCTTTTTATTGAGGATACTTTAGTTATATCAGATGTTCATATCGGGTATGAGGAAGAGCTGAACAAGCGGGGCGTTCTTGTCCCCAGGCTTCAATTCAGGGATACGGTGACGCGGCTGGAAAAACTGCTAAGATTAAGACCCAGGGCAGTGGTGGTTAACGGGGATATGAAACACGAGTTTGGACGGATATCTGAGCAGGAATGGCGTGAGACACTGAAAATTCTGGACCTTCTTACTAAAAGCTGCGGAAGGGTTGTGCTTGTTAAGGGGAACCATGATACGATTCTCGGGCCGATTGCAAAAAAGAGGGACGTAGACGTTGCAGATCATTTCTGCATCAATGACATCTATGTTACTCACGGTGACAAAATACCGGACAATGCGGATTTTGCGAAGGCCAAGACCGTGATAATCGGCCATGAGCACCCTGCAGTATCAATCCGGGAAGAGAACCGGACTGAAACATTCAAGTGTTTTCTTTTTGGCAGATGGAAGGATAAAAAACTGATTGTCCAGCCATCATTCAACCTTGTGACCGAGGGAACAGATGTCCTGAATGACGAGGTTCTCAGCCCGTTTCTCAGGCACGATATCAGCCGGTTTCATGCATATGTTGTCGGTGACAGGATATATGATTTCGGATTGCTGAAGCATCTGAAATAGTGGCATTCTCCCATAGTTTCCACCAATTTCGAAACCTTCGCCGGAAATATATAATTGCCTGGATTACCTGCTTTCTGGTGATGATTGATGAAATGGAAAATACTATCTGGATTTTTGGCTTTGCTGGTGGTGGCAGCCTGCCTGCCGGTACCGCATGAACCCGGTGCGTGGTCTGAAGTGGATGACTGGGAATATGATTCGGCACCCCAATCAGCTGACGGTTCCCGGTTTGGATTAGTTGCAACAAAAACCATGGCTATGGAATCCTCGGATATCGGCTTTTCTGTCGGCGGGGCAAAGGATGCAGACAATTTTCGCGCAAATATCAGAAATGGCTACCTTCCGATGCCAACAGACATTACATCTGAGGGGCTTTTCTACGATTACTATTTTGACACTGGCGAAAGCGACCGTTGTTACGAGCTTTTCTGCCCGTCTTACTCAAGTGCCATAACCCCTGACCCTTTATCCAATGAGACCGAATACTATCTTTCGGTCGGGCTTAATTCGGGAATTACTGATTTTAAGCGGAAAAAACTGAACCTGGTTGTTGTGCTTGACATCTCAGGATCAATGAGCTCCCCCTTTAACAGGTATTACTATGACGGAATCGGGAACAGGATTGAGAATGAGGAGTATACCGATGACTCCAAGATGGAGGTCGCCAGGGAGTCTGTTGCTTCGCTGCTTGATCACCTCAATGATGACGACCGTTTCGGCATGGTGCTTTTTGACAACAATGCGCACCTGGCCAAGCCACTGGGTCTTGTAGGCAGGACCGACATGGAGGGCATCAAGGAGCATATACTGGATCTGGAGCCGCGGGGCGGGACGCATATGTCTGCAGGAATGAAGATGGGAACTGAGCTTTTTGATGATGTTGAGCCGGAACCTGAATATGAGAACAGGATTATCTTCCTGACAGATGCCATGCCGAACATAGGGGAAACTGGCGAGGGAAGCCTGCTGGATATCCTCAGGGACAATTCAGATGACGGAATCTACACAACGTTCATCGGGATAGGGGTAGATTTCAACACTGAGCTGGTCGAGATGATTACGAAGACCCGGGGTGCAAACTACTACTCAGTGCACTCTGCCAGGGATTTTGGGACCCGGATGGACATGGAGTTTGAGTTCATGGTTACGCCGCTTGTCTTTGACCTTGAGCTGATCCTGGACGCCCGGGGCTATGAGATCGAGCGGGTCTACGGCTCGCCCGAAGCAGATGAGGCGACAGGTGAGCTGATGAAAGTCAGGACCCTGTTTCCCTCTGCGAAGACGGACAGCGGGACACGGGGCGGAATTGTGCTCCTGAAGCTAAAGAAGATATCAGATGATGCAGAGCTTGTGCTTTCAGTAGGCTATGAGGACAGGGACGGAAATCAGTTTTCCAATGAGAGATCAGTTGAGTTCACTGCTAGGGGCTTTGATAACAATGGGATACGGAAAGGCGTTCTCTTATCACGGTATGCTGACCTGATGAAGAACTGGATCATTGACACAAGGAACGACAGGGATGATGTGCTGCATGCCTCAGTCAACTTTGACGACGGAATTGTTGTGCCGCAGCTTGGAAGGTGGGAGAGGCAGTCTGTATCGCTCAGTGTTTCAAGGCACTACGAGAGGGTCTTTGAAGATTTCCTGGAACATTTTGAGGAAGAGGCAGATATAATTGGCGATGAGGCGCTTCATCAGGAGATTGACATCATGGAAAAACTTACCAGGAGTTAAGATGGAGCTCGGAATACTCAAACCAAACCCCAAAAGAATCATCATTGCAGCCATGGCTTATGCTATGGCTGCAATACCCCTCCCCATTCTGCCGGTCATGATGAATGTCATGTGCAAGGCGGGTGTTCCCTGCCCGCCGGTCTTCCATCTGGTCAGTTTTCTGGGACTATGGGAACACAGGTTCCTGTTTGCTGGAGTGCAGTGGATTGTCCTGGCTCTGGAGGTGGCTATCATTTACTTTGCTGTATGCGTCGCTATGCGATACAGACCATGACCATATCCTGATAACATTTTTAAACCGGGCACCGTTTTGCAGATATATGGTGGGACTGTACGCAGTATGGGGTTCAAAAGATCCTGAGGACTCATTAAACCGCCTCCTGGCACCAAGCTCGTTTGTCGGGAAAAAGAAGATATTTTCCTTGTCTGGAAACGTGGGTGTAATGGCCTCATGCAATACCATGGAATCAGCTCTTATCGAGAAAGATGCGGCAATACTTTTGGACGGGGATATCTTTGGCATTGATTTCAAAAAGAAGATATCAAAGCCCGCCCTTTCTGAAATTCTTGACCTGTATCGCAGATACGGAATGAAATGGCTCCCGCACGCAGACGGGGAATTCTCCATTATCATTCTTGACAAGGCCAGGAAAAAACTTATTGCTGCAACTGATTATTTCGGGACCAGGCCATTGCATTATTATCGGGATAAATCAGCCTTTTGTGCTGCCCCGCAGATGAAGTGCATTGCAAACCTGGCAAACCCTGGGATTAACCTGAAGGGGATTAGCGACTACCTTACCTTCAATTTTAACCTATCAACACACACATTCTATCAGAATGTGCATAGGCTTGCTTCTGCGCAGGTCCTGGAATATTCCGGCGGGCGCCTGCTGGTCTCCGGTTATAAAAAAGCACACCAGCCGGATAAATCTGGCCCGGATGAGCTAAATGGGCTGCTTCGGGAGGCATTAGAAAAAAGGATTGATGCATCCGGAAGGTTTGGCCTGGCCCTCTCGGGGGGCATTGATTCAAGCATGCTTGCGGCATTGATCCGGGAGAATACCGGCAGGCGATTCAATACCTATACACTTGGATTTGCGAATGAAGGGGGCCATCAGACTGATTTGGACTATGCCAGAATCATTTCAGAATACCTGGATACAAAACACCGGGAGATTGTGCTTTCCTCTGACTCTGTAACGGAATTTCCAAAGGCCCTTTGGCATAATGATGCGCTGAGCGGATCTACCCCCCAGACCAACTATTTCTTCTCAACAATAGTCCCCGAAAGGTCCAGGCTATTCATTGCCTGCGGACTGGATAATCTTTATTCATGTACAAAAACATTGAGGATAATGTCAAATACCTATAAGGCAGCGGACATGCTGTCCAAACTGGGTTTGATGAAGATCATACGTTCGGCAGGAAAGCATCAGTCCGTATCCACCAGCCTTCGCAAATTTTCCTTCATGCTGGATAATATCGGGGACCCTGTCCGGCTAAGGGCATCCATGTACCCCTATTTTGACGCCAGTGAGAAGAAGGCCATATTAAGTGATGAATCCGTAACGTCGCTGAGAGGCCATGACTCTTATTCATCCCTGGAGCCTTTTGCGCGGCATTTGCCGGCATCTGATCCGTTAACGAAGGCATCATCGCTGGATTTTGAGACTTTTGTTCAGTGTCATCTGCTGGAAAAAAACTATAAATATTATCTCCACAGGAATATCTCTGTTTCATACCCGCTTATTGACCGGCAGCTGATTGGGGCTCTTGTCAGGATCCCCTTAAATGTCAGGATGAGAATGACCGGTGACAGGAAAAGCGTGTCCAGGTATTTTGGTGTGAGTCTGCCAGGTGAAATATTTTCTAGGCCAAAGCAGGGCTTCATATTTCCGGAGGACAGGTGGTTCTCAGAGAAGCAGGAAGAGGTAACAAGAATCGTGAAAGATTTGGGCAAGAGGGATATCTTTTCAAATGGCAGAATAAATCACTTCATCAAAAAAAAATCAGTCAACCATTGCAAGAAAATGTGGGCTCTGTTCTTTCTTGAGCTTTGGTTCCGGATCTTTGCTGAAAAACAGAACCTGAATGAGGTCATGTAACCCGTTTCTGTGGAATCCCTGCATATTAACCTTAAACTCATCATCAATCATCATTTTGCACCGAAATATTTATAATTAAGCATCACGGCCAAGCCCTAATGAGAATGGCCCGAGACCATTTTAGAAGTGCATAAATGAAGAAAAAATCATCAACTGCAATAAATATTGTGATATTTGTTGTTCTTGTCAGTGCGGCATTTTTTGCCATTAGCATATCCTCTGAAAAAAAAGGTTCGGGGCAGGAGCCTTCCCTAAAGGAGATCAGGGTGGGTGTTTCACCGCTGATGGTTATGCTCCCCATATTTGTCGCCGATAACCAGAGTCTTTTTGAAAAACACGGGCTCAGGGCCGAGCTTATTGAGTTCCAGACTTCTGCGTCGCTGTTTGAGGCCCTGATAACCGGAAAGATTGATGTGGCCGGAGGGAGTTCTGTTGAGTATCATGCCATCTCAAGCAAAGACCCCACTTATCTGATACCCATTTACATGAACTATAATGATATCAGTTTTATTTCAGTCAGAAAGGATTCAGATATGAAGAATATTTCTGACCTTAACAATAAGAGGATTGCTGTGACTCCGGATCACGGCACATTCCAGATGAATGCCATTGCAGGGAACGCCGGCCTGGATGGCATTGAAACCGTTAAACTGCGGTACCCCGACATGATGGCGGCACTGTTGGCTGATAAGGTGGATGCGATTCTTGTGATTGATCCTATGAAGACAGCAGGGGAGACAAGCAACGTCTCAAGAGAACTGGTCGCTAACCCGTACGGGAAATACATTTACGACCCCTGGCTCGGCGGGATAGGGGTTATCAGGAGCGAATTTAAGGAAGAAAATCCGGAAGCTGCCCGGGCGATTATTGATGCAATCGGAGAGGCCATAGACTATTACAGGCTGCATGAAACAGAGGCACTTTCAATTCTTCCGGATTATATCCCCATTTCCCATGAGGTTGCATTGAAGGCGGCAGCCCCAAGATACTGGAAGCCCGATGAGATTGAATGGATTAAGGTGGAGGGGTTTTCTAATGCCTTATATGACCTGGGGGTGCTTGACAGCAGGGTAGATTTTGGGAAGGTCTTGAAAGAATAGCTTTTCTGGGAATCAAGAACGATATGTTTTTTATACCGATTAGCATACTGGTTTCATACAGGGGTGTTTTGTATTGGGATCATCACTTAAAATAGGCCATATTTGCATGTCTTTCAGGGGCAATGAAAAGGTCCTTGATAATATATCTTTTAGCGTAGCTGAAAACGAATTTGTTTCAATTCTCGGGCCAAACAGCTGCGGAAAGTCAACCCTTCTTAACATTATTGCCGGCATTTTGGAGCATTATGAGGGCGAAATAACCTATTCAAAATCAAATCCAAAAAGGAGCTACGCTTTCCAGGATCCGCTGTCTGTGCTCTTGCCTTGGAGGGATGTGATCGGGAACATTATGTTTCCGTTTGAAATCAGGGGATATTCAAAAAAGAAATCAAGGGATCTGGCCGGCAGATTTGTATCCGGGACACTGTTGGAATCCCATCTGAACAAATATGCATTTGAGCTGTCCGGGGGTCTGGTGCAGCTGACTTCCATTTTCAGGTCGCTGGCATACCAGCCGGATATCTTGCTCATGGACGAGCCATTCTCGAACATCGGGGTAAATGAGAAAATGCAGCTGATAGACCAGATAATGGGGCTGTGGCAATCCAACAGGACCACAACAATAATGGCCACCCATGACATAAATGATGCAATATTCCTTTCAGACAGGATAATTATTCTTACCCCGAAACCCTCAACAATAAGGAAGATAATTGATGTTCCGCTGCAAAGGCCCAGGGATTATAATCTGATCTCCTCAAAGCCCTTCCAGGACATACAGGCAGAGGTATACGGGATGGTGAGGGAAAACATATGAAGAAGAGAATCAACATACTGTTGTCTTTCCTGGTGGTCTTTGCCTTTTTGTATCTGATCAAGATGGCCCTGGATATTGACGACCTGGTCTTCCCGTATCCGCATGAGGTACTGATAAATCTTTTCAGAATCATTCTGACGAGACAGGCAATATTTGACATATTATCGAGCCTTCTTAGGATTGTGATGGGGCTTGGACTGTCTATTCTCTTTTCATTTCCCATCGGACTGTTTTTTGGGATGAATGAAAAGGTCTACTCTTTTTTGGAGCCAGCCATGGATTTCCTGAGGTCGCTTCCTGCAATTGCCCTTATTCCCCTGTTCATTGTCTTTTTTGGGGTGGGTGAGCTGTTGAAGATTGCCATTATCTTTTTTGGGGTCTCAATTATCCTGATCATCAATCTTGTATACGGAGTCAGGAGCGTCAAGGAATCAAGAATCGTCGCAGCCAGGATGTTCAGAGCGAATAATTGGCAAATACTCCTGAAAATTATCATTCCTGAGTCGATGCCATACCTGTTTCTTGGGCTCAGGATATCATTTTCACTGAGCCTAATCTTTGTTCTTGTTGCTGAGATGATGACCGGTGCAACCTACGGGATTGGAACGAGGATTGTTGATTATCAGCTCCGATTTGACTACCTGGGCATGTATACGATGATAATAATAAGCGGGATAATCGGATCATCAATCAACTTCCTTGTTTCCCGTTTTGAAGGCAAGGTTGTTTTCTGGAGGAGGAAATGAATGCACCCTGATGGGATTCAATGCTTTGACAGCCTAAAGGCCAAAAACCACCCGGTAGTTATCCTTCCTCTGAGATGCTTATCAAATATCCTGACCAGGGCCTGTATTACCGGCCCGGATGACGGGAATCTGGCTGATTCCATAAATCGGGCGATCCTGTTAAAGGGTGTCGGAATGCTTACTATTGAAGTAATGTCATTTATTACATAACCCTGTTCAGTTAGCATGTTCTTCATTTCCATTTGTGAATAGCACGAATTCTGCCTGTATCGCTGCAGCCTGAAGCGGTTGCTTATTATGTATCCAAGGTAGTAGAGCGGGTTGTCCTTATTGTCGATGGTCAGGATAATCTCGCCGTCATCCTTCAATATCCTTCTCAATTCCTGCAGAGCCTTTATCATGTCTTCCTTTGACAGGTGGTCCAGGGTCGAATTCGAGATGATGCAGTCAAAACTCTTGTCCTTAAATCCAGTACTAATAACGCTCCTAACCAGCAGCTCCTGGCCCTTTATGCCGATGCTTTTCAGATTCTCCCTGGATCTGCTGACTACCTTGCCTGAAATATCAATGCCAACGGCCTTATTGAAATTCTCAGCCAGGAAATCAAAAAAGAGGTCCTTGCCAAATGCCTCTTCAAATAAGTCTGTCTTAAGGACTTTCTTGCTTTTTTTATCTGAGGTCCATCCGCTGACCAGCCTGATGTGCTCTTCTCTTTTATATTGCGCAATAAACCCCTGAAGATGGGAATGATGGATATTCTTAAGGGCATTATCCCAATAAAATGAGTCTTGTACCATGAGTAACATCACACCTGCGCAAATTATCTCCGGTAATTGGAGGATACTATAAATATTTAATCTGAAATTTCAATGCATCATAATATTTAAAAACACACATTCACCTGAAGGTGTGGCCGGCAGATAATGAAACCATCCGGCCCAATCAATTATGGTGTTTTCATGAGCCCGTATGCCTCAAATGAACCTGAAAATCGATGCACATTCTGAGAATGGCAATTCCAAAACCCGGTCCGGCAATTGCGCTGAACGGGATAAACACATAAAGGTATTTCTGATGAATACGGCCGCATGCCCGAGGCGGTTGCTCGACTCAACAAGAATAGCCAATTTCTTCAGAATAAATGGTGCAGAAATAGTAAGAGACGCCGGCATTGCTGATTATATCATTGTTGTAACTTGTGTAACTACGAATTCAAGCGAGGATAACTCTTTTGAATGGATTGAGCGGTTCAGCAAACATCCCGGCGAGCTTATTGTTGGCGGATGCCTTCCTGCAATTGGCTCTGATGAGTTTAGGAGAAAGTTTCAGGGGAGATGCTTCTCTACAAAAAGCATAGGGGACATTGACCGGCTCTTTCCATCTTTCAGGGTTAAGTACACAGATATTCCTGATGCAAACTGGCTATTCAATAATGATAACCTGGACATGGTATTCAAAAGGTTTCTTGTCAGATTCAAGTTTTCCAAAATAAATCTCTTCAGAAAATTCCGGATTGAATGGCTGAGGAAGATATTTGATGTTTATGCGGATCCGGGCATAATTGATAGGAAGACCGCCTACCTAAGGATAAGCTATGGCTGCATGGAAAACTGCGCCTATTGCAGGGTAAAGCATGCGGTGGGAAGGCTGAAGAGCAAACCCGTTGAGGATATTGTGGATGAATACAGAAGATTAATTGACGGGGGCGTCAGGAATTTCCTTCTGGAGGGGGATGATACAGGTTCTTACGGGCTTGATATCCGGCTTTCGCTGGCGGACCTGATACTGAGCCTGGAGGAAATTGACAGGGGCATTCCGGTTAGCTGGGACTTTGGGAAATTAAACCCCAAATGGATAATGCGGTACAGAAAAGAGCTGTTGGGGTTGATAGAAAAGGGCAGGATTGCCGAGCTCAGAGTCGGCCTGCAGTCAGCAAACAGCCGCATCCTTAAACTCATGAACCGGAATTACGATGTTGAGGCAATTAGGGATATACTCAAGGAGTATAAAACCGCATGTCCCGGGCTGAAGATGAGCGGGACTTTTATTGTTGGCTTCCCCACAGAAACAGATGACGAATTTAATGAATTCCTGAATTATATTGGTCTTGTCAAGTTTGACAGGGTGATTCTCTTTGCATATTCTGATGCGGCGGACCTTGGCTCATATTCATTGCCTGGCAAGGTTGATTCCAGGACAATGGACCGGAGAATAAGCCAGGCAATAAGGTTCCTGAAGGAAAATGGAATTGATTATACGGTCCATTATCTTAATGAGTGACTTTTATTGAATGCCGCCCCGTTATGGCAATATGGATACATTGTCTGTCAAAGTCAACTGCATGGAATCTATCAGTTCTTTTCAGAGCCCCCTGATCTTCTTTAGGATGAACCACGAGAAATTATTTCCGTATCTCTTTTGCAGTTCTTCTGATCTCCAGTCGTCGCCGGTGATTATCTTCCTGCAGTTCTTGCTGCCGCATTTGCATGACAGCCTGTAAGGATAGGCTGTGATTGCTGCATAATCGCAGGTGATCTCTTGGCCTTTGATGATGTCCCGCAATGCCACAAAGGTTATCTGGCCGTCAGGCCCCGCATTGGGGTTGCATGAATGATTAAACTGGACAGCCAAATCTCTGATCTCATCTTTTCTTTTTGGCACCAGGAAAAAATTGTCTGAAATCTGGACATCATATTCGCCGATCTCTCTGCTGCATTTCATTGCCTCATCATAACCAACAATATGGCCTGCTTTTATGAACAGCATTTCGCCCTTGGCGATATTTTGCCTGGCAAATATGCCCTTCCCATCAATTTTACTCTCTTTTGTCTCTATTTTCGGTGAACGGTAGCAGGCTATTCTGTCCATGAAGAGCAATATGTCTGGCAATGTATATAAGTATTGCGGGCGCAGGGCTACGGTTCAAGCTAGCGGCTTCATCCTGAAAACCGCATTTCCGGCGATTTCGCTGGGACTGAATGGTGATTTCAGCATTCAGTGGACAATTTTGGAAAGTTGCTCTTTTCCCTGTTTTCTTTGTGATTTCCCTGCCTAGCCGCAGAATCTCGTCAGTCATGTAGCGCTCCAACTCGCTCAATGAGCCTATTGCGCCCGTGCCACCCCCTCCCACCGGCCTCAGGC
>JBDRAZ010000013.1:0-3401 GCA_043823195.1 archaeon
AGAAATCTTTGATTTCTGACATATTGCATCCCAGTCAGTCATATTCAGCACATCCGAGAAAATTTCTTTCAAGAATTTGGAGAGAAAGTAAATGCTTATCTTGCAGCCCTGCCCTTGTTAAGCTCATTTAAAAGATTCTCATCCATGATATGTTTATTCAAATCCTTAACATCGCACATGAAATCTGTTGGCCTGTTTTTCCAGTTTTTCTGGATAATCCTGAACAGCCGGCTTTTTATTGGATTCTCAATGCTGTTTTTGTTTTCTAAGCTGCAAATTTTCTCATAAAGCCAAAAATACCATTGCTTTTCATCGCCACTTTGCGCAATACATTCATCATAAATTGCATTGTAATCAAGGTTTTCCCTCATAAGCCTGTCACAATCATCTATATCTGCCACTCTTGGAGTCATAGCCTTAAACAAGAACAAGTCCTCATTTGAAGCAAGAAAAGTCTTCAGATGTCCAAACTCTTTATACAAAATTGTCCTGGATTTCATGGATTTGGTGAATTTAAGCATCTTACCAACCTCATTCAGGAATACATCTATTCTTGAGTCATCCTTTTCATATACAGCCAGTGCTGTTAGATAAAATTCTTCAGTAAGGTCAGTCTTTCTTCCATAGCCAGCTTTTAAAACAGCATTGTCAAATGCTGTAAACTCACTTTTTGTTGATACTATTATGTCAACATCTTTTGTTGCGGGCTTTAACCCCCTAAATGACATTGCGCATCCGCCAATCAGGTAGATTGAGCAGTCCCTATCAAGAAACCCAGCAATTTCCTTAAGCCAGTTTTCAAGCTCGCTCTTGTTAAACATTTTTTACTCCGTACAAACCCATAACTCTTTTAAGACCGCTTCTTTCAAATGCTGGTAACCCTGCAATATCCATTCTTTCATCCATTGTATTGAGAAGTGTCATCAGGTTTATAAATTTGGTATATATATCATATTTCATTGCCATTTTCTCAACTTTTTTTCTTCTAAGCCCTGCCTTAAGGAAAAAAGTTAAAGCAAGATAAAGTGTCCTTGAATCATTAATCTCAAATAAGGAATGCACAAATATCTCTTCTTTGGAGAGTTGTTTTTCAGGAACATAGCATAAAACCTTGATGGTGTTAACCCTTACTCCGTAATCACTATATCTGCCAAAACCAGTATAAACCCCTTTTTTAAGCATTTCATTGTCTATCTCTAGTAATATTTCATCCTTATACTTCCATTTTAAAGTGCCGTTGAATGTTGAAAAATTCCTGTACTCTTTGAGGAACTCCTGCAATTTAGGCCATGCAGTAGTGTTGACCTTGTACATTCTGCTATTTTTTTGTAAAATACCCCTATTAATAAGATTTCTTGTGTAAATTCTCGCTGTTGTCATAGAAATGCCTGCCTGTGATGATGCTGTTTTCATGTCTTTCCAGTCAAGGCAAAGGCTTGTAAGCAGGCTCAGCCTAACTCCAGCAAGTATCTCTTTGAAATCAATTGTATTGTATTCCAGTAAAAGCTCTTTAAGCTTTAAAGCATGTGGAGTAGCTGCCAAAGCCAAGGACAGCCTGCTCTTCCTTATTCCAAATGCCTTTCTCTTGGCTATAAGCCATTCATTTTCAAGCATTGTAACTATTTCAGACACCCAATTTTTAGATTTTTTGATGGTTTCTGCGATGCTTTCAATTGTGCTATATCCATGAATAACAAGATTAAGCACTTCAAGCATGGGTTTTGTTAGCACCATAATAGTATATATATACCGATTTAGTATATAAATATATCGGTAATTTTATCAAAAATCGCCAGCTAGCATAGCAGTCAACTTACTATCCCCATTCAGAACAAACCAAACATCCTTTTTCTTGTCATTGCCTTTAATCACAAAGAAATCCCAGTCATTATCGCCTTCAAAGCTCAGTGAATAATATATCTTGTGCGCCTGCCTCATAAGGCAGTCCAGCAGGTCAATTGCTTTAACCATTACATGGGTAGAATATGTGTACTTCGTAGACAGTAACGAAATCAGTAGCTCTGCAAGTAAACGCACCCACACACATCTTGCCGTACACAACCCATACCTAACCAGCGTCCTCTTTCTCGGAGGTTTTTTAGCCTTCGTCTCACACGTCCCCCCTCCGAAATGCTTCGATAGTTTGGTAGCTCTGTTGTGATTGCTTTAGAGAATATTTGTCAGATAGAAGCAAGATGTCAGGCACGTAAGGAATCTGAAACCAAACAGGGCCATGCCCGGGCATGCAGGCGGATGAGAAAAGGCCAGTCAGAGCTTATGCGAAATTCGGTCCAGCATGCGGTACGGATCCCATGCGTTGATGGTTGCGGGATTTCCGCTTTCATCCAGCGAAATCCTGACCTTTATCCCGCCGTATTTAATCTTTTGGGCCTCCATCTCGGGGGGAGCTTTAAAGCGCGGCGGGCTCATGCCGTCTTCAGGAAAGGGTTTGCCAAAATGAATAACTGCGTCAATGCTATACGAGCCACCAATCTTACTCTCCTCATGCACCAGCACAGCTGACTCAACTTCAGGCATGTAGCCGGCGAACGTATCATAGGCGTCCACGAAGGCCTCAAGAGCCTCCCCTGAGGGAACAGGATGGAAAGTCCGGGTTGTCCGGGCCCGATAGTTGGATTTCGCAAGGGTCCTTACCACAGAGCCCCCCACCGTATTGGCAACGACTGTGTGATGCTCTTGGGCATGCCTTCCGCCGCCGACTATCCTGGAGGTTGTCAAATTCAGCTCATATACCGGATAGCCTGATTCAGGGTCGGTCCATGTCCAGGCGGACTGGAACCGCGTGGCTCCTGAATCTTCAAGACTGCCTGGCGGATTAAGATAACCGCTGACAATATCCTCCACGCTTTCGGGAAGCGCATCCTGCTGCACCTCATCAGGAAAGTCGTGGCGTGCAACCAGCCGGTAGAGGGCATTTCCTATTGCCGACAAAATTCTCATCGTACCCCGGGGATAACATGCGCTTATTTAAATACCTTTCCCCCTCGGACCACTCAGAAGTGACTACTGTGCCGCATTGGATGCCCTGTGCCTGCCAGCCTACACCAGGGCATAGATGAAGGGCGATACTGAGCTGCTCTGGCCGAATATTATGAGAATGGCCACAAGCGCAAGCATTATGACAATAGGGAGCAGCCACCATTTCTTCCTGACCTTAAGAAAACCCCATAATTCCAGCAGGAGCGGCTTATTTCCCATGCGCAAAAGAAGGCATGACCCGTATATTAAGTTTTCTATTAAGAAAAAATATATTAATCAGCTGGGCTTACCAGGCAATATGATATCGGGGGTGAAGGTCAAGGAGCTCAGGCTGCTCACCGATGAGCGCGGCTCTGTGATGGAGCTTCTCAGGTCAGATGACGCGATATTCAGGAGATACG
>JBDRAZ010000014.1:0-11872 GCA_043823195.1 archaeon
TGAGGCTTGGACTAAGGGAAGAAATAAGGAGAGACGTAAAATAGATTGGAAATTTACAAAAGAAAGGGCTGATGAGAAGCTATCAAAATATTATGTTTTTGATTATGGGGTATGAGAGATAACTAAATTGTCAGGCTACTATATGCAGGACATCCTTGATGTTGGCGAGGATTTCTACTGCATCGGCGCCAAGGGCGGGTGGTTTGACCCGAGGCTTGAGCCCTTCAGGATCAGGTTCTATAAGGAATTCAGGAGAAAAAAGTTAAGGGCCTGGCATCTGTTTGACTGGGAGATGAAGAGGGACCGGGGCGGCGCAGTCCCTGAGCATCTGCACGAGGCACGGTTCCTCCCTCCCAAATGCTCGACAAACTGTGCAATAGACTTCTTCGGAGACAGGATCGTTACCTTTACCGGGCTGGAGCTCTACAAGTTGGATGATGATATGGTCCAGTTCGTGCTGATAAGCAGGAAACTCTGCGAAGGCTATAAGAAATGGTTCTGGCTCATGTGGGATGCGTGCGAATAGGACTGGTACGCACAGCGCAGTTCCGGATGAACTTTGTCATTGCCAGTTGTATGCGGTGGCTTCTTCCCTTAATTCCTCAGCTGGATCCATGTCAGTCTCTGTCATGCCCGTGAGAAACAGAACCTGGTTAACATACTCCCTAATCTTATCTGGTCTAATTCCTCCGGACGCTCTGATCCTTATCTCTCGAGGATTGTCATCAGAACCCAGGTAAGAAACATCTAGCCTCACTGGATCCTGTTCCTGGTGCCAAAGGGTAGCGCGATAATTGGTCTGTCCAGGAGCAACAGGCTTCATGCGATGGAACTGGTGAGGGGACCTTGTCAGTGCCCCTTCAATGCTCTGGCCATTAAATTCAGCAGCAACAACTTCCTGGGCCAATGCGCTTGTCTCGAATACTGGTGCCATGTTGTACCTCCTTCACCCCTTGTCCGGGTGGGTTACAGACTGTTCTTTAAATACTTAGCGGAGGAAATCACTGCGGAACATTCTTTCCGCTTTTCAACAGGTGAGAATTCCCGAAATCCTTGATCTGTTGCAATTGTTCAGAATTAAAGACAGGCCCGTCCCTGCATACCCTTTGCCCGTCTGCAGCGCAGGCGCCGCAGATCCCAAGGCCGCATTTCATGTAGCGTTCAAGCGATGCCTCGCATTCAACCTTGTTCTCTGTGCATATGTCGAGGACCTTTTTCATCATGATCTCCGGGCCGCAGGTGTAGACCATCCTTACCTTATTTTTATTTAGGGCCTCTTGCAGGCCGTTTGTTGCAAATCCATGCGAGCCCTCGCTCCCGTCATCTGTGAATATTCTGGCATTGAGCCGGGAAAGCTCTTTTCTGCAGATGATTTCGTCCCTTGTCTTTGCCCCGAAAATCACTATGGGCTTTGTCTTCTTCATCATTGGCAGCAGCGGAGCAATGCCTACCCCGCCAGCCACAACACAGGAGTCTTTGCTTT
Source organism: archaeon (assembly GCA_043823195.1). Lineage (GTDB taxonomy): Archaea > Nanobdellota > Nanobdellia > Woesearchaeales > JBDRAZ01 > JBDRAZ01. The sequence continues at coordinate 1,484 of JBDRAZ010000014.1, forward strand.
CGCTGAAGCCTTTCCCGTACGGCCCGCGTATCCCGATCCTGTCGCCCGGATTCAGCCTGAACATCTCCTCTGTAAACCTGCCTCTTTTCAGTACTGTTATTGAAGTATCCTTTCCTATGCCAGACAGGCTGAAGGGCTTTTCGTCAATACCCGGAAGCCAGACCATCATGAACTGGCCCGGCATGGCATGGATCTTCCTTTCCAGAAAAAAGGTTTTCACGCCGGGGTTTTCATTAACCACCTGGATTATTTTTGTTATTGCTGGTGCTTCCATCAGTGCGCAGCCCCGACCAGTTCTTTTACTGAATTGTAGCCATTGGCCTTCATCCAGTCGGTGATCTCGCCGACAACCTTTCCAAAAACGTCAGTCCCGCGGTAATATACTGCAGACCCTATGCCAAAGGCAGAGGCGCCGGCCATCATGATCTCGACAGCATCCTTGCCATAGGTTATCCCCCCAATTCCAAGGATGGGAATTTTTACAGATTCATATATTTCATATATGCACCTGACAGCCACCGGCTTTATTGCGGGCCCTGACAGCCCGCCTTTCTTGTAGCTCAGAACGGGCCTGGCTGCATCAATGTTGATGATCATTCCGGGTCCGACCGTGTTTATTCCTGAGATTGCATCTGCACCCGCATCCTCGCATGCCTTGGCTATTGACACGATGTCTGGACAGTTCGGTGTAAGCTTCGGCATCACCGGAACCCTGCCGCTGACATTCTTTACAGAAGAGACGACCTTATGTGCGATGTTGGGGTCTGTTCCGAAGGCCATCCCTTCCCTGTCTGTGTTTGGGCATGATACGTTGAGTTCGATCATGTCCGGCTTGTGAGATGAAACCTCTTCAGCTACTTTGGCAAAATCCCTGACCGATGATCCATAGATGCTTGCAATCACTGGCACCTGGAGCCCATTCAGTTCCTGCCATTTCTGAGTCAGGTTAAGATACCCCTCGCTTGGAAGGCCGACCGCATTGATGAAGCCATGATCCCATTCCAGAACAGTCGGGTTGTCGTGGCCGCCCCTCTCCTCCGGCCCGATAGATTTTAGCGTAACTGCGCCCGCGCCTCCGTCAATGACACGCTGAAGGATCTTGGCTGTGGTGCCGAGAATTCCCGATGCAAGCACGCTTGGGTTACTCAGCTTTACCTTACCCAGGGCTGTTGTTGTGTCCATCTTAGATTAGGACTATTTCGTCTTCATGGAACGAGCGTTCGCAGAAATGGCATCTGAGCTCGAGGGGCTCTGTTTTTATTGTGTGGAACTTTGACCTGGCCGGTTCATGGTTTGTTATGCAGTTAGGGTTGCTGCACCTAACAAGGCCTTCGATTGTTTCCGGGACCTTTACCTTGGTCTTTTTTGTTACTTCATAATCCTTGATGATGTTAAGGGTGGCGCTTGGGGCAATCAGGGCGATTTTGTTGACCTCTACCTTGTTCAGGAATTTGCCGCCAACCTTAATCATCCCCTTTGTCTTGAGCCTCTTGCTTTTCAGGCCTGTTGCTATGGAGATTATGTCATCAACATCATTCAGCTTCAGGATCTCCACTACCTTGAAGACGTTCTTTGCAGGAATGTGGTCTATTACCGTCCCCTCCTTTATTGCCGAGATCTTGAGCTCTTTCATTTGATGGCCCCCAATACAAGCGCCAGGAGCGCCTCTCTTACCGGAATCCCGTTCCTTGCCTGTTCAAAGTATACTGCATGGGGCGTGCTGTCCAGTTCAGGGCTTAGTTCATCCACCCGCGGCAGCGGATGCAGAATCTTCAGGTCGGGCTTGGCTCCCTTGATATATGCCATGTTAAGCTGGTAGGCCCCCTTTACCCTCTTGTAATCCAGCGGGTCAGGGAACCGTTCCTTCTGTATCCTGGTGTTGTACAGCACATCCAGTTCAGGCATGACGCTCTCCAGATCTTCTGTGACTGTGTAGCTTATTCCATTTATGTCGAGCTCTTCAAGGTGGTGCTTTGGCATGCCCAGGGATTTGTGCGAGATGAAGAACATCTTTGCCCCGAAATGCGTAAGGGCCGTAACGAGCGAGTGCACGGTTCTTCCATACTTGAGGTCGCCCAGGAATCCTACTGAGAGGTTGCTGAGGGTCCCCTTGGTCTTCCGGATTGTATAGAGGTCAAGCAGTGTCTGGGTCGGGTGCTGGTTTGAGCCGTCACCGCCGTTAATGACAGGGATCCCTGTTGCCTCAGCCGCAAGCCTTGCTGCGCCCTCAAGGTGATGGCGGATGACGATAACGTCGCTGTACCCCTCTATTATCTTGACTGTGTCGCTCAGGGATTCGCCCTTTGATACCGAACTCACCTTTGAGTCTGAAAACCCGATCACCCTTCCGCCAAGGCGCTGCATTGCTGATTCAAAGCTCAGCCTTGTTCGCGTAGACGGTTCAAAGAAGAGTGTTGCCAGGATCTTTCCGCTGAGGAGCTCGGACTGGTCTTTCTTTTCCATGATGGCCGCAATCTTCAGGACGTAAAGCAGATCCTCTTTTGAGAAGTCTTTGATTGAGATTATGTCCCGGTTTTTGAAGTTCATTCTCCTTTTCCTGGGTTTCTCATATATAAAAACTTATTGGTATTCATCCCAACTCTTGATTTTCAGGTCATCTAGCCCGCGTTCGGCAATCGCTTCCATAAAAAGTTTTGCCACCTGGGTGTTAGTGAGGAGGGGAACGTCAAAATCCACAGCAGCGCGCCGTATCATGTAGTCGTTTGTAAGCTCCTCCTTCTCAAAGTTTTTTGGGATGTTGATTATAAGGTCAATCCTCTTTTCGCTGATCAGGTCAATTGCGTTTGGCTTAGCGCCGTCAAGCGGCCACTCAACCTGTTCAGCCCGTACGCCGTTTCTGGCAAGAAATTCAGCTGTTCCTTCGGTTGCATAGAGCCTGTAGCCCCTAAGCCTCTTTATGCAGGGAAGGAGGTCGGCTTTGCTCTCGATCGGCCCGGTTGAGAGCAGCAGGCTTTTTTTTGGGATGCTTATTCCGACAGACAGGACTGATTTCAGGAAGGCCTCTTTCAGGTCATCCCCCAGGCAGGCGACCTCGCCGGTAGATGCCATCTCAACTGACAGGGTGGGGTCAGCCCCCTTCAGCCTGGAGAAGGAGAACATCGGCGCCTTGACACCGACATAATCCAGCTCAAAGGAAGACTTGCTGATTTTTTTAACATCTTTTCCCATCATGGCTTTTGTTGCCAGGTCGATGAAGTTTATCTTGAGGACCTTTGAGACAAAAGGAAAGCTTCTTGAGGCGCGAAGATTGCATTCTATTACCTTGATGCGGTTGTCTTTTGCCAGGAACTGGATGTTGAAGGGACCGGTAATTTTAAGCGCCAGTGCAATCTCTTTTGCAGTCCTCTTTATGCGCCTGAAGGTTTCAAGGTACGTCTTTTGCGGCGGGAGCACCATTGTGGCGTCGCCTGAATGCACCCCTGCGTTTTCAACGTGTTCAGATATTGCATAGGCTATGATGTCGCCATCCTTGGCAACCGCGTCTATCTCAATCTCCTTTGCACCCATCAGGAATTTGCTGATAACGACCGGGTGCTCCTTGTTTACCTCAGATGCCTTTATCAGATAGGTTTTGAGTTCGTGCTCTGATGTTGCCACGCTCATTGCCGCCCCTGACAGGACATAGCTTGGCCTGATCAGGACTGGGTATCCGACTGACCTGGAGAACCCCTCTGCTTCTTTCAGGGTTGTGAGCTCTTTCCATTCGGGCTGGTCGATGCGATGCTCGTCCAGGAGCCTGGAGAACTTGTGGCGGTCCTCTGCCTTGTCTATGCTCACCGGGCTTGTGCCCAGCACATTTATTCCGCAACGAAGGAGCTTGAGTGCAAGATTGTTCGGTATCTGGCCACCCATTGATATTATTATCCCCTTAGGGTTTTCCATCTCATTTATATCTGCAACACGCTCGAATGACAGCTCATCAAAGTAGAGCTTATCGCAGGTGTCATAATCGGTTGAGACTGTCTCGGGGTTGAAGTTCACCATTATTGTCTTGTATCCAAGATTCCTGAGCGTCAGGACGGCATTTACGCAGCACCAGTCAAATTCAACCGAGCTTCCTATCCTGTATGCGCCCCCGCCCAGCACGATGACCTGGTTCTTTGTTGTAAAGGGCAGGTCGTTTTCGGTTGCGTTATAGGTAAGGTAGAGATAGTTTGTCTTTGCAGGGAATTCTGCAGCCAGGGTGTCTATCTGCTTAACAAAGGGAAGAATCCCCATGCCCTTTCTTAGCTGCCTTACCGCAAGCTCATCTGAGTCCAGGATTCTGGCAATCTGTATGTCAGAAAAACCGGCCTGCTTCGCCCTTTGCATCAGTTCTTTGGGAAGCGTTGCAGGCGTATGCTCCCTGAGCTCCCCTTCCACTTTCACGATGCTCTTTATCTTATAGAGGAACCATTTGTCAATCCTGCTGAGCTCATGGATTCTGTCAAGGGTCATGCCCTTCTTGACGGCCTCTGCAACTGCGTACAGCCTTTTGTCTGTGGGGGTCTTTAGTTCATTTTCCAGATTTTCTATGGCAATCTCGTTGCAGACCAGGCCCTCCATGCCGATTCCCAGCATCCGTATTGCCTTTTGCAGGGTTTCCTCAAAAGTCCTTCCAATCGACATTATCTCGCCGACGCTTTTCATCTCGCTGCCGATATAGGGTGAGACCTTCTTGAATTTCTGGAGATCCCATCTCGGGATTTTAAGGACTATGTAATCAAGAGCGGGCTCAAAGCATGCTGAGGTGTCTTTGGTTATGGAATTTTCCAGCTCATGCAGCGCATAGCCAAGCGCGAGCTTGGTTGCTATGAATGCGAGGGGGTAGCCTGTTGCCTTGGATGCCAGGGCCGAACTCCTGGAAAGCCTTGCGTTGACCTCAATGATCCTGTAGTCTTCAGAATGTGGATCAAGGGCGAACTGGACATTGCATTCCCCCACAATTCCCAGGTGGCGTATCAGCTTAATGGAGATTGCCCTCAGCATGTAGTGTTCACGGGCGCTTAATGTCTGCACTGGCGCAACAACAATGCTTTCGCCGGTATGTATTCCCATGGGGTCAAGGTTTTCCATGGAGCAGACTGTTATGCAGTTGTTGTATCTGTCACGCACAACCTCATACTCAACCTCTTTCCATCCGCCCACGTATTCCTCAATCAGGATCTGGGATGCAAAGGCAAACCCCTTCTTGGTCAGGTCAAGCAACTGCCTTTCGTTCTGGGCAACCCCGGACCCAAGGCCGCCAAGTGCGTAGGCCACCCTGGCCATTACAGGATACCCGATCTTTTTTGCAGCCTTCACTGCCTCTTCAGCACTCTTTACTGCGAAGCTTTTGCATACCCTGAGCTCGATCTCGGCCAGCTTTTTTACAAAGAGGTCCCGGTCTTCTGTGTTCTGGATGGCCTCAACGGGCGTTCCCAGGACTTTTACGTTGTGCTTTTTCAGTATGCCCTTTTCAAAGAGTTCTGTTCCTGTGTTGAGTGCTGTCTGTCCGCCGAATGCGAGCAGTATGCCGTCGGGATTTTCCTTTTCGATTATCTTTTCAACAAAATAGCAGTCTATGGGAAGAAAATATACCTTGTCTGCAAGGTGGTCTGATGTCTGTATGGTTGCTATGTTCGGGTTGACCAGGACCGTCTTTATTCCCTCTTCTTTAAGGGCCTTGATGGACTGGCTGCCGGAGTAGTCGAATTCCCCGGCCTGTCCTATCCTGATTGCTCCTGACCCGAGTATGATTACTTTTTTTGGCTTTTCCATATTCGTTCCGCGAACTCGTCAAAGATGAATTCTGTGTCGTCCGGTCCCGGGTATGCTTCCGGGTGAAACTGGCTTGAGAAGAAGGGTTTTGTTTTATGCCTTATGCCCTCGTTGGTCTTGTCGTTGTTGTTGTACCACCATTCTTCCCAGCCCTCAGGCAGGGTCTTTGCATCGACAGCAAAGCCGTGGTTCTGGCTTGTGATGAAGCATTTCCTTGTGCCGGCGATGATGCACGGCTGGTTCTGGCTCCTGTGGCCGTATTTGAGCTTATATGTTTCAGCGCCGATCGCCAGTGCAAGGATCTGGTTGCCCAGGCAGATGCCCAGGGTCGGCTTTTCCCGGTCCAGCGACTTTTTCACGTTTGCTATTGTTTTACTGCACATCTTGGGGTCCCCCGGGCCGTTTGATATCACGAGAGCATCGAAGCACTCATTGGTAAAATCATAATCCCAGGGAACGCGCAGCACCGAGAGCTTGCGCTTAATGAGTTCCCTTATTATATTGTATTTAACTCCGCAGTCAACCACCACAACCCTTGGTCCGCTGCCGTATTCAACGGGCTTGTCAACAGAGACCTCTGCCACCAGATTTCTGGTGTTTGGATCGACAAGTTCTACGTCGTCCCCAAAAACAATCTTGCCAAGCATGGTCCCCTTTTCCCTCAGCCGTTTGGTAAGGGCTCTTGTGTCTATTCCGCAGAGCGCGGGTATTCCCTGTTCCTTAAGCCATTCCCCCAGGGACCTTTTTGCGTTCCAGTGGCTGTATTCGTCTGAGTAGCTGGTTATTATCAGGCCGGAAATGTGGATCTTGTCAGACTCAAAGTTCTTCGGGATTCCGTCCGCCCTCTCATCACCCGGTACCCCATAGTTGCCGATAAGCGGAAATGTCAGAACGAGAATCTGCCCTTTGTAGGAGGGATCAGTCAGGGCTTCGGGGTAGCCGACCATGCCGGTGTTAAAGACAACCTCGCCGGATACCGGTGTTTCAGCACCAAATGAATAACCCTGAAAACAAGAATTATCTTCAAGCACCAATTTGTGTTTCATCAAAAAAAAGAGGTGGCATTCACTGGTTATTAAAGTTTATGGTAGTGAAACATATAATGGATGCATCCCAGAAAAGAGTGTTCCCTGAGACCAGGTCCCGGGACAGGTAAACGCCGCCCAGTTTAATAATTTTTTGATTATTGATACTTTCATTTTTTTATGATCTTTCACGTCTGTTTTAACTATGTGTCGCCATTTTTCAGTGCTACATAAAGTTTTAATAGATAGGACATTTAGGCAGAGGACAGGGGGTAATGATGGGATTTTTTAAATTTCTTAAAAAGGGGAATAGCAATCTTGATGTTCCGAAAGCACCAAGAGGCATGAATCTGCATGATATCCAACCCGGTATGCTGACACCCCCGCCCATGCCCGGGGGCGCTTCGTTTGGTGACTTCCCTACTCTGCCGCAGGGCAATTCGCCGCCAATGGCGCCGTTGCGGAATCCCTTCGAAGTCAGGAGGCCGCCTGAGATGCAGGCAGACCAGCCAGGCAATGACGAGTTGTCTCCGCCGACATTGAATCCGCCTTTGCCGGATGTTCCGCAGGCAGCGCCTGCCTGGCCCGCAAGGCCCGTTCCTCCGAAGCCGGCAGCACCTGCATTTCCTCAGAAAAAAGCTGAGATGCCGGATTTTGCCCCGGAGGCGCAGGACGCATTTCCTTCACCGGGCCCTGAAATGAACTGGGATGATCTGCCAGGAAGCGCAGATTTGCCCGGGCCCGAGGAGCCGGTCGCGGATAACCCGCCGGAGGATGTTCATCATGATGAGCCGGAACTGCCGCTTCCATCGATTATGGGCAGCGAAGGCGTGGATCTCACGTCTGATGAACCTAAGCCGCTTTCAGATTGCGCTATACCGGAAGAGCCCGAGGAACCAGTTGAGCCTGTGGAATCAGCTGAGACCGAGGAACCAATCATGGCTGTGCCCATTATACCCAAATCAGAACCCGAGGTTTCAGGGCAGGACATGCCGGAGATACAGGCTGATTCCATCGATTTCACAAAACCGCTTTTTGTGAGGCATGATCATTGCGTTAACATCGTGAAAAACATTAATTCCGCCAAGAACCAGTTCAAGGACCTCCATAATTCGATATTCCGGATGAATGAGTTTGAGGATGACAAGAGCAAAATCTTTGAGCGATGGCGGAAAGAGATTGAGAGGCTGCAAAAAAAATTAATGACAGTGGATAGCATACTGTTCAATACGGGTGATACGGCATGACGGAAAAAGCCCCAGTATATGTAAAGGTTGATGAATATAAGGATGTCCTTGATATAATCGGCGTTGTGAAGGCCAAGCTTGCAGAATCAAAGGAAATTCTGAAGAAAATCTCTGAGATAAAAAGCAAGGAAGATGCAGAGATCGAGAACTGGCAATCGCAAATAGATGAGATCGAGGAGAAATTTGCCTATGTGGACAAGGCCCTGTTTGAACCTGATTCATTGTGAGGGAAAATGGCCAAGAGTGAGAACACAGAGACGTTTTATATTCGCATAAAGGATCCGGTAGCCCTGAGGAGGGATCTTCTCGCATATGCAAAGGGCCTTATACAGGTGCTGAGAGGCTATGAAAAGCTAAAGCTGATCCGGGAGGAAAAGCTGCTGGCATTTGAGAGCCTCAGCAATGTGACAAAGGAGCTCGACAGTCTCAACACCAGGCTGAAGACAGCATTTCCCTCAACAAGAATCGACCCGGATCTTAGGCTTCCTGAACCTGAGAAGAAAAAGGAAAAAAAGAAATCTGATGCCAGGGAACCCAGGAAGAAGACCGAGGTAGAGAAGCTCGAGGCAGAACTGGACGTGATCGAAAAAAAGCTTGGCCAGCTTGCCTGATCTTTTTCTGTATTCATCTTGTAGTGGCAGTCGGAAAGGTTTATATATGGGTGGTGTTCTGCTTTCCTGAAGTCGGAGGCATAGGATGCTTGATGTTTATGGGATATTCATGGAAAGATACAGGGCGCTGCTTGCTGAGAAAGAGATTGATCCTGCAGTGGCAGATGCAGCAGAGCTGCCCACAGCCAAGGTAGGAACGCTGACTGTTCAGCCTGTGCAGGTGGACCTGGCGTGGAATGGCAATGCAATCTCTAATCTTGGGGAACTTGTAGCCAATGGGCAGGATGCTGGCGCGGCTTCCCGGGCAGTGCTTGAAAAAGTGCAGTTCGTTCGTGGTTCAGGGCAGCAGAGGGATGGACATGATGTCAGGCAATATGCAGTGGTCATGATCGCTACGACCACCGCAGAGCTCATGTCCGGCAATCCTTGGGACTTGTATGAGGCCATTGCAGGTTCTCCTGACCTTTCGATCCCATGTATTGAAACATACGCCAGATTTGCACGGAGGATATTCAGAGAGCCGGGCGATTTTATCGTCGAAGCTGTGCAGAGGGTGCCGACCGGTATCGAGACAAACAATGACCCTGAGCCGCAGTACGGCTGGCGCGAGACGATAATTAAGCACGGTTTTGGCCTGCCGCGCGACGGCTGGGACCGGCTTGTGGGGATATGCGAGGAAACTGCCAGAATCATGAACTGCGGAAGATCTGATTCAGGGCCCGATCTTGCAGGTAACGGCAGGATAGCTGTTTATTCAAGAGATGCTCTGAAGGCAGCTTCATCATTCCTTGCAGGCGAGCATATGAGACTGTATGTGCCTCAGACGTACATGCCATAGGTGATAAGATGAGAGCAGAAGAAATATTCATGGAAAGGTACCGGAGCCTTCTTGCAGCCGAAGGCCTGGACCCTGAGGTTCTGAATGGCAAAGAATTGCCAACCAGGGCAGTTGGCACAGAAGATGTAACGATGGTTGATCTGGATCTTACTTGGCAAAAACCAGCAATTAGAGGCATTGAGGGTTATGCTGTAACTCATGACGATTTAGGGGCTGCGGTTTCTGGGGTGCTGGGGCTTGTTAGGGTGCTGAATGGCGATACGCTTGTAACGGTAGCGGGCGTAAAATTTGGTGTTGGCCGGAAGTATATCCTGACAAGCCGTGCTGCAGAGGCGGCGGCTACGCCAAGGGGCCTTTATGAACTTGTTGCTGCATCAGATAATCCATTGACTCCTTCAGCACAGATGTTCAGGGCAGTTGCTGAGGAGCTTTACGGCAGGAACAGGCCGGTTGAACAGGCCTGCCAGGCGCTTGTCAGTGTCCCGACAAGGTTGCGAACGAGGGATGTTGATGGCGTAATGGTTGGCTGGCGGGAGTCACTGGCAAAGAGCGCCCTTGATGTTTGTGACCGCGGAGTTGAGGGTTTTGCGGAGATCTGCAGGGAAACCGGAAGATTGCTCGGCGCAGGAAGGTACGAAGTCACGCCGCTTGATTCTGTACGGGGCGCCAATGGCAAGCTCACTTTGTACAGCAGGGACTGCATGCGCTCTGCCACAGGCTACCTGGCGGGCAATGGAGTCGAGACAAAGATTACCACGATGCCTTAGCGGCTTCATCCTGAAAACCGCATTTCCAGCGATTTCGCTGGGACTGAATGGTGATTTCAGCATTCAGTAGACAATTTCGGCAAGTTGCTCTTTTCCCTGTTTTCTTTGTGATTTCCCTGCCCGGCCGCAGAATCTCGTCAG
>JBDRAZ010000015.1:0-6668 GCA_043823195.1 archaeon
TGAGGCTTGGACTAAGGGAAGAAATAAGGAGAGACGTAAAATAGATTGGAAATTTACAAAAGAAAGGGCTGATGAGAAGCTATCAAAATATTATGTTTTTGATTATGGGGTATGAGAGATAACTAAATTGTCAGGCTACTAGCCTAGCACGCATTGGTGTGTGCCTGGTTCCTTATCGTAAATTCTCCGTATTCGGGGTCCGGTCACTCAGCAATACACCTGCCGTCTGAGTCGAAACTGTCTGAACCTGCTCCGCAGAATGGTGCACTGGTTCCACAATCATTTTCGCAGGCCCTACCCAAACCACTTTCCAAGCCCCTCCTGCCTTTCCTTTTCCTTGCCAAAGACGCCCTCAATCCTTCTTTTTGTGAGTTCAAGCGACTGCTTGAGGTATGCAGAAACATTATATTTGCATGCTAGGCTTATGCTGGGCTCAAGGTACTTGACAACAGACCCCTCTGATACCGTAAAGATGATTTTTCCGCCGCAGGACGTGCATTTGCCCAGGAGCGGCGGGCGCCTGAATTTCTGATTGCAGCCCACGCAGCGGAACTGCTGCATAGAGAACTTCCTGAGGTTTCCCTTTGTGTCCTTAAGGAGGTGCTTCTCTATAACCAGGCGCGCAACGTCGTCCTGGTCCACTGCCCTGATGCGCTCTGCGATCTCCATCTGGCCCATCAGTTTTTCCTGCATCGAGGGCAGGGTCTTATAGGCCGAACAGGTTACGCCCTGGTTGATGTCCGACACCTCGTGTGTGTAGCCCATGCCCTCATACTGCCCTTCGGTGCCGAGCCGCTTTTTGAGCTGTTCAATTGAAACATCGTGCGTGCCCCTGCATTCGACTGCTGCCTCATAGAATTTCAGCGGGTATTTCCACACGACATCCATGCCATGAACCATGTCATCCACTTCAGACGGCACCAGACGTGACGTCAGAACCAGCGGCGAATCCATTGTCCTGCTGCCGCGCTTGTCAGGAAGATATTGCCTGGAGAAATTCAGAAGCGCGTCCATGAGAAGCATTACACAGCATTCGTCCCCGTCACAGTCGCGCCTCAGGGCCGCGTGCCACAGCGGATGCGCATAGCACCCCTGTGTTGACGAAAACCCGATGATTCTCCCGACCGTCCCTGCAGAAATGTGCGGGGCCAGCCCGATAACCAGGCACCCGACAAGGTCCTGTTCGGAACTCATGTTGTAAAATGGCTTAATGCCGTACAGCTTGACCAGGAGCTCATCAACAAAGTTGGCAACCCTCTGAAGCACCTGCCCAGCAGTCTCATCGGCAGAATTTGCACAATTGGGCAGGACTACATCCTGGGGCTTCAGTTCCAGGACCTGATCAGCCCGCTCCAGTTCCTTTCCGTGCGTGTCACGGACGTAGCCCAGCAACCTCAGGGTCTCAACTGGCGTGCCTATCTCCTTTGGGCGAAAGTGCGTAAGGGGCAGCTCAGACATATCATAGCGGGTCGTTCCGTCCTTGTTAACAAATATGTTGTGCTTTGCCCGCAGGAAGCCCTTCAAAAGGTGTTCGGGGATGTGGTCTTTGTTGGAGGTCCCCCTAACGCCCTTGATGAGTTCCGGGTAGCTCTTGTCCTTGAGAAGCCCCCTGGCGATGCCGAAATGGTGGTTGATATCTATTTCCTGGGCCCTGAAGCTTGAGGCCGGGCCGTGTTTCGGGCAGGTGTCTGTCTCAATGGAACCGCAGACCCTGCAGTGAAACAGCTGGCGGGTTTTTTTGTTGCAGCTTTCACAAACCCGGTAGATGGTTTCTTTTTCGCATTTTCTGCAAAAATAGATTGGGAATTCTGCGCGCACCTTTCCGCGTTCAATCGCAGACTGGAATGACCTGAGCTTGCCGCCCTCCTGCCCGACCGGAAACAGAACCTGGGGACCCCCTGCAAGCTTCCTTTGCTTTGCCTTTTCCGGGCGCCCCATCCTGCAGCCGATAAAGGTTCCGCTCTTGTCACGGATCACTACGCCCGAAATGCTGTTAACCATAGCAAGCACTGACCCTTCTGCCGGCAAAACCGCCGCGATTCTGGCGGCCGCCTCTCTCTCTGAGCTTATGCCCAGGCTCTCAAGCAGGGCGGTTCCGTGTTGCCTGTCCAGTATGATAAATTCATTTAATGTAACCGTGTGCGGGATGCCGATCTTTTCGAGGGCCCACTTGGTTTCCCTGCTGGGCAGGACAATCTTTGATATATGGTTTCCGCTTCTGAATATGTTTGCAAGTTTCATCCAGTCCAGGAGGGCAATGAACTCCTCTTTTGCTATGCCGTTCCAGTGGTATGTGTAATCGGGGTGCAGAGGTATTGAGAGCTTTTTTGACAGGGATATTGCTGCGGCAGCAGAAATTTCGGTAGTTTGCGGGTTCTTAACCAGCTGTTCAAGGTGCTCTTTGGGTATCCCGACCAGTTCTGAGAGCTTGTCGTAATCAAGGGTGCCAAAGGTGTTAACTGTTGCGCGCTCCATTTCCTGCACCCACCATTCCTGGCAGTAGCCTGGCGGCGTGAGGAAGTGGTTGTTCTCTGAAAAATCCCCGTAGTTGAAGAGTATGTCCCCCAGGAAAAGCAGCGCTTCAACCTCTTTATGCAGCCGTTTTGCATCGCTCTCCCTCCTGATGGCCAGGACATCCCCTGATTTAAGCCTAACAACTGGCCCGTCAATTGTATCGCACGGCGTTACTGCAGCCGCCTTTCCCGGGCGCTCTACCTTCAGCTGGGTGCCGGTTGCTATGTACCGGTTAAGGAAGTGCATTGTCGCCGGATGCACTCCGGCGGCACTGAATCCTGTTGTCCTGGTGCGCCCATACCTGAGACGGAAGCCCCCGGGCCGGAGCGGATAGGTAAGGACCGGCCTGCCGGCCACGAGATCCTCCAGAAAGGTGTAGTTTGGCGTTACCTTTTTTTCGGATTTGCCCTCTGCCTTGGCCTTCTTCTTTTTCTGTATCTCCAGGTGCTCAGCAAGAAAGCCCCAGTCCAATTCAAAGGCCTTGCCCCATTTGGATAGGCGTTTCCACATCTTCGGGGCCTTAAGCGCAATCATGGAGAGCACGAGGCATACGCCTGAGCGTATTCTGTTGGTCTCTACCCTCGGCAGATCCTTGTAGTTTGAGACCTCCAGCCTCTCTGTTGGCTCGCCGTCAATTTCGACCGGTATGCTCTTGACAAGGAAGCGGATCTCCTCCTCGCTGGGCTTGTACTGCAGGTTGGTCACGCGCTCATGATAGTCCTGCAGCTCGGTAATGAACCTATTAACTTCGTCTTCGGTGGGGTCGTAGGGTGCATATCCCATGCGCTTCCTGATGTAGTCTGCAATGAGGACCGAGACAGCTGCCCCTGTTCCGCCCGCGCCCCTCACGGGCCCGGCATATTTGACAGCAAAATAGTCCTTGCCGCCCCGTGTTTTCTTGATTTCCAGGCCAATGAACCCCTCAAGCGGGGCCGCCACAATCCCCACCGTGTGATAGGCAAATCCGGTGCGGATACCAACCTCCATGGCCTCTTTTCTATCCGAGAACTTGCAGAACCGCTCATTGGCAACCTCCTCTGCTATGATGAGGGCCACCTCCCATGCCAGGGCGCCATGCTGCTTCTCAAGCTCATGTATGCGCTTCGTCATGCCGCTTCCAACAAGCCCGGGTGCGACAACAGATATCAGGCCCTCGACCCGCTCCGCCATGTCCTTTGCAAGCGGTATGTCTACCGTGTCCTCGGGGTCGTGCTGCCTTTTTCTGGCCTCGTTTGCCGCGCCATAGGCTGCCTTGACCCCCTCGTCAATTGATTCGAAGTATTTTTCCATGTCTTTGCTTGCTTCCATCAGAACCTCAGAAGCTTTACCTGCCTGGTCTGCAGGTTTACCAGCGGCGCCACGCAGGGCTCCGGATTATGGCCGACGCGTTCCTGAAACGCGGTCTTGGCCTGCCAGCATGAGCCACAGATCAGTGTAATGTTCCTGTAGTTGGAGACCGCAACCTTGTGTATGTGGCCCGAGATAAAAAAATCCGGTATGCGGTCAATGACAAGCGGGTCCCTTTGTGAATCCGGGATGTATAGTGTTGAAGTGTGGGCGGGCGCCAGGTGCCTGCGCTGCAGCAGATATTTCATAGTGAGGTCTGCCCGGTCATAGCCTCCGCTGGTCCGGATCGAGTCAACATTTGCCACAAAGTAGTCAAAGCTGTAGCCGTGGTAAAGCAGGACATCAAACCCGGGAAATCCCTGGCTCGCGTGAATGTTGACAAAGGCGGGGTTTGAGGTGAGCGTTACATTTGGCAGGTCGTATATGGCCTGGGCAAAATCGCGGTACAGGGCCGGCTGCGGCTCGGCAATCCTCATCGCGTCGTGGTTGCCCGGGCAGATTATGATGTGCTTGTCGGACGGAATCTTTGCAAGGAACCTTGCGCATTCCCTATACTGGCAGTATATGTCTTTTATAACAAGCTCTTTGTCCTGGTCCGGAAAGATGCCAACGCCATCAACAAGGTCGCCGGCAATGAAAATGTATTTTGTCAGTTGGGCAATCCTTTTTTGCTCCTCTGTCCCTGCCTCGCCGTGCAGCCATGAGAGAAGCTTGTCAAGCCTATCCGGAAGAAAGTTGTTTGAACCCACATGCAGGTCTGAGAGGAATATTGCGTAGCATTCGTCAGGAGACCTCTTCCGTTCCAGGCCGTATGGCACGTCCGGCCATACTATGCTGTTTGCAAAGATTATGCTTCCGTCATTCTTGCCAACAATCCCGATCACTTCATCTGTTACAAGGTTCCTCCCGCCCTCGATCAGGTCGGGCTTATTCTTGTTTATAAGTACCTTTATCTCGCCGGAAAGGTCTTCAAGTGTAAGGATGAGGTTGTGGTTTTTTGTCTCCTTTATCTCCGTAACCATTCCGATGCAGGTCACGCTGTCTTTTTCATCCCTTTGGAGTATCCTGTTTATCGAGATTGCGCTTTTGAGTTCCGGCCGGCTCATAAGGATCCCCTGGAGGGCCCGGTACCTTGCCCTGAAATACGAGACAAAGTCCTGGATGTCCCTTTTGTCTGACTCGGTGTCATAGGAAAAGATGACCTTTACCGGGTGGGTGGGGGCCCGTGGTTCGGGTTTGCGCCTTAGCTGGCACAGGCCCTCCTTGTTAAGGGTTGCCATGGAAACAACCCGGTCCATGTTGGCCCTGAGGGTCTGCAGGTTATCCTCTGAGTCCAGCAGGGAAATTACATCTTCCTCGACAAAAACGCCCTTTTCCACCAGCATCTTGATTAGCTGATTTTTATCCTCCATATACGCCTCCGTGCTATAATCCCAGATCGTCCTTGACCAGCTGCCTGAGCTTTGGCCGCATGGCTTCAGGTATTGAAAGGGAGATCTCCCGTGTTCTGCCGTACCGCCCCTTAGAAATAACCCTTGAATTAATTATGCCCAGCATGTCCAGCTCTGCAACAATGTCGCCTATGCGCCGCTGCGTCAGGGGCCGAAGGCCGACCTGTGTACAAATGTCGCGATAGCTGCCGTAGACCTCGCTTGTGAAAATGGACTGCCCCTTCTTCAGATTCATGGACAGCATGGAGAAGAGGGTCGCCTGAACCTGTTTGGGCTGGCCGATAACCGCCTCAATAAGCCTGTCCTTTTCAATTTTTTCCTCTGACTTGTCCAGATGCTCAATTGTTACCGCCCTGGTACCCTCCCGCTCAGCGATCTCCCCAGCAACGCGCAGAAGCTCAAGTGCCCTTCTCGCATCCCCGTGCTCCCTGGCGGCATAGGCGGCGCACTTCTCGATAACGCCGGGCCCAATGACCTCTGCCTTGAAAGCCATCCTTGACCGCCTCTTAAGGATGTTCTGTATCTGAAGGGCGTTATAGGGCGGAAAGATGATCTCCTCCTCAGACAGAGAGCTCTTGACGCGCGGGTCAAGCGAATCAGCAAAAACAAGGTCATTTGAAATCCCTACGAGGGTAATCTGGGCCTGGGTCAGTTCATCGTTTATCCTGGTAAGATTATACAGAATGTCGTCGCCGGCCTTCTTTACCAGCTGGTCAATCTCATCAAGCACCACTATCACAATCTGCCTCCTTGAGTCTATTGCGTTGCAGAAGATCTTGTAGACCTCATCAGTGGGCAGCCCGGTGGGGGGGATCTCCTTTCCGAATTCACGGGTAAGCTGCGCAATAAGCCTGTATTCCGTATCTGCAACCCTCTTGAGCTTGCAGTTGAGATAGGTTATGTGAAGGGGGATGTCCTTGTCTGCAGTCACCTCACGGATCTGCCTTGCCACATATTTTATGATTAGTGTTTTCCCTGTCCCGGTCTTGCCATATATGAAAAGGTTTGAGGGCTTCTCAATTTTGAGGGCAGGTGCAAGAATGTTGGCAATGGTGTTCAGCTGCTTATCACGATGAACAATCTCTTCGGGCAGGTATCCGGACTGCAGGGCCTTCTTGTTTGCAAAAATGGATTCCTTCTTTATGAACGTCTCGAAAAACCCCTTCAGCCCCCCCTCTGCCATGAGATTTCCAAACGAAACGGAGCTATAAATATCTTTCGATTTCTGCGCATACCCACCCCTTCATTTCCTATGGAAGATGGCCGGAGGCGATTGGGTCTGTTTTTTTGTTTTTTTGTTAGAGGCTGTTAGTCAATAACGGGGAATTTTCGGGTTCTATCCGCTGCCTTATTTTT
>JBDRAZ010000016.1:0-22597 GCA_043823195.1 archaeon
AGATTAAGGTCTGACGGAATCATCAGACCGGGGCCAAAGACCCCTGAATTGAACAGCCGGTTGCATCAAAGGAAGGTTGTTGAGAATCTCGGACTGGATAAGGAAGACATCATGTTAAAACTCAGATGCGGGAAGTCTGTAAGTAATGAATACGAGTAACTGTTTATTTGGGTGATGGTTTTAATGGAATGGAAGAGTCTGATTGTTGGCATTTTGGTGGGGTTTGTCGGCACTCTACTAGGTGCATACCTGCAATATCTTATCAGTATCAAAACCTCAAGAGCCAATAGACGGGCAGATCATAGATTTAAAAAATGTGATGCGTTGTGGTCCGCTCTCGTCGATTTAAAGCAAAAGGGAAATGAACTGTGGAAAGTGGCTAATAGAGAAAATCTAATGAACTACTCAGCCTCACTTAAAAATCTCATTCTTGTTATTGAAATGAACAGATTACTATTGAGTGAATCTGAATACGATAGTCTTAGACCCATTCTGAGAAGATTTGAGATATATCGATTTGGAAAACAAAGCCTTATGGATTTGCGTGGCACTGATAGAATCTTTCCGCACAAGGTTAATATTGAGATGATGATTGAGAAGAATGAATTCTATAAACAACAATATGAACAAATAATGAATGATATATTACGGAAGTTCAGGTCTCAAATCAGCTGATTTTTAATTTGTCAAGTTTGTTCGCTAGCATCTTTTTTAACTTCACTCCCCAGCAGCAACACGAAAGATTTAAAACTCGTCTGTCATTCTCAGCCTTCATGCCAATCACATTGAAAGTGCCGCGGGTGTGGATTGATCCGGATAAGCTTACCTCTCCGGAGTTAGAAGACCTCGTGCTTGAGGTTTACGGGTCGTTTCCGTTAATCAAAGCCGAAGGCTCTAAAATAAAATTACTTCAGTTATTTTGAGTAAGGATTCTTCTCTGACCATTCAAGAAGTTTTCGTGGATTTCGATGCCATTCTCCTCTCCACATTTCCATTACATATTCAGAGGGAGATTGTTCGCGAACAAAAATGTATTCTTTGATGGGCCAAAGAAAACGAGAGGAATCAATGCGATCCTTCATCTCTCTATGCCGCTCTTTTAAAGTAAATGAAGCAATTTCCAAAAGCTCTTTGGCAAGATCAAGCACTTTTTTTCCATCTGGGGTTTTGGCTTGCAGAGCGTGTTTACAAACTTTTTCTCGCATTTCTATATGATCGTTATATGTCCAATCTTTTACAAGGACTTGACATCTTTTCATTACTTCAGAGTTTAATGTTATAGCACGTATTAAGCTAGGTACCGAAGGAATTAGATGAAGGGGAACAGTATCAATACTTCGATATTCAATAAACTGTTTTATGCGTATTTCATTCCATACTGATTGAATGTGAGTAGCCAAGTCATTTTTAGTGGCTGTGTAATTTTGATAACCATTTTTTATATAATCACGAAATAACATGGGGATAAAAATATTCTTCTTTTTCCTTTTAATACATCTCATAGGTAGATTCATAAGAAACTCAGCCCATTTTTCGAATGTGAAATCTTTCTCAAAAAATATTTTTCTAATTTTAGTTCTTTTAGGACAGGATAGTATACTGTCTTGAAAACGCTTATCTAAATAACCAGAAAACTTTCCAGCATTAAGTGGTGAATTTGCAAATATTGCAACTAAAATAGGAGTCATTTTTAAGAGAGTTTGAAATTTTTCTATAGCATCTTTCTCAGAAGTATATCCAAAATTTACATGAATACCATTATCCTTTTTTTCCCATTCATAAAAAATATTTTTTTGGAATCCATGATAATTTTTTTTATAGTGATCATGAAAATCTTTTAGATATTTGGGTCTGGCAAAAGTAATTTCTTTGTTTTTAGCAAATGGTTGTCTGCCCATTGGAATCCAGCGGATCCCAAATTCCTTTGAAATTTCATCAATTTCATGAGTGTGCATTTTATACTCACGGCACAGGCCATAAAGTCCTTTTCGGGGTTTACTTACTAGCTCAAGGCGTCCATCATCTTCTATGTGCAGTTCACTACCGCCTCTTTTCAGTGCTGTAATGTTTCCGTCTTGATCCCGGTTGATAATTTTCCATCCAACTTCTTCAACTAACTTTTTCATAATAGCTAAATATCCAGATGATCCAAAATATTGAACAGGGCTTAAATCTTTTTCAAACACAGCACTTCTTTCTACTTCAAGTCCTATTAATAATTCATGTTTTGGTGTATGTGCATCTTTAAAATATTTTATGATATCAGATTTGAACCTAATTGGATTTTTGTTATTCATTATTATAAAAGGAATGATCTCATCTATTTTGTTTGTTATATACGTTCAGTTATTGCCAGTATATAAATTATCACGTTTTGAAAGCATTTTACCTAAACATACATTATTTAATTATTAAGATAAATGATTGAAAAGAGTTGATGTCCCTGAAATTAACAGAGATGCTTGTGCCAGGAGATCCACTATTTGATGTGTATAGACCTAGTGATGTTTAGGATGAATTTTCTTTTCTTTGAAAAAGTGTATATGTCCGAATGACAACAGACCCCCTCTTTTTTAGAACTCAAATTTTATTGTATTTTACACCTTTTTAACACACTTTTGTTCATAACCCCCCATTATTACTTATTTAATGCCTTTTTCCCCTTTTCCCCATAAATCCTTCGCCACCCCCACTCCCTAGTAACAACCCGAAACATTTAAAACTCGTTAACCATTCTTAGCCTTCATGCCAATCACATTGAAAGTGCCGCGGGTGTGGATTGATCCGGATAAGCTTAGCTCTCCGAAACTGGATGACCTGGTGCTTGAGGTTTACGGGAGTTATCCGTGCGAATGGAACGGTGGCAGGTCGTTTATTGAGTATGATGGTTCTTTGATTAAAGGCGGAAAGCCGTATCAGCTGTACCAGATGGGCATAGCGTTGGCGACAATAAATGAGATGGCAAGACTGAATGTCAGGGCAGCTGTGGATGCATTTAATGCCAAAGGCGTACAGATACGGAAACAACCTGAAGTATGTGTGTTCAGTCATCCCATCCTTAAGAGATCCCTCATTTCCTGTTGAAGAGGCTTTAGAAGAATATGATGCAGTTGTCCTGAACCCGGAGCATGTGGAAGCGGGCAGGTATGACAACCTGCCAAGTGAACTGAAGGCCAAAGCAATATTGCTGGTAAATCACTATTGCAGGCCCGGATGCCCAAACTCAATGTCACACTATGAGAAATGCGCTGACTCTGAAAGATCAGAGGATCGCCATGATAACAGCCTGAGAGGCAGCCATTGCGGAGGCTCTGACAAATACCTGCTGCAATCTGAGGATATTGCCCGATTAAGAGACCTGGGATTTGAACATTATAAGTTAGGACGGACAAATCCATTCACAGACAGTATAGTACAGCAATTTCAGCAGAAACCGGTAATGCAGGATTTCTGAGAGCGCAGCAAGCTCCATGAGGAGGCTGCAGGGGCCACCATATCCGTATGCGTCCGCAATATCTTCAGGAATAGGCAGTCATTCTGCATTTTTATGATTCGCTGCGAAGATCCTCCGCCTTCTACACCTGTTTTTCCACAATTCCCCCCAAAACCCTTATTTGACCATCTTGATCCAGACACAAAAAGCGAAAGGTTCATATAGTAACTGTCTGTTAGCACATGTTAATATCAGGTTAACATGTAAAATGACAGCATCAACCATAACCGAGAAGCGTGCCATACTCAGGCTCGTTAAGGACTTCACACATGAGTATAACCCAAGCAGCCTGGGAAAGGTGATTGGCATAACCAGGGTAGGGACCTTCAAGGCCCTTAGGGAACTGGAAAAGAAGGGCATTGTGAACGGGAAGAACTATGGAAAAGCAAGGTATTACACAGTTGACCTAAGTGACGATTACGCAAGGAAAAACGCTGAAATACTCCTCATGGAACAATCCCGGGCATACCAACGATGGGTGGACGAGTTTGAGGGGCTGTCAGAATATGCTGAAATCATAGTATTGTTCGGTTCAATGCTCAGAGATGAGCATAAGGCGAGTGATGTTGACGTGTTGCTGGTTTATGATGCAAAGAACAACAAAAGGATCAATGAAATAATCAGGGAGAAGGACGAGATGCTGGCAAAGAGGATTCATCCTGTAAAGCAGACAAAGGAAGATCTGATCAGCAACATAAAAAAGAAGGATGAAGTGGTTTTGAGTGCCATCAGAGATGGAGTTGTGATTTACGGTTTTGAAGAATTGCTGCGGGTTATCAGGGATGTCACATGCAAAGAATAAGGTGAGATGGTGTGTGAACAAAGCAAAGAAGGAGATTGCGGAAGGCATGTCCCACAGGGGCCTGGTGAAAACAGGACCAGACAGAGAAGAAGCGATGAAGCACCTGAAGAAAGCACAGCATAACTACAAAGCAGTGCTGGCCTTTGAGAACACCGGCTTTCCTGACTGGTCAGTCAGTGCAGTATTTTATACTATCTACCATTGTTTCCTGGCAATTATCAGGAAATTTGGCTATGAATCGCGAAATCAGGAATGCACTATTGCCCTCATTGAAAATCTTAAGGAAGAGGAAAAGATAAAGATGGGTGTTGAGATCATTGAGTCTGTCAAGAACCACCAGTGAATACACTGGTGGCATGATGCGAAGCATCACCATCAGGCCAGGATCAGAGTAGTTCTTGAGCATGCTCAGGAATACCATGATACGGAGACAAGCATTGCTTGTCCACCCCTCAATAGAGGTGTGGTATTCCTGACATATAAAAGCATCCGGCCATCAAGAGGCACATGGCGGAACTGCGATAGTGCTGAGGGAAAACTTCCAATATGGAACCAGCATAAGCATTGAAGACGAAAAGCTGGAGAAACTAAAAGGGCTTTGCAGGGAAGCAATGGACGAGACTGCACGAATAGTGTATCTTTTGACATAATTTCCCGTCAATAGCACTTATAGCAATCCTTTCCGATAACAATATTATCAATCACCCGTACGTTGAGCAGAACGCCTGCGTCGCTGATCCTGTCTGCAACTACAATGTCTTCAGAAGATGGCTCGCAGTCGCCTGATGGGTGGTTATGGATCAAGATTATGGCGTTGGCTGAATTCCTGATCGCTTCCCTAAACACCTCACGCGGATGGACCAAAGAGGCATTCAATGTCCCGATCGACACCACATGCTCTTTGATGACTTTGTTCTTTGAGTCAAGAAGGACAGCGATCAGGTGCTCCCTTTTCAGGCCTTTCATCCTCTCTATGTAATGGGGTGCAATGTCCTGTGAAGACTTTACGACCCTCTCGCAGACCCTCCCTGAGTTTGCCCTCCTCGAAAGCTCAAAGGCCGCCTTGATCTGCATTGCCTTGGCAGGGCCTATGCCTTTTATCTGCTGCAATTCATGAAGTGAAAGCCCTGACAGCTTTTCAATGCTGTGCAAAGAAAGCAGCCTGTTTGACATGTCAATAACATTCTCTTTGCACGTTCCTTTCTGAAGGATTATGGCAAGAAGTTCTGCATCACTCAGAACATTTGATCCGTGCTGAAGAAATCGTTCCCTTGGCCTGTTCTCTTTTGGAATGTCTCTTATGCGCATGAATGAATGTTAGAATTAATTATTAATAAACGCATACTGATAATTTCTGAACGTTTTCCATTACACGTGAAGCCTTTTCAATTTGTTTCGGGTAAAGTTTATTAAGCAGTATATGTTATAGATAGCTAGACTATTAATGAAAAAAGGTCGGGCAGAGATTATCGGAGGATTTATTTTATTAGGTTTAGTAATTGTGGGAGGTTTCAGTAGCTACAAAATAATTTCTGAGAATCGTTATGTTGGAGATAGGATAAACTATTTGTATTATGATTTAAAAAACTGTGATGCAAAAGAGATACCTGCTGACAACCGGATCAATTTTAAGAGTATGGATGAGGCTCATAAGAATGGATACTTACCAGCAACATGTTCCAAAAAGTAAAATAAGCAATATTGAATTGGCAATCTATATCTTTAATATGATTGCTGGAGTTTTTTTGGGCTTAATTTTAGCGGTCTATTATGTTCTTAAACCAAGTATGAATCTGATATTATTATCATTGATTTCGTTTATTATAGGTGTATCAAGCGGCTATTACATTGAACGAAAAACAAGAAAGGAGATTCGATCAGTCGGAAGATATAGAAGTTCAATTACTGATGCAGGCTTACTCTAGGTATGTATCCCGGGCCCACACTATTTTTGAGACTTTGTTTGAAATAATTTTTGCCCTAATTTCTGTTACTATTGGTATTGTATTATCGTTGATAAATGTGGGTGTAATACCTTGGAATAAATATTATTTGATCAGGGTAATATTTATTTTACTATTTCTGGTCATGGTGATCATGATGGTCGCTTTCTGGGAGATGTACGATAGCAGGAGAATTCGAGTATCTATTGTGAGTCAGATAAAATCATTCTGCTGAATGTTGCTTCGTATACCTCTTCAAACATCCTGAATTATCCTTACTTTCCCCACCCCCTAGTAGCAACAAACCGAAACCCTTATAAACCTAAACCCCTTCTCGGCCCATCATGGACAGACGATCGTTTCTGAGAAGGACTGCTGCAGGCGCAGCTGCTCTGCCAGAACTGGTGTGGGCTTTCGGAAGGCCTGACTACAGGCTAAGACCGACTCTGCTCTCAATGCTTGATGTTCCGGGAAGCAGCGAAGTGCTGGCAAATGAAGACATAAGCGGAGCGCTGGTCGGGGACCGGCGCACAGCAAACCTGGTGGATGTCGTAAATGACCAGGTCTTCACGGGGACCGAGCTGCATAACGGCCAGGAAAATGATATTGAATTGCTGGAAGGCGTGAATTTCTCCCAGCTCAAAGACCCCGCATGGTTTGACGCAGATGTGCTCGCCATAGCTCAGGCCGGGGGCTATTCCAAAGAACGAATCCGCGGATTAGGGATAAGAGGCCTTGTTGAGCTCACCGCAGATGTTGTCTGCGAGAGGATGAGGTTCTACCATTTCATCAACCTCTGGGGAATCGATGACATAACAGGGGACGGCGTCTCAGACGGCATCTCAATAAGCGCCCTTAACAGGATCGATGACAATGAAAACTTCAGCCTTTTCGGGAGCGCTGCAAGCGGAAAACGAATTAAGGAGGTCGCAAGGCAGAGCCCAAGTGTCATCCTTGGCATAGCAGAATATGAGGCAGAGAGGATCGACAACCTCTATGCAGATGAGATCTTTGCCGAAGGCAAAGGCGTCTGCAGGCACTATTCAGGCATAATGGTGCATGCATTCGACACCTTAATCAGGCAGACTGAAATAAGAAGCGCAAAGATGTACCTGATCTGCTCATGGATCAACTTCAATGCATCTGCGAACCATGCCTGGAACATTGTGGCGGCAAAGGATAGGGCTAACGTATTCTACACTGCGGTGGACGCATCTGAATTTGACCAGGGGCGGAGCCTGGAGGCATTTGTCCCGGGCCATTACGATGCTATCATTCTGCAATCAATTTACGGGCAGCTTGGAAAGACTGGCCAGCTGATTTCCCTCTACAGCAAAGAAATAGACATGTGCGAAAACCTCTCAGAGAAGGCCTTTTTCTATGCAGAACTGGGTGAGGTGTACGACAGAAACCCTGAAACAAAAGAACAGGCAAAGGAATGCTTCCGGGAAGCTTTCAGGATTTCTGAGGGCATCCTGGCTACCGACTCCTCCCAGAGCCATCGGGAACATGCAGAGGCAATCATCCACAACATCCGCCACATGCGTCCGCAATATCTTACTCCGGATCAGCTGAAATAATCTGCCTATTCCATAACAATAGATGAGCAAAGAAGGACCGCAAAGAAGGACGGCGGCCCACCTATGCCTCACAAGGCCTCTTTCTATATCAGGGGCCGATCACTCCGGCCGCAGCCTTATATGCACTATCTCGTTCCTGGTCCCGAGCCTGAAGTTGGGGCCCCAGACGCCTGCCCCTGAGGTGACAAAGAGATTCATGCCGCCGATCTCATGCAGACCGTACACATAGCCGTAGGCTGCCTTATGCACGTAATTGTAAGGCCAGATCTGCCCGCCGTGGGTGTGGGCGGCAAGCATCAGGTCAGCCCCTTTTGCAGCGTAATCCTCCATACCCACAGGCTGGTGTATGAGCACGATGCTGTATCTTGATGTGTTGATGCTGTCATAGCCGCCGTTGTTCATGACACCGATGAGGTCGATCTCACCGAGATTTTTAATCTCGTTGTTCAGGACATCTACAAATTCAGTGTCCTCTGTGTGTTGCCTGTCGTGGTTTCCTGAGACATAGTACGCCGGCGCCTGCAATTCGCCAATCTCTGCCAGTTCTTTTAGCTGGATAGACCTGTCGTCTGTCAGGTCGCCGTTTATCAGCACCATCTCCGGGCCGAGGGAATTTATCTTCTCAACAACCCTGGCAAGGTAATCCCTTGACTCAGAACCCACATGCACATCCCCCACAAGGACTATGTCATGCTCGCCGGCAAGCTTGTCAGACGTAAGCTCAAGATTCCTTACTGTGAGAGTCTGCGCGTTGTAGACGCCCCGAAGCATCACTAGCGAGGTGATTGCGATGATGATTGCAAGCTTTGTCCTCCTGCTGACCTTCGGAAGGAGATACGCAGGCACTGCGACAGCAAAAGCCGCATAGCACAGGATGCCCAGAAGGTAGAATGCTTCTTCCACAACCTTCAGCTCAAGGCTCCTGTTCAGGAGCTGCATCGCCATGAGCGCGAGGAAGTACAGCCCGCCATAGGCTGCGCCGAAAATAAGAGGCCTTTTCTTCCCGAGCAGGCTGAGCACTATCGCAGCTACCGTGGATGAAAGCAGCCATGTAAGAAGCAGCATCGCTGCGAATATCGTATGGAATCCGGGCATTTTACTGATACCGGCTCAGGATATATATATAGTTTGGTATAGATGTTGTCGTGAAGATCGTAGTGCTCCATGATGACCGGCCTCCTTGATACATCAGCAGAAAAACGCAAGAGCAAAGCTCTTGCCACCATGCACCCTTTTCAGGTTGTGCAGAGGTTTCACCAATTGCTTTTCGTTTGCAATCAGCTGGGATTTACACATATTATGCTCAAAAATGTCGTCAGACGTTTTTGGGTTGGGTTTAAAACCCCGGCCTTTATGCTTAAAAATGTCCATAGGACATTTTTGGCATGCTAGAAAATTCCTGTAGAATTTTCTATCAGGCCGACATTTTTGGCACTACAAAATCTTTGATTTTGTGTGCACGAAAGCTTTTCTTTCGTTGCATCCTAAAAATCCGCCCATTTAAGAAAGTGCCCGGTCAAACTCCGGCCTTTATGCTCAAAAATGTCTGTCGACATTTTTGGCATGCTAGAAATCCCTCGTATCTCGGGATTTCCATCAGGCCGGGGTAGGGCACTTTCGGCGGATTTTTATGATAAATATAACCTTACATCAATATACAAGACGCTTGCCATGTAAGTTGACGGAGGCTCAAATGAAGGAAAAAAAGTGCAACCCCAAAATGGACTGCGGCTGCGGCAGCATGTTCTACCTACTTGGACTCATCGGAGCAGCTATATATTACATCTCTGCAGCAACAGGATTCTGGAACGGCGTTCTTGGATTCCTGAAAGCGCTGGTCTGGCCAATAATCCTGGTGATGGAACTGCTTAAGTTCCTGGGAGCCTAGGCGCGGCAAAACAAAAAGCAGCTTCTTAAACTGGACTGGAAGAGATCTGCTATGGTCGTAGGGGCCTGGCTCACTTCCCGCATTTCCCTGCAGAAGGGCAGCCTAAGCATTTTCCCTTTGACTCTTTCTTCATCATTCTGTACAGCCAATACAGAAAACCTATCCCTATCCCATAGAATATAGCCTGCTCTACCATGTCAGATACCTGATGTAGCTCCCGGCCTGATAAAAGATGAAAGCAGCAGCCCATGCAAGCGCAGTAAGATACCCTGCGGCAAAGAGCGCCCATCTCCATCCGGCTTCGCGCCTGATGGTCGCAATGGTCGCTATGCATGGCACGTAAAGCAGCGTGAATATCATGAATGAATAGGCTGAAAGCGGGGTGAAGGTGTTTGAAAGCACTGATATAAGCCCTTCCTCGCCAGCGCCGTAAAGGCTGCCAAGCGTCCCGACAACCGCCTCCTTTGCGACAAATCCGAAGATCAGGGCGACAGCTGCCTCCCATGTCCCGAAGCCCAAAGGCGCAAAAACGGGTGCTATCGCTTTTCCGATCATGCCGATGAGGCTGTCAGCAGAGCCGAACGCCACGCCCCAGGGCAGGCTCCCCAAGAACCACATGACCACAAGCGCTGCAAAGATCAGGGTCCCTGCCTTTATCAGGAAATACTTGGCCTTCTCCCACATATGGATGACCGTGCCTGTCAGGGTAGGCATCCGGTAGGGTGGAAGCTCCATCACAAACTCTGATGGGCTGTCCCTAAACAGCGTCTTCCTGAAGAGATAACCCATGGCCAAGGCCATTGCAGTACCAAGCACATACAATGAGAATATCACCAGGCCCTGATTCGCCACAAAGAAGGCGGACGCAAACAACACATAGACCGGCAGGCGCGCACCGCATGACATGCACGGCGCAATGAGCATTGTCACAAGCCTTTCCTGCCTGCTATGCAGCGTTCTGGTTGCCATCACAGCAGGGACTGTGCACCCGAAGCCCATGATCAGGGGCAGAAACGACTTCCCATGCAGGCCGATCCTGTGCATGAACCGGTCCATCAGAAACGCCGCACGTGCAAGATAGCCTGAATCCTCTAATAATGAGATAATCATGAACAAGAGCAAAATGTTCGGCAGAAACACAATAACTGAGCCGATGCCGGCAATAACTGCGTCGGCAACAAGCGCCGAAACCCAGGCCGGGGCAGATGCCAGAAGGCTCCGCGCACTGTCAGCCGAAAGGCTGACGCCAAGGCCGATATAGCCGGAAACAGGGTTACCCAACGAAAACGTAGCCTGGAACATAAGATACATTATAGCGAGAAAAATGGGGATGCCCGCATATTTATTCAATATCACCCTGTCAATCTGGTCGCTGAGCATGACCCTGTCCATCTCAGGACGCGTTACCGCCTCCTTGCACAGGCCGGCAATAAACCCGTAGCGCGCATCAGCAATGGCAGCATCAACTTTCTCACCAAAGACCGCAGCGAGATGCTCCCGGATGCCCAAGACCAGCGCCGAATCCTTTGAGATCTCGCCGGCAGTCCTGTCATTCTCAAGGATCTTCAACGCCAGCCATCTCTTCGGGACATCAGGCTTAACCTGCGAAAGCGTCTCTTCCACCTGCGCGATATGGTCCTCGAGTTCTGAGCCGTAATGGATCCTGAATTCCCGCTTTTTCCTCAGCTTTGAATGCCTTAGCAGGCCGCTGACACCCAGTCCGGAGACTGCCTCAATCTTTACAACAGGGATACCAAGCAGATAAGACAATTTTTTTGCATTAATCCTTATGCCCCTTTTCCTGGCCAATTTATTCATGTTCAATGCCAGCACAACATTCGCGCCCAGCTCAATGAACTGGACAGTGAGATACAGGTTCCGCTCCAGGTTGGCTGCATCAACAACATTCACAACAACATCAGGGGCATCATGAATGATGTAGTCCCGGGCAATGAGCTCCTCATCTGAATATGCGGTAAGGCTGTAGGTTCCGGGAAGGTCCACAACCTCAATTTTCTTCCCGTCAATACTGAATTCCCCTTCCTTTTTCTCTACAGTCTTTCCGGGCCAGTTGCCCACATGCTGGCGCATGCCGGTAAGTCTGTTGAAGAGGGATGTCTTTCCTGAATTTGGGTTTCCTGCCAGCGCTATCCTCATAATTCCTGCACCGTTATCTTTCTGGCCTGGCCGCGGCCCAGAACAAGCTTGGAATCCTTGACCTTAAGTATCATGGGGCCGGTCGTGTCATTCATCAGGACCTCGGCCTGCGTGCCGTCATACAGGCCCAGTTCGCACAGCCTTTTTGTAAAGCCCCGGCCGCAGCTGACGCAATGGATGCATACCTTTTTTCCTTGCCTGCATTCAGAAAGCGCTATCATGCGGTATCTCCTGCCCGTCCGGGCATGTTTTCGGGTGTTTCAGATAGCTGTCAAGCCGCCTGACCGATTCCTCAGAGAACGCATGCTCAAGCCTGTGGGCCTCTTCATGCACGCAGCCCTCGTGCCTGAGCACCTTTTTCAAAAAAACCTCAATCACCCTATGGTTATGCATTATCCTTTTGGCCTCGTTCAGGCCCTTTTTGGTGAGAAAGATCCTGCTGTAGGGCCTGCTCCTTATATAGCCCATGGCAAAAAGCTTCCTTATCATCTCACTGACGCTTGGCTTTGACACCTTCAGGCCGCAGGATACGTCTATTGCCTTGATCCCCGCAGTCTTGTCGGGCTGCCGCTCATATATCCCGAATATTGTCCGCATATAATCCTCAATCGAGACGTTCATGCCAATCCTGAATAAATGGTCACTATATAAGCCTTTCGAAAAGTTAGGTGAGACTAACTTTCTGGGCAAAAAAGATATATACTAGGGAATTATATCCTGGCATATGGGGGGAAGGAAGAATGTGCTCTGGCTCGGGTGGGTTAGCTTCTTTACAGATGTGAGTTCAGAGATGATCTTTCCAATACTCCCGATATTTCTCACAACAGTGCTAAAGGCCAATATGGCTGCTGTGGGGTTCATTGAAGGCATAGCGGAGAGCACAAGCGCCCTTTTGAAGATGTTCTCAGGGGTCATATCTGACAAATACAGGAAAAACAAGCTTATGGTGCTGTTGGGCTACGGGTTTTCAACTGTGACCAAGCCGCTTCTTGCGGTCTCAACATCATGGACCCATGTCCTGGGGGTAAGGTTTGCAGACCGCGTGGGAAAGGGGTTAAGAACCAGCCCAAGGGACGCTTTGATCGCCGCATCTGTTTCCAGGGGGGAGCGGGGGAAATATTTCGGCCTGCACCGCATGATGGACACGCTCGGCGCGATTCTGGGGACAATCATTGCCGCGACGCTGCTGAACATCTTCGTGGGCAATTTCAGGCTGATCTTCTGGCTTTCACTTATTCCCGGGACCATCGCAATCCTGATCATTATCTTCTGCGTTAAGGAGAAAAAGACCGAGACCAATAAGGATTTCAAATTCAGCCTTAAGGGCCTGCCGGGCAGCTACAAGCGGTTCCTTTTCGTGGTTACGGTCTTTAACCTATCCTTCTTCAGCTATGCATTCTTCATATTAAGGGCCCAGGACATGGGGGTGGCAATCGCATTGATACCTGTCGTTTACCTTGTGTACAACCTTGTTTATGCAGGCCTTGCGATGCCGGCAGGACACCTGTCCGACAGGATCGGAAGAAGGAATGTCCTGGCAATCGGCTATCTCCTCTTCGGCATAACCTGCCTGGGGTTTGCATTTTTTGCAACAGATATCACCATCTGGGCGCTGTTCGCATTGTACGGGCTGTTCATGGCAATTACCGATGGTGTTTCAAGGGCGTATGTCTCAGATGTTGTTGAGGAAGGCAGGAGGGGGACGGCCCTTGGCGTATACCATACGATTGTCGGGGTAACTGTTTTTCCGGCCAATTTCATCGGCGGGATCCTCTGGAGCCTAATGGGGGTAACTGCACCGTTCATATATGCATTCATATTGTCAGGCATATCATCAGTCCTGATGCTGTCTATTGTCAGGAGGTAAAAATGAAAACCGAGGAAAACCTGAGGGCCGCATTTGCCGGCGAGAGCGAGGCAAGGAACAGGTATACGTATTATGCAAAGGCCGCCAGAAAGGATGGATACCATTACATCGCGAAGATATTCGAGGAAACGGCAGAGAACGAAACCCAGCATGCAAAGGATGAGCTGAAGCTCCTCAAGGGCATAGGGTCAACCGCTGAAAATTTGAAAGAGGCAGTTGCGGGCGAAGACCACGAAGCCACAAAGATGTACCCTGAATTTGCCAAGGCTGCAGAGGAGGAAGGAAACACCGAGGCAGCAATCCTTTTCAGGCAGATAGCAAAGGTTGAAGCAGAACACCGGGAACGGTACAGGAGGCTTCTAGAGATGGTTGAGGGCGGGACAGTTTTCAAAAGGGACATGCCCATTAGGTGGAAGTGCTCACAGTGCGGCTACATCTTTACAGGAAAGGAGCCGCCAAAGATCTGCCCGTCATGCAAACACCCCCAGGAATACTATGGGCCTGATTGCCCTGCGGGGTGCTGCTGATGCTGTTCAGATGCAGGATCTGCGGAGACCCGTATATCGGAGAGACAAAGCCCAGCAGGTGCCCGTTCTGCGGCGCATATGAGAATTTTATTGTTGATGCAAAGGATTACAGAGAGACGTTTGACGTAGAGCTTTCTGAGGCGGACAGGGCCAATGCAGAAAAGGCTTTGGAGGTGGAATTGTCCAATTCATCCTTTTATTTCTGCGCTGCTGAAAAGAGCGATGATGAGGTCGCAAGGCAGATGTTCAAGGCCCTGGGAAAGGTTGAGGCTGAGCACGCGGCGATCTGGAAAAAGATCCTGAAGCTGGGCAAGACAATGCCGAAACCAGAGGGATGCTCGGGCTCAGCCAGAGACAATATGGGGGAGTCGCATGAAAGGGAGACCAGGGCAATAGCATTCTACGGGAAGGCCCTTTCAGAATCAGGCCACCCCAGAGTCAGGCAGATCTTTGCAGCGCTTGTCCAGGTCGAGACAGACCACCTAAGGCTCTCTGAGAACTATGGATGATTTCGTCCGCCAGATCTTTGAGAACGCAGTAATAAGGGAGCAGGCTGCGCAGCGGATGTACCAGAAAATGTCTGAGGAGGCAAGGTCTGGCTCTTTAAGGGCGCTGTTCCTGAAACTTGCCGAAGAAGAGGTTGTCCATGAGGTCCTGTTCAGGAAGGCTGACCTGAGGGTACTGAAGATTGTCAACGAGGCACCGCTTGCCAGGCTTAACCTGCTGGAGCCAGTGGGCAATCCGGAGAAGCAGGACATCAACAATGCGCTTGATTTTGCCATCGCTGAGGAGCAGAAGGCTGTTGACGACTACAGCCTGCTGCTGAACCATCTCGATTTCGGCGAGACCCGGGAGGCATTTTCTGAGGTTGCCGTCCAGGAAAAGAGGCACAAGACGCTCCTGCAGAAGGCCAAGCTGGAGTTCAATGACAATGACTGGAATGTGCTATGATTGACAAGGTTTACGCAATCCTGCGAAAGCAGGACTACAGGGTCCCGGTAGTTGACCTTATACAATTGCAGACAGGGGATTCGTTCAGGGTGCTTGTCTCTGCCATCATGTCTGCAAGGACCAATGACAGCACGACAATTGCTGCGGCTGAAAGACTGTTTAAGAGGGTGGGCAGGCTCAGTGATTTTGGGAATATAACGACATCAGAAATTGAGAAGCTGATCTTCCCTGTCGGGTTCTACAGGAACAAGGCACGGTTTCTCAAACAACTGGCAGGGGTTAAAACAATTCCCCGGACCGTTGATGAACTGATAAAACTTCCCGGTGTCGGGAGAAAGACAGCAAACCTTGTTGTTGCTGTTGCGTTCGGGAAGCCTGCAATCTGCGTTGACACCCATGTCCATAAGATAATGAACCGGCTGGGTTATGTTCAGACGAAAACGCCTGAGCAGACTGAATCTGCCCTGAGAAAGAAGCTGCCTAAACGGCTATGGAAGGTTACCAACACGATCTTTGTTGCGTTCGGACAGAACACATGCAGGCCGATATCGCCGCATTGCTCGACCTGCCCGATAAGGGGCTATTGCATGAGGGTTGGCGTGACCAGCTGCAGATGAGCAATCCGGCTAATCCAGCTCAAACAAGTCCTCAATATGCTTTGTGCCCAGCGCTTTCCTGATTCTATGCGCCAGAAGGAGGGAAGGGTTGTACCTTCCCTGCTCAAGCGAGATGATTGTCTGCCTTGTTACGTCCACGATTGCGGCCAGCTGCTCCTGGGTCAGCCTCTTCTGCTTCCTGGCCTGCGCAATCCTTGTCTTCATTGTGTCCTGTCCAGGTAGATGTTGCTTGCTGATTTGGCTATGAGCCCTGCAAACAGCGCAATTACTATCGTTGGATTTGCATAGAACCTCTGCTCAAGGGCGCTTGTTGTTATTTCGTACAGCAATCCGATGACAAGGACAGCAACCATTGCCCACGCTGCGTTTCTCTCAGCAATCGCTTCATGTATCTTTTCGCGCTCATCCTTTTTCAGGTGCATCATTATGTTAAGAACATCAAGGACAAGCAGCCCGAGCCACACGCCTGTTACTATGAACCTTGTCGCTGTGTCCCAGAAGCCGAGGCTCTGGAATGCCATAAATGGAATAAACCATGCCGCAATATAGACCCAGCCCTGCCATGTCCTGGGCGTAAGGCCCCATCCGCCGTATTTTCTCCGAGTAAACCATTCAGCCTTTCCGATCATGGAAATCACCTCTTGATGTATAAAATAGTTTACATATATAACTCTTTTGAAATTGTAATGTATTTCATACCTGTGCAAATGCAAGAATATTTATATCAGCATTTCATCTGGTAAACGATGTTTGCAAAATTCAAGCAGAAATGCTCAAGGTGCAGGAAAAACTACGTGACAACCACATACAGAAACAGGTTTCCTGTATGCTATGAGTGCCAGAAGGGGCAGCTTGAGGGCGAGATAAAAGACCCTGAGATCAAGAAGCTCCTTGACATTCCCCACGAATTCTATGAGAAGAATGCCTTTCTGCGCGACATTAAGATCGGTGCAATCCGGTATGGGCGGCTTTCTGAAAAGCAGATTGACGCGTTCAAGAAATCAGTAAAGAAACTCGAGGAAGAAGAAAAAAAGCCAAAGGAGATTCCCGGGTTTGACGAAGTAATCTAAACCGCCGTAAAACATATAAATAAGGTCAGTTATAATTATTCGCAGCAACCCAAAAAAGAGTGATGATGCAGTACAAATTAGCAAAAGAGGATTTCACCAGATTTTTGGAATCATGCAGGAGGAGTCATCAGCTTATTGCGCCTGTAAGGGGAAGGGATATCCGGTTTGAGGTAATAGATGATACGTCAAAGATTTACCTTGACGAAAACACCACCTTCCCGCTGAAGTACTATTTCCTTGCCAAGAAGGAAGTCCTCTTTAGGTTTAAGGGCAATGATCTTGAACCTGTAAAGATAAAGACCAAACGGCAGATCTTTTTTGGGGTAAGGAGGTGCGACCTCTCCGGAATAAAAAACCAGGACATCGTGTTCCTTGAGGAAAATGCTGACCCGTATTATCAGGCGCGCAGGAGGAATACGCTGCTCTTCGGGCTCCACTGCAAAAGGGGCGATGACTTCTGCTTCTGCAATTCAGTGGAACTGAAGGGCGATTATGACCTTATGTTTTATGACAAGGGCTCATCCTATGCAATTGAGGCCGGAAGCGATGCAGGTGAGGCATTTGCCAAGAAAAACGGATTTCTGGCAGAAGGCAAAAGCCTTATCTCTGAAAAAGACCGCAAAATCATTAACACCAAAAGGCTCAACAGCACAGATATTGAGGACCTTTATCCGAACAGGAAATGGGAAGAGGGTTCAGACAGGTGCCTTAGCTGTGGTGCCTGCAACCTTCTGTGCCCGAACTGCCATTGCTTCTCAATAAAGGACGAGGTTGGGTTTGACCTTAAAACAGGCGCACGTTTCAGGGTGCCTGCGCCATGCCAGCTGAAATCCTTCACAAGGGTTGCCGGCGGCGAGATATTCAGGCATACCAGAGCAGGAAGGTTCAAGCATAGGATCTACCACCAGATCCAGTATTTTTATGAGCGGCACGGGACAATGTTCTGCACAGGATGCGGCAGGTGCATTGAGGGCTGCCCTGCACGGATTGACTGGGTGGAAATGATCAATCAAATGAAAAAATGAAAAATCCTTTTATCCCGGAAAAAAAGAGGGTCATCTATTACCATAGGGAGACTGATGATACCTTTACCATACGGCTTGGCTGGCAGCTTCGGCACCAGCCGGGGCAGTTTGTTTTCTGTTCCCTGCCCGGAATAGGCGAAGCGCCCATATCAATCTGCTCTTATTCAGGCGACTATGTCGAGTTAAACATCCGTGAGGTGGGCAATGTCACCAAGGCACTGTCAAAAATCAGGAAAGGATCAGATCTCCTGGTCCGGGGGCCCTACGGTGTGCCGTACCCGATGAGCGAGTTTGAGGGCAAGGATATTATTATCATCGGTGGCGGATGCGGTGTTGCTCCCCTGAAGGGTGTAATTGCCTATGTTGAAACCAGGGAAAAGGACTACGGCAGGATCTGCCTGTTCTTTGGGTTCAGGTCGCCTGAAGACGTATTGTTCAGGAAAGAGATCTCCAGATGGCAGAAAAGGTTTGATATCAGCATCTCTTTTGACAAGATCGCGGCAAAGAGCTGCTACGGCGGCAAACAGGGCTTTGTCACACAGATGGTGAATGAAAAGATAACAGGACCTGAAAATGCAGTTGCGCTGATCTGCGGCCCGCCGATAATGATTGAAAAAACCGCCGAAATCCTGACAGCCAAGGGGTTCAGGGAGAATCAGATATACATCAGCGCTGAACGGCTCATGTACTGCGGCATTGGCAAGTGCGGAAGGTGCATGATCCATGGCAAATACACCTGCCTGGACGGGGCGGTCTTTAAGTATGATGAATTGCAGGGCTATAAAGATGACTAAACCAAAGGTTGGGTTCTATGGCGTGACAGGCTGCGCAGGATGCCTGCTCTCTGTTGCGTTTAATGAGGATGAACTGCTTGATATCCTTAATGCGGTTGATGTTGTTGCGTTTCCTCTGATAAAGGGGGAGAACTCTATCGGGCGGCTGGACATTGTGTTCCTTGAGGGTGCAATAGTGTCAAACGATGACCTGAAGGCTGTCACGGAGTTAAGGGAACGGTCGGATGTGCTCGTGGCTCTGGGTACGTGTGCATGCCTTGGAAATATTCCGGCACTGAGGAACTTTGTTCACAGGTCCAAGCTTGCAAACCTCAAATACAAAAAGCGTGACCAGATTAAGGACGTGGATTGTCCCGGGCCGCTTGCAAAATACATCAAGGTGGATTACTCGCTGCCCGGCTGCCCCCCTGACAGGGATGAGATCAAGGGGTTTATCAAGGACATATTGCTTGGCAAAGAGTATAGGGACTGCCAGGATCCCGTCTGCAGCGAGTGCAGGCTGTCTGAGAACGGCTGCCTTTTGGACCAGAAAAAAATCTGTCTTGGGCCTCTGACGAGGGCACGGTGCGGTGCAGTCTGCCCGGTAAACGGCCTTGAATGCTACGGGTGCAGGGGATTTACCAATGATGCCAATTTCCAGAAGTATTTTTCACTATTGTCTGAAAAGGGGTTTCCAAAAAAGGAGGTCATGGCAAGGCTTGATACTTTTGCATCTGTTGAGATACGCGAGAAGCTAAAATGAGAAATATAACGCTTAACCACATAACAAAGATTGAGGGTCATGCAAGATTAGACCTGAAAATAGACCGGGGCCATGTTGTGCAGTGCGAACTGGGCTCGGTTGAGGGCTCAAGATATTTTGAGGGGCTGATCAAAGGCAGGCGGTACAGGGAGGCTCCTGAAATTACGATGCGTGTCTGCGGAATCTGCAGCTCAGCCCATGGTGTTGCCTCAATCCTTGCCATGGAGAACACCCTTGGCATTAAACCTACAGAACAGACCCTTGCGCTCCGCACGCTACAGACTATTGGCGAGAGAATAAGGAGCCATGCGACCCACCTCTATTTCCTGTCCCTGCCGGATTATCTGGGCTATGAGTCTGCCCTGCAGATGACGGGGAAGTACAGGGCCGAGATTGGGAGGGCGCTGCGGCTGATGAAACTCGGAAATGACATGGTCACCCTGGTTACCGGCCGCGTTATTCATCCCATATCGCCGACTATCGGGGGCTTTTTGCACCTCCCTGCAGATGATGACCTGTCCAATGTCCGGCAGAGGCTTGATTCAGCGCACCAGGACATTCTGGATACATGCAAGCTGTTTTCCACGCTGGATTACCCGGATTTTTCCAGAAAGACACAGTACCTGTCCATTATCAATGACCTTGAGTTCGGGACATCGGCAGGCAGGATGAAGATTGGCGACCAGGTTTTTGAGCAAAAGGACTTTCACAGGTTCATTGGCGAGTATCATGAGCCGTATTCAACTGCAAATTTTGTTGTGAGGGAAAACAAATCATATTCTGTTGGTGCGATGGCGCGGTTCAATAACAACATGGACAAGCTTGGCCCGGAGACAAGATCGTACATGAAGGAGCTTGATATCAGCTTCCCATCGCATAACCCGTTCCATAACACGATTGCCCAGGCGCTTGAGCTTATCCATTACAGGGGAGAGTGCATGAAGCTGCTTGACAGGATAGAGATTGAGCAGGAGGAGCCGGTGAAAGCGGAGGTGAAGGCAGGGCATGGCATAGCTGCAAACGAGGCTCCGCGCGGCACCCTCTGGCATGAGTACAAGGTGAATAACAAAGGGATGATAACCTATGCAAACATTGTCACGCCCACTGCGCAGTTCCTCAGAAACCTTAACGAGGATATTGCAGCCTATGTGCAGCAGCTTCTTGACAATGGTGCGGGCAAGCGAAAGCTCGTCCTTGAGATTGAAAAGCTGATAAGGAGCTATGACCCGTGCTTTTCATGCGCAAGCCATTTCCTGGACGTCAGATGGCTATAGGTTTATTAATGGGATATCTGTTCCTTTTCGCATGGGCATTATTGATGATGTTAGGCGGGCCCCGGTCAAGAAACTGGTCGATGAAAGGCTGAATGAGTTTTCCGGGCTTGGCAGGAAGGGAAACGATGAGTGGTTCAGCGAACTCTGCTTCTGCATTCTTACGGCGAATTCAAGGGCCAGGACCGCAATTGCCATCCAGAATGAACTGGGTGCCGAGGGTTTCCTGCACAAAGACATTGATTCAGTGCGCAGCACAATAAAACGGAATAAGCACAGGTTCCACAACAACAAGGCACGGTTCGTCTGCGGTGCGCGGAAATACAGCAGCATTAAGGATATTCTTATGAAGGAACAGGAACCCAGGGAGTGGCTTGTAAAGAACATTACGGGCCTGGGCTATAAGGAGGCGAGCCATTTCCTGAGGAATGTGGGATACACCTCATATGCGATCCTTGATAGGCATGTCCTGAATATCATGGCAGAGGGCGGCATAATAGAAAGGCCGAGATCACTCAACAAAAAAACCTACCTGGCAATTGAGGCCGGACTGAAGGGGATCTGCGACCAGCTGGGGATGACCCAGGCCGAGCTTGATCTCTACCTCTGGTACCTCAAGACCGGCGAGGTCCTGAAGTGAAATGCCTTAGTTGCAGCTTCACAATGTCGATGATGCGTACCGGCACCATCACCAGAAAGAACCAGCCGAAGGTGAAGACAATGATGTTAATTCGGAATATCTCAATGCCTATCGGGAAGGTGTAAACCCATTCCCATGAAAAAACATTGGGGACCTCTGTCAGGATCACTGCAGTCAGCCAGGATACGGCAAATGCAATGATGTAAACCCGGTTGAGCCCGATCATCTCAAAGAGTATGGATTCCTTTCTTATCCTGTAGTAAAGCGCGTCAAATGAAAATGTGACGAGGATCATGATCATTATCAGGAGTTCGTTTGCGTAGGGGCTATCCAGGGCAAAGAGGATCAAGGGGGCGATCATGCCGATCGCGAGAAGCGCTATCTGAGCAGAAGCAATGATGCTGAGCAGGCGGGCAGGCAGCTTAAATCCCGTGGGTCTCAACCGGGAGGCTTTTCCCAGGACAAAGTAGAATATCTCGTAAACCTGGAGGCCCCCGAACGGATAGAATATAAGGACCGGGACAACAATGCCCCATATCCCGGACAGATGCGGGTAGTGCCAGAGGCTGCCGATCAGTCTTCCGTAGATTATGTCAACGAAGAGACCGAACATTGCAGTGACACAGTAAATGGCGGCGAACCGTTTCCACTCGCCTCTTAGTACGAGCGAGTAGACAGACCTGGGTTTGTCCAGCGCTCCGAAAAACATGAAGGCCCCGGTTACGTAGAAGCTGTACCAATATGGGAAGCCCCGTATAGAGGCAGTAATGCTCCCTATCACCATGAAGAATCCGATCAGTATTGACAGCCTCTTTTTCATGGGTGCATTATTCTGGAAGTATTATAAAATTGTTTGGCTTTTTGAGGCGCAGATGGTGAGGAATTGAGGCACTGATTTTGCATAGGCTATGGAAGGGGCGCAGCCCGGGCAGCAGACAATCCCGCCATCCTGCTGATGATGGGCGGCATCAGAAGAACTCGATCGGAATGTGCTCGTCGATCTGGGCTTCAAGGTCTTTTTGCACTTCAGGCAATCCTCTTCCTGAGGCAGGGTCTATGTCCGGAACAGAAAGCTCGACTACGGGAAGGGTATTTGTTTAGCAAAAGCAGAGGTTCTTTAGCAGCATCTGCCTGAGTTGCTCTTTGAGATTCAGGTTTGATAGCTGCCAAGTAGCTATCAGGGAGGCAAGCTTTTCGTAATTCTCCTTTCCAGTCTCCGATCTGAAAGCG
>JBDRAZ010000017.1:0-51399 GCA_043823195.1 archaeon
CTTTCAAGCCATCCCAGCCGTGAAACTTGTATTTCTCAATCATTTGGTACAGTGCACTTCTGTGTATCTTCTGAGCTAGAGTGATACTTGACACAGAAGTTCCTTTCAAATATTGCTTAACAATCCAAACACGTTTCTTAAAAGTAAGTTTGTACATAGCTATCACCGAAGATAGCTATGTGTGTCTAGTTAAAACGTGATAGCACAGTTCAGAAGCGGCCTACGAACCAGGGGCCCCACTGCCTGACTATATGTTTCCATTGATCCCTTGGCCCGTCATAGGTCAGCTTATCAATAACCTCTTCACTGTATACAATCTCCTTCTTATAAATAATTCTTAGGTTTCCGCTGCCTTCTAATACAGGCAGGTCAAGTCCTGGACCGTTGCAGGCCAGCACAAGGACAGTCCTGCAGCCTGCATCTTCCATCTCTTCGAGCGCGCCTTCAAGAAAAGAATAAAAGATTCCGCCGTACGGATCGCGGCCGTCCTCAGGTATGACCTCGTCATACAGGGCATGGCGCACTCGTCGCTCGCTATCCCTCTTAGGACCGCCATGCTTGTTAACTATGCCGTCGATCACATAGCCTGTCTCGCGTTCTGCGACAGGCACGGTCCATCTCCTCAGCCTCCTGTGAATGCTGCTTTCAAGCGGACCTCCCATCGGGATAACATGCCGCAGGCGGCCTTCAACATCTTCAAGATCAAGTTCATATGGTACTATAGCGTTGGGGCCGAAGACATATATATCATCTACCTTCACGCTTTCTCTGGGTACGCATCGGTAGACCTGACCGTTATCAACCAACAGGTCACCTTCTCTGGCGGTATGAAAATTGAAGCCTGGCGTCTGGGGATTGAAGTCCGGAATGTCTGCATATCTGACCATAGATAGCAATTTGATAAACCCCTTAATATATTTTACCATTTATTGGTGGTAACAAATGGAAAGATTTATAAAGGATAAGGTCTATTATGGTCTGAAGAGGGATCATGATTACCGTAGCACACCATAACTCGGCACTTAACGAATCAGGGCAGACAAATTTCAGCCCGAATAACTGGCTGGAACTAGATGAAATACTGTCAAAGGCAGGCACAATCACCCATGCGCAGGCAGATGCACTGCTATTCAAGGGTCACGGCCAACTAACCCTTTTTACACCATACATCCTTTACA
This sequence comes from archaeon, assembly GCA_043823195.1. Classification (GTDB taxonomy): domain Archaea; phylum Nanobdellota; class Nanobdellia; order Woesearchaeales; family JBDRAZ01; genus JBDRAZ01. The sequence goes on from JBDRAZ010000017.1 coordinate 1,179, forward strand.
GATATGATAAGCCGGACCCAAGAATACTTGAGACCGATGAGCCTGTTTTTTACACAAGCCTGGAGGAAGCGCTTGCCCATTCGCGCCCTGTGGAAGAGATAGGTGGAGACATCAATCCTTTTGTGCCCCTGGACTTTGATGAGGTTGTACGGTTCCTCAACGATAGGGATTTTGGCAAGATCATTAATGTAGGTCTGCCTGAAGAGCCAAATGAGGGGGAGGACTGGGACACTCTCGACTGGCTGATTGCCCTCGGAAAAGAGCCTAAATCACTATTATATACTACCATCCCAATCTTGAAATTCTATAGTGTGGATGCCCTAAGCGAGCTTAGCGCACATATTCTTGAATTACCGGAAGATAATCCCTTAAGAGGGGTTGATATATCTGAGATTATGGCTTCACTAAAGGATGTAAGGCCGTTTCTCAACAGAGAAGTTATTGAGATGGCGCTTTCTGAAGGGAACCCTATCTTTTTTCCAGATGGCAAGGCTCTTCAGGCTTACATTAGAGCATCAAACATGAAATGGTATCAGGAAAGCACAAGGGGCTCAAAGGTCAGGCCGATTGCTACCTTTCCGATGGAGCGGGGCTTTGGGCAGGAGCTGACCTCAAGCATGCTTGTCAGGGAGGGCCCGCACTCAAATATAAAGTTTATACTCGGCATGCACACCGGGCCAAAACCTGTCGGCAGCCCTGAGTTTGCGGAAGCGGTAAGGTATTTTGTCAACAGGGCATATTATGATGAAGTGCATCCGACCAGGATTGCCAGGGTTACGGATGTTGAGCAAGGGCGTGTGCGTTATGAGCATGTCGGCAGCAAGCCGTTTGCAGTCGACCTGTACCGGTATGTTACAGCGGCAAACTATCGCAGATATGATCTTCTTGAGGCCGTGGAACAGCGAGCACTTGAAATCGAAGAGCGGCTCAGAATCGAAGACGAAAGGATAGACAGCCTTTTCAGGGATGCTGTTGACCAGAGTGTCAGATTCAGCAGATCTGTGATGACAAGACCGGATAACAAAAAGGGCAGGGAAGCGCAGCAAGAATATGACCGCAATCTTGGCCTGATAAAGACCAAGAAGGACGAAACGCTGAGGAAGCTCCATGAATCAGTCCTGGAACAATCAGGAGTATCGGAAGAGATAGTTGGAGATTATGGTGCCAACAGGCATGCTCTTGATGTTATGCGCAGATACGGGATAGATGATGCAAGGTTCATGAACCATTATTCATGCTCAGTCGGACTGCTGAAGACGGCACTTTTGCCTGATTTCGGCGGACCGCAGACTGACAGATACACACGAAATTTTATCGTTGACGGCTGTTTACTTAATGTCGCGGGTGATGTTGTCGTTGATCATGATATAGAACCTGATTGGGACTATTGGAGGGATATTGAGGTAGTCTCAGATAATCCTGAGGCGTTTAAGGCTGATATTGAGAGAAGAGACAAAAGGCGACACGAGCAGCAGGGCAACCGGTTCCATACCATAATTGTGGACCCGGACAGGCTTGACTGGGACCTGCCTAAGGACATTGTTAAGCTTGTGGATGCCTACGGCAATAACTTTTCAAGGGCGAGGGCAGATGAGCTTAAGGAACGGTATGCCAAAGGATTAGGTATTGATACGCAAAATCCTGAATGGGAGCTTGCACAGCTCGTTGCAGGGTATGAGACACATTGCAGCATAGCAAGGCTTGTATTAACAGAAAAAGCGCAGAAAGCCAGCTCATATAACGAGATGGTAAACAGGATGATTGAGGCTGCATATCACTTCAAGATGGCCTGCAATGCAGCTGGGACATCAACAGACCTTCCTGAGGACCAATTGACACTGGCAGGGTATTTTCAGCAAAGGTCCATGATAGGCGGAGGGAGTTTTGGTCAGTCTTTCGCAAATGCCAATGGCTGGATCCAGTACAGGTATCTGAATGATCTGGTTAGCACGATCGACATGATTCCTGATGAGACTGACAGGTTCAGGGCCGTGGGCCACACCTTTTTTGAGCCCGGAAAGGATCCTGTCAAGACGGGAGAAACTGTGCTTCCTCAGATCAGACGTGATCTTCAGCAGTTTAGGAGCATCTACGGACCGCTAGACAACCATGCCTAGCTTGCATCCGAGCATGTTGAAGATATGCTGGGTAACGTGCACGAGTGTTGCTACAATTTTCAGCTCTTTTTTATGCACCTTTTGGTATAGCTCCTCGGATTTCATCATGAAGGCTTTCTTCTGGTCGGCAATTTCTTCAGACGTTTCCGTACTGAACTTGTAGTAGTTGCTATACATAAGATCCAGGATGCTTATCATATCCTCATAAAGGCTTATTATGTCATCTGAGGGCCTTATGCGATTTCCTGCAATATAGTCGCAAATATATTTAATCTCATCTGCTATCTTTTCCAGCTGATACACCAGAACAAAAAGGAAAGCAGAATCCCTTGATTCCTTCCATCGGTATTTTACGATCATTCTCTGGCAGAACAGGGTCAGCTTGTTGTTGGTTGTCTCCAGGACATAGGTTTCAGCCATCCGGCCAAAATCAGACTTTTTTATGGCCTCCAGCGTGTTTTCTGCCATTGATTTCGTAACAAGGAAGGACCGCCTCAGCAGGGTATCAAATTCTTCTTCCAGCCCGCCTGCTATGCTTTTTAGTATGCAGTGGCTCTTGCCCTGTTCCACTATCTCAAACCCAATTAATATATCATTTACTGCCCTCTGGATGAGTTTCAGCGAGCCCGGGTCAATGAAGGTTATCTTTGCCTCATCATAGCCTGACCTGTATATTGCGGCCAGATACCGCTTTATGAGGAGTGAGTTCCGGGGAATCTCAATCTCTGTTTTTCGGTGCAGTTCATGCTTCTGCGAACCAAGCACCATACTTGTGCCCTGTTCACTGACATCCAATTCATCCCCTTTGCGAAGGCCATTAGCAGATGCCCATTTTGCGGGAAGGGACACGACAAGGCAGCCCTTGCCCAGTTCTATGATTTTGCGTTTCATATGTCCATATAGGCCCCAGGTATTTATATATTTTTTGGTTTAGTATATAATTACCATATAAATTATAGGTATTATAAGGAAAAAGCTTATATATTTGCAGTTGCTTTCTTAATCATTATTAAGTGGTAAAAATCTTAAACACACGGAGGCGAAATATATGCCAATAAATAAGGGAACAATACAAGGTTGGGAAGCATTCGGCAGGGAAGCCATTGAAAAATACGCAGCACTCGAAGTAGAAAGGGATCAGGCGCAAGGCAGAGCAGGCGCGCTGGAAGGACTTCTAAATCAGTTCGGTGAAGCATATAAGGCTGGCACCGGGCAGGACCCCAATTCAGATCCAAATGCTTTTATTGCACAGTTTGCAGCAATTTGCGATTCTGCATCAACTGCAATGGAACAGGAAACCACACGCCAGCAATTTCTACAGTCAATGCAGGGTTATTCTGGCATTGATATTCAAACAGCCGACCAAGCAGGTATTGATGAAGCTGTTGGCTATTTTGCGAGACTGGCCGATGTTATCCGCTCAGATTCAATGCAGACCCTGCCGGGCAGGGAAGAGAATAGCTATAGGGAATTATTTGCTGGTAAGGCTAATGAGGATCTCGGAAGGGTCCTTGATATGGTTGGCCATTATGATGATGGAGATGCCGCAGGCTATCAGGAAAGGCTGGTCCGCGCACAAAGAATTGTTAAGGGCTTAAGCGTAAATTGTGAAGGGTTGGTTGATGTTTCGGAACCGGTCAGCAGGCTGCAGCAATTAGCGACGGATTATGTGACTCGTCTGGCAGAAGTCGAAATGTCAGTCCCTGATGTAGTGCTGTCTATGGATGGTGTCCAGCCTGCACTGCGCACTGCTGCTGAACAGGCTCTTGACAGGCTTGATGCAATGTATCAAGTACTGCAAAATAGAGATATTGGCATCAGCCTTGACCCGTTCAGGGATGCCACAAGGCAGAAGCGTGAGCAGATAGCGGCTAAGTTAGCACAGCCTGTGGCTGCTAGTGCAATGGCACCAGAAGCCGGCGCACAGGGCTACGAGGGGTGCAAGGAATAATGCCCTTTGAATTTGATTTCAGCAAAATATACGGGACCGAGGCGACTCAGGAACCGGCTCCTGCGGAAGCTCAGCAAGAGGCTGAGCCGGGGGTTGGGGCTGAGGGACCTCATTTTATTCCGTATCGGGCATTCAGGATCGACGATCCTGGGCTGGCTGCTATCGTTGAACAAAGCTTATCACTATACCGAGGTGTCAGAGAATGACTGAAGGAGATGGCGGATTCAGATTTAATCTTGAGGCTCTGGGGCAGTTGCCAAATGAAGGGGTATCTGCTCTTGAAGAGACTATTCAGCGGGAGCCTGGCCGGTTGGCCAGGCTGAGGGATTGGGCATCTGATTTTTATCAGAATGAAATGCCTCACCCCATACGTTCATACAGGCAAAGAAGGCAAGAGCGCAGAGGCCAGGAAGGAGAGGCAGGGCCGGGACTTATTCAGAGGATAACTAGCGCATACCAGGCGCATGCACCGCATCCAATAAACAGGTTTAAGCAATGGAGACAGGACAGGCAAAGCGCACAGCCATCAGAGCCAGGGCTATATCAGAGGGTTACAGGCGCGATAAGTTCTCATATGCCGAACATGCCGCACCCGATAAGGGCTTACAGGGCAGGAAGGGCAGCCGGACAGCCAAGCCTTGTCCAACGCATATCATCTGCATACCAGGCGCATATGCCGCATCCCATTCAGAGGCTTAGCCAGTGGAGGCAGAGCAGGCAAAGCGCTCAGCCTGGCGGGCGAAGCTTCTACGAGAGGCATAGCACGGGCATATTGTGTGCAGAAGCGGCTGCACTGATACTCACCGTGGGAGGCCTGGTTGGTTACAGCAACAGGCATACACTCTATGAACAAGCCCAACAGCTGAAGAATGCAACAGCAGAAACTGCATCTGAGAACGCGAATCATTTAAGGATAGGTGCCAGGCATGCAGTTAACGCAGGCGGAGACTTCTTTTCCGGTGTTGGCGCATATCTTTCAGAAGCAGGAAGGGAAGCCCTTGACGTACTGAGGCAAACGGATATAACAATCCTGCCGGGGTGCACACCCCTTGTAACATATACAGGGCACGGTGATGCGCAGGTCGGTGGAATTGCCGGACAAGGTGTACCGGGGCTTGACACACTTCCGGCTGTCGGAACGGTGCAGGAGCCAATTCTTCCTGCGGACGCAACAGCAGCTCCGGTTGCTGCAGCATTTGAGCCAGAGATTGCAGGATTCGACCCGGCGGGCACAACCGCTGTGCTGGGACTGCCGGAAGGAGGCAGGTTCGAGCCTGGCTTTTCCACTACCGAACATTACACAGTAGCTGCGCCTGCGGTTGTCAGGGACCTGGCTGCTGCTGACGCAGCACCGCTGGGACTTGATGCTGGAAAATATCTGGTATTCGGAGCAGGCGCCAGTGGTTATGCTGATGCGAATGGTTTCCAGGCAGTAGGTGTTAATGTTGTAAAAAACGGCCAGATAATCGGCAAGGGCAGAAGCGAAGTTGGAACTGCAGTACACATCCCATTGTCAGACGAGCTTAAGGCTGCACTGAATGAGGGTGATGTAGGTTTCCAGGTAATGGCCCTGAGACAGATCGGACATACTGATAACTACTGGATAGCGGCATCATATGCTAACGGAGTTTTTGATCCGCTTGATGCACCAATTACCTCGGATATCCCTACAGATCTACAGGTCGGATTTGAGCTTGGAGATGTCGTCGATTCCGGATTTTCAGATTCTGCAACAGCAGCAGGTGTTGGAGCAGTAGCTTTAGCAGGAATAGGAACTGCAGCAATTCTAAGAAGAGATGACGATGAAACTGATGCTGAAGAGATAGCAGGGAGACTTGAGCTTTATCAGGTAATTGGCGCTAAGGCCAAAGACGGCCTGACCAGAAACGGCAATTACGGATCTGAGCGCACAGTAACACCTGCAGTTGAGAAATACATCGATGCCAGGAATACGAATGGTGCCTTGCTGTTTGCAAGCGATGTTGACAGATTACTTGATGAGTTTGAGCTTGGAGCTAAGGAGGTTGCAGCTTTATACAGTAACGCAAGAGCTGAAGGCAGGACCCATTCGCAGAGCCTCGCTATTGCAGCTGAGCAGTCAACCATGCCCGGTGTTGAAACAAGAACAGATGCATACGACGCAATTAAGGTTGCGCAGGAGCTGGGTGAAAAGGTTGTTGTCGGTAAATGGGATCGAAACTTTGCAGACGATGCAGAGGTTGTACAGTTTGTCGGTTCATTCCATGCAAGTAAGGATTCAGCAGGCAAAAGGATGTACAAAAACAGAGACATACTTGCGCATGTTGCCGACCAATTCGGCCACACAATGAGCGAGACGACAATGAGAGGATATCTCAGGCAGTACCAGGCATGAACAATCTTAACAAGAACAAACCAAACGCAAAATAACTGCAAATAAGCAGGGAGAAAAAAAATGACACAAGAGGAGAGAGGAATTCAGGAAGGCCAAATATTCAATCTTGAAGAGACAGTTGCTGAAGCACCGACCACCGCTGTGGCCAGAGCGGCCGCTCAGGAAGTTTCCGGACCAAAGGGTTTTGATGCAGGGATAGTAATAGTTTATCCGTCTTCTGTAGAAAACGACAAGCTTTGGGTCAGGGTACCTGTGGCAGGGGAGCAACTTGGATGGTCAGTCCGGCAAACACTTGAGTATTTCACAGACAGTGCTACCATGGATGAACCCTGCAGCTACACCGGCCAGGACCCGCGCGTTCCTGAATTGGTCCAGGAGACAGCAGGACAGGTCAGGCAGTACTTTGAGGATTATGGCAGGCCAAGCGGCCAGGGTAGTGACAGATTTGATGTAGAGGTAACGGTTAACAGGGAACACAGGGCCAGGGTGGGGACCGGCAATGAACCCAGATGGTTTGAGCTGATTGAAAACCGGAGAGGCGGCCATCCGCTTAGCTCATATTTCAAGATGGATGCGGCGCAGCCAAATGTCGGGGTTGTTGAGATATTTGTGACCCAGCACGCCTCCGGCGGCATGGCTAACCCCGGATACCGGCTTAAGTGAGGTTTTTTTCAGATGCAAGATATCCAGCTAGTTGCACCTCCATTGTTTGAGCCTGCAGAAGACCTGGCAGTCATTGCCAGGGATGATTCAGGCTACAGGGTGTACCGGATAGCTGAAAGCGGTGAGGATCAAGCTACAGCAGGCGGCCTTACCTTGTCGCTTGCACGCGGAGATCTGGTAAGGGCGCATGAAGATGCGCATGTGCGAGCAATCAGGCCTGACCTTGACAGGCTGGTTGTTACGTATGCAGCACACATTGCTGAGCGCAGCGAGGCAGGCGGAGAAGCATTTTCCGAGGCCAGCGTGGGAGATATACTGGCAAGCCAGGGAAGCGAACGGGCGATTGTATTAAGCTTTATTCTAAACCAGGTATTTCCCCTCTTCGGAAAATCACAGGGAGCAAGGGAAACCCCGATTGATCTTCCGCACCTTGATATCGATTTCAATGCATTCACATCGAATAGCCTGGGGGTTAGCGGCTTCAACCTCATGGAACGTTGCCTCATGGAAAGGCCGGATGGCACATTGCGGGACGGAGTAATGCTGCTGCAGGATATGGCATATGAGCTGCAGGGCCGGCAAACAGGCACAGGGCTGGGAGCTATAGTCAACGGTATTACCTATTACGCGCGGCCTACATACCGGAGGCTTGATGATATTGGTGTTATGTTCAGGGGGCTGCTTAAAAAATCAGTATTTGAGACTGTGAAACGCAGCCCTGATCTCACTGCCAGGCTTATGGAGCACCGCAGACAGCTGGAGCTATATAAAAGAAGCAGGATTTCGACCATGAATCAGTTTGAGAGCAATGGACGGGGATTCCGGATTGAGCCCAGTCACCCCAATGCGGTGTGGTTCTATGTTCTGCTTGATCCCCACTGCCTGGAGGGTGAAGAGGGCAACATCTATGCCTTTCCCCAGGAAATTACCCGGGATATCAGAGAGGGTCAGACAGTCAGCCAAAGACTAATTGATGCGGTCAAAAAGAGACTGGGCCGAGGCGAATATGACATCCCCATTGGCGTGGAGGTTTTTTACTACGAGAACAGGATACAGATTGGCAAGCCCTGCCCTATGAAGGCGTTTCCCCATCCGTTCACACCGAGTGATACACCCATGGATTCAAGTCACCCCTTATGCTTGGGCACACAGAATCTTTATTATGCGTCATACAAGGATGATCGGGGACGTGAAAGCCCGTTGGAGAGGCTGAGGGCATATTTCCGGAGGGTAAGAGAGATTATCCCCGGAGGCTATAATCCTGTGGAGTCCATGCCTCACAGGTATCTGGGATCAAGCCAAGGCATGATGAAACTGCATAGTAATGTAAAAACCGCTGAAACGATCGCCCAGCAACTGGGTCTGCCCATAATGAGATATGCGGAGGCGAAAATAAGATGAGCTTGCCAATATACAGGTCAATAGAACAGGCAATATACAGGACAATGCAGCCAGGCAAAGATGACCCCCCCGTGAGGATAACAGAAGGGCTGTGGGAGTTCTCCCAGTTTGTCAATAATGAGGTGGACAAGCACCTGGGAGGCATTGTCAGAAGGGCAGATTATGAATGGGGGGGCGTTCTCGTGAAGCCAACCGGCGCCCCAATGGATGCACCATTTGAGCGTATTGCAATTATTGACCAGCGTGTCACCCCGGTTCACTTTACATTTACGCATGAGGGAGACAGGCAGTACAAGGAATTTATTGATAATACAAGGGAGAAAGGTGAGGCGAGATGGAAATCGGGCGGCTATATCCACAGGCACCCGGGAAGATCCGGGGGAACACGGCCTTCGTCAGAAGATCATGAAATGATGCCCGTGCACCTTAACAAGTACTATACAAGTCAAGAATTTTATGTTGCTCAGAACCGTGATTGCTATATTGAGCTTGACGGCAATACACTAATAATCCGTGGCCAGGACGGGGCATTTGAAACATCGGTGACCCTGCCTGATTCTGCGGATCCTGAATTTCATGCTAAAGCGCTGGAGTTGCTCAGATTGTCCATTGATGCCCTTGCTGAGGCATGCGGAACACCTAATGAAGGACAAAATCTTGTGAAAAAGGCATTCGGGTATCAGGCCGGAATCATAATTGATGGCAGCGGTGATGCTGGCCTCGCGCACGCATGGTATAATGTAAGGAGATGGTATGACGGCAAGAAAGTAATCGCAGATGACGTCTCTGCCAAAGATTCAGCGGCGCCCCTTGGCAGCAAAAAAAATGACCCATATTTTAAGCGGCTGGAACTGGTTGCAGGCACTCTTGATTTTGACCCAGGCATCATAAGACAGATTATCAAAGACAGAATACACGCAGACATCAGACGATGAGCCAGGCAACCTTAAGGCAGGAACGGTATGACAGGCATTCGCTTATTGCCAACTACGACCAGGGCAGTCTTGAAGCTGTTTCGCTGGCTATGGTGAGCCCCGAAACAGAGATAGGCAATTTTGCATTGGGGGCCCTGGCTGCGCTTGGTGCCGGCTCAAAGGATGGGTCCGGTATAAGCCTGTATACTAATGCAGGTTATGATCCCGCCCGGCATCAGGGTTTCCTGTTCAAGAACGGCCTTCCTGGTGAGCCCTGCGTTGATGCACTCGCTGATATGTGTTTTCAGATTAATCCGTACCCACACATTATCCCGCGCTGTGAAAGAATAGCTTATGGATCAGATGACAGATTCCTTGACAAGGGAGCTGATATCCTTATTGTGACATCGAATGATCCCTATGCAAAACGGACTGTCTTAGAGTATGCAATGAGAAATGACAAGACATGCATTCTTGCCGCATCAACACATGATAATGCAGAGATACATATCGTGCATCCCCCCCAGGAACAAACCCTAACAGAAGAGAGGAAAGCAGAGCTTGAGATAAGCTACAGGCTGGCGCTATCGCCGCACTATGAAGGCCTTGAGCAGGGAATTGACACCAGCCTTTTTGCGGCAACCATAATTACAGCTGAAGTTGTAAGGCAGGCGATGCCGGGCCTATATACCGGGGTTTCATATGACAGATCCGCCCCAAGATCAGTTTATTTTAACAGGCAAATTGCGCATGTTGCGCAGATAGCCGGTCATCCGGTTGAGTACGTGCAGAGGGTTGCCAACCATTTCAGGCCGATAATGGTTGACGGAAAACCGTTTGTCAGCCAGGGCAGCAAGCCTGATTTTTCCGGCAGGACCATTGCGGTTGCAGGCTGCGGTGCAATAGGAAATTCGCTGGTGCCGGTCATTGCCAGATATAATCCAAAAAAGCTGTATCTGATTGACCCTGATGAGGTAGCTGTAAGCAATCTTGCAAGGCAGATTAATTTTCCGATGAGGTCGCGCCGCAGGGAAAGCCTGGAGAAGAGCGCTTCTGAACTTGAGGAGGCGCTGCAGAGAGAGGTTATCGGGCATTCAAAGGCACAGATTATGGCGCAGCGCACTGTTGAAATGGTCCCTTCGCTTGAGGGGCGGGTTGTTCCGGTGGTACTAAAGGTGCAGGACACTGAACAGTTATTTGAGCAGGTGCTGGCCGGACAGCATGGAATTGACATCAGGGAAATTGACACATGGTTCGGCTGCGTTGATAATATGCAGGCCCGTGCATTTTTCACCGAATTAACCGCCCGAAACGGCATTGACTACCATGACGGGGCTTCGACAGCTCTGATCTCACAGGTTTATGATTCAATTGGTGGAGAAACCGCATGCCTTGACTGCACCAAGGATGTAATAAGACGGGCCATAGCTGAAAGGGAGCATCAAGAGGAAGCTGAAAGAAGGGCCGGGTGCATTGATGTGCACCAGGGCAGCGTCATTTACACAAACATGTTTGCCGCATTCGGACTTGCTGTCAAGGCTGTTGCGAGGGCGCGTAGGGATAATTCCCAGGGTGCCATAGGCTACGGTTTCCAGTTTTCCACAAATAATCCCACATATGCCGCATCATTTGATGCTGATTATCTGGCCCCATGCAGATGCCACGAAAACAAGGAGTAAAACGAAGATGCAAATTGATTTTAACGAAGTGCTTAGGAATGCACCACGGAATATTGAAGATTTGGAGACCAGGGCGGCAGGACGGCGCAGAGAAGAGACACCACCGCAGCCGCAAGAGAGGGATAGGCCTGAACTGCGGGCCGAGGCGCCTGAGGTTTTTATACCTGAACTGCCTGAATATGAACGAACAGATCCGCTCTCAGAGCTTGTCATCCGCGCCATTGTAGGCCAGAACGGTTATTTTACGGATGAGACTATTGCTGAGGAGGCAGGCCGGGCCAGGGATTCGCAGACTATACTGAAATTGGCGCTTCTGAACGAGATTTACAACAGGGTGCCGGATGACCAAAAGGAAGCGGTAAGGGATATATTTGTGGCACAGCGAAACGAGAGGACAGTTGATGAGATGATCGCCTGCCTGGCAGGTTACATGGGAGGAGACTTAGGAGATGCATATGTGCGGGTTGTCGGACTGATGGCTGATAGGATTCGCGACCGCGTTGTCGAGACAATGGTTGTACAGGTCAGGCGCGAGGCAGCGCTGGAATATGAGGCGCGCACGATTGAGGAAATGGATAAAATGGCAGGACTTGCAAGGGATGAAGATACTATTGCTGATTATGTCGGAAGAGGAGATGATCAGTTTGCGCAGGAAAGGCTGATACCTGCCTATGCATTTTATAAAAAAGCCCAGCAAACGGAGTCCCGCAGACGTATATTTGGAAGGGAAAACACAGAAGACCGGGAGGCAAAAGACAAAGCCGGCTACCGGATTGGAAACATCTTCCAGAAAATGGGGCTTGTTGAGACAGCACTTGTGCAATATGCTTCAATGAGAGGCAGGGCCAATGAATGGACCCGGCGTGCCGATACAGCATATGAAGAGCTCCTTCCCCAAAGGGAACAGAGGATCGGCGTTGTGCCCAGGAGCGGGCAATAACGGAATAGAGGATTAAAATGGATTTTTCGCGAACCATGCAAAGAATCAGCAGTTTGAGCAATAATGTAAAAATTATTATATGACCTTCTTTTAGCCTGTATTATGGAAGTCATTTTTATACCTGCTGAAAAGATATGTGACAGTAAGATAACTGATTTATGCAGGCGCCTGTGCGGATTCATCACGCCGGACCAGATTATAGCTATCAAGCTCCATTTCGGGGAGCCGGGAAACACAACATTTCTTAAGCCGAAATATGTCAGGCCCGTTGTTGATTTTCTGAGAAATGCCAAGGCAAAGCCCTTTCTGACAGATACAAACACCCTATATGTCGGCAGAAGGTCAAACTCCGTAGACCATCTGAATGCGGCGATTGAACACGGTTTTGGGGGCCTGGGAGCCCCGATTATCATCGCAGACGGGCTCAGGAGCCGGAATGTGGAAAATGTCCGGATCAGGGGCAAACACTTTAAATCGGTGGGCATTGCGGCAGACATCGTGCATTGTGATTCGCTTGTCGTCTTAACACACTTCAAGGGCCATATGCTTATGGGATTTGGCGGGGCGCTGAAAAACATAGGCATGGGGTGCGCGGGAAGGGCAGGAAAGCAAGCGCAGCACAGCACCATAAAACCCGTGGTTAGCTCATCCGGCTGCATAAAATGCAAAGTCTGCGGCAGATACTGTCCGGCCAATGCAATAAGCTATCCTGAGGGGATTGCATCAATCGACCCTAAAAAATGCGTTGGGTGCGGTGAGTGCGCGGTGATGTGCAGGGCCGGCGCGATAAGCGTCCGCTTTGACTCTTCTGCATCTGATGCACAGGAAAGGATGGCTGAATATGCACTTGGCGTCATGCAAAGTGTCAGGAACAGGCTCTTCATAAACTTCCTTGTTGATATTACGCCCAACTGCGATTGCTTCAACAAGAGCGAGGCTGTGCTGACACCCGATATAGGGATTGTCGCAGGCACAGACCCTGTTGCCGTCGATAAAGCCTGCTATGACCTTGTGTGCAAGAAGGCAGGCAGGGATGTGTTCAAGGAGTTTCACAATATAGACAGCACCATACAGATAAGATATGGGTCCGGGCTTGGGCTTGGTTCACCTGATTACAATATGACTGGGATATGAGATAAGCAGTCAGTATCAATAATGGGCCTGAAGCCAATTCTCGTCGGATAAAGCGAAAAATATATAAATGAGATACCCTATTAATGCAATAGTTTAGTTTAACTAAACAGAAATTTTTAAGGGGGAATATGAAAATGGCAGAAAAAGTTGCTAAAGTGGGAGTTAAAAAGGAACCTGGAAGGCTCTATTTTGTTGACAAGGCAGGGGACATATCATGTGCAGTTATGGCAAGAGGCGGCGGCAAGGCTAAGAAAGGATCCAAAAAGGCTGCAAAAGTGGGTGTGAAGAAGGAGTCCGGCTATTTATACTTCGTAGACAAGGCTGGAGACATCTCCCGAGCCAGGATGGCAAGGGGCGGCCGAAAGAAAAGGAGATAGTTAAATTTTTTTTAATTCTTTTTTAAATCGTTCTATTATTTCAACAGGCATGGGATCTGTGCTGTAGGCCTTTGCAAGGTGGTATGATGTCCACTCCCCTATGTATAATGAGGAGAAAAGCTTGGTAAGGTACGAGGTTCCTTTCACATGAATCTCGGTAACGTCAAGGCCCTGCTTCTTCATGATTCTCTTGGTAATGTCTATGCGCCTCTTGATGCTGACCTCGTCGTCCTCATCCCTGATGATAATGACATGATAATTGCCTACCCTGTTGACATAGCCCGTGATCTCGTTATGGTTCATCTCAGGGATCAGGTTATAGAATGCCGGCGCCTTGGCATTTTCATTTATGTCTGTCTTGAATTTCATGGCAACCGGTGCATACCTGTTTGAGGCGTATATGACCGGAATCCTGTCCCGCAGCTTCCCAGCCAGTTCCCTGCCCATGGCCTCATACACGTCTTTTTTCAGGGCCTCGATGGCTGACCTGGTCTCATCGGACTTATCACCAATCAATCCTGCATTGTGCAGCACATTAAGCATAGGGAAGAAAAGGTACGGCGTTGCCAGGCGCGGCGGCAAACCCCCCGGTATCAGGATGTGAGGACAGCTGAATTGGGAGCATAACAGCTTAAGCATGCCTCCGGAACTTATGCCCACAACCTTTGCGCCGCACTTGACAGCCATGCGGAAGGCTGATATTGTCTCTTCTGTGTTGCCTGAATAGCTCAGGGCAAAGAGCAAAGAGGTGTTGTCAACCCTAATCCCATAATCCCGGTTAACCTGTACATTAATCTCATCACTGACATATGCCTTCAGCAGGTCTCCGCTGGCTGCGGATCCGCCCATTCCCGTGACAAAAACCTGCCTGGCCTGCAGCCTGATCTTCTTGCCGAGCTCCTTTGCCTCATTGCAGTGCTGAGGCAGACATTTTAGCAGATCTGACATATTCATAGAGGGGCTGAATTAATGTTATTATTTAAATATTGTGAAGAATGCCTACATCCCATGACGGCCCATGAATGCCGTGCTGATCCGGACTGCCGACGGCTCCTTAGCCCAGAAGGCAAATGTGCAGGACACTTAAAAACCCTAGAATTCTGAGATGAATTTGTGGGTGGTCTCCAGCACAAATTTCAATTCATCCGGGGTAGGGTGCCGGTACTCCTCAAGATACCTGTTCTTGAGTTCGTGTATCTTAATGATATCATCCTCAAGGGGCACCGTCACCTTCGCCTTAAGCTTCAACAGCATCTCTTCAAAGGATACTGATTGCAGGCGGAATATCTCGCGGTACTTATTTCTGAGGCTTGCGGTGACCGCCATATCGCACGAGACAACCACGTTTGCTGATTCATGCAAGGCCTTCTTGTGCAGATCATGCGGTGTTACGCTTTGAAGCGTTTCCATTAACAGGGGAGGTTCCTTCTCCGCATCAACCGTCTCCAGGTCCTCAGTCTCCTTTTCAACCTCATCAATCAATTCATCCTCCTGTTCCAGTTCCTGCTCTGTCTGATAGTCAGACATTATTGATTTTTTTTGTGGCTCCGGGATATCAGGAAGATCATCATCAGCCCGGTCCGGCTGTAATGGTTCAACTTCTTCTGAGATTGCATTTGCATCTGCCGGCAGGATCTCTTCTTCCTCGATCCGGCCGCTTTCCTCAGCAATTGCGCTTTGCAGGGGAGCATCAAATGTCCCGGCATCATTTTCAGCAGGCTCGCCTGGCATCCGTGCCTTTCCAGCAAGGACTTCATCAAGCACTTCGTCGAATTCCTGCTCAGGCCCAATCTCAGCAAGGGCCTTTACCCCCAGCAAAAAAACAGTATCCTCGCATATGCCCCAGTCGACAGAAACAGCCTTCCTGTAGATTACTTCTATCCTCCTTGCAAGACGTGCCACCTCAAGCGTTTCCTTGTCAGTGAGCTTCTGCCGCGAACCGTCTGAAAGCGACTTTTCAGAGAGGTTCTCACTGTCCATGCGGTATATTGTCCGCTGGTTGCGGACCACAGTTTTTAAGATCGTCATGGATTCCTGATTCACGAGGTACATGTCCATCTGCTGAGGATCCATGTTATGGCCCAGGCCAAGCTGGGCGTGAATAACAACCTCGTTAACATTGCCGGATTCAGGATTCGCTGTTGCTGCAGTTCCTGATTTGCCTGTCTGGATCATCTGCTGCACAAGCACAGCAGTGCTGACTGCGTGCCCAAGCCCCCTCTGCACCCGCTCCTTGATTGATTTGGCTGAAAACAAAGACGCATAGCATTCCCTGATGGCCTTGAATAGCTTATCCTCGCCGACCACATTAAGGCGGGTCAGGTGGTTGCCCGGGTCCCCGATGCGGCCCTTGATCTTTACAATAGGCGACCCCCTTACGATTACAGAGGCTGGTTTGTCATCTTTCAGAAGCCCTGATATTGATATCCCGCGCCTGACATTAAGGCTGTGATACGCCTCAGATATTTCGTCACGGAGCCCATCAGGGAAAGCAACGCCTTCAATAAGCTTCTTTATCTCCTGACTGATAATCACTAGCTTTTCATCATTATGAATGTTTATAACTGACAAGAGATTGTGTATCTTCTGCATGACTGGCTCAACCACCTCATCAAAGACTTGGGCAGCTACAACGAATCCAAGGGGAACATTGTATTTCCTGTTATAAAGGTCAGCTAGAAGCAGGGCCTTCTGCCCGATATTCGCCAGGTCTTCGCCTTTTATGCCGGAATAGCGCAGGACAGGATCCATAGCCGTGATTACGATTTAATTTGTATTTAAACCTTTTGATTAGATTTATATATTAGGTATGGCACGGTGCATGCATGACAGGGTCTGCGTTCCAGAATGAGTTTTACGATGACCTGAGCCTTCTCTTAGGCGCAGCCACTGAGCTGGACAAGAGGCTATCCAAAGCGAATGCGCAGGCGGATTTTGGGCTTATGGGGAAATGCATTAATCTATTCAACAAAAAGTATCCCGGATTATGCATAAAGGCCGACAGGTCAGACGAATACCGGCTGCGTATTTTTTTCAGGGAATTGCCAAAGGTGTTTGCGCTGGCCAAAAAGATCAATGGGCTGCATGAGATAAGCACACCGGTTGGCACCATTGACACCGGCGGTGAGTTCGAGAAGCCAATGGAAAATATGCATGGGACAATCACCCTACTCTACGAAAATGGCACAGTCATGATAAAGGTGGAAGGCGAGGCTGAGCTCTGCTATGATTCTAAACTGCTAAAGGACAGGCATAGTCCCGAATGCGCCCTGCTTCAGCTGGCTGCTGCCGATCAGGCAAATCCAGGGATTGACCTTCAGGGCCCGGGCCGGGAGCTGTGCACCAGCATGCAGGCAAGCGCTTCAGCAAAAAGGGATCCGGGATATTTCTGACCGGCAATGATAAAATATAAATACAAGTTATGGCACGGTGCAGTTATGCTTATAGTGAAGGTAAAGGTGAAGGAAATAGCCCAGGAATGCGGTGATTTCAGCGTATCCAGCGATTTTGCAGATGAGCTTGAAAAGAAGGGCGTAGAGCTAATAAAGAGCGCATGCAGAAGGGCGAAGGAGAACGGGAGAAGAACCGTGATGTCCCGGGATCTCTAGTTGTGCGTAAACCAGAAGAAGTATTCTCTGTTTATCTTGTCAAGTTTGCAGAACCCGAATCTTTCAAACTGGACTGTGATGCCTGGCTTAAGCTTTGAGACCAGAGATTCTGCCAGCCCTTTGCGGATGGTGTGGTCAGGCATCAGTATCTGTACCTTAACGAGAGTTTTATCAACTGGCAGCCAGTGCATAATCTTGTCTCCGCCTGACCTGAAGTTCTGGACATCAAGCGAATCAAAAAGGGTTTGCCCTCTGCAATTTCTGAAGTTGAGGCAGTCCATCAGGCGGTAAAGCCGGTCCGGCTTAAGATGCGAGTCCTCTTCGGAGATATAGAACAGTTCATGGGTTTTGAAGTGCCTGGACCTGCTTTTAGCCTTAGGATGGATCTTCAGGCTGACCTTTTGTTCAGGTGCATTCCTAATCCTGACCTTGACGGGAGAGTCAACAAAGAAGTAACGGTTGCTTGTTGAGTCCAGAAGCCTTCGGTTATGCACGACAAAATCGTCCCAGGACAAGGTTGCCTCAACCTTGGTTATGCCTGTCTTCAGGACGAAATCGTGGATTGCCCTTGGAAGAAACCCGCGCCTCCGGAGTGCAGCAAGGGTAGTCAGCGAAGGGTCATCCCAGCCAATCAGTTCCTTATTCTCAATCTTCTCACGGATAACGCGGCCGCTGCTAAGCACGCCCTCCATATTGAACCGGGCAAACTCATAGATGCTTGTTTCAGGAAAGCCAAGCGACCCCTGTATCCACCGCTGCAGCTCGTTTCTCATCTCAAACTCTTTGCTCCTCAGCCGGTGGGTAATCCCTTCCAAAGCATCCATAACCGCGTTTTCGAAATCATAATTCGGCCAGACCGTGAATTTTCCCTTGAGCCGTGGATGATGTACCTTAATTATGCGCATTATTGTCGGGTCCCGCATTGTCGAGTTCTTATGCTCAAGGTCGATCTTCAGCCTTAGGACGAATTTCCCCTCATCAGAACTGAACATGACCTTCCAAAGCAGGACATTCGCCTCTGCGGTTCTTAGGCGGCACTGGCAGGGTTTGCCCAGTCTGCTCTCCTTTATCCTTTCCTGTGAGCAGCTGCACACATAGGCCTTATTGGCATGGATCAGCTTCTCAGCCAGCCTGTAAAAATCAGCCATGTGATCGGAAGCGTAGTCAACCTCATCAGGCCTGATCCCCAGCCACATGTAGCTGTCCAGATGGATTGTGTAGTACTCTTCCCTGACAAGATTCGGATTGGTATCTTCAAACCGCAGAATGAACCTGCCATTGTATTTTTTTGCAAGCTCATAGTTCAGCAGGCACGCCTTTGCATGGCCTATGTGCGGATACTTGCTTGGCTCCGGGGGAAAGGCAGTGACTATTTTCTGTCCCTCCCTAATCCCAAGGAAAGAGAATAGGTGCGTCTCCGGCTTATCTGGAGCCTGAAATGTGTATTTTTCCAGCTCCTCCTTTTGCCTGTCCGCAGAAAGGCTGTTAACCTCTTTAACAATCCCGGCGATCTGCTTTGAAAGGACTGCTAATTTGTCCCGGGCATCTGGCACTGCTGCAATTACCTTGCCAATAACTGCTTTCGGATTAGCCTTGCCACCAAACCGCACAGCATTCTGGATTGCATATTTCCGGATATCTGTCTCATCCATGTCAGGAACGCTTGGGAAGCGAATATTTAAATCTTGGCATATATTTAAATAGGAGATACACCGCTATAAGGCGATGCCCCTTGCAGTAACCCATGTGCTGTCATCTATCATTCTTGTTGACCTTTACAGGGATTATATTACTAGGCACAGGAGCTATTTCACCTTGCATACGGTATTGGTTGCAGGATTCGCGGGGCTCCTTCCGGACATAGACATTGTGCTTAACTGGATACTCGGCCACCTGGGCAGCGAGTTGGTACACGGCACCTATACACATACCTTTCTGTTTGGGCTAGTATTCCTGATACCTGCCGGCATCTATCGCTACAAAAGGAAATACAAAACTGCCGCGTATTTCCTCGTTACGACATTTGGTGTAATGCTGCATGTGCTTCTGGATGTAATTATCGGCGGGGGATACGGAGAAGGGGCAATGCTGTTCTGGCCGATAAGCGATCATTTTTTCAAAGTGCATATAAGCACATTCCTGGGCTTTGCAAGGCTCTCTGCCGGACTGGATGCTGTTATTCTCCTGCTTTGGCTATACCATGAAGAAGTGAAGCATAAAATAACAGACTTTATTTGATGATTCCGTAACCAATCAGCCTGAATCTCTGTCCAATCAGCCTTGAAATTGTAACGCGTGAACCAGGATCTGCACAAACCGGCATCTTGAGTTTGCAGATAACCGTATCTTTGGCTAACTGGGTGACTACTCCGACAGTTGCTGCAGAATTCACATTCATCATAAGGGTCTCAAGCAGTTTTATGGGTTCAACCTTCAGGTCTTCTTTGGATCCCACTACCCTGTTAAGCAGATGTATCTCAAGCTTAAAGTCATACAGGACCGGAGGCAGCTTTCCCGGCAACCCTGCGATGCTTCCTGCAAGCGCATCTGATTTCACAATTGAAGGGTCCAGCGAGGTCATAATGCCAACGCTGCCCCCCGGACCGATCTCGTCTGTCGGCAGTGATGCAGCCATCAGTCCGACTATCTTGGTGGTTAGAGGCTTCCAGACTTTCTTGTTCTGCTCTTCAACTGAATAACCCGGCCTAATCTCAATGTCGTCACCCTTTTTCAGTATCCCGGATTTGAGCGTCCCTCCCAGAATTCCCCCGACAAGATCCTCGGGCTTTGCTCCGGGCCTGTTGGTGTCGAAACTCCGTGCGACAAAAAGCTGGGGATGCGCCTTGGCATCACGCTTAACATCAGGCAGGTATTCCTCAATAACCTGGATCAATGCATCTATATTTGTGGAGTGCTGGGCAGATATGGGCACAATTGGTGCTTTTTCATAACGCGTTCCCTTGAGGAATTTTCTGATTTCTTCGTAGTTCTTCAGGGTTGCTTCAGCAGACACCGAATCGATCTTGTTCTGGACCACTATTATGCGCTCAATCCCGATGATATCAAGTGCCATTAGGTGTTCCCTGGTCTGCGGCTGCGGACAGATCTCATTTGCAGCAATCAGAAGCAATGCACCGTCTATAATTGTAGCGCCGGCAAGCATGGTGGCCATGAGGCTCTCGTGGCCCGGAGCATCTACGAAACTGACCTTGCGTTTCGGTTGTGTCGGAGAACCGCACACCCCGCATTTTGTGGTTATGGCATAGCATTCCGGCGGCTTGCACTTAGGACACTTGTAAAAGGTGGCATCTGCATAGCCCAGCCGTATAGTTATGCCGCGCTTGATTTCCTCAGAATGCGTATCAGTCCACTTGCCTGACATTGCTTTTACAAGGGTCGTCTTGCCGTGGTCTACATGGCCTACGAGGCCAACGCTTACTGATGGTTGCTCAGCTTTCTTTCGCATCTTTCTTCGTGTCTTTCTGCTGTTGGGGGCTTTCAGGACTGTTTTCCTGGTCTTTCTTTGTCAGGTCAGAGAATTTCTTTTTCCCCTCTGTGATAACCTTAAGATTGACCTGTACAATTTGATTATTAATGGTGCCTGCGCATACAGTTTTTCGCCTGCGCACACCTGCTGCGGACTTCTTAAGGCCGACTCCGCTAACCGCCAGGATCTTTTTGCGTCCAGTTCCGGCGAGGTCACCTCTCATGGGAAATCCGCACCTGTCTGACCCTCCAGTTATCTCCAATTCGTAGCCGGGCATATCAAGGAAATCCCCCTTGATCTTATCCCCTATTGACTTGCCGATGAGAAAACTGGCTGCTTTTTCAGGAGCAGGAATCTGCACTGTTATGCCCTTGTGTGAAAATAGCAGTTTAATCTCAACCATTGTAATTTCCTCCTAATAGTATAGGTAAAGTGATTTTGTATTGCTTTATAAATATGTCGATAAATGGGAGAGTTTTAGCACATCCTCAGGTGCATTAAATTTAAATAATAAGCCAGTTTTGCAATGTCAATGGTTTTTATTGAGGGATTCAGGGGTCTCGTCTATAATACGCGGAAAGTTGATATTTCCGATGTTAGTGCGCCGCCATATGATATTATTTCTGCTCAGGAACAGGATGCGTTGTACAGGCAGTCTCAGTTCAATATAATAAGGGTTATACTGGGAAAGGGGGATGACAGGTATGCTGAGGCAAGGCGCAGCATCACTGACTGGTGCAATGAAGGGGTGCTGGCGGAGAGCCGGCAGCCGGGGCTGTATGTCTACCAGCAAGAATTCACGGTGGATAATGTCCGTTATAAAAGGCTGGGCTTCATGGGGCTCGTAAGAATTGGAGAGGGCATCTATCCCCATGAAGAGACCATGTCCAGGCCGGTGCAGGACCGGCTTCTGCTTATGGAATCAACCGGGACAGCCTTTGAGCCCATCTTCTCATTTTATTCTGACCCTGAAAAGGCAATCGACAGCCTGCTTTCTGAAAACCTCAATGACCAGCTATACCGCTTTACAGACGAGAAGGGAATTGAGCACAGCTTGTGGCAGATAGGAGCTGATATTACCAGCAGGATTGCCCTGGTCATGAGGAGCATGAATGTGTTCATTGCTGACGGGCATCACCGCTATGAAACCGCAAAGCAGTATCAGGCAAGGCATCCGGCCGAGGAGGGTGCAGGTTTTGTGCTTATGAATCTTGTCAATGCGCATAATCCGGGAATGGTTATTCTCCCGATACACAGGGTGGTTGATTACACTGAATCCGGGCTCCTTGACAGGCTGGGCGAATATTTCAGGATTGGACAGGAAGGGAGCATATCAATGCATTATTCAGGAAAGACATATGGTCTGGAATTAACACACACCGAGGCAATGCAGAGGCTCATGCCGCATGCATCTCCGACGCTGAGGCAGCTGCCCGCAACTATCCTTCACCGGCTGATCATTGAAAAGATCATGGGAATGCCTAGAGGAGAACAGGAGTACAGGGTGCAGTACCTGAAGTACCACGCCGGTGTCGAAGATGAGGCCAGGAAAATGCGCGGTACGGCATTCTTCCTGCCCGCAACAGATATTAAGGATGTTATCTCAGTTGCAGGCAAAGGGGAAAGGATGCCTCAGAAATCCACATTTTTTTATCCAAAGGTAAGGAGCGGATTAGTCGGATACAGATTCAGGAGGGATTAGGATGCATAAGAAACTTTTCATACCGGGACCAACTGAAGTAAATGGTGATGTTCTTGCGGAGATGGCAAGGCCAATGATTCCGCACAGGGGAAGCGAATTTTCAGAACTCTACCGAACAGTGATTCCCAAGGTGCAGAGGCTTTTATACACCGGGAACAAGATATTTTTGTCGACGAGTTCGGCAACCGGGCTGATGGAGGGGGCTGTACGGAACTGCGTGAAGAAAAAATGCCTGAGCCTTGTTTGCGGGGCATTCAGCAAGAGATGGCATGAAATAACCCTTGCCAATGGAAAAGAAGCAGACGCCCTTGAGGTACCATGGGGGATGGCCATCAAACCCGAGATGGTAGATGAGAGATTGTCAACCGGTGAATATGATGCAGTAACACTTGTGCACAATGAGACAAGCACCGGCATTCAGAATCCCCTGAAGGAAATTGCCGGGGTCGTCAGGAAATACCCCGATGTTATGTTTATGGTCGATACTGTCAGTTCCATGGGTGGAATCAGGATTGATGTGGACGAACTGGGAATTGATGTCTGCCTTGCATCAGTCCAAAAGGCCCTTGCACTGCCACCCGGGTTTGCCATCTGCTCGATATCGCAGGGGGCGTTTAAGAGGTCTGAACAGGTCAAAAACCGCGGCTACTATTTTGATTTCCAGGCATTCCTCAAGTATGATGGCAAGGGAGAGACCATTGTTACACCGTCAATACCGCACTTTTATGCCCTGAACAGGCAATTGGACAGGATGTTTGCAGAAGGCCTGGAGAATAGGTTTGCCAGGCACACGAAGATGGCAGAGATCTGCAGGGAATGGGCTAGGAGGCATTTCGGGCTGTATCCTGAGGCGGGATATGAGTCTGACACACTCACAGTCATAAGGAATACCAGACAAATTGATGTCAGCAACCTGAATGCAGAACTTGCAAAGAAAGGCAAGTGCATAGCAAACGGCTACGGAAAGATCAAGGATGAGACCTTCAGGATAGCCCACTTGGGAGAGCTGACCGTCGCCGACATTAATGAGCTTTTAAGAGATATTAAGGAATTCATGGATAATTCATAGATTAGCCTGCATGGATTCCATAGATGATCCGGGCAGGTTTTGCTGTATCTGCTTTTGTCATGCCCGGCGCATTATCGGCGCATCACGCATCTGGCGGGGGGGGGGCAGTTCAGGGCCGGGAAGTACGGGTTAACATGAGCCCGGCAATGAGCAGGCCTGCTGATCTGCTCTTCCATATCTGAGAGAGGGCTGATAGAGAAAGTTTATTAATAATTGCTAATGTACAGGCTAATGTAGAGATACAATGATAGTCATGAAATTTGGCGGGAGCAGCCTGGGAAACGGCGGGATGATAGAAAAGGCAGCGGGGATAATAGCGGGCAGGCTTTCACAGAAGCCAATTGTTGTCGTATCTGCTGTCGGTGGCGTTACCGACCTCCTGATAAATTCTGCTAAAGGCGTCATAGGGGGAGATGATCCTGAAGAGATGATAAAGGAGATAAGGGATAGGCATCTCAAAATAATGAACTATCTTGGGCTTGAGTCGCGCCTGATCGGGAAGGAAATAGGCAGCCTGTCCGATCTTCTGAGGGGCATCTGGCTGATTAAGGAGCTTACGCCCAGGACACTGGACCTCGTTATGTCATTTGGGGAAAGGCTCTCATCAAGAATCCTGACTGAGTACCTTAAGCTCAATAAGATAGGGGCAAAGAGATACTGCGGATGGGAGGCAGGAATCCTTACTGATTCGAATTTCAACAACGCCGCCGTGCTTCCGGAGAGCTATTCTGAAATTCAGGGACGGGTTGGCACAGACTCTGTGGCTGTTGTCACCGGATTCATAGCAAAGGACAGGGCGGGAGAAATAACAACAATAGGACGCGGCGGCAGCGATCTTAGTGCCGCCATAATAGGGGCAGCTGCTGGGGCTGAGGAGATCCAGATCTGGACCGATGTGTCAGGCATCATGACTGCAGACCCGAGAATAGTCAAAACTGCAAGGACAATCGACATAATATCGTTTGAAGAGGCGGCGGAGCTGGCCTATTTCGGCGCAAAGGTCTTGCATCCACGGACAATTGAGCCTGCTATGCAGAAGGATATTCCGGTCCGGGTGCTGAATACATTCAGACCTGAAGATGCAGGCACTCTGATTGTCAGCCGCTCAGATGCCAAAGGAGCAATCACGGCCGTATCATCCAAAAGGAATATAACACTGCTGAACTGCATATCCACCAAAAAGATCGACACACCATCATTCCTTGAAACCCTCTTTGTAACGCTGAACAAATACGATTTCAGCGTTGACATGATTGGAACCACTGAGGCAACAATATCGCTGACGCTCGAAAAGAATGCCAAATTTGACCGGCTGATCTCTGAACTGAGGGAAATCAGCAGGGTTTCTGTCTCTGAGAGCAGGTCGATAATCTGTGTTGTTGGCAAGGGCCTCAAGAACAGGATTGGGATCGCCGGCGAAATATTTACTGAGCTGGGAAAGGCCGGAGTTAACATTGAACTAATCAGCCAGGGGAGCTCAGAGATTAACATAAGCTTCGTCATAAAGGATGAGGATGTTTCTATGGCGCTTGAAGTATTGCATAAAAAGTATCTGAGCAAATGAAAATCGGCAATCTGCTTAAGAGCCGTGTTTTTCTGGCGCCGATGGCAGGCATAACAAATCTGGCCCTCCGGCTGCAGTGCCTAAAATATGGCGCAGGCATGGTTACAGTGCCAATGATCAATGCCATAGCTGTTACAAGGCAGGACCCTTCAACATGGAACCTGCTGAAATCTGCTCCGGAAGAAAAGCCAAGAGCAGTGCAGATATTCGGCTCGGAAGCCAGGACAATGGGCAGGGCAGCGGGCCTCATTGCTGATAATGTGGCTGCAGACATGATAGACATCAATGCAGGATGCCCGGTACGCAACATAATGGAACAGGGCGCTGGTGCCGCCCTTCTCAGGAATCCGCTTAAGCTTATTGAAATTGTTGAGTCTGTGAAGGGCGCTGTTGATGTTGGGGTATCGGTGAAGATGCGGATCGCACGGCCCCAGGAGAGCATCAGGATTGCAGCATTGATTGAAAAAGCAGGCGCAGACATGATAACTGTCCACGGGAGGACTGCCGAGCAGGGATATTCCGGCATTGCAAACCATGAGGTAATCCAGAGGATTGGGGAAGCGCTTTCTATACGTGTTGTGGGGAACGGCGACATAAAGGATGAGGCATCTGCTGAACGGATGTTTGAGAAAACCGGATGTGATGCAATAATGATAGGAAGGGCTGCAGATGGGCAGCCTCAGATTTTTGAAAAAATCATCCATTATCTTAATACCGGGACCAGAAGTGACAAGACATATGACAAAATGGCTGATTTTGATGAATACTGCAGATTATCTGAGAAATTCGGGCATACAATACAGGAAATCAGGCAATATGCCTTTAACCTGACAAAGGAGCACGAGGGCGGGGCACGCATAAGAGACAAGATATCGAGGCTTTGCAGTGCTGAAGAGATTAGAGAAGCGTTAAATAGCGTAAATTCTTAAATGTTACCCGCTATGGCGAAGCTGCCATGCCTGCAGGAAATGATGTATGCACAGAAGCAGGTTGTATCCGCAGGCTCGCCGTTCACTTTATCGGCCCCTTAGTACCCAGGCAGGGGATCTGGCTCCGGATAAAGTCCATGCCTTGTTATCTTTTCTTCCGTGAATATGTCTTTGTTCCGAATTATCTCAGGCAGATTACCAATAAATCCCAGCTTTCCCTGGATAACAACCAGCGCACCGCACACCGGCTTTCCCCTTATCCAGCTGAGGGCGCCATCAATATCTGCAGAAGAATGCACCCTGTTTCCGAGCGCTGTGGCAAAAGCATCAGCAACCCAGCCGGAACCAGCGGCAACACAGGCCAGATCTGTGTTCCCATGGCTGATTGAATGGCCAAGATGACGCGAGGATGAGCAGATAGCCAGAGGCATGTCCTCCCTGACCAGCCTGAATGACAGATGAAGGGAATTAATGCCGGAATAGACTCCAATTGTAAGTCCCTCCCCATAGCAGTATATGTCTCCGCCATTGTCAACAACTGCATTCCTGGCCCCCGCTTCAATCATTTTTTTGCATGCAAGATGGGAGATGCTGCCGGCAACTGCGGCCATGGGACCGACCCCGGCCAATTCAGCTGCATTGCACATCAGCCGCGTTATGCCCTTTGCATTATGCACCGCAATAGGCCTTTCAGATGTATAGAATTCAGGGCGGGACGCTGCATATTCCCTTATGACATCATGAAGAACCCTTATCTCTTCCTTGGCCATATCAATGAAACGCTGATTGTCTGATCCAATCTTAACCTTAGTAAAGCCGTAGCCGAAGGTCTCCCAGAACATCTAAAATATCACCCGTATTGCATTCATGGGGCACGCATCTACGCATGTGCCGCAGACCACGCATTTCTCATTGTCAAAATCAACAATATGGTTTTTAACACTTATTGCTTCGCTGGGGCAAACAGACCTGCAGGCTGTGCAATGGATGCAGATATCCTTATCCCAGACCAGGCTTTTGCTGAGGGGTTCAGTTGTGACTCCCTGGCTCTCGGCAAATTTCAGCGCACGACTAATATCCTCATCTGAACCTTCAAGCTCAAGCCCCAGCTCCCCCATTTCGTCAGGGGTGATCTTTGCCCTGAATATGTTGGTCTTCAAATTATAATCCTTTGTAAAGTGGTATGTGAGGGGTGTCTTAACCTTGTCGGGGGGGAAGGTCAATTGAATGCGTTTTACAGTCATTTTTTCACCTCACTGTCGCGTATGTCCAGCGGATTTTGCAGGGTATCATTAGGCAACCTGCTTATGGGCTTCTGAAGAAGGAATTCATTGTTCTCTATTTGCCTTTTGAGCTCCTGAGCAATGCATTTGGCCTTACTGTAGCTTGACATGCCGCCGGTTGCTACGGTCTTCCCGTTTATTTCAATCTTGCCTGACCTCAGCTGCTTATAGTTTACTTCACCCAGTGCCGGTTTTGTCCGCCGGGGAACACTATAGTCAATAATCCTTGCATATATGTCCTCATCCCTCACCGAAGCATAGCTGAGTATATCCTTATTCAGTATAGGAATAGGCACACCTATGCCCACATACAGGCTTGTTCCATACCTGTGAAGGGACGCGGCCCTTAGGTACTTGGAACTCATCTCCTTCAGGTCACCGACAACTGCAAGGGTCCCCGCAGGGCCTACCGGAGTGCCGTTGGGTTTTCGCTCCGCTGCCGGATTATGCTGGGTGCCATGCCAGTAAACATATCCATGAGCACCCCCCAGAAAGATCCGCGTGCCGATACCTGTCGTAAGATAATAAGGATCATTGAGCAGGGGGGAAAGCTGGCCCGCTGAGCTGTAGGTCGCATTCCGGTTCCTTGGCAGAAGCGTCCCCATGTATGTATATATGGTCCGCTCAGAGCAATTTGTCGCCACAGCATAATTCTGGTAGCTGTTTCGCGGGTTGCATAGTACCGCCTGGTTCAGGGATGCCAGGTTCACATTTGCCCTGATCTCTTTTCGGGGATAGCAGTCTGTCCCATATGCAGTCGCGGTCAATTCAACATCTTTTCCATCAACAAGGTCCTGGATGACATGGGCACCCCCGTATTTCATATTACAGTTTTCATCAAGCTCTGTAGCTCCCAGGTAAAGGTCAACTGCAGCAAGCCCTGCGTATGCATTTATGTTATTCAGGTATGCCTTGGTAATCTTTATCGGCGGGTCTGAATGCCCTGTGTTGAGGAAAACGCCGCTGCTGCACATGGCACCAAATGTCCCTGTCGTAACAACATCCACCTCTTTTGCCGCTTTGTCGAGGCCATCACTTTCAACGATGCCAATGATCTCTTCTGCATCGACGACCACGGCCTCACCACGCCTGATCTTTTCGTTTATCTCCTTGAATGTCTTGGTCACGGTCCCACCTCAGGCATACTGCTTACGAGCACATTATAAATAATCTAGTGATACAAATATTCTTATAAGAATTTTACAGGCTATAATCCGGAAAGGATCTGTCCTGCCAGCTCAAGATCGCTCAGGACAAAGAGATGGGCACCAAATGCTCCGCATTCTTTCAGCCTGCGGATCATGTCAATTGTATAGCCGACCCCAAAATCCCTGGCAGAATCACCGCCCAGCCCCTGCTTTAGCCGTTCATTAACCTTCAGGCCGAAAAACGTCTCAGTGGCCCGCGCCTGATTAAGGTTTACAAGCGGCCGTATCCCCGCAATAACCGGAATGTCTATCCCCTCGGACCTTAGGCCCTCAAAGTAACTCCTGAACTCCTCAAACGAGAATACCATCTGCGTTATTACCAGGCTTGCTCCTGCATTGATTTTGCACCTCAGGTGGCGAATCTCATCCTTTATCTGATCCTCGGGATGACCTGCCACAATAATGCAGAAATCTGTCCTGAGTCCGGTCCTTGGAGAATCATCATTCTGCAGAGGGAGGTATATGCCATGGTTCATATTTCTTACCTGCTCAGCAAGCCTGTACGCATAATGGTACTCGCCGCTCCAATGCTGATCTGAGCCGGCCGGCGGGTCGCCGCGCAGGGCAAGAATGTTCTTCATGCCGAAATAATGCAGATCCACTATTTCGTTTTCCAGCTCATAGCGGTTCCTTTCACGGCAGACCAGGTGCGGAACAACATTCAGCCCGTAGCTGGAATTGGCAATGTGGGATATCGGGAAAGAGCCTCCCCTAAGGCTGCCGCCAGCACCCTTTGTTACGCTAATGAAATCAATCTTATCCTTGATGTTTCCCAGCTGTTCAAAAAGTGTAGAAGGGTCCCGGCCGTTTCTTGGCGGGACTATCTCAACCGAGACAGAAAAATGCCCTATATCAGTGATTTTTTTCATTTTTAAGCATCTTGTCAAGCTTTGCTGCCGCATCCAGGGCATCTGATGCATATATTGCATTAATATCGGCGGCATACTGGCGGTTTACCACTGCTCCGCCCACAAGGATCTTTACTGCTATGCCCCTTGACTTTAAAGATTTTACTACATTTTGCATTTCGCCGATTGTGGTCGTCATTAGGGCGGACAATGCAACAATATCGGGTTTCAGCCTGACTGACTCATCGACAATCCGTTTGGTTGGGACGCTTTTTCCCAGATCGATTACCTCGTAGTTGTATGATTCCAGCAGGGCTGCAACAATGTTTTTCCCGATATCGTGTATATCATTTTCGACAGTGGCAATCAGAATCCTGCCGCGCGGCATGCCGCCCTCCTTCCTTATCACTTTTCTGAGCCGCGCAAATGCCAGGGACATTGCCTTGGCAGACAGCAGGACCTGGGGCAGAAAGTATTCCCCTGACTTAAATTTCCGTCCGACCTCTTCCATGGCCTTGACAAGGATGTCGTTAATTTTCAGAGGCTGAATCTCTTTGAGGGCTTTACCAATCAGTTTCACTATGGCCTTGTCGCCGTAAATGATGCATTCGCGCAGCTGTTCCCTGATCGGCAGCTTTGTGTAGTCATGCTCGGCTGCCTCATTCAGGAACTGAATTTCGTCGTCCTCAAACATGATGTTGTCAACCGGATTCAGTATAGCCATGCTTAGTCCGGCCCGGGAAACCTGCGAGAGGAATTTTGAGTTGATTTCCGGACGGTTTGGCAGGCCGTGGCTTATATTGCTTATCCCGAGTATAGTATTATAGCCTCTTGCCCTGGCCTGCTTAACGCAGCTGACCAGGGTGCGGTCAATCTTCTCATCGGTTGCCAGGGTCATTGCAAGAAAATCTATTGCGATATCCCCGGCACCCAGCCCGTGCGCGGCAGCTGTCTCTATGATCAGCTCAGCAATTCTTATGCGCTGTTGCCCAGTTTTCGGTATTCCCGCCTCATCAAATGTCAGTGCGATTGTCGCAGCGCCGTAGCGCCTGGCCAGCGGGAGGACCCCTGCCATGCTTTTTTGCGATCCGTTGACTGAGTTGATAAGAGGCCGGCCGTCACTGAGCTTCAGTGCGGCCTCAAGCGCCTTGATATCGCAGGTATCGATAACCAGCGGCACATCCACTGCATTCTGCAATTCAGGGAGCACCTTTCTGAACAGCGCGGTCTCATCTGTTCCCGGCACGCCAAGGTTTACATCAAGAAGGGCTGCGCCCTGCTTAACCTGCTCAAGAGCCAGCCTCCTCACGGCAGAAGTCTTTTTTCTTCTGAGCTCTTTCTGAAGATCAGGCTTATTGGTGGGATTGATCCGTTCTCCGACAACAATTGTGGGGCCTGATATCTCAACAGTCCTGGTTCTGGAGCATAGCCTCATTGCGGGCCTGACCGCGCGCCGGGGTACTGCCCGCCCGCCGACTGCTTTTGCTATCTCAGATATGTATGAGGGGTCTGTCCCGCAGCATCCGCCGATGATGCTCACGCCGATCCTGGCGCATTCATGCGCAAAATCCCTGAATTGCCGCGGCTTGGCATCGTAATGCGTCCGGCCATTGCGGAATTTAGGCAGGCCGGCATTTGGCTGGCAGCTTAGCGGCAGGTGGGTAGCCTGGGAAACCGCCCGGATTATCTTAAGCAGCTCTGCAGGGCCTGCACTGCAGTTGCAGCCCACTACATCCGCGCCAAGTGCAGCTGCAACAGTTGCAAAGGTCAGCGGGTCAGTTCCAGTCACAGTCCTGCCATCCTCGAAGGTCATGCTGGCTATAACAGCTTTCCCGGCCTCCTTTGCGGCGATTATCGCTGCTTTTAGCACCCTAATATCCGCTATAGTGGAAATAATGATAACATCTGCCGCCTTAAGTGCCGTTACCTGTTCACTGTAGGCTGAGTATGCATCATCGAAACTGATATTTCCCAGAGGTTCAAGGTATCCACCCAGCGGGCCGAGTTCACCTGCAATGATCTTTCCCGTGCAGGATTCCCGGGCAATTTTTACCGCAGTTTGGTTTATAACCTTAACACTGCCCTGAAGGCCGTACTCCCTGAGCTTAAGACGGTTTGCGCCAAACGTGTTGGCTATAATGATGTCAGCTCCTGCCTGTGCATACGAACGGTGGATATTTCCGATTATTTCCGGCCTGGAAAGATTCAATCCTTCAGGGCAGCCTGTGAACCCCTGTTTCAGCAGTTCAGTGCCCAGGGCGCCGTCTGCCACAAGTATCTTCCGCAGTTTTCCTGAAAATGCAGCAGAATCCATGTGCATTCAGCCAGGGTAATGCCTTAATAAACCTTTTGTCATCATCATAAAAATCCGCCGAAAGTGCCCTACCCCGGCCTGATAGAAATCCCGAAATACGAGGGATTTCTAGCACACAGAAAAATTAGATATTTTTCTGGTGCAGAAAATTCAGCAGGAATTTTCTAGCACGCTAAAAATATCCCATGGACATTTTTAAGCATAAGGGGCAGGGTTTTAAACCCGGCACGTATGACGACATTTTTGGGCATAATAACTATTGGAATTATTCTAGTTGGAATTAATCCAGAACCCGCAAAATCACTGGCTTTGCGCAGACCACATCCAGCCCTTCAATCTGGGAAATCGCATCCTGAATGTCCTTTTCCATTGAAGAATGCGTCCTTATAACAATTGGGACAGTATCTTGACGCCCGACCTGGACTGCCTGCGCAATGCTGATATTATGCTTCGCCATGATGCCTGAGATTCTGGACAAGACACCCACCTGGTCTCTGGCCTGCAGCCTGACATAGTACTCCATGCTGAGTTTCTCAATTTCTTTCATATGGATGCGCCGCAGGGATTTTGCCGGCTGATCTGACCCATGCAGAATGTCTATGATGTTGCTCACCACAGCTGATGCTGTTGGCAGCGGACCGGCGCCTTTTCCCAGAAGCATCTGGCCCCCGCACAATTCGCTTTCAATATAAACTGCATTGTATTCGAAGTCCACACCCGACAGGGGATGATCCTTTGGAACCAGCACTGGGTGGACCCTTACATCAAGTGACCCATCATGCCTGGCAATGCCAAGCAGCTTGACAACGTAACCCCATTCTCTGGCATATTTCAGGTCATCAATGCTCAGGCCTGCAATACCCTCTGTATATACCTGCCCGGGGGTGATATTTGCACCAAAAGCTGCTGTTGCCAACAGCGCTGTCTTGTGCGCAACATCAGTTCCGTTAATGTCAAAGGAAGGGTCCGGCTCAGCAAATCCAAGTTCCTGGGCCTTCTTCAGCGCGCGATCAAAGCTGTCGCCCTGCTTTGTCATGCTGGTCAGAATATAATTTGTCGTCCCGTTGAGGATGCCATAAACTGCCCTGATTTCGTCAGCTGCCAATGCGTTCTTTATGGTGCGGATAACCGGGATGCAGCCGCCAACTGCACCTTCATAGAGCAGCTTAACCCCGTTTTGTTTTGCAGCAGCAGCCAATTCATCCCAGTGCTTTGATAACACCGCCTTGTTTGCCGTCACAACGTGCTTTTTTGCCCTTAGGCAGCCCAGGATATATGTCCTTGCGGGCTCATAACCCCCCATTAGTTCAACAACAATCCCGATTTCCCTGTCATTGAGGATCAGGTTAATATCGGTCGTGACAACCTGCTGTATATGATCCCTTTTCTTTTCCGGATTTTTTACCAGTACTCTCTTCACAATAATGGAATCAGCCAGCTTTTTGCCTAGCACGCTTACAACCCCTGTGCCAATGGTTCCGCACCCAAGGAGGGCGACTGCCGTTTTCATAAAAGGGCTGATTGTTGTTATTGTATAAAAATGTTCTTTTTGAACTTAACAAATTTTATATATCTATGAATTTTTCAGGAATTATGCTCCCTGCAATAGAAGATAGGTACATGGGAAGAATCAACGAGATTACGGTGGGGCTCAAGAAGGCAGGCGGGGAGGACATGCTGCCGCTGCTTGGCTTTGACAGGAACAGGGCGCCGCTTCTGGGGCTGGAGATTCAGGATATTAAGCCAGAGATGCCTGACACCCTGGCTGCAGCTTACGGTGATGCCACGGATGATCCTGTCAACTGGGCGGCCTTCTGCGAAAAGCAGGGAATAGACCTCCTCTCTGTCAGGTTTGAGGGGGCCAACCCCCAAGGAAAAAACAGGACTGATGAAGAGGCTGCAGGGATACTTAAATGCATCCAGGAGAATGCCAGGGTCCCGCTTCTAGTCTACGGCACCGGAAATAAGGCGCGGGACGGCCTCCTGATGGATAAGCTTGGCAGAGTCCTGAGAAAAAATTCGATAATAGGGAATGCCGAAGAAGAGGGCTATAAATCGGTGGCAGCTGCCGCAATCGCAAATGATCACTATATCATTTCCTTCTCCCCAATTGACATAAATATTGCCAAGCAGATGAACATACTGCTCACTGAGTTCGGGATAAAGCAGGAACGGATTATAATGGATCCCCTGGCAAGTGCCCTTGGATACGGGCTGGAGTACAGCTATTCAATCATTGAGCGGCTGAAACTTGCTGCTCTTGCAGGGGATAAAATGCTGTCAATGCCAATCATATGCAACCTGACTGATGTCTGGAACTGCAAAGAGAGCTATGACACCGAAAACCCCTCCTGGGGCGATGCAGGAAAAAGAGGCATCATGTGGGAGACCCTGACGGCGGTCTCGATGATAACCGCGGGCGCTGACATTGTCATAATGAGGCATCCGCAGGCCCTGAAAAACACAAAAAAACTAATCAAAAGGTACCTACAAAATGGCACTACAGACCCTGGAGATATATAAGAGCCTTCCAAAAACCAACTGCCGTGACTGCGGCTGCCAGACATGCCTGGCGTTTGCCATGCAGCTGGCTGTGCAAAAGGCCCGGCTTGGGCAATGCCCCCATCTGGATGAAAAAGCCAGGGCAGCTTTAAGCGAAGAATCTGAGATGGCGATAAAATCCGTTAGGATTGGTGAAAGGGAGATAGGCAATGAGACCGTGGTGTTCAGGCATGAGAAAACCTTCAATCATGAAAGCCTAATCTGCCTTGAGATATCTGACAGTCTTTCAGACAGTGAGATTGGCCAGAAAACTTCAGACTTCCTGAAGGCCAAATTTGACCGTGTGGGACACATTTTGACGCTGGACATGATATTGGTCAGGTTTGAGTCAGGTGATGCTAAACGGTTTGCATGCGTAGTAGATGCTGCCGCAAAAGCAGTTGGCGGAATAATAATTGAATGCAATGATATCAATGCAGCCCGGGAAGCCGCAAAGAGTATTTCCGGGCGCGGCGCCATACTCTGCAAAAGCAACCATGCTGAATTTGCCTGCATTGCCAGGGAGCATGGCCTCTCAATCATAGTAGGCGGAAACAGCCTGGCTGAGATAGCTGAGAATGCGGAAACAGTCACAAAAATTTCGGACAGCATAATTCTGAATGTTGACCTGGGCTCATTCCGCGATAATGTTAGGGCATTAACTCAAATCCGCAGAATGGCCATCAAGCAAAGGTACAGGAACCTTGGTTTTCCTGCCTTTGCCAGGGCCAGTGATACGGCAGAGGCCGGTGTTTACCTGATGCGATATGCATCCATCGTGACAATAAAGGAAATAGACAATTCTGAGCTGCTCCCTCTGCTCACCTTAAGGCAGAACATTTACACCGATCCCCAAAAGCCACTTCAGGTCGAGCAAAGCGTTTACCCGATCGGAGCGGCAAACAAAGACAGCCCTCTTCTGGTTACAACCAACTTTTCACTTACCTACTTTTCAGTCTCCAGTGAAATCAGCTCCAGCAAAGTGCCGGCTCACCTGCTGGTTGTGGATACAGAGGGCATGAGTGTGCTGACCGGTTATGCTGCAGATAAATTCTCAGCTGAGACCGTTACAAGGGCCATCAACAAGCTAAATGCTGCTGAGATGGTCAACAGGAAACAGCTGGTTATACCGGGGCTGGTTGCACAGATGTCCGGGGCCCTCGAAGATGAATCAGGATGGAAAGTTGCGGTAGGACCCAGGGAAGCCAGGGAGCTGCGGAAATTCATGGCAACCCTAAAATGATAATCAAATTTCTTCCTCAGAATGTTACGGTTAAGGGGCACAGGGATGAATCGGTTCTTGAAGCTGCTCTGTCAAACGGCATTAGCATTACAGCGTCATGCAACGCCTCAGGGAGATGCGGCAAATGCAGAGTAATTGTTGAAGAGGGGGTTGTCAGATCAATGAACGGCCGGCCCGAAAACGGGCTCTACCTGGCCTGCCAGGCATATCCAAGAAGCGACCTGGTCATCAGGATTCCTGCAGAGAGCGCCCAGGACGAGATAAGGGTGTTGCATCGGAAGGGATCAAAAGCTGAAGGCGCAAGGGTCGGTATTGCTGTTGATCTGGGAACGACAACTGTGATTGCAGCTTCAGTTGACCTGGAGACAGGCAGGGAGCTGTTAAGCAGGTCGGCGAATAATTACCAGATAATACACGGGGAAGACATCCTGACGAGAATCAATTTCTGCAAAACAAGGGAGGGTCTCGAAAAACTGCATTCCCTGATTATCAGCAACGTCAACAGCCTGATACAGAACCTGGGGGGCGAGGCGGAAAAGATTGCGGTAACAGGTAACACCACGATGAGGTACATATTCCTTGGGAAGGATCCCGGGATTATCAAAAAGAACATCCAGATCAGGGATTTCCGGGAAAGCGCGGTAATAAATGGAAATTATGCGGGGCTGGTGTCTGGTACCGAAACCTATGTCATGCCAGGCATAAGCAACTATGTTGGCGGAGATATTGTAGCAGACATCATCGCATCAGGCCTGCATTCGGAAAAGGAGGTGTGCGGGCTGATAGATGCAGGGACAAACGGTGAGGTGGTGCTTGGCAACGGCGAATGGATAATCTGTGCGTCAACATCGGCGGGACCGGCATTTGAAGGTGGCGAAGTGCATTTCGGGATGCGCGCAATGAATGGTGTAATTGAATCTGTGATTATAGATGATCAGCTAAGGTATAGGGTAATCGGGAAAATGAAACCCAGGGGCATTTGCGGCAGCGGGCTGATCGATCTCGTTTCCGAGCTGTTCAAAAAAGGCATCATTGACCGCAGGGGCGGATTTGCCCGTGATTTTGAGGGCAGGCTGTCAACAAAGGATGATGCCAGGGCATTTATTGTCGCATTTAAGGAAGAGACAGGCATTGGGAGGGACATATGCATTACAGAAAGCGAAATCAGAAGCATCATAATGAGCAAGGCGGCTATCTACGCCGGCCTTGCCACGCTTATGAAAGAGCTTGGGGTCACCCAGATCAAGAAGCTGTTTGTGTCCGGAAATTTCGGGAATTTCCTTAATATTGGGAGTGCAATCGAGATTGGATTATTGCCGAAGATGCCAATGAACAGGTATGTCTTTATCGGGAACGGCGCCCTTAAAGGAGCATGCATGGCGCTGGCAGATATCAAATGCAGGAACCTGGCTCAAGAGATTGCAGAAAAAACCGAATACCTTGACCTTCAGGACAGCGGCCTTTTCATGGATGAGTACAGCAAGGCGCTGTTTCTTCCGCATACTGAGATTGACCGTTTCAGTTAAATTTTTATACGATTCTGATATTCATTTCATCAAATGAAGCCAAACTGCCTGGCTGTGGGAATGGGAAGCGTGCCTCTGGCTGACTGTGTAGAAGGCATGGGTTTTGTGCGCCGCTTTTTTCCTGCCATCCCCAACTGGCCGCAACTGCCCAGGACAGGGTTTAAGGATAACATGTATGCCCAGTACAGCGAAGGCTTCCCTGGCATGATTCTGGATGAGACAAACCAGAGGCTGCATGTTGACACAGAGGCTTTCATGGAAAGCGTGGAGGGCTTCTTTGAAAGGTACCTGGGAGGAAACCCGGAATATTTCAGGATGTCTCGCGAATTTGCTGCGGGGCTGTATGAAATGATGAAAACTGACCTTTCGGGTGCTGTTGGCGTAAAAGGCCAGGTGACCGGGCCAGTCAGTTTCGGCATGCAGGTGGTGGATGAAAACAAAAGATGCATTGCCTATAATGACAGCATGAGGGAGGTGCTGACAAAATTCCTGCAGATGAAAGCCAGATGGCAGGAAGTTATGCTGAGGAGGCTAAACCCAAACACCATTATTTTCCTGGATGAACCCTATCTTTCAGCCTTTGGTTCAGCATATTTCAACCTTGACAGAGAAACCGTAACCGGAATGTTGGGCGAGGTGCTGTCAGGAGTGGAGGGGCTTAAGGGAGTGCACTGCTGCGGCAACACGGACTGGAGCCTGCTGCTAGAAAGCCCGATTGACATACTGAGCTTTGATGCATACGGGTTTGGCCATAATTTCAGCCTGTATTCCGATGATGCGGCAGAATTCCTGAAAAAAGACAAGATGATCGCCTGGGGCATTGTACCTACAAATGCAGACGACATCAGGAAAACGAGCAGGGAAGACCTGCTTAAAAGATTTGATGCCTGCCTAGGCAGCCTTGTTGACAAAGGCCTGGACAAGAGGTTCATACTGGAAAGATCATTCATCACCCCTGCATGCGGTGTGGGCGGAGAAAGCAAAGGCAATGCTGCGCGTGTTCTTGAACTGACAGCCGAGGTCTCAGCTGCGCTTCGCGAGGAATATGCATTATGACAACCTTCGCAGTAGCAGGCAAGGGTGGCGTAGGAAAAACCACGATCACGGCACTTCTTGTGGGCACTATACCAGGCCTGAAATTTGTCGTTGATGCGGATCCAAACGCCAATCTCAATGAACTGCTCGGGGTTAACGTCAGAAAAACAATAGGAAATGAGCGCGAAAAAATCAGGAAGAGTGAGAGCACAACACCCAGGCAGGAGCAACTGCAGCTTGCAATCAACCAATGCATAATTGAAGGACAGGATTTTGATATGCTGGTGATGGGCACCCCTGAGGGCCAGGGATGCTACTGCGCCGCCAATTCCATCCTAAGGGATGCAATAGCCAGGCTGTCAAAGGACTATCCGTATGTGATAATCGACTGTGCAGCCGGGATGGAGCACATAAGCAGGCTTACCGTCAATGATGTGGACGCATTGCTTATTGTCGTTAACCAGAGCCCGAGGGACATTGAGGCCGGCCTAAGGATCGAAGGGCTTACAAAAGAGCTTAAGGTCAGGGTTGGAGCGGTTCATTACATAATCAACAGATCAACAAAACTTGACAGCAAACTGTCAAAGCGCCTTGCAGGCAAGATAATCGGGTTTGTGCCGGAAGATGAGATTATAAAAAAACAGGATTCCCTGGGAAGACCGCTGACTGAAATTACGGATTCCCGGGCGTCTGATGCCATGAGGCGGATTGTGTCCAGGCTGGGAATCACAATATGAAAAACAAAATGAAAACCATCACGGAACGATTCAGGGACCAGCAGCCGGTCTGCGGGTTCGGCGAGATAGGGGCATGCTGCAGGATATGCATAATGGGGCCGTGCAGGGTTAATCCAAGCGATTACGGAAAGGTTGGCATTTGCGGTGCAAGGGCATACACCGTGGTTGCCCGGGGAATCATAAGGGCCATAGCTGCTGGCTGTGCAGCCCATTCCGGACACGGCAAGGAACTTGCACTGGCGCTGCGGGATACAGCACAGTGTACGGCACAAGGGAAGAGTTCCTGCTATAAAATCAGCGATCAAAAGAAACTGGCAGACCTTGCCGGGAAGCTTAATCTGAAAGAAGATGCTGCGGGTCTGGCTGTGAATCTGGCAGAGGCAGCACTCGGCGATTTTTCCAAAAATGACGGCAAGCCATCCTTATGGCTCGCAAAATTCCTGACCCCCGAGAGGATTCACCTGTTCACCAGGATCGGGGTTCTTCCTGAGAATATAGACGGGACAATCTCTGAGGTGCTGCACAGGACCAATATGGGTACAGACGCTGAGCCGGTGAACCTCCTGTTTGGGGGCATAAAATGCGCTCTTGCCGATCTTGCTGGAGAGCACATAAGCACCGATATCACAGATGTCCTTTTTGGAACGCCTAGGCCGTGCATAAGCGAGGCCAACCTCGGGGTGCTGAAGGAGGACTGTGTAAATATCGCAGTCCATGGGCATACGCCCCTGCTGAGCGAGACAGTGGTCAGGGTTGCCAGGGACATGGAAGCAGATGCGCAATCTGCCGGGGCAAGGGGCATTAATGTGGTTGGTATCTGCTGCACTGGAAATGAGCTGATGATGAGAAAGGGTGTGCCTCTTGCCACTAACTTTGCGTCACAGGAGCTTGCCATCATGACCAATGTCCTGGATTCAATAGTTGTTGACGTGCAGTGCATAATGCCCGGCTTTGCCTGCCTCAGCCAGTGCTATCACACTCGTTTCATAACCACCATGCCAATATCCAAAATTCCGCAGGCAACGCATATTGAATTCTCTGGCAGCAGGGCGATGGACAGTGCAAGGACGATAGTGCAGGAGGGAATAAATGCATACAGAGAAAGGGCCGGGACGCCCAAGATACCCAGGATCAAAAACAAGGTCATAGCAGGGTTCAGCATTGAGGTAATCAGGGAGCTGATGGGAGACAACCTCGAGATTCTCAGAGATTATATCAGGGCAGGGAAGATCAGGGGTGTTGCATGTTTTGCGGGATGCAACAATCCAAAGACCTGCCAGGATACAGGGCATGTTGAAATAGCAAAGAAACTTGCGCAGAACAACATACTCATGGTCGCCACAGGGTGTGCTGCCGGCGCCTTTGCAAAGAACGGCATGCTGTGCGAGGATGCTCTTGAATATGCCGGCAGCGGACTCAAGGATTTTTTCAGGGAACTATGCAAAAAAACAAAGCAGGACCTTCCGCTTATCCTGCACATGGGATCGTGCGTTGACAACAGCAGGGTTGCCGACCTGATAATGGCGCTGTCAGCCAGCCTGAATCTGCCGGGCGCCAGGCTGCCGGTTGTCTTCACGGCACCCGAGCCGATGAGCGAAAAGGCAATCGCAATAGCTTCATGGTTCCTGGCCCTTGGCGTGCCTTCGCATATTGGCGTCATGCCGCCGGTAAAGGGCAGCAGCCTGGTATATGATGTCATGACAAATACTGCAAAAGACATTTTCGGCGGATACTTCATATTTGAGACCGACCATAATAGGGCGGCAGCAAAAATTCTGGATACCATAGAAGAGCGGAGACAGTACCTGTAAAATGGAAAAGAAATTCTTCGGCGACGCTGTCAAGGGAGCAATTGTTGCGGCGGGATATGCTGATATTTTGCTGAATGTTGCGATAAGGCGGTTTGGCATTGACAGGGAGATTGTCTATCCAGGCACCAATTATGAACTCCCGGTAATCTATTCGCTCAACAAAAAGAAGGTGAGAACCCTGGGCGACCTTCCCCTGATACTCGGGGAGGTCAAGGCACTGCTTCCCGAAGAACCAACATATGAAAACATGCTTATTGCCGGCAAGATTGCGCTTTATGCGGCTGAGATAATTGAGGCATTGAGATACCTGGAGCCGGTATCAGGGGATTATTGCGGGTTCGTCAATGATGCTGTGCTCAGAGAGCACGGGCTGATGCTTGTTGATGATACGTTGCCGGGTGTCGGATTCCTGACAGGCAGGACCGATACCGACGAGGAGGCGGCGGCGATTGTTAAGATGCTTCAGGAAAGGGGCATACTGATACTGGCATGCAATGAGATAATAGGCCAGCTTAGGAGGCAACGGGTCAAGATTGGCATAGAGTTTGATCTATTCCCGCTGGGTGAATTTACCGCGGCAGTGCATGCAGTTAATTTTGCGGTGAGGGTCGGGCTCACGTTCGGGAACATTTCCCGGGGCAGTGAAGATGCAATGCGCGGCTATCTTGGAGACCGGCTGCGTGTCTTTGTCATGGCTCTTGGTGAACAGGATAATGTTGAAAGGGCCGTCATTGCCGGCGCAAGATACCTGAATATACCTGTCATATGCAATCATGATGTCGGCAGGGCAGATGGTTTCTACTTTGAGGCGGACCATGAAAAGATTGTTGAAAAGGCCCTTGAGGTCCGCGACATAAAGGTCAAGATTGACAAGATAGATATTCCGGTAACCTATGGCCCGGCGTTTGAGGGTGAAAGGATAAGAAGGCCCGATATGCATTGCGAGATGGGAGGGGGCAAGGGTGCTGCATTTGAACTCTGCAGGATGGCCGCCCTCGACCAGATAAAGGACGGGGATGTCAATATTGTTGGAAAGGACCTCGAAGACTACAGGGAGGGCGGATCATTTGCATGCATCGCTGAGGTCGCGGGGAAGAAGATGCAGAAAGACTTTGAGGGTGTCATTGAGAGAAAGTTCCATGATTACCTTAATTACGGAGAGGGAATACTGCATATTGCGCAGAGAGACCTCCTCTGGATAAGGATAAGCAGGGATGCCTTTAGCAAGGGATTCAGGCTGCGCCATATCGGGCGTATCCTGCACGCCAAGATACACGCGGACTATCCGAGCATTGTTGACAAGGTCCGTGTGACAATATACACGGAAGACGATGAAGTGGCGAGGCTGATTGAAGAGGCCAGGAAAATATACCGGGAAAGGGACGAACGTACCCGCGGAATGACTGATGAGGCCGCTGATGTCTTTTATTCATGCACGCTATGCCAGAGCTTTGCCCCGGATCACGTCTGCATTGTCACACCCGAAAGAACCGGGCTGTGCGGCGGAATAAACTGGCTTGATGCAAAGGCCGGCTATGAGATAACACCTGCCGGGGCTAACCAGCCGATTGAGAAGGGCGAAGGCAGAGAGGGTGAGTATGATAATATAAACCGGTTTGTCAGCCAGGCATCGCATGGCAAGGTTGACAGAT
This sequence comes from archaeon, assembly GCA_043823195.1. GTDB lineage: Archaea > Nanobdellota > Nanobdellia > Woesearchaeales > JBDRAZ01 > JBDRAZ01. Next base: position 43,286 of record JBDRAZ010000017.1, read on the forward strand.
TCAACCTGTACAGCCTTATCGAATGGCCCTGCACAAGCTGCGGATGCTTTGAGTGCATTGCCGCTGTCCTCCCGGAGTGCAACGGAGTAATGGTTGTCAACAGGGAATTTCAGGGGGATACCCCAAGCGGAATGAGGTTTTCAACCCTGGCGGGGAGCATTGGAGGCGGTGTGCAGACTCCGGGTTTTCTGGGCATAGCAAAGCTCTACATTGTGAGCAAAAAGTTTTTGCTTAAAGAGGGCGGCATAAAAAGGATTGTCTGGATGCCGAGGGAGCTGAAGGAATTCCTGAAGGACAAGCTTGAGGCACGGCTGAAAGAGGCAGGCATGACAATAGATATGATTGCTGATGAGACAAATGCAACCGATTCTGCCCACATCATGGAGTATATTGCAAAAAAAGGGCACCCTGCCGTTACTATGGAATCAATCATGTAGATATTTTATGTATCTAGACGGTATGCAGACTGTATGTCGATGGTATGTAAACGGCATGCGGGTCGTATGCAGACCGGTACTGCAGGCGAAAGTTTTAAATAAATCGGGTCCCCATTACCCAGCATGACACTTGAAGGCGCATTTGGCATGAGTACCACTACAACTTGTTCTGGTACCATGCAGACTGCATGATGCCTTCATTGTTCATTATTTCTCAGGGTGATGCTAATGAAACAATATAAGGTTGGAATTTTAGGTGCAACGGGAACGGTAGGGCAGCGGTTTATTCAGTTGCTGGAGGGCCATCCGTGGTTCAGGGTGACTGAAGTAGCCGGGTCTGAGAGGAGTTCGGGGTTGACCTATGGTGAAGCCACAGCTGAGCGATGGAAGCTGCCGGGGGGTGTACCGGAATATGCTGCAGACCTGATTGTCAGGGATGCCAAGACCAACCTGGACTGCGATATCGTATTTTCAGCAATGGACAACACTATTGCCGGACCTATTGAGGAAGAGTTTGCGAAAGCCGGGTATGCTGTCTGCTCGAATGCCAGGAACCACAGGATGGAACCAGATGTTCCGCTGGTTATCCCGGAGGTCAACCCCGGCCACCTCGGGATAATTGAGCATCAGAGAAAAGAAAGGGGCTGGGACGGCCTGATCGCAACAAACCCAAACTGCTCAACCATCGGCCTTGTTATGGCGCTTGCTCCGATTCAGCCTTATGGCCTGAAAAAGGTTTTTGTGACTACCATGCAGGCTTTGAGCGGAGCTGGATACCCTGGTGTTCCGAGCCTGGACAGCCTGGATAATGTCGTTCCGTTCATCGGCGGTGAAGAGGAGAAGATAGAGAGCGAATCTGTGAAAATCCTCGGGACCATGGCAGAGGGCAAATTTGGGAATGCCAAGATTGCCATAAGCGCCCAGTGCAACAGGGTTGGGGTGAATGACGGGCATCTGGAAACCCTGAACATAGAGGTTGAGAAGAAAGCGGGGCTGGATGAGATCAGACAGGCCCTCTCCGGATTCAATCCCCTAAGGGAGCTGAAACTGCCGTCAGCCCCCAATCCGCCAATAATCGTCAGGGATGAGGAAAATAGGCCGCAGCCTAAGCTGGACCGTGACATGGGAAGAGGAATGGCTGTCTCTGTCGGACGGATCAGGAAGTGCAACATACTTGACTACAGAATGGCAATCCTGAGCCACAACACAATAAGGGGCGCTGCCGGGGCATCTATCCTCAATGCTGAACTGATCTGCAGCAAGGGCCTATTGAAATGACGGACAGCATAAGAGTATTCGCGCCCGCAACGATTGGCAATATTGGGCCCGGTTTTGATGTGCTTGGGATGGCGATTAACGGTATTGGCGATGTAGTTGAGGCAGCCAGAATCCCTGAAAAGCGGGTCATAATTGAGAATATTACCGGTGATGAGGGGCTCCTGCCGAGGGATGCTGAAAAGAACACAGCTGGCATCGCCGCCAGACACGTCCTTGACATGATCGGCGCAAAGGACGGCATAAGCCTGGTCATCCATAAGCAGATGCCCTCTGGCTCCGGATTGGGATCCAGCGCGGCATCTGCAGCAGGCGCGGCGTATGCCGTGAACTGCCTGCATGGCAGCAGGCTGTCCGAAGATGAAATGATACTCTGCGCAACAAAGGCTGAGGAAGTGGTAAGCGGCGGATTCTTTGCAGACAACACCGCCCCATGCATATTGGGTGGCGCCACCCTGACCAGGAGCTGCGAACCCCTGGATGTGATCCAGCTTGGCACCATTTGCAGCCTAATTGTCGTTATTGTATCGCCTGATTTTGAGCTGCTTACAAAGCATGCCAGAGCTGTTATGCCCAAGACAGTTGCCTTGGAGTCTGCGGTTGCCAATATGGCTAATGCATGCCTTATAGTCGCAGCCTTCTCCAAGAATGACTATGACCTGCTCAGCAGATGCATAAATGACCGGATTGCAGAGCCTGCGAGGGCGGGACTGATACCAGGATTCTATGATGTCAAGTCAGCTGCGCTGAATGCTGGCGCGCATGGGTGCACAATAAGCGGTGCTGGGCCAAGTGTGTTTGCCATAACCAATAACCTCATTGATGCTGAAAAAATCGAGGCGGCCATGAAACTGGCCTTCCTGAGGCATAACCTCAAATGCAGGGTTTATATATCACATGTCCCTCTCAAGGGGGTAAGGAAAATTGAATAAGATAGTTAATCAGGCAGCCAGGCTAAGGTGCATTGACTGCAAAACAGAGCTTACGATAGATTCAGATAATATGATTTGCGGCAGGTGCGGCGGACTGCTTGATGTTGTGCATGATATTGAATCTCTCAGGAAACTGGATCTGAGGGGGCTCTTTGATAAGAGGCTTCAGGACAGCCCGTATGATTCGGGTGTATGGAGATATAAAGAGCTGATTTATCCTGTTGAGGATGAGTATATCATTTCCAAGAATGAAGGCAATACAGGGCTGCACAGGAGCCGGAAGGTTGAAAATTATGCCGGAGCGGACCTCCTGCTCCTTAAGCATGAGGGTGAGAACCCAACCGGGTCTTTTAAGGACCGCGGCATGACGGTCGGGATGACTGCTGCAAGGAAACGAAATGCCCGCGCAGTTGTATGCGCAAGCACCGGCAACACAAGTGCGTCGCTTGCTGCCTATGCTGCAGAGTCAGGGATAAAGGCAGTGGTTGTCATTCCTGAAGGAAAGATTGCGTACGGCAAGCTTGCCCAGGCGCTATCCTATGGCGCAAAGACAGTCCAGATTAGGGGGGATTTTGATGATGCGCTAAAGGCTGTAAGGGCGCTTTCTTCACAGGATTATTACCTGCTGAATTCAATCAATCCGTTCAGGATAGAGGGGCAGAAGTCAATCGGGTTTGAGGCTATTCAGCAGCTTGGGTGGGTCTGCCCTGACTGGTTTATCATTCCCGGCGGGAACCTGGGGAATGTCAGTGCACTTGGCAAGGGCCTAAGGGAGCTTCTTGACCTGGGGATTATTAAAAATAGGCCAAGGATTGCGGTCATACAGGCGGAGGGTGCTAATCCATTCTATCTTTACTGGAAGCATAAACGATATAAGGCTGTAAAGAATCCCGAAACAATAGCAACGGCCATCAAGATCGGAAACCCCGCCAGCTGGAAAAAGGCCGGCCGGGAAATGGGGTTTTTCGGGGGAACGGTTGAGGTAGTGAGCGACCAGGAAATAATGGATGCCAAGGCCATTGTGGACTCTGCGGGAATTGGTGCAGAGCCTGCATCATGCAGCACGGTTGCCGGTGCCAGAAAGCTTATATCATCGGGCATAATCCGGAGGAGTGAAAAAATTGTATGCATACTAACGGGAAACCTCCTCAAGGACCCGGACTCTGTTATTTCATATCATACCAACAGGCTTGCCGGGATAAGGCCGGCTTATGCTAATGCGCCGGTGCAGGCGGATAATGTTTTGGAGGCAATAAAATGAAGGTGCTTGTAGCAGATAACCTTAGCGAAGAAGGCATTGGGATACTGAAAGGCTGTGGTCTTGATGTCGATGTCCATCTGAAGAAGACTGAGGATGAGTTGGTGAAACTCGTAAGCGATTATGATGCCATGATTGTCAGGAGCGGAACAAGGGTCACTAAAAAAATTATAAGGGCTGGAAAGCTTAAGGTAATTGGGAGGGCGGGTGTCGGTGTTGATAACATTGATGTCGATGCAGCCACCCGTGCGGGCATAATCGTCATGAACACTCCGCTGGGAAACATAAATTCAGCAGCTGAGCACACAATTGCCATGATTCTTGCACTCTCAAGAAACATTCCGCAGGGGGATGCCACGCTGAAAAACAAGCAGTGGGAGCGAAAAAAGCTGACCGGGGTTGAACTCGAAGGCAAGACCCTTGCTGTTATCGGGATGGGAAATGTGGGACGGATTGTCTGCAGGATTGCACAGGGCTTCAGAATGAAGATTATTGCGCATGACCCGTTTGTATCAGAAGAGTTTGCCCGGGATATGGACATAAGGCTTGCGGGAGTGGAAGAGTGCTGCCGGGAGGGCGATTACCTGACTGTGCATACACCGCTCAATGAAAAGACCAGAAACCTGATAAGCGACAAGGAACTGGCCCTAATGAAGAGGGATGCAAGAATCATCAATGTTGCGCGCGGCGGCATAATAAATGAAAGGGCTCTGTATGCGGCGTTGAAGGATAAAACAATAGCAGGGGCGGCGATTGATGTATGGGAAAAGGAGCCGCCGTTTGACAGCCCGCTACTTACACTGTCCAATGTTATAGCAACACCCCACCTGGGGGCTTCCACTGAAGAGGCGCAGAGAAATGTGGCTATTCAGATAGCTGAACAGGTCTGCGAAGCGCTCATGGAGGGCAATTACCTGAACTCAGTCAATATGCCATTTGGCAGCGGGGCCATGAAGAAGCTTTCCCCGTTCCTTGAACTGGCAGAAAAGCTTGGAACACTCCAGAGCCAGATTACCAGGGGCGGCATCTTGGACATAGAGGCCGTCTATGTGGGGCTTGGCGAGGAAGAGACGCGGCCCTTGACAGCGGCGGTCATCAAGGGATTGTTGCAGCCAATGCTTAATGAGCCCCTGAACCTCATAAATGCCAACCAGATAGCAAAGGAAAGAAACATAAAGGTGACCATTACCACGGACCCCGAGCCAAAAAACTATAATAACCTTATCACCGTTACAGTCAAGACAGACAAGGGAACCAAAACTGTTGGCGGCACACTCTTTGGGGACAGGCATCCCAGAATTGTCAGAATTGACAGGTACCATATGGATGCAAAGCCGGTCGGCAACCTGTTGATTGTCGAAAACAACGATGTCCCGGGGGTTATCGGACGTGTTGGTACATTCTTTGGTGACCGGAAAATCAATATCGGTGAATACCGTCTTGGAAGGGCTAAATCAGGGAAAAAGGCCCTTGCGGTCATCAACCTGGACAACGGTGTGCCTGATAATGTTATTCAAGAGTTCAAAATGCTTGATGACATCCTTGATGTCAAGCAAGTGATTTTCCATGAAGATATCACGGATTGAAAAAAAGCTGCCTCGGAAGCTCTTTGAAATACTCTCGGGAGAGATTGAGGACCTGAGGCCTGCGCAGGCGAAGGCTGTAAAGGGCGGACTTCTGAAGGGTAAAAACCTTCTCGTCTGTACGCCTACTGCTTCAGGCAAAACACTTATTGCGGAGATTGCTGCAGTAAAGACGATTCTGGAAGATGGCGGCAAGGCTGTTTTTGTCCTGCCGCTTAAGGCTCTTGCAAATGAAAAATTCAGGAATTTCCGCAAGAGATACGGTAAAACATGCAGGATAGCGCTTACAATGGGGGATATGGATTCAGCTGACTCCTATCTCGCTGACTATGACCTGATAATTACGACCTCAGAAAAGCTTGATTCGCTCCTAAGGCATCATTCACCGTGGCTGAAATCTGTGAGGACAGTCATAATTGATGAAATCCACCTACTTAATGACCCGGGCAGAGGGCCCACGCTGGAGATACTGATAACAATGCTCCGCATGATCCTGATCAGGGCACAGATTATCGGGCTTTCCGCGACAATCGGCAATCCAGAGGTGCTTGCCGCATGGCTGGATGCCGAACTCATATTGGATAGCTGGAGGCCTGTTCCTCTGCATAAGGGAGTATATTTAAATGGAGAAGTCACATTTGAAAAAGAAATAACATGAGAAGAACATTTGAGGGGGATAATGGGGGTTTAGTCAAAGAGAACTTGACTCATGTTCTCCTCATGTTTTAAATAAAGTGAAGGCGATTAAGGTTATGTGATACACAACCCATGTTGTTACTATATAGTAAGTATAACTCATATATAAATATTTCGGTTTTCGGCGGCAAATTTTGGCAAAAATGGACAAAATTGAGATACTGAAAAAGAGGGATGTAAGGAAGATATCAGAGGTTATCCGACAGCAGTGGGGCGCAGAGATAGATGATTCGCTGGTATATCTCAGGAGCACCAAGGGGAAGATCTTTGTTGTTAACAGGGATATTGAGTGGGCCGATTTTGAAAGGCTGAATATTAACTCCGTTGGCCTCTATATAGCTGAGGTCTGCCATGACGGGATCAGGCTCAGCATTGAGGGGTCGCAGCTAGTAGGGCCGACTGCGTCAAAAAATGTGATTGATGCTGATGATGAGGAGGCGAGGAAATGGCTGTCCGGGCAGGAGTTGGACAGAGAGGCATCCGGATATGTCATAATCAGGCACGGGAGTGATTATCTGGGATGCGGAAAGGGCGCTGTAAAAAGGATTATGAACTTTGTGCCTAAGATAAGGAGGCTACCTTGACAAGCTTCTGGGCGCGCTTTGAGACCTGCCACCGATAGTTGCGGTATCCTGTGGGTGTCCTCACATTATCAAACATGTCATACCGCATGCTATTGAGCTGTCCAACTGCAAATTCCACCATATCATCATCAGGTGCCCAGGTCAACCCATCTATCTCTATGCCTCTGAAACCAATTGATTTAGCAGGCACAGGTTCAAATCGCTGTTCAACAGTGGCACTGGAACGAACATCAGGTCTCCTGTATAAATTGGCAGAATCCCTTATAAGCGTAGTGGTATGCGCAGGCAGGTAGGGGCTTGCTGCAAATCCAAGCAGCACGTAATATTCCATTGTGCCCAGATCATCAATGTGCTCATAGCCGGACGCCCTGTCGGTAGATACACGGGCACCCATTGACTGCGCAATTTTTGCAAGACGATCAGCATGCCTGCTATCTGTCAGGTCAAAACAGAGCTTTGCTCCCTTGAGAGGCAGGCTTTCCTGGCGGTAGTTGCCCCGAGTGGAATACCTTAGCTTTATATGGGTCATATCCACGAATGACCAGTACCTCTGCCTGCTCGCGGCAATATCATCGGCAGACATGTTAGTTCTTGTGAATGCGTAAAAGTTTTCAATAATCCTTCCCAGGGCAAAAGAGGAATGGACTGATCTAAGTTGTTGAATATTCGAATCTGCTTCTGCAACAAGCCGTGTAGCTGCCTGAAACTGGTTTATCAATGATTCCAAAAACAGCCTTTCGCCGTCCTCCTTTGCCAATGATTCTTCTAATCCTGCCATATAGATGTGGGATTTATAGGTAAGTCTTAAATATTTCGCAATATCATACCATGAAAAATCGCCGCCCCGAGTCATCTCAGCACCAATGTACGGAGTTTTTGGCCCCTCAGACACGAGTTATTGCGGATTGTGCAGAGTGGGGGGATTTCAGACCTGTGTGCAATGCAAAAATCATGTTATAGGCGACATTGGAACGTTTTTTGTTAATTGTTGAGTAGTGAATGAACGAAAGGTATTTAAATGGGTGCTGTTTACTATAATTGTGTAGCAATAGACGTATAATTCTCAGAAATGGGACGGAGAATTGGTGCTAGCTGAAAATAATGGCTAAAATTACACTTGAAAATAAAGTCCAGCAGGAAAGGCTGTTAAATGTATTCGCGCTGCAAGAAGCGGGGCCTGTGCAGCGAAGGGAAATTCTGGATGAGGAGTTTAGGTCTCTTCCTTCTGGCAGCTATCCCGAGCCAATGAGGAATAAGATAATCGGGCAGGCTGGCATGGGCAGCTGGTTTAAGGACACGGTTACCTACAACAGACTCAGGGATATGCGTGTCCACCTAAACTACCAGCG
>JBDRAZ010000018.1:0-4525 GCA_043823195.1 archaeon
TCATATATGCCTGCACCAGGGTGCGGCGAATCAGGAGCAGGGGGGGTGAATATGACTAAAGAACCAAGTAAGGGGCTAGTGTAATCAGCTGCAAAGCCGGCATACTAATGATGCGGCTTTATATGTATCGGAGATACTGCTTAAACCAAAACACTTATAAACCCTGTTTGATTCCAGTTTCTCGACGGTAAATCCGCATTCTTCCATGGAAAAAAACGATAAAAGCGATAGGGAAAAAAGAAGCATTTTCACATCAATAGTTGACAGCATCCTTGGGCCGCCAAAAAAGCGGAAAAATGATGGGTCTGAGGGAGAAGCCCAGGATAAAGAAGAACCAGCCAAGCCTGAAGCGCAGGCTGCGCCCGGACCATCTGAAGCTAAGCCCGCTGAACCTAAACAACCAGACGATGCCGGACCGAGGGATGCTCCGGCCGATAAGACCGAGCCCGCGGTTTCTGAATCCCGGGTACCAGAACCCGAGGCATCCGGGACAAAGAAATCTGCAGGCATGAAGGCACCCAACCCTTCTGATCCGCCGAAAAACCCCGAAAGCCCGGGCGGCGACAGGACGATCCCAAAGCTCATCCAGGATGAGATGAAGGAATCATACCTCAGCTATGCGATGTCGGTTATTGTCGGCAGGGCGCTGCCTGATGTGAGGGACGGCCTCAAGCCGGTTCACAGGAGAATTCTATTTGCCATGAACGGCATGGGGATGTTTCATAACAAGCCGTTCAAGAAGTCAGCAAGGATCGTTGGAGAGGTCCTTGGCAAGTATCACCCACACGGAGACAGCGCAGTCTATGATGCTCTGGTGAGGATGGCCCAGGATTTCTCGCTCAGATATCCGCTGATCAGGGGGCAGGGCAATTTTGGCAGTGTCGACGGGGATTCCGCCGCCGCCATGAGGTATACTGAGGCCAAGCTTAACCGCCTTTCTGAGGAGCTATTGCAGGACATTGATAAGGAGACGGTCAAGTTTGTCCCAAACTTCGACGGCAGCCTTACTGAGCCGGAGGTCCTGCCTGCGAAAGCGCCAAACCTGCTTATCAACGGTGCGTCGGGAATTGCTGTTGGGATGGCAACAAACATTCCGCCGCATAATGTGGGGGATGTGGTTGACGGGGTGGTAACAGTAATCGATAACCCCGCAACAACCGCAGAAGACCTTATTGAGGTAGTTAAGGGGCCTGATTTCCCTACCGGCGGTACAATTATCAACAGGAGCGGCATAATCCAGGCCTACAGGACCGGGAGCGGGACTGTCAGGGTCAGGGCAAAAACCAAGGTTGAGGAGAAGAAGAGGAAGGCAATCATTGTTAATGAAATCCCGTATATGGTCAATAAAGCAATGCTCATTGAGAACATTGCCGATCTGGTAAAGGACAAGAAGATTGAGGGCATAAGCGATATCAGGGATGAGTCTGACAGGGAAGGCATGCGAATTGTAATTGAACTCAAGAAGGATGCAAACTCTGATGTTGTCCTTAACCAGCTATATAAGCACACAAGGATGCAGGACTCGTTCGGCATAAATATGCTTGCGCTTGTGAAGAATGAGCCCAAGGTGCTTAATATACGGGAAATAATGGGCCATTTCATTGGCCACCGGCAGGTTATCGTAAGGAAAAGGACAGAGTTTGACCTGAAAAAGGCCGAGAAGAGGGCGCATATCCTTAAGGGCCTTATCATCGCACTTGACAACATCGACCAGGCGATCCGGATCATTAAGTCTTCAAAGTCGGTTGAGCGCGCCCGGGAGCTTCTTATGTCATCGTTCAGGCTGAGCGAGGTCCAGTCGCAGGCAATCCTTGACATGAGGCTGCAGAAGCTGACCAGCCTTGAGCAGGAAAAGCTTAGGGAGGAGTTCAAGGAACTGCTGAGACTCATTGACGAGCTGAACAGCATACTTGCCAGTGAAGAAAAGATACTTGGGATCATCAAGGCGGAACTCCTTGAACTGAAAGAGAAATATGGGGATGAAAGAAGGACCGGAATCGAGGACGGCGAGGATGACATTGAGATCGAGGACCTTATAAAGAAGGAGGATGTGGTGTTGACTGTTTCGCATGCGGGTTATGTAAAGAGGACCCAAATCGGCCTATACCGCGAGCAGAAGCGTGGCGGCAAGGGAGTGATTGCCGCTGAAATGCGGGATGAAGACTTTGTTGAGCACATCTTTGTTGCAAATACCCACGACTATCTTTTGTCTTTTACTGATTCCGGCCAGGTGCACTGGATGAAGGTTTACCAGATACCCGAAGGCGGAAGGCAGTCAAAGGGCAAGGCCATTGTAAACCTTCTGAGAATTTCAAGTGAGGCGAAGATTACGGCGATAATACCTGTAACGGAGTTTGATCATTCACATTACCTGTTTACTGCCACAAAGAAGGGCATAGTGAAAAAGACCAGCCTGAAGTATTTCTCAAAGCCCAGGAACGGCGGCATACGGGCGATAACCCTTGATGAAGGCGACAAGCTTGTTAATGTAAAGATAACCGACGGCAAGAGGCAGATCATGCTTGCAACAAAGAAGGGCATTGCCATCAAGTTCAGCGAAAAGGATGTGCGCCCAATGGGAAGGACCGCCAGGGGCGTTAGGGGCATCCGGCTGAAGAAAAAGGACAGGGTCATAGGGATGCTGATTGCCATCGATGACAAGACCATCCTGACAGTAACTGAAAACGGATACGGAAAACGAACCCAGGTTTCAGAATACCGGCTCATCAAGCGGGGCGGCGTGGGTGTCAAAAACATCAAGTGCAGCGAGAGGAACGGCAATGTCGTCGCCGTCAAGTCTGTTGAATATGACACGGGCCTGATTTTCTTGTCAAAGAAGGGAATAGCAATCAGGACCAATGCCCACGGGATCTCGATTATCGGCAGGGATACCCAGGGCGTCAGGCTCATGAAGCTCAAGGCCGATGATAAGGTTGTTGCTGCAGCAAAGGTTGGTGAGACCGAAGAGATTCCTGCAGACCTGATCAAGCCAAGGGATTTCAATGAGATGGTTAAGGAATGATTACCTGATGGTCTTTGCCTTTCTCCACAGGCTGTCAAAGAAGCAGTTGAGCATTGTGTTGAATTCTCCTGAGGCACCCTATCAGATGAGAGGGCGCACAGCTGAGATTGAAAACAATAAGGTTTAAATAATTCAGTTTCTGCATTGTTTCTGAGGTGGTATTATGAAATATGCAATTCTTATGATTTTGTTGTTGTCTGTTTTTGCTGTTGCGCAGGATGCAGATACGGCTGATTCAGTTACTGTGGACGAGGCAGCGGTTGATGAACAGACCGCTGCGGAGACTGATATTATTGCAGAATCAGCAACTGGTGCGGCAATGAGAATCCTGCAGCTTGAGTATGCAGTTACCAAGAGTTCGATTGCGCATCAGGCAGTTATTGATATCCTGGCTGTGAGGGGCGAGGATATTGCCGAGCTGGAGGCCATTCAGGCTGAAACCCGGGTGCTGGAGGATGAGGTGGGCGCATTAAGTCCTGAATCTGAGGCTGCCGTCGAGGATTACGTAAATATCAAGAAAGAAATCATTACACTTAACAAGGAGTTTCGGGATATTGCAAGGCCGCTCATGACTGAAGAGGACAGGTCTGCTGTTGCCGAGGCAATCGAGTCCAGTGAGGAGCCGGCAGCAATCAGGGAACAGATCAAGGAAACACATGCTGAGCTTAATGCTGAAAGGGCAGAAAAGGCCCTTGAGAAGATGAATGCGCCAGATCCCGGGCTGATTGAGAGGATAAGGTCTGGTGAAGCTTTGAAGGATGAGATTATTGAGGCAATGCGGTCATCTTTTGCGGGCCTTGCTAATGAAGATAAGGAGACAATACGCAACAGGTTCCATGAAGTGAAGCAAAACCGTGAACAGACAAGGAACGCCTACAAAGAAAAGATCGAGGCAGGGCACGCCCAGGTCAAGAGGGAAAGGCTCCAGAACAGAATCGAGCAGCTGCCTGAGACTGCAAAGGCACGGGCCAGGGTGCGGCTTGAGAAGGTCGTGGGCCAGGTTGACTCTGGTGCTGTTGAACGGGCGGCGGAGACCATCAGGGCGATGCAGCCGCAAAGGCCTGTCACTGAGGCTGCACGGAGTTTCCAGAATGCCCGGCAGACACGCCTGGAGGCGGCCAAGGAAGCACGGGATACGCGCATTAACGCTCCTGCTGCGGATCCGCAAAGCCCCGGAGCAGCCGGGGATGATTCCCGAGGCGGAAGAAGATGAAAAGACTCCTATCGCTCATTTTTGCTGTTCTGCTGATCGGATGCGCTGCAGACCAGCCGGAGATTACACCCCCCGGCCAGCCTGATATGCAGCCAGATGTGCAGCCGGCAGGGCCCGAGATTCCCCAGGACATTGCAGACGAGCTTGACAACACCTATGTCGAGGACACTGAGCTTGACGTGGGCGAAGTGATCTGAGGGGCCGCGTAGAATTCCTTAGTTAATTATATAACCCAGTAAGCCGTCAGGCTTTACTGGGGGTGGATATTGGAGATATCCACCAAATGAAAG
>JBDRAZ010000019.1:0-2899 GCA_043823195.1 archaeon
GCCTGGGTGCTTAAGGCGAACTACAGGTTTTTTCCCAAGGGCACTGTCTTTTTGTGTGTCGCAGATCCGGGTGTGGGGTCAAAAAGGCAGGCTGTTGCAGTGCAGACAGAGAATTATTTCTTTGTCGGCCCGGACAACGGCCTTATGTATCCGGCCGCTTCAGAAGACGGAGTCAGGAAGACCGTGAGGCTGTCTGCTGAGGATGCGTCACATACTTTTCACGGCAGGGATGTGTTTGCACCTGCTGCAGCGAGGCTCGAAATGCTGACCGCCGGAATGCTGGGTGAAGACACTGCCCTGCAAACAAGGCTTGAATTTTGCCTGAAGGGGAGAACCGGCGAGGTTGTCAGGATCGATTCCTTTGGAAATGTCATTACAAACATACCTTCGCTTGGAAAAAAAATGTATGATGTTGTGATTGAGGGTAAGGCAAAGAAGATCCCTTACTATATAATATATGATGAGGCTCCTGAAAACGAAATGTTTTTAATTGTGGGTTCTGCATCTACGCTTGAGCTTTCTGTCAGGAACAAAAGCGCAAACAGGATTCTGGGGCTTAAGGCCGGCCAGAGGATCGAGATAAGATGAAGCTCTTCAACACGTTCACGCGGAAAAAGGACGAATTTAAGGAAATCAAGACGGGCCATGTAGGCATGTATACCTGCGGGCCCACCGTTTATGATTATGCGCACATAGGGAATTTCAGGGCGTACATCTGTGCTGACGTTCTGAGGCGGTATCTTCTTTACAAGGGCTATAAGGTTACGCAGGTCATGAACCTTACTGACGTCGACGACAAGACCATCAGGGGAGCAAACGAGCAGGGGGTTAAGCTTGATGATTATACGAAGAAATTCAAGGATGCTTTCTTTGAGGACCTTAAGGCGCTTAACATCTTGCCTGCGGATTTCTATCCAGAGGCAACTAAGCACATCAAGGAGATGGTTGCACAGGTCCAGGCCCTGATCGGCAAGGGCATGACGTATGAGGCAGACGGTTCTGTGTATTACAAGATATCGGAGTTTAAGGATTATGGCAGGCTGTCCAAAATAAAACTGGGTGAGCAGAAGGCCGGTGCGAGGGTTGATCAGGATGAGTATGAAAAGGAGAGCGCCCATGACTTTGTGCTCTGGAAGGGCGCAAAGGAGGGCGAGCCTTCGTGGGATACTGCTATCGGAAAGGGCAGGCCCGGCTGGCATATTGAGTGCAGCGCCATGAGCTCAAAATATCTGGGGAAGCACTTTGACATACATACCGGGGGGATTGACCTCATATTCCCTCATCACGAGAATGAGATTGCGCAGGCTGAGGGCGCCAACGATGAGCCGTTTGTCAATTACTGGGTGCATAACGAGTACCTCATGGTTGAGGGGAAGAAGATGTCAAAGTCGCTTGGTAACTTCTATACCCTCCGGGATCTTCTTGGCAAGGGCTACAGCCCAAAGGCCATCAGGTACCTGTTGCTTTCCGCCCACTACAAGGTCCCGCTCAACTTTACGATTAAGGGCCTTGAGTCTGCAGAGAGGACTGTTGAGAAGTTCAGGGATTTCCTTATGTCGCTTGACCAGTGCAAGGGTGCTGGTAACCCCAAGGCTGAAAAGCTGATTGCTGATGCAAAGGCGGGATTTGAAAAGCACATGGATGACGATCTTAACATCAGTTCAGCGCTAGCATTCATCTTTGACTTCATGAGGGATGTTAACAAGGAAGAGATGAGTGTGAAAGACGCCGATAAGGTCCGAAAGGTTATGATGGAGTTTGATTCGGTCCTTGGGATCCTTGAGTTTGAGGCAGATGTTCCCAGTGGAGTATTGGATCTGGTGGCAAGGCGCGAGGAGGCCCGGAAGAAAAAGGACTGGGCGAGTGCTGACTCTCTTCGAGACGAAATCAGGGAGAAAGGCTTTAGTGTTGATGACACTGCTGAAGGGCCTGTTGTTAAGAAAGCTGCTGTTTAGATTGTTACCTTGAATGAGTTTGCGGTCATTGCTTCTGTTTTTACAATCTTGCCCTGTCTGATACCAAGTCTTTTTAGCTTTTCAGAGAGTATCAGACCCAAAGAGTTTCCAATTCTCACAACCTTTCTGGAGGAGTCAATTATTTCATGCATCTCCTTAAGTTTTAAGTATTCGGTTACCTGTTCCTTTGTTAGTGTAAGAAAACCGCAGTGCGGACAAACCATGGCATTGCACCCAATACCTTCAACCTGAGTTAATTTCTCTTCCAGGACTTTTCCGCAGTCGCAAATTATCTTCCCTTTCTTGACCATGCTGTTAATACCTCGGTGAAATGGTTATGATATTTGATTATGCTCAAAAATGTCGTCAGACGTTTTTGGGCTGGGTTTAAAACCCCGGCCTTTATGCTTAAAAATGTCCATAGGACATTTTTGGCATGCTAGAAAATTCCTGCTGAATTTTCTGCACCAGAAAAATATCCAATTTTTCTGTGTGCTAGAAATCCCTCGTATCCGGGGATTTCTATCAGGCCGGGGTAGGGCACTTTCGGCGGATTTTTATGATTACCGTATATTTTGTGTTAAGCTTTCCGTAGTATCTTTCAAAACAGGCTTTTGGTGGACTGCATTTATCTGTTGCTTTGCCATGCCTGGCAGCCTCTTCTACCCTATAAGGATCCAGCCTCCAATAAAATATTCTCTTTATGGCGTGCGGATGGAATGTTATATTGCACTCTGTCCGGTCAATTCCTTCCGCATCAATTATGACCATAGTTATAACTAATATTTAAACATTTTCTGTATAGCAGTATCTCCGATACATATAAAGCCGCATCATTAGTATGCCGGCTTTGCAGCTGATTACACTAGCCCCTTACTTGGTTCTTTAGTCATATTCACCCCCCCTGCTCCTGATTCGCCGCACCCTGGTGCAGGCATATATGA
>JBDRAZ010000020.1:0-22652 GCA_043823195.1 archaeon
GGTCGTTGCGTATAACCTCCGCCACATGCTGTACTGGACCGAGGCTGATGCGCGGAAAGTGCCTCTGTACGAGGCGGTGCCGGACAAAGCCTGAGGCCGGTGGGAGGGGGTGGCACGGGCGCAATAGGCTCATTGGGCGAGATGGAGCGCTACATGACTGACGAGATTCTGCGGCCGGGCAGGGAAATCACAAAGAAAACAGGGAAAAGAGCAACTTTCCAAAATTGTCCACTGAATGCTGAAATCACCATTCAGTCCCAGCAAAATCGCCGGAAACGCGGTTTTCAGGATGAAGCCCCTATTTAAACGACTTTTCTCGCCCATCTGGTTTTGTGTTACCATTTGTGTTACCGCAAATGTTACCATATTTGGATACTATTTTTTATCCAAAGTAGTTATATCAAATGGCAACTATATTCCTTATATGAAGAAGTTAAGGCTTGGCACTAGGTTGACTCCAGATCAGAACCAGATCTTGATAGCCAAAGCAAGAGCTGCGGGCTATACAAAGACTGCTGATTATGTACGATCTGTTTTGTTTATGTCCATGACTGTGGAAGAAAAGATTAACAAAATCTACGAAAGGGTGTGCAAGGATGGAAGCTGACTACGAATTACTGAGAAGTGAAAGGAGGAGTTTCTTTTGTCCGAATAATCTATGGAAGGAACTGCAAAAAAAGACAGGGGACAATATCTCAATCTCAACTTACATCAAGCAGGCAATAGTAGAAAAGATGATCAAAGAAGAGTTTGAGAAAAAAGATTATTTTAAGCAACTGTTAGTTCCCGAACTACCTTGATAACCATAATTATTTATAGAGAACTTACTTAAATACTTATTTATGACATACAGGGACAAAGAAATTAAAACTGTACTAGATGAAATAAAGGAAAACAAGATTTATTTGCCAGCAATTCAGAGGAAATTAGTATGGAATCACGAACAAATAGAACTGTTGTTTGATTCTATTATGAGGGGTTATCCGATAGGCACTTTCTTATTTTGGAAATTACAGACTTCCCGCAAGTGGCCTGATTTCTTGTTGAACATGAAAAACAGGAAGGATTATTAGTCCTTCCTGCTGTTGATTTTCTGCTATGAAACTCAACAAACTGATAAAGGATTTCTTCAATATAAGTCTTTCTGCCACCAAAGCCAATTCTGTGCATTCCAACGAGGAAGTTAAATCCTACCTTATTGCTATGGCCCTTAATAACGATTCCCTTGAATCCGCGACCGGCATCAGTGCTGACACGATCCAGCGCCGACTTGCTCTTGGCCAAGGCCAAGAGATGCCCTGGCTTTCCTATGGAAACAGGGCAATGCTTGACATCCTGCCCCATCTCATCAGGCGCAACGGCCGTGTGCGATGGAGCGTCATCATCGACGAGAGCAAAGAACCTTTCTTTGGCAGCTACGAGGACCTTAAAGATGACATTGGTCGTAGCTGCCTGCCCGATTTCCTGACCAGTTACCGTATCCAGAGGGGATCGACCGGGTCGTTCCATTACACCGTAATTGCGCTCCATTCCAAACTTGGCACGTTTCCGTTATGCGTGCTTCCGAAGCTCTGCGGTGCTGATCACATAACGGCCTATGAGCGTGTCCTGCGTGAGGTGAAACGTGTCATGCCAGGAGTCTGCCTTCTGGCAGACAGGGGCTATGGGTCTGCTGAGATGATCGGCCTCTGCCAGCGGCTCAGGCTGGACTATTGCATCCGGCTCAAGAAGACGGGCAGGCTGAAGTCTGTTAAGAAGCGTGGCCGGCGTTTCTTCTGGCACAGCTTCGGCGATGTCAGGTTCCGGGTTGTTATGCACAAGAGCCATGGCAGGGAGACATTCTTTTTTGCCGTCGGCAAAAAAGCCGGGGCAAGCCAGTGGTTCAGGCTGCTGTACAAGGACAGGTGGTCGATTGAAAACCTGTTCAAGAACGCCGACAGCATACAGCTCAGGACTAATTCGAGGAACCCGTTGTTCAGGCTGTTTTGCTTCATGCTAAGCATGTTTCTCGTGCTGCTGTATCAGCTCAGGAAAATATCCTCTAAGAGGATATTTTCCATCAGGAGGACATTGTATGATCTATTCAGTATCAAAGTGCTGGTTGTTCTAAGGGTTACATAGCTCAGCTCGCAGCCATCGAGCAGATCGCCCTAGGTCAAGGTCTGATGTAGTCATCAGACCGGGGGCAAAGGACCCCAGGATTGAATCGAAAGCCAAAACTTGTATCAAGCGAATGCTCTGCAGAACGTTAGATTGAACGAGGAATAATCCTGTGAAAGCTCAGATGCGGGAAGTCTGTAAATAAAAAATCCCAACGGAGCAGAGTTCCGGGGTATTCAATACAGTTGGAATTTTTAGTCCTAATTGTATCAACTACCGATGCAGAGCATCGGGGCATGAACCCAATTAGAAATCATAGAAATCCGCACCCAGTGACCATTAACCCTAAACAGGCTGTCTGACAATCAGATTTCCAACAGGACTATTTCTGGAAAAATTGACCGTAACTGATTCTCCTTCCCATTCAAAGCAACTGACCACACTATCTCACATATATGAATATAAGTTATGCCTGAATTGACATGAATGTCTTGAACATGATATCTGATATGCTGCTAAAGTCATTATTGCTTTTCCTGTAATCTTTTCTTTGTATGCCTTTATTTTGTCATTGTGCATGGTCATACAATGCGCAGCTTCTACTAAAATGTCAGAAATTTTCCATCCAGTATTTGACAGGTGACAAGCTTTGCTTGCTATTGAGTCCAGTTGTTGGAAAATTTCTGAGCATGATCTAGAATCATGTGGCAAAGCTCATTATTGCGAGCATTTCACCACATTCCCTTGGTCTGTGACCAGGGGTTCTTGACAACTTATCGACGAAAAGAAATTTCAGTCGGATTTACTGGTGAAGAAAATTGCAGACTTCCATTTCTGAGGGATATTCGAAACCATTAAATACCACAATCAGCCTTAATAACTGTTATGAAAAAAAGAGGTCAAATTCAATCGCAATCCTTTATTTTTATTCTTGTGCTAATAGTTATCGCAGGTGTTGTGTTTTTTGGAATAAAATCCATTATAACGATATCGAAAAATGCAAAGTTATCACAACAGATACAATTTAAAGCTGAACTAACAAGTTCTGTAAACTCTTTGAGTTCAAAATATGGCGATGTGGAATTTGAAACATTTAGTATTCCCTCTGAATTTAGTGAGCTGTGTTTTATTGGTAGCACTAATAAAGATGAGTTGCCCTCCCTTTTTACCGATAAGCATCCAATAGTTGCTGATACTGTAATAACTGGCGATAACGCTTTTTTGATCGGAGAAGATTTTACTTCTTTTTCGATTGGAAAGATGAAGATAAGTTCTAATGTTGTTTGCATCCCAGTTATTAATGGAAAGATAAGAATTAGGATTGAAGGAAAAGGAGATGGTACATCAATTTCTGCTTTTGATACTCTTACAGCAAGTGTTGATGTTCCTGATGGGACAACTACAGAGGATATCATAGTCGCTTCAACTGATTATTCAGCTGGAATTGAGATACCTTCTGGAACTGTTATTACTTATCCTGATGGAGCAGAAGCGCAAATAACTGTAAATAAAATAACAACACCTCCAACAACAGGCTCATTTAGTGTTGCAGGAGAGGTATTTGATTTCCAGCCAGATGGAACTGAATTCAACCCAGCAATTCCCATCACAATATCATATGACTCGGATTTTGAGGGTGATCCAGAAAATTTGATTATCTATTATTATGATGGTTCAGATTGGATTTCTTTACCTGAACCATATGAAATAAACCCCCAAGCTCATACAATCACAGGATACACAGACCATTTTACACCATTTATGGCAGCTATTCCTTTGGAATCTGAAGACGATGATGGTGTTGATTCAGAGGACTTCGAGGATGTGCAACTCGATGAGAAAATAGAGATCTTAAGCCAATCTAGAGACACATATGATTACAGCAGGCATCTTGTTCCAAGACGTTTCAGGTTGCATATCAGTAATCCAACCACAATCTTTCATCAGCACGAATATGAATTCACATTCGTGAAACCCTTGGGACCGGGTGTGGTTAGAGGTTATGGGGGGTTTTGCGAAGAAGGGTATGGGCTAATTGTTAATGGTATTCATAGTATCTGTTTTAGGGATATCGGTTCATTTGATGGGAGAATTGAGATGTTTGGTATTGATCCTAACGTTCGCGGACCAGGGCTGGGGATAATTGAAGGATTGGGTGTGGCCATATATGTAAGTTCTTTAGAGGAACTGGATGATGGAAGGATAAAGATGACGTTCCAGTTCAAGAGGATCCGGGGTGGTAGTAATAGTGAGCTTGTTGAACTTGAACTGGATGAACCTGTGTTATATAACTTTGGCAAGTATAGTCAAGTAATAGCTATCGAGAATCAGGGAGTGCAGGACGGCAAGGCTTCTTTCAAAGTGTTTGAAGTGGTCAAGTTTTATGACCTTAGCCAGGATAATATGGTATATGAAGGAATTCATACAATGATTGAAGTTGCAAATGGTCAGCCATTTACGATTGTCCATGATTCACGTAAGATAAATCTTGTTCTTGATGAATTTTCTGGAGATAATGTCATTATCCATACTGAGTCAACGTTTCAACACTATGACTATGCAAAATTTAGGGTAGAGGACATTAGTATCATGAGCGCACCAGAGGGTAATGATAATAAAGTTATATTTAATATGTATATTGATGAAGATAGTGATATACCCACATTGGAAAACGATCCAGTATTAACACTCGTTGTATCTGAGACGGGTTGTGGTGATACCGTTTACAGTTCTGATATCGAAAATGGCAATTTCGCAATAGTAGAATGTACATTACCAAATGGCGATTATACTTATTGGGTTGATAATGAATTCCATGCGGGTGAAGGGATTAAGAAGCTGGAGCATAAAGGAACGTTCTGTTTGGATGGCACCCAATCTATGGGAAAAGAAATAGATGACTGCTGTGCTGATGATTTTTATTGTGAATCTGGTGTGTGCAACGTGGGTCGGTGTGCAGCGTATGGAAAGGAGGGAGATAGTTGTTCTGAAACGACTGAATGTAAAACTAATTTGGTATGTGCAGATGGAGCGTGCACCCCATGCCCAAGCGTAGGAACCACCGATAGTCATCCGCCTTGCAGAGAACACGATATATGCTTTGATTATTTTCACCCCAGAGAGTTCATTTCTGATAGTGGATGTTGGTATAAGTGATTTGATATTTCAGGAATATACCACTGGTTTTAGAAACCAGTGGACTCTAGTCCACCATCCTGTTTTTGAAGGTGGTTCTTGACAGATTAGAATTTCCTCTTTTGTATTGTAACGCTGGACGTACTGATATGTATCGTCTTATGAGAATGAAAAAAATTCAGAGTAGCTGATTTTACAGTATGGTATTGAAGTACAGCTCAACTGCCTCATTCTTAATCTTATCCCTGGAACTATGTTTATATTTCTTAGTTGGAGATTTGCTTACAATGTTTATCTCCGAAGCACCGACTTTCTCCTTGATTTGCTCAAGATGATACTTTAGACCTTTCTCCACCAGGCCGCCTGCCTTAACACACAGCTCTATTCGGTCCTGCTTTTCCAGCCCTGCCTCCTTGCGCAGGCTTTGTATCCGCCGGGTTACCTCTCTGGCATAACCCTCGGCCTCCAGCTCTTTGTCAAGAGTGGTATTAAGGTAAACTGTGCCCCCTGAGAACTCGGCTGCAACATACCCGTCAGCAACTTTTTTTTCAATGATAACATGCTCAGGAACCAGAATAACCTGCTGACCATTAATCTTTATCGTGAACTTATGGTCTTTCTCAAGATGGCTCACAACACTGTTAGCGCTCTCTGTCGCGAGCCTGGCGATTATTGCCGGGGCAAGGCTGCCGAAATCCGGACCGATCTTGGAATAGTCAGCCTTTACAGAGTGACTGACCCTGTCAAAACGTGCAACAACATCAATGTCCCTGGCATTTGTCTGCGTCTTGATAATTTCCTTGAGAAGACTCACTGAAGCAGTCACCTTTTCCTTGTCGGTTTCAATGATAAACTCCTTTACCGGCCACCTGACTCCAAGCTGTGATTTCTCCCTTGCAAAAAGCACAGCCTGGATGATCCCCTTGACATGCTCAAACGAATGCTCAAGCTGCGGCTTTATGTGCTTCTGCACATGAACAGGCCAGGCTAACAGATGCACGCTCTCCTCCTTCAGGCCAAACTCTTCCCTGAGGTTAAAATAAATAGCATCGGTTATGAAGGGGGCTAACGGTGCCATTATTTTCAGGCATTCATGCAGGACCCGGAATACCGTATAAAGGCAGACCTTGGCGCCTTCTTCCCCTGCTGCCATCTTGTCCCTGGTAAGCTGCATATAGGTTCTTGAAAGCTCGAGGAACAGCTCTTCGATATGCCAGGGAACCTCATTGATCCTGTATGACTCAAACAGAAACGTAATATGCTTAATTGTTGAATGCAGCTTGGAAAATATATATTCCTCCTCAAAAGAAAAATCCTTCTCGATTGAACTGCCAATCCCTGCCGGATTAACTCCCATGGTCCTGGCATTTGACATCAGATACTGATGGACATTCCAGAGCACGGACAGATTCCTGTGCTTGATTTTGACATCATCAAAATTATAATTAATATCCAGGCCAGGGGATGCTCCGCCAATCATATAGAACCGAAAGGTATCTGCACCGTATTTGTCCACAACCTCATATGGTGAAATGATATTGCCAAGGGATTTGCTCATTTTCCTGCCGAGTGCATCCATCACAAATCCGTGCATGTAGACCGCCTTATAGCTATGCACCGACATGCTTACGATGCTTGCTACCAGAAGCAGGTTGAACCATCCCCTTATCTGATCCTTACCCTCAAGTATGAAATCTGCCGGAAAGAGCTTCTCAAAAAACTCATCCTTGTGAGGATAGTCCAGACAGCCCCATGATGCAGAGCCGGAATCTATCCAGACATCAAGGATATCAGGGATGCGCCTCATAATGCCGCCGCACTTGCACGGAATCGTAATCCGGTCTATATGCGGCTTATGGAGGTCTTCAGGAACCCTGCCGGCAAGCTTCTTAAGCTCCCTGCATGAGCCGACAACAACATAATCGGAGCATTTGCCGCATCTCCAGATAGGGACCGGGCTTCCCCAGTATCGCTGGCGTGTTATTCCATTGTCCCGCAGGTTGTCAAGCCAGCTGTCAAACTGCCTGCTCCCCGCCCAGTCAGGAATCCACTTGACTTTCTTATTAAGCTCCCGCATCTTCTTCTTAAGATCCTCGATCTTGAAAAACCACTGCTTGGTCGTCCTGAATATCACAGGTTCCTTACAGCGCCAGCAATGGGCATAATCGTGCTCAACCTTGGTTGTGGCCAGAAGGAGCCCAAGGCTGTCCAGCTCTTCAATGAATTTTTTGTCATCCTTTTTTGCGCGAAGCCCGCTGAACCGCCCCATGTTTTTCGGGAAAACTCCAAACTCATCAAGGCTGTTGAACGGCTTTATGTTGTTCTGGTATGCAACCTCATAATCCTCAGGTCCGCAACCGGCACCCAGATGCACCAGGCCGGAACCTGCAGAGAGATTTACATACTCCTTGCTCATCACAACCGTATGTGACAGCTCTCCAAAACCACTGTAATCGATAAAATCAGAGAACGGGTGCCTGTACCTCATCCCCTTAAGTGCTATGCCCTTCATCTCTTCAACAATTTCATACTTCTTTGCGCATACACCTGATATAAGCGGCCCTGCCAGGGCCTTTGCCATTATCCAAATTTCATCTCCGACCCTGGCCTTCACATAGTCAAGCTCGGGATTGGCCATCACGCCAAGATTAAAGGCTACGGTCCATGGTGTTGTAGTCCAGATCACCAGGAATTCATTATGCTCGTTCTCAACCCTGAATTTGAAGAAGATGGAATCGTCCTTGACATTGTAATATTCCAGTTCATGCTTTGCCAGCGCAGTAGCGCATTTGGCGCACCAGTGCATGACTTTTTCACCCTCATAAAGCCTCTTATTCTGATGTGCTTTCTTGACAAGCCACCATTCGCCCTCTATGAACGAGTTCCTGATGGACATGTATGGATTCTTAAAGTCCATCCATACGCCAAGCCGGTTGAAATCCCTGTTCATCTGCTCCATGTTATACAGAGACAGTTTCTTGCATTCATCAATAAATCTTGCAACCCCGAATTTGGGAATTTCATCCTTATGCGAAATCTTAAATTTCTCCTGCACTTTCAGAGCCGTCGGCAGCCCGTGCATATCATACCCTGCACGGTCCCAGACATCATACCCCTGCATGCGCTTATACCGCAGAATTGCATCCTTCAGAGATTTATTCCATGCAATGCCCAGGTGTATCTTTCCGGAGGTATACGGTGGACCATCCAGAAAATAAAACTTCTTCTTTCCCCTGGCCTTTGCTTTCCCATAGATGCCTGCTTTTTCCCATCGCGTAAGAACAGATTGCTCGATCTCCGCAGCATCATATCTTTCTGCCATGCTAACGTCGGAAGAATGGTCCTGCTTTATAAATTTTTTCAAGACTATTTCAGAACCTTGCCGCATTTATTGCACACATGCACATCCAGCTTATCATTAAAAGAGGTATTTACCCCATAGTCTAGAATAACATTACACCCGGGACATCTGGGCTCAAGATAATCCATACTCTCAAAGTAATTTGAATCCCCCATACCTTAACGATTCATATGGAAAGGGATATAAATATTTTTCTATCTAATATTCTATCCAATAAGATCTTCAATGGGCTTATTTTCTGTCTTTTTCTTCTGATCCGCAAGCTTCTTGGCCTGCTCCTCGAGGTCAACACCCAGTTCTTTCAGCGACTTCACATGCACCTGCATCAATTGCTCAACAATCTGAAGTATCTTCAGGAGTTCCTGTCTCTCCTTCGCAAGAGTTGACAGAGATCCCTTATGAAACCCAATCTGTTCATCCTTGCTAACCTTGTCAGCTGCCATGAGCAGGGAATTTGCTTCCGCATTTATAAATCTTTCCATTAATCATTACCGTTTAGTCACGACCCGAACATTAATAAATCAATTGCCATTTCTGAAATGTCATGATTCTCGGACAGATTATTGGCAAGGTAACACCTTCGCATTTCAGCTTCAAGACAGTTGCGGAGGTAAAGAAGTTTGACTACGTCCAGGTTCCCTGCAAGGAAGGAAGCTTTGTTCTCTGCCAGGTATATGACCTTGAAAAGGATGCGGAGAAGCAGCTGGCGCACTGCTTTGTGATAGGGCACAAGAACAAAGAGGGAATTGTAAAGCAGCCCAGGGTACCCTTCTCGCCAGGCACAGAGGTGCTGGCGGCGCAGGAGAACCTGATAAAATCCATAATCGAACTTGACACGGACAGCCAGGGCGCCTACATAGGAAAGCTGGAGAATGCGGATATCATGGTTATGCTCAACTTAAATAAGCTTCTCACAAAACACGTTTCTGTAATCGCCAAGACCGGCTATGGAAAAAGCTATTGCGTAGGCGTCCTGCTTGAAGAAATCATAGAAAAAAAGGTCCCTCTGCTCATAATTGATGCACATGGAGAATATATTGACCTGAAAAAGCCAAATGACAAGAAATCAGACATTGCCGCCATGGCCAGATTTGGTGTTAGCCCCAAGGGTTATGGCAGGCGCATTGTTGAATACGGTGATTCAAAGCTTAACCCCAATGCTATTCCTCTTAAGCTCAATGAGGCCATGACAGCCCAGGAAATGATCCACATTCTCCCCGCAAAACTCAGCAATGCCCAGCTGGGAACGCTTTATGGGGCGGTAAAGAGGGTGGATGAGATGAACCTGACGAACCTCCTGCTCTCCCTGGAAAACGAGGAGAGTAATGTAAAATGGAGCATAATAAGTGTAATTGAGCATCTGCGAGACCTGAACCTGTTTTCAGCAGCCTATACGCCGTATAACGAACTTGTCCGATCCGGCAGATGTTCAATAATCAACCTCAGGGGCATAAATCCTGATGTCCAGCAGATAATTGTCTACAAGCTCCTTACAGATCTGTTTGAGGAAAGGAAAAAAAACAAGGTCCCTCCATTTTTTGCAGTTATTGAAGAGGCACACAACTATGTCCCTGAGAAAAGCTATGGTGAGGCAAAGAGCTCTTCTGTAATCAGGAACCTCGCCTCCGAAGGCAGGAAATTCGGGCTTGGTCTCTGCGTTGTTTCACAGCGTCCCGCCAGGATAGAAAAAAATGTACTGTCCCAATGCACCACCCAGATCATCCTGAAGGTTACAAATCCTAATGATTTGCGGGCGATATCCGGCTCTGTTGAAGGGATTACAGCTGAAAGCGAGAACGAGATCAGGAACCTCCCCGTAGGAAGCGCGCTGATAACAGGAATTGTTGACATCCCCCTATTCGTGAACATCAGGCCAAGAAGAAGCAAGCATGGCGGTGAGGCAGTAGATATCCTGGCTCATCAGGAGAACGAGGAATTCATGGAAAAGCTTGACGAATTCGAGGAAAAGGGCCTGCTGCCCATTCTCAGGCCAAAAATATCAGCAAAGGACATAAGGCTAATGTCAGACCGGAAAATTGCGAAAGTCGGTGTAACTCTCGTAGCGGCCTATTCTTTTCTGTGCAGGGACAAGGATAAAACTTTTACAATTGTAATGGAACGCATCAAGGGCTCCCTGGTTGTTGATCTTGATACCTACAGGACCGCACACCTCCCAGACTTTGACAAGCTCAGCGCCAACGAGATAAAGGTACTTGAATCCTGCTTCAAGGCAGGAACAGTCTCTGCATCGGACCTGATGATGAAATATGGTTTCGGAATTGGGGTGAATGAAACACTTAACACACTTGCAAACCAAGGATACCTAACAGAAGACCGCGGCCAGTTCAGCCTAAGCGAGAATTATGCATTCCAGAACCTGGCATCATACTCCATTTACAGCAACGTGGAGTTCACAAAAGTCGGATATGATGACAAACCCGCCGCAAAGTTGAACCTTGACCAGCTCAAGGCAATGCTCTCAAAGTTCACATCAATAGAAGACCACCGGGAATGCTACGTAGTAAGGTACAACATCCAATATGAATGAGTTCTATATAAATAGGCATGGCCTCATTGATAGGCTTGAATGGGAAAGGCGGATTAAACAGATGAATTATCCTGTCCCTGATGCACTGGCAGAGTCAAAGCTAAGAGAAGCTTTGCAGGCAGCAGTTAAAAAGAGAATATCCTCAAAATTCGGCATACTATTCTCTGGCGGCGTTGACAGCACCTTGATTGCCCTGATATGCAAAAGCCTTAAGTCGGATTTCAAATGCTACTCAGTTGGCTTTTGTGATACTGGACTTGCCAAACCCGAAGACCTGGCATACTCAGCAGAGATTGCCAGAGGCATGGGGCTGCCTATTGCCACTGGGGTCGTGCGCTTTGCAGGGGCTGAAAGAGTCATAAGAAAAACAGCCGCTCATCTGGGCAGGGAACTGGCAAACGCAGTTAATATTGGGGTTGGATCCGTTGTTGTTCTTGCGCACGAGCTGGCAAAAAAGGATGGCATAACTGTCCTTTTCAGCGGCCTTGGGTCAGAAGAGCTATTTGCCGGCTACGAGCGCCACAGGCAGGCAAGGGACATCCCAAAAGAATGCCTCGCCGGTCTGCTCAAAATGTGGGAACGCGATTTGCTCCGTGATTATGCGCTTTCGCACGGACTCGGTTTTAGTATTGCCACACCATTCCTCGATGAGAATGTTATAGCAACAGGGATGGGGATTTCCGCAAATCTCAAGCTTAATGGGCAGACCAACAAGCTGATTGTCAGGAGGGTTGCCGAGTCCCTCGGACTCCCGCCAAAATATGCATACAGGAAGAAAAGAGCAGCCCAATACGGTTCAAGATTTGACAGCGCTCTCGGAAAGATTTCCAAAAGGCATGGGTTTAGGTTCAAGAGGGATTATATCCAGAGCCTATTTGGAATTTAAGCCCTGATGAAACAGGAGCATGTGGGTGTGACCTACCCGAAAAATCAAAGGCAAATCAGACGCATCAGGCTGACCGAGCCCAACACCCCCTCTCTTTGAAAATTTCACCGGGTCTGATGCTCCGCCCCTCAGTGGCGAACCGGCGGCAGGTTTTTGTTATTTAAGATGAAACTCCAGGATATCCCTATCGCAGATCTCATGGTCCAGGCTTAGCAGCTTCTGCCCATCGAACCTTGCCGACTCGCCCCAGATCCTAACAAATCTGAACCGGTCAACAAAATCCTTGTGCAGTTTAAGGCAGACAGCCCTGACAGTATCGCCTTTCCTCATAATAAGAGGCTCTTTCAGGTCAGGTTTCTTGTTAATCTGCTTCAGGAAAATCCTTATGAATCCCAGCCTTTTGTAGATTGCCTGCTTTAGCTCCTGAATATTTTGCCCGGTCTGGGCGGAGATGAACAAATCAGGCATAATCGTCCTCTTTATTTTCCCAAGAATAGCTTCATCAACCAGATCTGCCTTGCTCACCGTAGTAAGGCTGGGCAGATAGCACCTGTTCTTCTCTATCACATCAATCAGGCGGTCGGCATCAATTGCCTCCCTGATCAGCACCTCTGCATTGGCAATCCTGTACTCCTTGAGCATCCCTGCGATATCATCATCTGTCAACTCGGGAGTATCGACTGTCCTTCCCACCCTGATGCCGCTCTTGGAGGTCCTGGTGATCCTTACATCCGGACGGCGGGCATCGATCCTGATATTTGCATCGTAGACCTCCCTTTTTAGGACATTCAATTGCTGCGGCTTATTGGCATCGATTAGCAGAAGTATAAGATCGGCATTGCGTATTACCTGCAGGACCTCTTTTCCCCGTCCGGTTCCGGCAGCCGCACCTGACACAACGCCGGGGACATCAAGCACCTGTATCTTCGCGTGCCCGTATTCAAGCATTCCCGGCACAACCTTAAGCGTTGTGAATTCATAGGCACCCACCTCGGAATTGGCATTTGTGAGTTTGTTCAGAAGCGTTGACTTTCCTGTAGACGGAAACCCAAGGAGGACAACCGTTGCATCACCGCTCCGTTTAACAGCATACCCGTCGCCCTTCTGGCCAGATTTCTGACCGGCTGTCTGCTTATCCCTGAGCCTGGCAAGCTGTGCCTTCATGAGACCAATTGCATGCTGTGTCTTCTTGTTGTACTTTGTTTTTGATATCTGGTCCTGTAGCTCCTTGACCTTCTGGGCATTAATCTCCCGCGCAGACATTTTTTCCTTTTGCTCATGGGATAGCCTTTTTTTGGTCTCTATTTCATCCCGGCTTAGCTTTTTCTTCCCCCTCACTACGCTGGCCGAATCAGAATCATCAGCATCTTCGTCCTCTACTGCCGCCTCGATGATTACCTTCTCACCGGTCGCCCGCCTCTCCTGCTTTGCACGGATCTTTGCAAGCCTCTTAGCTCTTTCCCTGGCAAGGTTCTCCTTCCATTCCTCTGGATCAACGAATGCATTCCGCATGCTTTGCCTTTTATAGGCATTAGTTTATAAATCTTGACATCAAAATCACATCAAAATCTTTATATACTGAGCTGGCTTACAGGCAATTATGGCAAATTCAACTGATATGGTGCTTACTGATTCAGTTAGTACCATATCTGGGATTCTGGAACCCTTCTTTACAAGGATCATGGTTGCAATAGTAATTATACTGATAGGCTTCATCATAGCAAGGCTTCTGGGAAAGACTGTCCAGAGGATACTGCACGAGCTGGAGGTAAATGCTGTAGTTAAGCGTGCAGTTGGAATAAGGATATCATTAGAAGAGATAATAGGGTCGTTTGTCCGTTATTTTGCATATTTCATGACACTTGTCATGGCCCTGGACCAGCTGGGTCTAAAGACATATGTGCTTAACATAATATCGGCCGCAATTATCATAATCATCGTGATTTCAGTCTTGCTCAGCATAAAAGACCTGATTCCCAACGTAATCTCAGGCCTGATTCTGCACAGGAAGGGCTTTATAAAAGAGGGCGACAGGATAAGGCTCGATGACGTTGAGGGAAAAATTGTCCATATCAATCTGGTCGAGACCAAAATCAGGACAAAAGAAAAAGACATAATCTCGCTTCCCAATAGCATGCTTACCAAGGGCAAGCTTATGAAGCTGAATTCCTAAATTTTTTCCAGGACAGACACTATGTTGAACAGCTGAGTCCTGGTATAGGACTGGATATTGATATCATCACTAATCTCCTCAAGTTCCTGCAGGACCCTGTTGATTCTGATGTTGACATCAGTTTCCTCTTTAAGTATAGAAACGATATATTCAACCTTGCTCTTTATATTCTTGGGTATTGTATTATCTTCACGCAGTTCTTCCAGCGCCTCAATAACCTGCCCAAGCTTGTCTTCAGCCACTTCAATCACTCTCTTTTGTTCTGCATCACCTGGAGGACCTCGCTCTGTAGTTTCTTAGCTTCCTCCTTTGTTTTGTTTTCCTGCTTCTCAAGATTTTTGATTCTGATCTCAATCATCTCCTTCTTCTGGTTCAGATCCTTCATCAGCTCTGATGCGCCCGTGTCTACCATGATATTGCCAATGATTTTATATGCTGATTTCTTTCCTTTCAGCTCAGATAATGCAGACTCTACCTCATTAAGCTGCACCTGGAAGCTCTGCTTCTGGCTCAGGAAGTTCTGCAGGCGCTGCTCCAGAAGCTGCAGCTTCTGTATTTTTTCCTCTGTTTCTTTCGATACTCCCATTTTACGCTCTTATGCTGCTGATCTTGTCAAAGACATTTAGCATCTTAGCAACTGAATTGAACTGGGCCCTTAATGATGATGCATCCTCAGCAGAAATCCGCAATTTTATTCCCCCCTTGACCTTCTCCAATTCCACCCTGCTCTTATCGTGTGCAGATTCCGTCTCGGCCACAAAGCATTCAAGTTCCTTCTTTGTGCCTCTCTGGACAGTGATTGTAGCCTGAAACCTCATTCTCAGATGGCTCTAACAGTAGTTGTAGTGGTGCGTGGTTTGAAAAGAATCTTACTGCCGCAGTATGGGCAGCGTATCTTCTTCCTGATAAGCGTCTCAGCGATTTCCTTGTTGCAGTAAAAACACTTGTATAAAGCCATTATGCCTCACCCTCTTTTTGTGGTTCTACTGAGCGCTTTACTGTATTTTTATCCCCGATATCAAACGCACCCCCTGTAAACTTGACCAGGCAGCTCCTGCAGCACCATATGCCAACAGCCACCCTCTTTACCGCGGTCTTGCTACAGTAAGGGCACTTCTTTCTAGCCCGTTGGCTTGCCTGAATTTCCGCCAGCTTATGCCGGATTCGCCGTCCATAACGAGAACCTAATCCCTTAACCGAACCATGACGTGACTTTGCCATTTACATCCTCTTATAAGGTGGGGCTGCCCGGAAATTCACCCCTAGTAATTATCACTCGGGGATTCGAACCGGGGTCGTCTGGTCCCAAACCAGAAAGGATATCCAAGCTACCCTACAGCCCCGAGCCTATTTTCAATTTAGGATGCAGATGTCATATTTAAAGCTTTGCCTCATATCAAGCCATCTACCACGATATCCGGACCGCATCGCCCAACCCGGGTCTCACGGAATTTCAGAGCCTTAGAGACACTGGCTGCACCTTCGCCAGCAACAGCCGTAACAGCGCTTCGTCCCCCAATGATGATTGGGGCAATGAACCATACAATCCTGTCAACAGTACCGGAATCAAAAGCTGATCCAAGCACCTCGGAACCACCCTCGATAAGCACACTGCATACCTGCATCCCGCCAAGCGTCTTCATAAGCAAAGCAAGGTCAGGCCTTCCTTTGGCATCAGCCTTAAGCCGTATTACCCTCAGGTTATCCCTTCGGGGTGCATCCTCAAGGCATGCGACCACAACATTATCATCATCAAATACCCTGGCATCAGGAGGTACTGAAAGCCTGCTGTCGAGTATTACTCTCAGCGGATCCCTTCCGCCCCTGATCCTGCATGTGAGCCTTGGATTGTCTTTAATGACAGTATTTAATCCCACCAGCACCGCGTCAGATTCACTCCGCATCCGGTGTACCTTTTTTCTCGATTCAGGCGAACTTATCCACTTTGAGTCGCCGGTATATGAGGCAATCTTGCCGTCAAGGCTGACAGCTGCCTTGGCAGTTACAAAGGGCATTCCTGTTACTATATGCTTCATGTATGATTCGTTAAGGGCAGCTGCTTCTATTGCAAGGGTGCCGACGTCAACAGTGATGCCCACCCTCCTTAAGATTTCAAATCCCTTGCCATCAACCCTCGGATTGGGATCCTTAACTGCAGACACCACCCTGCTGATGCCTGCTGCAATTATAGCATCGGTGCAGGGAGGCGTACGTCCCTGATGGCAGCAGGGCTCAAGGTTTACATATAGCGTAGCACCCGTTGCCAGGATTCCGGCCTCTTTTAGCGCCATCACCTCAGCATGATCTGCACCCGCCTTAACATGATAGCCTCGGGCAATAACCCTATCCTTGCTGACAATCACGCACCCTACCCGCGGATTTGGCGAGGTATGCCCTTTCCTGGCCTGCCCCAGTGCCTCCTGCATATAGAACACATCGGACTTCATTTTAGAGAAAGTGCCCCATCTTTTCCTTCTTGGTCTGCAGGTATCTCTTATTGTGGCTGTTTGGCTCCGACCGTATAGGAACACGCTTTGTAATCGTAAGCCCGTGTCCCTCCAGGCCAACAATCTTTTTTGGATTATTGGTAATAAGACGTATTGACGAAAGGCCCAGGTCTTTAAGTATCTGGGCCCCTGTTCCGTAATCCCTCATATCAGCACTGTATCCCAGTTTTTCATTAGCCTCAACAGTATCCATCCCTTCATCCTGCAGCGAGTATGCCCTGATTTTCTCTGCCAGTCCGATACCACGCCCTT
Source organism: archaeon (assembly GCA_043823195.1). Classification (GTDB taxonomy): domain Archaea; phylum Nanobdellota; class Nanobdellia; order Woesearchaeales; family JBDRAZ01; genus JBDRAZ01. Next base: position 16,963 of record JBDRAZ010000020.1, read on the forward strand.
CCTGGCTCATGTAGAGCAATACACCCGCCGGCTCTTCTGAGATCATCTGCAGAGCCTTCTTAAGCTGCCACCCGCAGTCACAGCGCATTGAATACAGTATGTCCCCTGTTGCACACCCGGAATGCACACGGACAAGGACATCCTTCCTGCCCCTCACATCCCCTTTAACCAGGGCAATATGCTCCTCATTTTTTACTTTGCTTATATACACAGATATAATGAAGTCTCCAAATTGCGTCGGAAGTCTGGCAGATGCCTGTCTCCTGACAAGCGTCTCATTCCTGCTCCGGTACTTGATCAGGTCCTCTATCGTTATTATCCGCAGCCCATGGGTTTCTGCAAACCTCTCAAGGTCAGCACTCCTCGCCATACTGCCATCATCATTCATTATCTCGCAGATGACCCCCGCAGGGTACTGTCCGGCAATTCTGGCAAGGTCTACAGCAGCTTCTGTATGTCCGGCCCTCTTCAGCACACCCCCGCTTTCAGCTCTGAGAGGAAACACATGGCCTGGCCTGGCCAAATCTGCCGGCTCTGTTTTCTGGTCTATCAGTACCCTAACAGTAGCTGCGCGGTCCTGGGCAGATATGCCCGTTGTAGTCCCCTTTTTTGCATCCACAGATACAGCAAAATTGCACCTCGTTGATTCCGTATTCCTGGCAACCATCGGACTCAGCTCAAGACGGTCAAGGCGCTCACCTTCCACAGCAACACAGATTAGTCCGCGTCCGTGTTTCGCCATGTAGTTAATATGTTCAGCAGTTGTCAGCCCCGCCGGTATGACAAGATCACCCTCGTTCTCCCGCGACCTGTCATCCACCACAATAACAAACTTTCCGCTGGCAAGATCCCTTATCGCGTCCTCTACCCTACTGAACATTCTTACCCAGCCGTCTAATCATCTTGATTGTAGATTCCACCGCACGCTTGGCATAACCCTCAATCCTCCTATGACCCTGCAGCCTTGTCATTTTTGGCCCTGAAACCCCAAGCGCCACCGGTTTGCCGTACTCTACGCTCAGGTCCACAATTTTTCGTGCAGTGTTGTTCGCAACAATGCTATCATGGTCGGTGTCGCCCTCAATAACTGCACCCAGCGTAACCACCCCGTCCACCTGCCCTCCCGCAAGCAGGCTCTTGACGGCCAGCGGCATATCAAATGTGCCCGGAACATTAATTGTCGCTACCACCTTAGCCCCTAAAAAAGCAGCATGTTCAACAGCTATTGTTGACATAAGACCGGTTATGTCTGCGTTGTATTCTGACACCACAACTCCAAGTTTCTCATTCATTCTATATCCTCCATACGTTCTATAATTGCATAACGTCAGGCTTTCCCTGCCTCGCACCGCTTCCCGCTTTTGCCCTGAGGCCCCGCCCGCCCTTCAGCAGCGCAATAGCGTTGAGGGCGTGCTTAACGGTCCTGTCCTTTACTATTGAAACCAGCTCCCCGTCATCCTCTGCCTCATCCTCATGAACAAAAACCTCAAGCACATGGATGTTTGTCATGAGCTGCACCTGTATTATCCCTGCAGACGCCTCGTGGGCGCATTGCTTGTCAATGGGTTTTGGCCCCGGCATCCCCAAAGCAACCACAATATCGCATCTGCTTTCATCAATCAGTCTCTTGGCCGCAACTGGCAGGTCCTTTATGCCGGGCACAGTATATCTCCTAACGGAATGTTCACTATTATCAGCTATGGTTTCCTCAGCAAGTGCCCCCATATCATAGCGGGCAAATGTTGTATCTGCAATGCCAATTCTCATTTCAGCCACTTCAGCTTGACTATTGTGCCCTCATCAGCCCTCAGGCATTCTGACAGGTGCCTGTCTGAGACTAACTCCAATATGTCCTGGTCATGCCGCCTCCTTTCAGGCATGACCACAGCACCCCTGTAACGGTTCTGAACAAGTACCTTGTATATCGTGATGCCCCCAAAACTCCTGCTCTCATTCCTGAAGCCCGGAATATAAATCGGCTTGATGGGCGCAAGGAACTGCCTTGCAGTTACCTCGTTGGTCTCAATGTTAAAAGTGCCGCGATATGGCGCATATCCTAGCTTATCCCTGATTTTTTCTGAATATTCAGCAACATAATAGGCCCCTTCACCCAGGCCGTTCCTATAGGTGCCTATCAGCTCAAGTTTCTTCTCAAAAATGGACTTGAAAAACCTGTAATAGGCAAGCAGAAATCGCAGCCCCTTATCATCAAAGCTGATTATCATGCCCCTGGGAGATGGTTTCCTCCTGATAATCCCTTCTCTCTCAAGCTCAATTAGTTTCCTTGATACTGTCTGCTGTGACAGGCCCGTGCTCTTTGCTATCTCGCCTGTTGAGGTTTTGATCTCGCCGTAGAGGCCTGTCCTCTTCATAATATGACACAAAAGATGATTGCCAATCATAAACGCACCCCCGCTAGCCAGAAATAAACAGTTACATAAATATCTTTTGGTACTTAAAAACCGGTAACTTCCTGATCAGTTGGTGTTATGGTGCCGCATAAGATGCGAAATAGCAACAACCAAGGGGAATATCTCGAGCCTCCCAAGCAGCATCGCAAGGATAAGGATTCCCTTAAGGACAACATTCATGCCTGCAATGGAAACGCTCTGCAGTCCTACAGTTGATAAAGCGGATATGAGCTGAAATGCAGAATCAAAAAATGAATACCCAAAGATCATAAAGACCAGCGTACCTGCAATGAGAATGATTAAGTAGAGTGAGATGAAGACGTGCATGGTCAGGACTGAAGATTCGCTCATGGCCTTTTCCCCTGCCTTGAACCGGACAACCGCAGATGCCGGTGAGGAGAGCTTCCTTATCATCCATGGGATGGACCTGAATACCACAAAGATCCTGAACAGCTTGAGACCCCCTGCAGTTGACACCATGCTCCCCCCTGCAAGCATGCAAAGAGTTATCACAAAGAGCATGATTGAGGGCAGCTTCATAGGAACGATGGAATATCCTGTAGTTGTTATTGCAGAGATTACTGTGAACACCGCCACCTTGATGTCCTTAATAGTCAGAAAACATATGAGTGCACCCACGACAATGGCAAAAACGAGCATGCGTATCTCAGGATTAACAAGAATCTGGGTGAACTGGCCCCTGAGAAGCTTATTATGGGCAACAAAGGAGATGGAACCGGCAATCATTAGTCCGGATAATATTGCCAGGATCACTGGGTCAGTGTAGAAGGAGGATGACATGCTGAATCCGCCGGTTGAGACCGATGTGAAGCTTACAGAAACCGCTTCAAAGACAGACAGACCGGCCATGTGGAGCAGCAGCACACCAATCAGCGTGTACAAAAGGTATATCCTTATGATGCTCAGAGAGGATTTCCTCATGTTCGGCTCCAGCTGCACTGAGTACCCTGCTCCCTGATAGAGGGAAAGGCATGCACCGGTTTTATCCTGTACCTCCTTCTCCTTTGCGCCGAGCCTAACCTGCATGAGGATAAACAGGAAAACTATTATTATGCCAATCCCGCCAAGCCATTGTGTCTCTGCCCTCCAGAATTTCAGGCTCAGAGGCATGTTATCAAGGTCTGTTACTACAGAAAGGCCGGTAGTGGTAAACCCGGAAGTGGACTCAAAGACAGAATCAAAAAAGACCGTATGTACCGGCCCCGAAAAGTAAAACAGATACGATATTGATCCGGTCAGCGACAGGAACAGGAATGAAAGCGCACTGAGGATCAGTCCCTCTGACAGGGACATGGTCATCGATGAAGATTTTGAAACCAGCCGGAGGACAGAGCTCGCAAATACCAGCGAAGACCCCAGAACAAGTGAAACGATAATGGATATGATAAATCCCGATAGGGGCTCACGGTAATATGCTGCCAGCAGAAGCGGAAAGATGCGAAAAAAGGATGCAACTATAAGAATCTTGCCCAGATAGTTGAGAACCGTCTTCATTTAGTCTCCACTGATGACCTTGCGGATCCTTGACAGGTTCCGTGACTTGGCAGTCAGAATAAGGACATCCCCATTTTTCAGCATTGTATTCTTCATAGGGATGATCAGGTCGCCGCTGCGGTATATGGTTCCTATGACTGCATTTTTAATTGCTGCGGGCCTTCCGATCAATTTGCTGTTCTCATGGATCGTAACCTCAATAACCTGTACATCACCCTTGCCTATCTGCGCAATGACCCTGCCGCCGTCCGCAATAAGCATCTGTTTAATGGCAGTAACCGTATTGCCCACGACCGGCACAACAGATGTAATCCCCAGCTTAGTAAACAACTCCTCATTCCCCGGATTGCTTATGCGGGATATTATCCTCTTTACATCAGAGCTCTTTGCTATCTCGCAGACCATGAGATTAGTCTTGTCATCATCTGTAACGGCAATGATGGCATCGCACTCTTCGATCCCTGCATCTTTCAGAATGCTCATCGAGGTTGCATCACCATTCAGCACAAGGGCATCGGTCTCACCCGCAAGCTTTTCTGCCCTCTCCTGGTCAGCCTCAACTATAGTGACCTCGTGGTTCTCTGCAGTCAGGATATTGCACAGCGTTTTCCCGATCTCTCCTGCACCAATAACCACAATCTTCATGTTATCATTTCAGAAGATTCATTATTTAAAGCTTTTGATTAGGGCCTCGCAGCAGCGCAAGAACAAGGCCGCTCTGCATCTCACGCTTCTTCAGAATCATCCTCTTCCACAGCAGGTTATGGTACTTCTTTCTCAGATAGAATCCGATGTTTGACAAGGCAGTTGATACCCCGCCATACCTGCCGTCATTATACTCCTGTTGCAGCCTGTTTAACATCCCTCCAGTTCCCAGAATCCTGCATTTCAGGAATTTAAGGCTCTGCCGGTTAGAGGAGATTACCTGGTTAAGTCCGTACCTGTGGCTGGCAAGCACAGCCCCGATCCTTTGAAGCGCCTCTTCCAGGTGTGTTTCGGCATCACCACGATGCACCCTGTCAGCAACCTCCTGCCCGTATTCATCCAGCTCCCTTTTCCTCTCATCCCTGCCAATTTTATTGCCCTCTCCATTCTCCCTTACCTCAATCTCAATCTCCCTTATGAAGAGATGGGCTTCACGGATTAAGAGGAGCTTAAGATGATGAAGCCCCTCAAGCAGCCGTTTAGCCCTGCTTTCCCGCAGATGTCTGCGGCAGGCATTATAGAGCATCCACTGTTCATCTTCAATTGACCGCTCACTTTCCTCAATACGCTCTTCATGCTCTTCCTCATCAAGAACGTCTTCTGCTGCAGATATCTCCCTTCGCAAAAGCCTTTTCCATTTTCTGCCTAAGAATTCCATGATCCTAGCGCCCTATATTGGCCCTGCTGACCTTCCTGCTTATAGTCTGCATTTTCAATTTTTTGTATTCCTCAAGAAGCAGGTTATACTTTGCAACCAGGCTGTTATGCTGGACCACCATTTGCCTGTAAGTGTTCTCGATCTGCTCCCTCAGCCCTTTTTCAAGATTATAATAATCCCTGTATTCTTCAGTACTTAGGTCTCCCATCCTGCTTTTGGAGAAAATGTAGTATTTAAAGGTTATGTATCAATGGCGGCGTAGGCTCGATTGCAAGTTCCATCAGTTGCACCTCAATAATATGTTGTGTGTGAAGCATTTCGCGTAGAAATGTCTGGCTTGTTGCCAGACGGTGCGGCCACGCAATGTTTCTCCCATGCCTCTTTTCAGCATGCTGTTTGCA
>JBDRAZ010000021.1:0-2203 GCA_043823195.1 archaeon
GTCTTACCAACAACTTTATTAAGGTCAACATCGTAAGTTCTCATCCGGGGTCCTCCCCCCCAACACTTTGGATTTCGAGAATTCAAATTAAAGCGGGGAGACCCTATATTAACCTATTCTCAGAAAACTTGCAATCGAGCCTTCTAACCAAAAAGTTTATAAATCGCTGCGCGCCTGTACAGCGTGGTGATTCTGCTTGGCTGCCAAAAAAAAGATAATGCACATGACCCATGGGCATCATAAATTCTGGGTTACGGTTCTGATAATTGGTTCAATGATGCTGGGACTCTACTTTGGGGCCTTCAGCTACGGGTTTGAGTATGTGGGCCACAATGTGGAGATTGTGACTGTAACGCTTGCGTTTGTTGCCACGATGCTCCTTTTGATCAATACAAGCCTTTTGCTGAAAGTCCTGGACGAGCTGAGATAGGGACCATCAGGCAGGCACATGGATATAGTCAGAGAGGCTTACGAGGAATTGTTCTCGGAAGAGTATCATTACAGCCATAAAATCAGGTTCTCAAGGAAATTCAAGGACTTCAATGCCAATGTAAGGTATTCGGCAAACCACCTTGATTTCAGGCTCAGCTACAAGTGGAAGACGGTAAGCAGGGATATCGTGATCGGGCTTCTGCAGACCCTGCTCCTTAAGGTTAGGAAATCCAGAAAGCATACAACGAAGACCGAGCTTTACAACCTGTTCATGAAAAACATCCACATCGCCGCACCAAAGACCGATATCGATCCTGTGCTCCTGGAGTCATTTAACAGGGTCAATGAGACGTATTTCTATGGCCTCGCCGATACCCCGAACCTGGTGTGGGGCCAGAGATCAAGGAGGAAGCTGGGAAGCTATGAATATGGCAGCGACACAATAACAATCAGCAGGATCCTGGAAAATGCTGGCCCGGTTCTTGACTATGTCATGTACCACGAGATCCTGCACAAGAAGCACAAATTCAGGACAACCTCGGGCAGGAGCTATCACCATACCAGAGAGTTCAGGAAGGATGAAAAAAAATTTGAGAGATGGGAGGAAGCAGAGGCACAACTGAAAAACCTGTGCCGGCGCAGGATTTTCGGTATATTTTAATAATAGGCTGCATAACCATCGGACATGGCTCTGCTGAACAAGATGAATTGCAGCCTGTGCGTCATTGATGTGCAGGAGGCATTCAGGAAGACTATTGGGCTGGGCAGCATTGTTCCGAACATCAATTTGCTTATCAGGGTTGCCGGGATTCTCAATGTTCCGGTCATCAAGACTGAACAGTACTCCCGGGGCCTTGGAAAAACAGTCAAAGAGATTTCCCTGGATATCCAGGCTATTGAAAAAACTGCGTTCAGCTGCTTTGGGAGCGATGGATTCATCAAGGCACTTTCCCAGATCAGGAAGGAGCAGCTGATCCTTGCAGGGATTGAAACGCATATATGCATAAGCCAGACAGCTCTTGATGCCATGAAGAATGGCTATGAGGTGTTTGTTGCGAAAGACGCAACCTCTGCAAACAGCCCAGAGAAGAAGGAGACTGCACTTGACGGGTTATTGCAGGCCGGATGCAGGGTGAAGAGCACTGAGCAGATCATATATGAGCTTGCCAGGGATGCAAGTGACCCGAAGTTCGGGGAAATCCTTGATGCTGTAAAAAATGCACAAAATCAGCACCCCGGTGATCTGCCCTGAGCCCGGGGCAGAGGGATTTAACATCTTCCCCTGCTGGGCATGCACCTTTCCGGATTTTCAGACCCGGGCGCCTCCATCTGAACAGCTGGCGGCACACACAATAAAAATCGGCCGCCTCCGCATGGGCGGGGTTTTGGATTCTGCGCAATTTTCAATTAGGTTCAACATCCTGCAATAGAGGCAGGGGCTTCATCCTGAAAACCGCATTTCCAGCGATTTCGCTGGGACTGAATGGTGATTTCAGCATTCAGTAGACAATTTCGGCAAGTTGCTCTTTTCCCTGTTTTCTTTGTGATTTCCCTGCCCGGCCGCAGAATCTCGTCAGTCATGTAGCGCTCCAACTCGCCCAATGAGCCTATTGCGCCCGTGCCACCCCCTCCCACTGGCCTTAGGCTTTGTCCGGCACCGCCTCGTACAGAGGCACTTTCCGCGCATCAGCCTCGGTCCAGTACAGCATGTGGCGGAGGTTATACGCAACGACCTTCAGGGCGAGTTCGCGGCGCTTGTACCATGCCTTAA
>JBDRAZ010000022.1:0-9082 GCA_043823195.1 archaeon
TCCTGGCGAGTAGACGGAAAGAACTATTTTGCATGGGTGTTTATAGCCTATGGGACTGTGCTCTACAAGATTCGTAAACGGAACAACCACAAGGTAGGCCTTGCCCTCTTTGGAAGCAATCAGAAAGACAAAGTCTTAGTCGTAGACAGGCATGCAGCTTTCAGGACTCTGGCAGAAAAAGCAGGCTTCAAATTGCAGCTTTGCTGGTCACATATACTTGAAGATTCTAAGGAGCTTGCAAGGGACTTTGGCAATGAAGGAAAGTATGTGCATAGGAAACTCAAGAAGATATATGAAGAGGCAAAACAAATAGGCAAACGATACGCTCCGGAAATTGTTGACCAGCTCCGAGGAGAACTGATACAGCTCACATGGAGGGGTTATAAGCACCTGACCGTCTGGAAGTTCATGAAGACGTTATGCTACAGAGACGGTGATAACCTATTCAGGTTCGTCACTGATCCTGAAATAGATCCCACGAACAACATAAGTGAAAGGGAGTTAAGGGAGTTAGTCATAATTAGGAAGATAAGCAACGGATCGAGAAGCAGAAGAGGAGCGAATGCCACTGCTTTCCTTCTGTCCGTGATTCAAACTCTTCGTCTGAACAAAAAAAACGTGCTTGAAGGACTTCAAGATATTCTAAATATGGCTTCAGGATACTGAAGTATTACGTTTTTGTCGCCGGATGCCGGCGGGCATACAAAAGGTTTATAAAGCTCCCGGCATTCTGGCTGCTTATTAATGCTGCTTATCAATCTTAACAATAATACTGGCAAATACTGAAAATGTCACTGACAGCACACCAGAAATATCAGGTCAAGCGGTTTATCAAGGAGCTGGAGAATTTCCGCGGGAGGCATACTGAACTCGTTAGTGTTTACATTCCGTCCGGATATGAGCTTGTCAAGGTTCTGAACCATCTTGGTCAGGAACAGGGAACTGCATCCAACATTAAGTCTGCCTCCACCAAGAAGAATGTTATAAATGCCCTCGAAAGGATGATACAGCACCTAAAACTGTTTAAGGCCACACCGCCAAACGGCCTGGCAGCGTTTTCAGGAAATGTTGCTGAGCGGGAGGGCCAGTCTGATGTAAGGGTCTGGAGCATTGAGCCGCCGGTCCCGCTCAGGACAAGGATTTACAGGTGCGACAAGGAATTTGTGCTGGACCTGCTGAGGGATCTGCTGGAGGTTAAGGAGCTTTACGGGCTGGTTGTTATGGACCGAAGAGAGGGGGACATAGCTTACCTGAAGGGGAAGGCCATAGTCCTTTCAGTCAGGGCAAAATCAAATGTTCCCGGCAAGACCAAGGCCGGCGGGCAAAGTGCGGCGAGATTCATGCGCATCAGGGAGGATGCTGCAAAGGATTTCTATACAAAGATTGGCAGCCTTATGAAAGAGGAGTTTCTGGACAACAGGCAACTTAAGGGGATTATTGTCGGGGGGCCCGGACCTACGAAGTATGATTTTGTTGCTGGAAATTTCATTACAAACGATCTCAAGAAGAAGATCATTGCAATTAAGGACCTGAGTTATACCGGCGAGTTTGGGCTTCAGGAGCTGTTGGACAAGAGCCAGGATGTGCTTGCAAACGAGGATGTTGCTGAAGAAAAAAAAGTGATGCAGAGATTCTTATCACTCCTGGCAACCAAGCCCGGCATTGTAACATACGGCATTTCAGAGGTCAGGAAGGCATTAGAGTTAGCAGCTGTTGACGTGCTTCTTTTATCAGAGGCGCTGGAAGACGATGTGCTTAATGGGCTTGATGAGTCGGCGAACAAGACTTCGGCAGATGTGAAGATAATTTCAACTGAAACAAGGGAGGGGATTCAGCTTAAGGAAATAGGAAAGGTTGCTGCCATTCTTAGATATGAGATGGATGTGTAGCACCGCAAACTTTTTAAACAACCTCTTTCCCTCCGCTGATACTGTATAAAATGGCACAAACAGATAAGAAAGCAAAAATCAGGAAAAAGTCCTGGTATAAAATATTCGCACCTAAGATCTTTAATGAGACGCAGCTGGGCGAGACCCATGGGTACGCAGCAGAGACCGTACTCGGAAAGACCCTTAAGCTTAATCTCATGAGTGTTACGGATAATCTCAGGCACCAGAGCATAAATGTGTCATTTATGGTGGCTGAACTCAGGGGCGAAAACGCCTATACAAATGTTACCAGCTATGAGATCGTGAATGCCAATATCCGTCGACTGGTAAGAAGGCAGCATGACAGGATTGACCTGACCATGGATTGTGTTACACGCGACAGTGTCAGTCTCACACTTAAGCCACTCCTGATAACCAGGCGCAACACAAGCAGCGCTATTAGGACATCAATACGGCAGAGGGCCAGAGGCGCCATCGCTGAGACCGTTGGATCGCTTACGTATGAAGGCCTGTTCGAGGAAATAATATCAAGCAGGCTTCAGCGGAAAATAAAGGACATAATGAAGGATATATATCCGATAAAGATTTGCGAAATAAGAAAACTTGTTGCCGATAAAAGCACCCTTAAGAACATAGGGTCAGCTGATAATAAGCCTGAAAAAGCATCAACAGATACCCCCGAGAAGAAGGAAGATAAAAAAGAGGAGAAGGAAGACAAAAAAGAGGAAAAGGAAGCCAAGAAGGAAGTAAAGAAGACCAAGAAGGCAGTTAAAGCAGGGGATCGGAAGGAAAAGAAGGATGAAAATAAGGACGAAAAATCAGTTGAGAAGGCAATTAAACCCAGAAAGGAATGAGGTGTTACTATGCCAACCGTAACAATCAATGAGTCAAAATGCACCAGGTGCGGAACGTGCATAGAGGTCTGCCCCATGGATGTATTTGAGAAAAAGGATGACAAGGTTCTTGCCGCTAAACAAGACAAATGCATCGCCTGCAGGAGCTGCGAAGTGCAGTGCCCTAAAGAGGCAATTAAGGTAGAAGATTAGCTGTGTGGCGCCGGGATACTGCCCTGTTTATGGCTAAGATTCCTGATATGCGATTGGTCTTTTTGCGTTATCCGGCTTTTTAAGGCGGGTCACGTAACCTGCTATGGTATTTTTGAGTTTTTTGGATGTTCCCGGAATATATTGCATCAGAATCCTCTTGTTTCCCTCAAATTCTGTGCTGAATTTTTCGCTGTGACGGTTAACCAGTTCACGGGTTATCCTTTTGACCAACAGAGTTTTAATTCGTCCCATTTTCATTCACCCCTTTCATTTTTACGATCTGAAACCTCTTATTGCGCTTTACGCTCTTTAGATGATAATCCTCAGGGCCCAGTCCGTGCACTTTGGCCCAGGCATCAGCTGATTCCTGGGTTTTGAATGTTTTGGCGCCCACCTTTGTTGTGCCCTTATGAAAGAACGTGTGGTGACGAAGGTGAGTGCTGAGATAATGCATCCTTTTTATCCTGGTATGTATCTTTTTTACCATTATTGCTTCACCTACTGTTCTGGTTTTCCGCTGAGCTTTTGCCGCATTGCGGGCAGACCCCTTATTTCCATTGTGCCATCCTGCGACTCTGAGCAGGTGTCACTGGATGAGTTTAGGCAGGATTTCAATAATTCAGTGACTTCCTGCCGGTATTGCGCAAGTCTAGTCTCCTTAAGGGCCTTAGTTGCCTTGTTCTGCATATTTGAGAGATCCCATGTCGTGGTCATTATAGCCTTCCTAAGTTCCCGTATTCTGTCCTCAATAAATTTAGCTTCCATAGATGATACCTTCATAACGTACTTTGCATACCCTCAGAATCAGCGATGTTTAAGGGAAATTCCCTCTCTGGTTACCTGTTTTCCAGCCCGACATTGTCATCAATGTCCCTGGCTACGGCTTTTATGTTATCGATAACCATATTGGCTTCCTTCTGTATCTCCTCTATTGTTGCCAGCAGGCTTCTCATCCTCAGTTCATATTTTGAATCAAGTTTGACTGCAAGGCCTGCCTTCATCAGCCTATTCAGGTGATAAATGACTGATCCCACAGTAGGGCTTACGGCCCTGGTCAGCTCCTCGCTTGTCATGCCGGTACCCTTTTTTGCGGCATTGATCAGTGCCCTCATAATCCTGTAGGCGGTCTTGTCGTGGTCCCTTGATGTTACGAATCCCAGACTGTTGCAGACCCATTCTACGTCCTTGTCGACCATCTTTTCAGTGGGGTTCCTTAGCTTCCTAATGGTGTATTGCTGCAGTACTTTTGTCATATTGCTTGTGCAGATGCTGTTGAAGTGTTATTGGATATTTCGCCGGGTCAAGACCCCGCACAAGGCAATTTTATAGTCACTTGCATGCGGGGACCAAAAAACTCGAAAGTTTACTGCAGGGATCACCCCTGAGCCGAGTATCCGGACTATTTGTTATGTATTTTACATAGTGTATTCATATCAATTATTTAAACATTTCTAAAATATTCAATTTAAATTTGAATATTTGATTTTAGTTCTTATCAATTTCACCCCGGCATGTTCAAAATAATAAACTTTAAATATAAGGGAATTATAACCGAATATGAGCAATACCAAATGGGGAAAAGCCTTCATTTTAGCTGCCTGGGACAAATCCCGGGGATTGGCCTTAGTGCATTGCCGTTAGGTTTCTGTATCAATGGATTATCAGATAAAAAAGAGTTAAATAAAAAAGAGGCGGGTTGCTAAACCAACAGCTAGTTCTTGACAATGTTTCAGCAAAATGGAACTTAAGAATTTTATAGATAGATTAGGTGCCGACAGCAGGCAGATTGACTCTGTCACTAAGATATACCCTATGAAGGTTTCTGATTATTACCTTAGCTTAATCCGGGAAAAGAATGATCCCATCTGGAAGCAGTGCATACCGAGCGTTGAGGAGCTGAGTGATGATGTAAATGAGGAAGACCCCCTCTGTGAGGAAATATACTCGCCTGTCCCGTTTCTTGTGCACCGTTATCCCGACAGGGTCCTTTTGCTTGTAAGCAACCGGTGTGCCGTATATTGCAGGTTCTGCACACGGAAGAGAAAGGTGGGCAAGCAGATTGACATTACACGCGACCACATAACAAATGCGATTCGGTATATACGCGAGCATAAGGAGGTACGTGATGTCATTGTTTCGGGTGGCGATCCCCTTATGCTTACTGATGATACCATTGAGTTCGTGCTCACTAACCTAAGGGCAATAAGCCACGTCAGCATAATACGGATCGGCACGAGAGTTCCATGCACGCTGCCAATGAGGATCACCAGAAGCCTGTGCAGAATGATCAGGAGATATCATCCGGTATTTGTGAATGTGCATTTTGAGCATCCGAGGGAGATTACTCCTGAGAGCAGAAAAGCCTGCGGGATGCTTGCAGATGCCGGCATTCCCCTGGGCAACCAGTCAGTCCTGCTCAAGGGCGTAAATGATGATGCCAGGACCCTAATGGAGCTTTTCCATAAGTTGTCTTCAATGCGGGTAAGACCGTATTACCTCTACCAGGCAGACCAGGTGAAGGGAACCGAGTACTTCAGGACAGATGTGCAGGACGGCATTCGGATCATGGGGCAGCTTTACGGACATACCTCTGGGTTATGCGTTCCGCAATATGTAATTGATGCGAAGGGAGGAGGTAAAATTCCTATCCTGCCTGATTACGTTATGCAGAAGAGCCCCAGAAACATTGTACTAAGAAATTTTGAGGGGAAAGTCGTTGAATATGCAAACCCGGCGCAGACCACAGTTAAGCGGGAAGATCTAAAGCATAAGATGGCTGTTGTTTTTAACCTGAAAAAAGAGGCCGGGGAGGGAGTCCCGGAAGATTTTTACGCAGAATTTGACGATATGTCTGTTCCATCTGCAATCAGGGACGTGCTTGAAAAAAACGGGTACTCTGCCGACTTGCTGGAGGCTGATGAGGAGCTGTACCATAAACTCCGAAAAGGAAATTACGCTTTTGTCTTTAACATTGCAGAGGGGATGAACGGGGAGTCCAGGGAAAGCCAGGTTCCTGCGATGCTGGAGATGCTTGGGATACCATATACCGGAAGCGGTGTCCTTGCGATGGGGCTTACCCTTGACAAGGCCAAAACCAAGGAGATACTGGAGAATAACAGGATAGCCACAGCCAAGTTTCAGCTGTTTAACTCATGGGATGAACCACTGAATCGGCAGCTTGAATTTCCTCTGTTTGTCAAGCCCAATTCAGAGGGATCTTCAAAGGGAATAAAGCATGATTCAGTTGTTTATAATGAGAATCAGCTGAGAAAAATGCTTAAGTACACGATTAAAAGCTATAAGCAGGCAGCGATAGTCGAGGAATATCTGGAGGGCAGGGAGTTCACGGTATCCTTGTTTGCCGACGCGAAGCGGGTTTTCCGAATGCCGATCCTTGAGATTGACCTTACAAAATATCCTGATTCAGACCAGATATACACATATAATAATAAGTTTGTATGCGAGGATGATTCCTTTATCACGCAGGCAGACATACCGGCCCAGCTAAGGAAAGAGATTTACGGGCTTGCAACCTCAACGTTTCAGGTTCTTGGATGCAGAGACTTTGCTAGGGTGGATATCAGATGCTCTAATACGGGAGTGCCGCATGTCATTGAAGTTAATCCGCTCCCTGGTGTGCACCCCAAGCCCGAACATGTTTCACTGTTCACCAAAGCCTGCAGACTGGCGGGCCTTGATTATGAGTCAATGATTCAGTCTATCATTTACCTTGCGATGGCAAGACACGCCATTCCAAACAGCAGGCATGATACTATCCTGAAAAAGCTGGAGAAAATTGATGCTGAGGTCGGCAGAGAGATTCTGTGTGAATCATACAGAGATGCGAAAGGCCCTGCGGGGTTCATGTTGCCGCAGAAATGAAGATTCATTGTATTGCTGTAGATAATGGTATAGAACTTAGTGTTAATGAACGAAAGTACAATGTTGAATTTCCTTCAGAAATCTGGAAAGATTTTCCAGCTGGTCTGAAAAAGTCCTATGTAGCCAGCTATGCTTTCTTAAAGTCACTGCACCTGCCGCAGATGCTTAACGAAAACACGATTGAATTCAACACCATGTATCCCATGTTCAAGAATTCAATTCAGCATTGCCTGCTCAATAGCGTGGCTTTTACCTCGGATGTTGACGGTGCCTCAAGCGGGGAGAGGATAAGAAATTTTATCAACCTGCAGATGAGTTTTGGGGGTTTCGAGACGTCATATCCCTCTTACGAAAACGGGCTTGACGAAAGGGCCGTGCTCTCAATTTCCTTTGGCAAAGACAGTCTGCTTACATATGCCCTTGCCGAGGAACTGAACCTGGAGCCGGAGCTTTTCATGTCGCTGGATAATGATCTTCCTGTTGAGAACAGGTATAAGACCGGAATTGTCAGGAGATTCGAGGCTATGACCGCCAAAAAGGTATATACCGTAATAAACAATACGTCGGTAATCCATAGGTACAAGTACTGGAATTCGCCAAAAACCGAGTGGGGATTCGGGCACCTTATTACCGAGTATTGCCTGAATGCCCTTCCTTTCATGCATTCTCTGAGGGCGCGCTACCTTCTTATCGGAAATGAGAAAAGCTGTGATGACAGCTATGTTAATTCGGATGGCTATCTAAGCTACCCGGTCTATGACCAGTCCAGCGAATGGCTCTTAGAGCTTACCAGAATGACAAAGGCCTTTACAAATAATCAGGCACAGGTCATGAGCCTTATTGAGCCATTGCATGATCTTGCAGTTATGCGCATCCTGCATAAGCGATACCCTAAGATTGGAGAGCATCAGATGTCGTGCTTTCCTGACGAGAATGAATATGGCCAAGAAAATTACTGGTGCTGCCATTGCTCCAAGTGCGCCAGATCATATATCCTTTTGCTGGCAAATAATATTGACCCAAAAAGTGTAGGATTCAAGACCAACATGCTTAAGAGATCATTTAAGAACCTATTCTCTGTTTACAGTGTCAAGGCTGACGGGGGCTCAGCAGTTGGCTATGATGCCTGCGGCTGCGGAAGGGATGAGCAGCTCTTTGCCTTTTATCTGGCCTGCAGGAATGGCGCAAAGGGCGAACTCATTGATGATTTCAGGGGGAGCCTGTTTGATGAGGCCAGTGAGCGCGAGGATGAGTTTCATAAGAAATACTACGGGATACATGATTCAAGGACATTGCCCAGGAGATTCCTAAGGCCGCTTCATGCTATTTTCAGGGAAGAGCTTGGCTGATTCCGTATTTTCGGTATGGCGGGCATTCCTTCCACATTGTTTTTTTCTGATAAAAATGTTTTGCATGTTCGACTATAAGCGCATGGTACTCATTGAATATATCCGCGTCATGAGGCAGGTTATCCATAAAGGTCTTTTGGATATCACCGTAGCTTGCCCCTGGATTCATTAGGCCCAGATTACCAAATATGCGCCGGGTGTAGGCGTCAACAACAAATACCGGCTTATTCAGGGCGTATAGGAGAATTGAGTCAGCTGTCTCAGGGCCGATTCCGCTGACCGATAAAAGCAGTTCCCTTGCTTTCCATGTGTCACTCTTCTGAAGCCTGCTGATTGGGTGCTTGATGAGGAAACCTGAGACATTCTTAAGCTTTTTCGCCTTTTCATTGAAGTAGCCTGAGCTTTTTATTGCCTCGGCAAGCTCTTCATGCCTGAT
This sequence comes from archaeon, assembly GCA_043823195.1. Taxonomy (GTDB): domain Archaea; phylum Nanobdellota; class Nanobdellia; order Woesearchaeales; family JBDRAZ01; genus JBDRAZ01. Next base: position 8,603 of record JBDRAZ010000022.1, read on the forward strand.
GGAACGTATCTTGTCAATGTCAATCAGGCCTTTCATGTTAAGCCCCACTATGGCCTTCTCAACATTTTTCCAGGCTGTGTTCTGTGTCAGGATTGCCCCGAAAATGATTTCAAGCCTTTGCCTCTCATTTTTTGGGCCGATGCCGTAAACCGGGGTGAAACCGGCCTCTCCCCGGCACCCGCCGATCGGGGTGACGGGCCACCAGCCCTGAGGGCCGTATTTTTGGTAAAGAAATTGGTAAATCTCGCGGTAAATTGCCTGCATGATGTTACACAATAATTATTGCATTTATATGATTTGCCCTAGCTGACGTGCCTTTTTCATAACCGGCTCGATTGTAAGTTTTCTGAGAATATGTTAATATAGGGTCTCCCCCTTTAACTTGAATTACAGACATCCAAAGTGTTGGGGGGGAGGACCCCGGATGAGGACATACGATGTTGACCTTAATAAAGTTGTTGCTAAGACCTTTGATTTTTG
>JBDRAZ010000023.1:0-12699 GCA_043823195.1 archaeon
GACAGGCCACACCTGAGCCTAAACAACAAAACACCAGCAGAAGTATGGCAGGAGCTCATAAGTGTCTAGCAGTTTCGTGTTGTCTAGCAGTTTCGGGACAACAGACCGCCTATTTTGGTTTCAAAAGATTTATATAATATATAGCTAATCTCAGCCTCATAAATAACGAAAACTAGGGTGATATTTATGTCGATAGTGGGATTCAATTTCACTACAATGCATGTAGAGAAAAAGGACGTAGTAAAAGGCAAAATCAACATCTCAAACAATGTGTCCATCACAACGGTTGAGAAAACAGATCTGGCCCTTGGCACAGCAAAGCAGGAGGGAATAAAGTTCACCTTCGAATTTGTTTCCAGATATGAGCCGGAAATAGGGAACATAAAGATTGTTGGGCATGTGCTTTTACTGGATTCAAAAGAGAGAACCAATGACATATTGAGCATGTGGAAAAAGGAGAAGAAGGTACCCCAGGACGTCATGGAGAATATCCTGAACACGGTCCTTTCAAAATGCAACATACAGGCCCTTATTCTCAGTAAAGAGGTCAATATACCCCCCCCAATCATGCTGCCGAAGGTTAATGTTAAGAAATGACTGAACTCAAGCTAAAGGTTGCCGAGGCAATCCAGGATGATGTGAACAAGGGAATCGTCAGGATAGACTCCAACTTCATGAGAGAGATTGATATCAGGCCTGGCGATATAGTAAGCATCAGCGGGGAACGGACAACTGTGGGAATAGCTGACCGCGCATACCCGGGCGATATCGGGCTTAATCTCATACGAATGGACGGCATCATCAGGAGAAACGCAAGAACAGGGATCGGCGAGGTTGTAAAGGTAGCAAAGGCTGATGTCAAGGAGGCCAAAAAGGTCGTTGTGGCACCTGCCCAGAAGGGTGTCATGATACGGGCTCCCGCAAATATATTTAAGCAGGGCCTTCTCGGAAGGTCTGTACTCAAGGGGGACATCGTATCCCTTGGAGGCACCAGGAGACGGAAAGCCGCCATGATGGAAAGCCCGTTCTTTTCAGACATATTCAACATGCTGGATGAAGGCATGATGGGTTTTGGCCTGGGGGACATCAAGTTCATTGTGGCAGAAACCCAGCCAAAGGGCGCTGTTGTCATCTCCGAACTGACAGATGTAGTCTTCAACGCTGAGGCGGTTGAGCTCACTGAAGACAAGGTCCTTGAGGTAACCTATGAAGACATCGGCGGCCTTGAGGACGAGATCAGCAAGATACGCGAAATGGTCGAGCTTCCCCTTAAGCACCCGGAGATATTTGAACGGCTTGGCATTGAACCGCCGAAAGGCGTCCTCCTTCACGGCCCGCCGGGAACAGGCAAAACCCTTCTCGCAAAGGCTGTGGCAAACGAGACCAACTCCACTTTTATACTAATAAACGGGCCGGAGATAATGAGCAAGTACTACGGCCAGAGCGAAGAAAACCTGAGAAAAAAGTTCGAGGATGCTGAGAAAAATGCGCCCTCAATCATATTCATTGATGAGGTTGACGCCATTGCATCTAAGAGGGAGGAGTCCCATGGAGAGGTTGAACGGCGTGTTGTTGCCCAGCTTCTGGCATTGATGGACGGGCTGAAGAGCAGGGGCAAGGTAGTTGTCATTGCAGCAACAAACATCCCGAACAGCCTGGATGCGGCTTTGCGGAGACCCGGCAGGTTTGACAGGGAAATAGAGATCGGTGTTCCGAACAAGAAGGGAAGGCTCAATGTCCTCAAGATCCATACGCGTAACATGCCCCTTGAAAAATCAGTCTCACTCAAGCAGGTCGCCGATGTCACATTCGGCTTTGTCGGCGCAGACCTGGCAGCGCTCTCCAAAGAGGCAGCAATGATTGTATTGAGAAGGGTGCTTCCGGACTTCGACATGAAGCTTAAGGAAGACGAGCCAATACCTAAAGAGATCCTGGAGAAGCTGTGGATAACCCACGCGGATTTCAGTGAGGCCCTTAAGGTTGTGAGGCCCAGCGCCATGAGGGAGGTCCTGGTTGAGATACCGAATGTCAACTGGGAGGACATCGGAGGTCTGGAAGATGTCAAGCAACAGCTGAAAGAGGCTGTTGAATGGCCGATGCAGAACCCTGATGCGTTCAGCAGGCTCGGTGTCAAGCCGCCAAAGGGCATATTGCTGTATGGCGCGCCCGGCACAGGAAAAACCATGCTAGCAAAGGCTGTGGCGCATGAATCCCAGGCAAACTTCATACTCGTAAACGGCCCCGAACTGCTGTCAAAATGGGTTGGGGAATCTGAAAAGGCAGTGCGAAAGATATTCCATAAGGCAAGGCAGACCGCTCCCACCATTATATTCTTTGACGAGATCGACTCAATTGCGCCGAGGCGCGGCGCAAGCTCAGACAGCCACGTTACAGAAAGGGTTGTTAACCAGATCCTGACAGAGATGGACGGGCTCAAGGACATGACCGACGTGGTGATTGTGGCTGCAACCAACAGGCCCGACATGCTCGACACAGCCCTCCTGCGGCCGGGCAGGTTTGACCGGATAATACTTACGCCGGCTCCTGATATTAAATCCAGGCTGGCAATATTCAAGGTCCATTCAGAAAAGATGCCTCTTGAGGATGTGAGCCTTGAAGATCTGGCTGAAAAGACCGAAAACTACGTTGGTGCAGATATCCAGGCAATCTGCAGGGAAGCAGCAATAATGGCCCTCCGTGAAGACATCAAGGCCAAAAAAGTCAGGAAAAAGCACTTCAACAAAGCCCTGAAGCTTGTAAAGCCTTCTGTGACCGAGGATGTCGAAAAGGCCTATGAGGACCTGGAAAACTTCTTCCGCGCTGCAAGAGGCAAAGAGATGAAGGAAGAGAAACCCGGATACATGGGCTGACCCAAAAGATTTAAATTCTCCTGAGGTTTTGTTGCAGAAGAGGATGACACATTGATCATAGGCTGTTCTGCATCTGTTGAGCTGGCAAGGAATATAGCCCGAAGGGCAAATGATGAATTCTCACCCCTGCTTTCGGAAAAGTTCCCTGACGGCGAAACCCACCTGAGGTTCAGGACCGGAATCAGGGGCAAGGATATTGCGCTGGTCCAGTCTCTCGCCCACCCGAACGACAAGCTAATTGAGATCCTCTTTGCCGCCCATACCGCAAGAGACCTTGGGGCAAGGTCTGTAACACTTGTCGCTCCATATATGGCATACCTGCGCCAGGACAAGAGGTTCTACCCAAATGAATGCATATCTGCAAGGGTAACAGCCAGGCTTTTCAGGGTTTTTGACAGGGTGATAACAATTGACCCGCACCTTCACCGCATCCATCGCATGTCAGACCTGTTCAGGCACTCAACGCGCCTCTCTGCCAACAGCCTTATAGGCGAATACATAGAAGAACACTTCAGGGACAGCCTCATCATCGGTCCTGATGAGGAGTCCTGCCAATGGGCCAGAAAAATCGCTCAGCACATAAAGAGCCATGCGGTGGTCCTCAAAAAGAAGAGGTACAACTCGCGCCATGTAAGCATAAGGATTCGCGGGGATGTGGATCTCAGGACGAATGTTGTTATTGTTGATGACATAATCAGCACAGGGCATACAATGATTGAGACAGTAAAAGAGGCAAAAAAACTCGGTGCAAAAAAGATATACTGCATCTGCGTCCACGGGATTTTTGCAGAAGATGCGCTGACCAGGCTCAGGAAGGCAGGAGCGGCCGGCATAATATCAACCAACAGCATAGAGGGCCCGACCAGCAAGATTGATATATCACCCCTGATTGCCAGATCCTTATGCAGCTGAAAAAAATCGCTGATTTCCTGGACAGGGAACTGGATATGAGTGTTCCTGACACAGCCAAAAACGGAGTCCAGGTATGGGGAAAGCTCGAGGTCAAGAAAATTGCGTTCGGTGTAGACGCAAGCCTGGAGCTGTTTGAGAAAGCAAAAGAGGCCGGGTGTGACATGGCCATTGTGCACCACGGCCTGTTCTGGGGGGACTATGAGCCCCTGACCGGGCCTCACTATGAAAGGGTGCGCTATCTCATGAATCACCGCATTTCATTGTACGCCGCGCATCTCCCCCTTGACATGCATCCGGTGTTCGGGAACTCGATCCTTCTCGCAAAGATTGTCGGGCTGACAGAGATTGAGGAATTCGGTGACTATCACGGCACAGCCATAGGTTTTGCAGGAAAAACCAGCACCTCCGTAAAGCAGCTGGCAAAATCCCTTGATGCGGCACTCAATACCAGGTGCAGAATCCTGCAGTTCGGACCGGAAAAGATAGAAAGCGCGGCCGTTGCCTCAGGCAGGGCCTGCTCAACCCTCGCAGAGGCCATAGCCAAGGGCTATCCCTGCCTTGTGACAGGCGAGGCAGTCCATGAGCGCTACCATGCCGCAAAAGAGGGCAGGATAAGCCTTATAACCGCCGGCCATTATGCAACCGAGACCCTTGGCATAAAGGCCCTTATGGAAAGGGTAAGGGAAAAGCTTAAAATAGCTGGAACATTCATAGATTTGCCAACAGGCTTCTAAGATGGAAAAACCCGGAGACCTAATCAAGGTTACAACAGACAAGGTTGTTGAAGGAATTCTTATGCCGCAGGAAGCGGATCACCTTGTCATCAAGCTAAGGAGCGGCTACAACATAGGCATTGACAAGAAGAAGATCCGCAAGACCGAGATAATAAAAAAGGCGGAAAACCGCCCTGAAAAGAAAATACCTGTAGCGGACAACAAAAAGCTGCCATCAATCTCCATACTCCACACAGGCGGGACAATCGCATCAAAGGTTGACTATGAGTCTGGGGCAGTATATGCAAGGTTCTCTGCCCAGGATCTCCTGGGCATGTTCCCTGAGCTTAGGGCCATCGCCAACATTAGGAGCAGGCAGCTCTCAAACATGTGGAGCGAGGACATGCGCTTCCCTCATTACAACATCCTTGCAAAAGAAGTAGAAAAGGAGGCGAGGGCCGGCTCGTCAGGTGTCATCATTACCCATGGCACAGACACGATGCACTATACAGGCGCAGCGCTCTCTTTTGCTCTTGAGAATCTGGGCAAACCCGTGATTCTCGTTGGCGCACAGCGCAGTTCCGACCGCGGAAGCTCAGACGCGGCGCTAAACCTGCTGTCTGCAGCATATTACATAACCGCTGCCCGCAACCCCGGTGTTGCAATATGCATGCATGACACAATGAGCGATGACAACTGCATAATAATTCACGGGTGCAAGGCAAGGAAGATGCACACTTCAAGACGCGATGCATTCAGGCCGATAAACACAGGGCCGGTAGCAACAGTCAACTTTGAGAAGAGGACAATTACGCCGACAGAAGAGAGAAAGCTGTCAGGCGATCTGAGGCTCAGGCTGTTCAGCGAAAAGGTCAGGGTCGGGATTGTCAAGGTCCATCCCCATATGATGTCTGAGGAAATCAGCAGGTACATGGGCTACGACGGGGTGGTTATAGAGGGAACCGGCCTGGGGCACGCACCGGTTAATGAGATTGATCCATACACCAAGGAGAACGCGAAGATCTGCAGGGCAATCGGGGAACTGGCCAAAAAAACAGTCGTTGTAATGGCCTCCCAGGCGGTATACGGAAGGCTCCAGATGGATGTATATTCAACAGGAAGGCTGCTGCAGAAACTGGGCGTAATCGGCACAGGCTGTGACATGACCCCCGAGACAGCATTCATAAAGCTCTCATGGCTCCTATCCAACTTCAGAAAGGATGCAAAGGAGCTCTACACCCGGGATCTCAGGGGGGAGCTTGCTGAGCGTACCGAGACATATCTCATTTAAAATGGAAAAGATCGGCTTCACATGCGGAATAGAAATTCACCAGCAGCTTGAAACCCGGAAGCTGTTTTGCCATTGCCCGTCAATTGTCCATGATGCAAACCCCGAGATAACTGTTTTCAGGAAACTGCGTGCATCTGCAGGCGAGACAGGCGAGACGGATGTTGCCGCCGCATTTGAGCAGAAAAGGGACCGGGGCATAATCTACGAGGCCTGCAAAGGCTCATCCTGCCTGGTTGAGCTCGATGAGGAGCCGCCGCACCCCATGAACCCTGAAGCTGTGCAGATCGCACTCGGGATAGCAAAGCTCCTGAATGCGGACATTGTTGACGAAATCCAGGTCATGAGAAAGACCGTTGTGGACGGAAGCAACACCTCCGGCTTCCAGAGGACGGCGCTTGTGGCAACCAACGGCCACATTGATACGGCCAAGGGCCGTGTAAGGATTCCCACCATATGCCTTGAGGAAGAGGCAGCCAAGCGCATAAGGGATGACAAGAGCTCAGTCACCTTCAGGCTGGACCGCCTGGGTGTTGCCCTGATAGAGATTGCAACGGAAACCGACATAAGGGATCCGGACCATGCGCAGGAGGTTGCAAGGGAGCTCGGAATGATACTCCGCAGCACTGGAATGGTAAAGCGCGGCATAGGAACCATAAGGCAGGATGTCAACATCTCAATAAAAGGCGGCGCAAGAACCGAGGTCAAGGGTTTCCAGGACCTCAGGAGCATACCCGTCGTTATCAGGAATGAAATCAAAAGGCAGCAGAAGCTGATCAGGCAGGGAAAGAAGCTAAGTGAAGAGGTAAGGAGGGCAAACAGTGACGGAACAACAACCTTCCTGCGACCGCTTCCGGGCGCAGCAAGGATGTACCCTGAAACAGACATCCCGCCGGTTGTGCCGGTTATCGGGAAGACAGGGAAAACTGAGCTGATCAGGGACAAGATAGAAAGGATATCAAAGAAATATAATGTTCCTGAGGATTTGGTCGGCATGGCTGCCAGGTATAAGATTAATATTGAACGCTACCTTGATAAGTATGATAACCTAAAGGCTGTGTTTATAATTGAGACAATCACCAGCAAGACAAAGGAGATCAGAAGGAAGTTCAGGATTGATATTGACCTTAATGATCCAGAAGATAAATGCTGGGTCTTTCTTGATAAGGCCTTTGGTGAAATGAATAAGGGATCCATAAGTACCTCAGTTATGCCCACATTGCTTGAAGAGTATGCAAAGGGCAACGCTGTCGATTTCGCCCAGTACGCCCAGATTGATGAAAAAGAGCTGCGAAAAATCCTCGAAAAGGTTATGGCTGATAACCAGGGCATCCCATTCAACGGCCTTATCGGGCGTGCAATGGCAGTCCTTCGCGGAAAGGCAGACGGAAAGCGTGTTGTTGAGATTCTCAGGGAACTGGCAAAATGCTCTTAGAGTCGCTGTATTTTATACTTCCGGCATACTTTGCCAACATGGCCCCGGTGTTCTACAGGAACAAATGGAAAAAGCTTGCCGTTCCTGTTGATTTCGGCCTCAGATTCAGGGGAAAGAGGCTCTTTGGCGCCAACAAGACCTGGCGCGGGCTTTTTGCAGCCGTGCTGTGGGGCATTGCTGCAGTGTACATACAGGTTGTCTTGCATGAGATCGCCTTCTTTGAAAGGATCAGCCTGTTTGACTACACGCAGGCCAATATAATACTGCTGGGCTCCCTGCTGGGTCTCGGCGCAATCCTGGGCGACCTTGCCGAGAGTTTCGTTAAGCGCCGCATGGGGATTGAATCAGGGAAGCCATGGGTGCCCTTTGACCAGCTTGACTTTGTCATAGGCGCGCTCATCCTGGCATCATTTGTCTACTTGCCGCCTATACCTGTAATCATCACAATTCTCATTGCAAGCCCCATCCTTCATCTGGCAGCAGTCTTTGTCGGCTATCTGCTGGGTATCAGAGAGTCAAAATTTTAGTCATCTGATATGCAGGATATGCCGGCCAGAACCAGCCCAACAGGCAGGAGGCTGCACAGCAATACCCCTTCCGGGAAATGCTGCGGCCGGAGCCCCTCCTGGCCATCCGCCGGAAAAGGCCCCCTCTTATTTTCCATATTGAAAAATAAACCACCCAGGCAAAGTTTTATAAAAAAGGCCCGAATCTTTTTTATGTCCTGAGGTGAAGCCAATGTCAAAGCATGTTTATTTGTTTGAAGAGTCACGCGCAACAAAAGACAGTGTACTTAAACTGGGAAACAAGGGGGCTCAGCTTGCTGAGATGACCTCGATCGGCCTACCTGTCCCGCCCGGATTCACGATTACCACTGAAGCCTGCAACAAATTCTACGAAATGGGCAAAAAATGGCCGGAGGGCCTTGAGCAGGAGATTCGGGGCAAGCTCTCTGCTGTGGAGAAGAAGATGGGAAAGAGGTTCGGCAATCCCGATGACCCGCTGCTGTTCTCAGTGAGGTCCGGTTCCTATGTATCAATGCCCGGGATGATGGACACAGTCCTCAATCTCGGCCTCAATGACAAGGCTGCTGAGGGCATGGCAAGGCAGACGGGAAACGAGCGCGCTGCATACGACTCCTACCGGAGATTCATCCAGATGTTCGGCGATGTTGTAATGGAAGTTCCCCACAAGCATTTTGAGGATGTCCTTGTAAAGCAAAAGGAAACCCGCGGGGTGGAATATGATACTGACTTAGATGTAGATGACCTGAAAAAGGTCATCGGCGGCTACAAGAAGCTGATTCAGGAAAAAACCGGCAAGAGCTTCCCCGCAGACGCCTTTGAGCAGCTTAAGATGTCGATCAATGCTGTCTTTGACTCATGGAACAACAACCGCGCCATCGCGTACAGGAGGATCAACAAGCTCAGGAATGACGCAGGAACAGGCGTAAACGTCCAGGTCATGGTCTTTGGCAACATGGGTGACGACTCAGGGACGGGCGTTGCTTTCACCAGAAACCCTGCGACAGGCATAAAGGAGCACTACGGTGAATACCTGATCAACGCCCAGGGCGAGGATGTTGTTGCAGGTATCAGGACGCCGCAGCCTATTGACACCCTGAAAAAACTCATGCCCCGGGTATACCAGGAACTGGCTGAGGTTTATGATAAGCTCGAAAAGCACTATAAGGACATGCAGGATTTTGAATTCACGATAGAGAGGGGCAAACTGTATCTTCTTCAGACCAGGGGCGCCAAAAGAACCGGCCAGTCCGCTGTCAGATGCGCTGTTGACATGGTCAAGGAAAAGCTGATAACAGCCAAGGAGGCAATCCTTCAGGTGAAGCCTGAGCTCCTTGACCAACTGCTTCACAAGCAGATTGACCAGGTTGCCAAGAAGGAGGCCCGGATAATTGCAAAGGGCCTGCCTGCATCACCCGGCGCAGCCGTTGGCCGTGTCTACTTTACCGCAGATGAGGCGGTAAAAAAGGCCGAGGAAGGCGAGCCGGTCATCCTGGTAAGAACCGAGACCAGCCCCGAAGACATCCAGGGCATGAACGCAGCCCAGGGAATCCTCACCTCAAGGGGCGGCATGACAAGCCATGCGGCAGTTGTCGCAAGAGGCATGGGCAAATGCTGCATAGCCGGCTGCGGAGACATTAGGATCGATGAGCGTGCACAGAAATTCCATGTCAAGGACCTCATAGTCAAGGAAGGCGACTTCATAAGCCTTGACGGCAGCTCCGGCGAGGTCATACTCGGAAAGATCCCTGTCACTGATCCCGAGATCTGCGGCGAATTCTCAGAACTCATGAAATGGGCTGATGAACAAAGAAAGCTTGGCGTCAGGGCCAATGCCGATACCCCCCATGATTCAAGGGTTGCCCGCGAATTCGGTGCAGAAGGCATAGGGCTATGCAGGACTGAGCACATGTTCTTTGAGGGTGACAGGATAACGGCTGTGCGCGAGATGATCATTGCTGAAAACGAGGAAGGCAGAAGAAAAGCACTTGACAAGCTCCTCCCTATGCAAAAGGGCGATTTCAAGGAGATATTCACGGTCATGGCCGGCCTTCCTGTGACAATCAGGCTTCTTGACCCGCCGCTTCACGAATTCCTGCCGCAGGACAAGGCCGGTGTTGAGGCCCTGGCCGGTGAACTGGGGATCAGCGCAGTAAAGCTGCAGCACAAGATCAACGACCTCCACGAGTTCAACCCCATGCTTGGCCACAGGGGCTGCAGGCTGGCAATAACCTATCCGGAGATAGCTGAGATGCAGGTACGCGCAATCTTTGAGGCAGCATGCGAACTCAAGAGGGGCGGGCTCAATGTTGAGCCAGAGGTGATGGTGCCGCTGGTCGGCGAAGTAAAGGAGTTCCAGATACTCAAAGAGCTGATTGTCCGGGTGGCAAAAAGCGTTATGGATGAGCAGGGGGCCAAGGTCAAATACAAAGTTGGGACAATGATTGAGGTGCCGAGGGCTGCACTCACTGCCGACAAAATTGCAGAGGTTGCAGAGTTCTTCAGCTTCGGCACAAACGACCTGACCCAGATGACCTATGCATACTCGCGGGATGACATAGGCAAATTCCTGCCCGAATATACAGATAAGGGAATATTGCCTCAGGACCCGTTCGCGGTAATTGACCAGGAAGGTGTCGGACAGCTGGTCAGGATCGGCGTTGACAAAGGCAGGTCGGCAAATGACAAGCTTAAGATCGGCATCTGCGGAGAGCACGGCGGGGAGCCCTCCAGCGTTGAGTTCTGCCACAGGGCAGGCCTGAACTATGTCAGCTGCTCACCGTTCAGGGTCCCGATTGCAAGGCTCGCAGCTGCACAGGCAGCAGTAAGGCAATAATGCCAGCAATAGCAGTCCATAAGCTGACAAAGAGGTTTGGCAGCCTTACCGCTGTCGACGGAATTGACCTCTGCATCAAGACCGGCGAACGCTTTGGGCTCCTGGGGCCGAACGGCGCCGGAAAAACCACGACAATCTCCATGCTCTGCACGCTTCTCAAGCCCACATCAGGAAAGGCTGAGGTCTGCGGCTATGACATTGTGCTTAACAGGGACGAGGTCAGGTCAAGCATCGGCATAGTCTTCCAGGACCCATCCCTGGATGACCAGCTGACGGCCTTTGAAAACCTTGAGTTCCACGGCATAATCTACCACATGCCGAATGACATCCGGAGAAAGCGCATAAATGAGCTTCTCAGCCTCGTCGAACTGAAACAGAAAGCAGGCGTCATTGTCAAGAAATTCTCAGGAGGAATGAAGCGCCGCCTTGAGATTGCCCGCGGGCTCATGCACCATCCAAAGGTCCTTTTTCTGGATGAGCCCACTCTCGGACTCGACCCGCAGACAAGAAGGCGCATCTGGGAGTACATTGAGACCCTGAACAAAAAAGAGAATGTCACAATTGTGCTGACCACCCATTATATGGATGAGGCCGACTACCTGTGCGACAGGATCGCGATCATTGACCATGGAAAGATCAAGATCCTTGACACCCCGCAAAAGCTCAAATCATCAATTGGCGGGGACTGCATAAACCTTGAGGCTGAGAACTATACTGAACTTGTCAATGCACTTTCCAGATGGGTCACGGCAATCAAGACCCGCGACGGCAGCATAAGCATCACAGTCAATGAGCCGGAAAAAAACCTGCCCCGCATAATGGAGACTGCCCAGAAAACAAATGCAGTCATAAAATCGATAGACATACATAAGCCCACGCTTGAGGATGTTTTCCTGCATGTCACCGGAAAGACAATAAGGGATCAGGAAGGAAGCGCAATTGAGGCAATGAGGCTGAGGGCCAGATGAAGGCGATATACATCATCTGGCTGCGTGAGCTGAAACGCTTTTTCAGGGCCAAAAGCAGGGTTCTGGGCAGCCTCGCAATGCCGCTGTTCTGGCTTGCAATAGTCGGTACCGGCCTGAACAGCTCCTTCAGCTTCCCCGGCATCGGTGTAGACTACCGGGAATTCATGCTGCCGGGCATAGTCGCGATGATCCTGCTTTTCGGCTCAATGTTCTCCGGGCTTTTTGTCATCTGGGACAAGCAGTTCGGATTTTTGAAGGAGATGCTTGTTGCACCCATCTCAAGGACCACCATCATGATAGGCAGGGCCCTTGGCGGCGCAACAACCGCGATGTTCCAGGGCCTGCTCATCCTGCTGATATCATCATTTTTAGGCATACATATCACAGGCATCCGGGGCATTCTTGACTCGCTCATCTACATGACGCTCATATCCATATCATTTGTCAGCGTGGGAATTGCCTTTGCATCCAAGATGGAGGACCCCCACGGCTTCCAGCTTATCGTCAACTTCCTCATAATGCCCATGTTCTTTTTGTCAGGCGCACTCTTTCCGCTTTCGGGCCTGCCGGCCTGGCTAAGGTACCTGGCCTATTTCAATCCCATGACCTACGGGGTTGATGCGCTCAGAAACACGCTGATCGGAATCCCGGGACTGCCCCTTCTTCTGGATTTCCTTGTGCTGCTTGGCTTCTGCATCATTACGATAGGAATCGGCTCATTCCTGTTCAGCAGGGCAGAGGTATAGACCCAACCATTAAAAAGCAGGGTCAATTCCCGTGCCCCATGGACCCGCTCATACTATGCGTCTGCTGGGGTGCTGAAACAAGAGGGCCTTGTGCTGCCGGCTACCTCCGTAGGAAAGGCTACGATGCCTGCTATGCCGGCCTGGCTGCAGGCTCGATGGCTGATCAGATAGACCAGAACAGAATCGATGGAGCAAGTGCGGTTGTCAGCGTGCACCCAAGCGTTGCAGAGGCCCTGCGCAGCAGGTACGATATATATGGCCTTCCCGGTATTTGTTTAGCTGATTTCTGAGTTTTTCGAAGATTTATAGTCTCCAGAAGCGAAATCTTGATATATTAAATCAGCTACATTATAGCTAATGACAAAAGAGACAAAGATTCAATTGACGGGATATGAGATGCTTGAGAA
>JBDRAZ010000024.1:0-27234 GCA_043823195.1 archaeon
TTCTCAACAACTTCGAATCCTTCTAGTCTAATATGCATCGGTTTTCGCATTGTAGTTACAATATAACTACATCAATACAAAAAGATTTCGGTGCTGCACTATATAAATCAGAAAAATCGCTTCAGAAAGCTAATGTATTACCAATTACCAGTGCCCGTCCTTTTGGGCCCAGGTTGCAAGCTCCATGCAGCCAACAGGTGACTTGTTTGCCCTGCAGTTGAACCAAGAATCCCGGTCCTTGTCTGAATAATAGGCTGCAATATGGCACCGGCACAAGTCCATAAGCGTTGGCTCGGCCTTATTTCTTATCTTAAATTCTGAGATTTCCTTATCCAATCGTTCCTCGTTAGGGTCCGGGAGGACCTGGTCCAAGCATTTATCAGTTGACATTTTTTCTTGATCGTGTAGCAATTGGAACAGCCAATTGCGGTATGCATTGCATATCAATAACATGTATTTAAATGTTTCGTTTTTTGTCACTGTCTAGTGGTCTTTTTGGCTGCGATTAACACAGGGGCAGGTTAGTGTTTTTCACAGAGGTAAAAAATGTCATTCCAGACATATTTTAATGGGGAATAATTAAAAATAATGAATGCCAGTAGGCTGGTGGTCGGAAAATTGCAGTATCTTCTTTTTATCCTGAAGCCCTCTTTCAGTAGCAATTTTTTTAGGGTTACTCCATCATACACATTAATATGAAATGGCCATCTTTTTGAATAAAAATCGGTATGTATGCACAGGGCGTTAGGTACCCCGATAATCAGCTTTCCCCTTTTTTTGAGAATTCTGTAGATATCTTTCACCAGTGTATTTGGCCTTTGCACATGTTCTAAGGTGTGGCTGCAAAGCACAAAGTCAAAATCGCCCCCATTAAAAGGTAAGGGACCCTTATCCAAATCAACTTTTGCAGTCTGATAGCCTTTGGTCTCAAATTCTTTAAAGTAGTCAGTATAAAAATCCAGCCCTACTGAACCCTTTGGCATTAGGTAGAGGTGCCTGCCGTTGTCTGCTCCAATATCCAATCCCTTGCCAACAAAATGCCCTTTCAATACCCCCATTATTCTCAGCGGATCAGATATTGAGTTAAAGTGAGTTAGCGAATATGCCATTGTAATTGCTTATTATCTAAACACCTTTAATAAACTAGCGATGGTAATGTATTATCATCAGGGGAATTTGCGCAGAGATAGGATAATGCGTAAAAATAAGAAATTTGAAAGAATGCATAGGCACCAGAGCGTTAGGACATAAATGCTGACGTTTCTTATGCCATGGGCATCTGAGGGGGTTTTCAAGGAAAGGATTTATATACTATTTTTGACCAAATACCCTGGATGCTCGATAGAACGCGTGAATTATTCCGGTGGGGGCCGATTGATGGTAAGCTGATCTATGTCTCATATTTCAACACTGCATATGCTGAGCTGATGCCGAAGATATACAAATACGGCTTTCCTGAGTCCTTGTTCTACTTCATCAGGCACAAAATGACCTTTGTATGCGATTATGGGGCGCTTAGGGAGGCCGGAAGAAAGCATTTTCGGTCCTGGATCATGAATGGTGCTGAATTTGAAAAGCTCAACAGAGATTATGATTCAGCCTTAAATGACCTGAGAGAAGCTGAGATGCAGCTAAAAAAGCATCTAGGTCTCATGCAATACCCCCTGTGGCAGCAAAAATACCTGGCTTTCTGGACTATCGGCACTGTACCGGAAATTGCCAACTGGGGAGGTGAGGCAATCCTTAAGAAAAAGCTACAGCTGAAGCTGGGAGATGGGCAGGATTTTGTCGAAGCCTTTGAAATCCTGTCAGCTCCTGAGGAGCCCAGCTTCTATCAGATTGAGATGATGGAGCTTTTGCGGGCAAGGAGCAAATCAGATCTTGCTAAGCATGCCAAGAAATACTATTGGCTTGGCAACAGCTATTATGAGCAAAAAATACTGGATGCACGCTATTTTGAGAAAAGAAAGGCCCAGGTCAGGGTTCCCAGTTTTAGCCTGCAGACGGTTGCTGACCAAAAAAACAATATCATAAAAAAGCATAAACTTGACCCTGACACCGTCAAGACTGCATCTAGGCTGGCATACTGCATCGCATGGCAGGATAGGAGAAAGGCACAGATCTTCCAGTCAAACCATGTTATTGACCTGTTCATGCATGAACTATCCAGGAAATTAAATTTGCCGTTTGAGGAACTTCAGTGGTACACGCATGATGAACTTACTGGGCTCCTTACCGGCAAGATGGCAGATGTGAAACGAAGAGAGGAATTTGTGCTGGTACATTCGAAGAATAACAGGCTTCGGATAGGTTCGGGCCGGGCAGATGAAGACCTTGTAAGGCCCTTTCTTGAAAAAATAAAAACAAAAACAAAGACTTTCAAGGGAATTGTTGTGAGCAGAGGATCCGGGTCATTGAAGGGCCGTGTCCGGATAATTGAGAGCCCATCTGAGGCGAATAGTATAAAAAAGGGAGACATACTTGTTACATCTATGACCTCACCGGATTACATAACAGCAATGCGTCTGGCCAGTGCGATAGTCACTGATGAAGGCGGAATGACCTGCCATGCTGCAATTATTTCCCGTGAGATGAATAAGCCATGCATTGTGGGCACCAGGGTGGCTACGAGTGTGCTAAAGGACAATGATATTATTACGGTTGATGTGATAACGGGAGAGATAAGGAAATGAATTATCATCTGGTCTATAAAACAACAACAACGCCATTCTTTCCGATATGCCTTGTTGGCAGGCTGTATTCTGGTACGGTGGATGATCTGGTTAAGCTGGACGCTACCTCAAGGGATGTTGTTGTAGTTATCAAGGATGGAGCGGTCAACTGGTTTTTTGACAAGCGGCTTGAGGTGACGGCAAAACAGCTTTTCACAAAACTGTACGGCGAACCGGCAGTGCTGCAGAAAATCTGCCGCCTTGAGAAGAGATATGCTGCCAGGCTTCTGAGTCTGATCGGGAAACCTGTTGAGACCCTTTTTAATGGAAAGGTCCTTAATAACTGCGGAGAAAAACATCTGAGAACGCTCTTCAGCATTTACGGAAAATATGCTCAGACTGCTGATATGCCGGGGTTTCTTTTTCAGCTCCATATGTCAGATGAATTCAAAAGAGCCCTAAGTCCAGTTGATGCTGACACTGAAGAGATGTTCAACTACCTGATTTCCTCTTACAGGAAAACAAACTATGAACTGTATCTGTCTGCAATAAGGGATTGCCTGACGGGGGGTAATTTGAAAAAGGTAGCTGACGATTTCTACTGGTTGATACATGATTATGTTGGTACGGTCATTGATCAGGACTATGTTAGACGGGAGGTTAGAAAATACAGCAAGGACCCGGCTGAGCTTTTTGAACATCTTAATGCTGCGGTAAAAAGGATAAGGAAAATCAGAAGGCTAAAGGAAGCGCTACCCGAGAATCTGCGCCGCCAAACGGATATCATACAGCATGTACTCTACCTTTACAACGAAAAGAAGAAACGTGTTCTGAACAGGGTGAACATCTATATCAGAATGCTTGTGGAGCATAGGCTGGGATACTTAAGGGTGAGCAGACTACGCGAGCTGTATCAGATTACTCCTGATGAATTCATATCCCTGCTGCAGGGAAAGAACGTTGATGATCTAAAGATGCGGAATAAGCGATGGGTGTATCTGATCAGAAACCGCGAGATTGTATCCGGATCCAGAAAATATCATTCGCTTATTTCGCCGAAAAAAAATGGCGCCATCCAGGGACTGATTGCGTCTCCGGGAAGGGTGAAGGGGCGGGTCAATGTCATTCTAAACATAAGCCACATTTACAAGTTCAGAGCTGGTGACATTCTTGTTGCACCGTTTACAAATGTCAATTACCTGCCAATAATGCATAAGGCCAAAGCAATACTGACTGAGACCGGGGGAGTTACATCGCATGCTGCGATTATATCAAGGGAGCTTGGAAAGCCATGCATTGTTGGCATCCAGGGGCTGTTAATGGCCCTGAAGGACGGGGACAGGGTAGAGGTAGATGCCGATACAGGTGTGGTGAAGAGAGTTGGATGAATTCTCGTTTATTGAAAAGGACGAATGGTATCTGCAGGGCACGGACTACTGCTCCCTTTTTGGCTATTCAATCTGGAGTGCAGGCTATCAGACATTTGGGGCTAATAAGGCAATAACATATAACAGAAAGAACCATGGCCGCGGATTTTTTTCTCTGAGCTACTATCATGATGAGCTGAAACCACTGCTGAAGAGGCAGATGAATGACGGGAGAATCATTGATAAGCTCTTTAGCAATTGGCAGGTGCAGTTGACCAAACTTAGACAGATTCTGAAACAAATGGGGGATATGGCCTATGACAGCGAAAAAATCTGCCGGATTAAGCTGCTCGTTGGTGAGCTGGACAGGTGCAACCAGCTGCTATGGAAAAAGAGCTTTGTTTCAGAAATGGCAGACGCGGTGGGCTGGGAATTAATGGCTGCATTCATTGCTGAAGAGGGATTTGATATCAGAGATTGCGATCTGGTAGAGATGACAAAGGGTTACAGGATTCCCTATTTGCTTGACCTGGAAATGAAGCTGCGAAGGGCTGCTCAGAAAAAGGACAACCTTCAGATATCCAGCATTGCTAATGAGTACTTCTTTGTTAAGACGGGCTGGGGACACGTATACACACTTACTCCCAAGGATTTTAGTAATGAGCTCCGGGAATATAAGAACATGGATCCGGGCAAAATCAAAACACTTGAAAATTATTCGGTTAATGTTAGGAAAAGACGCGATCAGTTAATCAGGAAATACCGGATGAATGGGCGCATCATTAACCTGTTTCACTTCTTTTCTGTTCTTGCAGACTGGAGGGATATACGAAAGAAATACGCACAGATGGTAAATAATTACCTATATTATGCTGCAGAAAGGATTGGCAGAGAGTACAAAATACCTGTTATATTGCTTCTGGATTCTTATCCGCAGGAATTGTCCAAGCTTCCCGATAAGCTCGATGCAAAACAAAAGAGGCAATGGGTTGCAGAGCTTAGGGCACGAAAAAAACTGAATGTGCTGCACCTTTCCCGGGGAGATGTCCAGATTATTACGGGAAATAAGGCCGAGATTATTGCTAACAGAATTGAAGGGAGATTTTCACAGCAGCACAAGGAGGTCAGGGGGCATACTGGAAATCCGGGCACTGTGAAAGGCAGGGTTAGGGTAATTCTTGGCGATAATGATTTTGGCAAGATGACGGATGGGGCCATAATTGTTGCACCGATGACCCGTCCGGAATACACGCCGCTAATGAAAATGGCGTCAGCAATCATTACTGATGAAGGCGGCGTTACTTGCCATGCGGCCATTGTTTCCAGAGAGCTTGGAATACCCTGCATTATTGGCACACAGGTAGCCACGAAGATGCTCAAGGACGGCATGCTTGTTTACGTTGATGCAAGCAAAGGGATTGTGAGAAAATGCTGAAGAGCCTTAATTGCGTACAGCGGAAGGCAAACATGGTTCCGTCGCCATGGGCCTGGCTGATTGCAACTGCCCTATGCAGGAATGCTGTTCCTGTTGTCTATCGCGGACACCGGTTTGGGAGCGTGCCTGCATTATGGCGCAGAGACACCATGTACTGGTGCACAGATGATGAATCAAATATGGATGAACTGGCTGAATACTTAAGCAATTATTGCCTCGCGCATCCGGACCATATGGCCAAAATCCGGCTGATATTTGATAAAAAGGCCGAGAAATTTAAAAAGTTGCTGGCACTGCTGAAAATTACCGATTACCATAAGTGCAGCAATAATGAACTGATTCGAATATTTAATCGGATGGTTGATGAGTATCTGGATACATATACTTACGGAGAGCCCATCGCCTGGCTGACAAAGGATGCTGGCGAATGCATGGAAGATTACTTTAGGGGATGTGAGGAGGAGTTCCATACTCTGATAACCCCGCCCGAAAAATCCTTCATGCAGAGAGAGCATGAGTCTATGCTGAAGTTGGCTATTGGAACAGGCAATTTGATGAAACATTCGGTGGATTATGAGTGGATTCCGTATGATTACGGTGCCCAAGCGTTCAGCCTTAACCATTTTAGGAAAGAATTGATAGCTGCCGGAAAACAAAAACGGGATGATCTGGAGTCAGAACTACGCCGGCTAAAAAACTACTCAGTTCAACTAAGGAAAAGTCAGAGAAATATATACATAAAATACGGTATCGACCGGTTTCATGAGAAGCAGTTTGAGGTCTTGCAGCACGGAAGCTATCTTATGGACTATAAAAAGGAGATATTTACCAGATGCCACTGGTACTCAAGGCAACTGTTTAGTGAGCTCGGAAAGCGCATCGGCATACCACCCGGACTTGTACATTATATTTTTCCTTTTGAGATGTTACAGGTAGTATCAGGGAAAGGCAGCGGCATACTTGAACGTTTATCAAGACGCAGTGAGTATGTGATGATATACGGGAGCAGTGACGGAAAATTGGCTGTTATTGAGGGATCCCGGGCAGAAAGGACGGTCAATGAGTTCCTCAGCAAGTACAATGAGGGCAAACAAGTGACCGAAATCCGGGGGCGTGCAGCATTTCGTGGTGTTGTAACAGGCAGGATACGGGTTATTCTTCATGCAAAGGATGTCGGAAAGCTTAAAGGGGATGAGATCCTGGTGACTTCCATGACATCCCCAGATTATCTGATCGCTGTAAAAAAAGCCAAGGGCATAATAACTGATGAAGGCGGAATAACATGCCATGCGGCAATTGTGTCGCGCGAGCTCGGGATTCCATGTATCGTCGGAACCGGGAATGCCACAAGAGCACTGAAGACAGGAGACCTCGTTGAGCTGAATGCTGATAAGGGCCTAGTGAAGAAAAAATGAAAGCCTGGGAAGAACTGATAAGGAAAACAAAGAAATGGATAATTCAGGGAGGGATTGTTACTCCGCATCTTGATTTCCATGCAGTATCTGCTGTCACCCAGGGATTGGAGCGCTTTGTTCCGGGCTATGGTCTGCAGGTGATTCTCACATTTTTCCAGGAGGAGGGGGATAGAGGGAACTGGGTTGAGGATGAGGATGAGCTTCTAAGGACCGGCAGGCAGATTGAGGAGCACCCTAAAGTCGTTGATCAGGCCATATCTCTATGGACGAAAAAGAAATCAGCATACTATGAATTCATAAGGAAATTGGAAACAGACGGCATAAAAAACTTACAAAAAGACTATAGGAAATTCAGAAATCTGTATTTTGAAGAGTATAGTGTGGCGTTGTTTACTGAGTCATTTATCCCATGGAGCGATGTTATGATTGGTAAGATAATGAAAGAGTATCCCAAAGAGGCATATAAGGATATTGAGTTTATGGTTCTTCCCCTGAACAAAACCTTTATGCTGGAAGAGGAGGAGAGTTCGCTTAGGATTGCACGTGAATTGAGAATTCGTGACGTTAAGGCGCTGAGAGTCGCTAAGGATGATCCCGAGGTGTACCATATGCTGCAGGAGCATCAAAAACGATTCTTCTGGATAGAGAATAACTATAAAAATACTGAGCCCATAACCGAAGAGGAGTTTTTCAGGCGAATTATCAGTATTGAACTGGGTTTGTCCAGGATGGACGAAAAAATAGAGTATCTGTCAAATTATTCTCAGCAAACCGGAATGCATCGAAAGGAGTTAATCAAGAAATGGATGATATCCAAAGTTCATCAGCGCAAACTGGAACTGATATCAAGGATGTCGTGGTTTCATGACAGGAGAAAAAAGGCAAACCTCATTGGGAATTTTTGGATTAATGAATTCTTAAAGAAGGCCAGTGAAAAATACAAAGTGGATATTATTGACCTGCAGCATACGTTGCCTGATGAATTCGAAGATATGCTAGAGCGAGGAAAATGTGAAATGCCTGAAATTGCGGCTAGAAAGGAAGGATGTGTGCTGATAAATGATATTTCCGGACGATCCTGGATGCTTGTGGGAAAGGACTTCAACCAGCTTAAACACGCTATTCTTGATGCGAAAAGCCCGGGGAATATCTCTGATTTCAGAGGTGCCAGAGCCTGTCCCGGACTGGTACGCGGCAGAGCAAGAGTAATTCTTGATCCAAAAAACGGCACAATAGAAAAGGGAGAAATACTCATTGCGCCAATGACCAGGCCAGAATATGTTCCACTAATGAGGAGGGCAGCCGGTGTTGTTACCGATGAAGGCGGGGTAATTAGCCACGCAGCAATAATCTCAAGAGAGCTGGGCATTCCATGCGTTGTTGGAACAAAGATTGCAACCAAGGTGCTAAAGACGGGAATGCATATTGAACTGAATGCAAATCACGGCGTCGTGAGGATATTATGATCCAGGCGATTATTTTCGATGTTGCCGGCGTGATAACAAGCGCAGAGGATGAACAGATGATTCAATACTCAGTGAGGAGGTATGGTGTCTCACGCGATATTCTTGAGCCAATATATGCTGATTGCTGCAAGCAGTATGAGCGGGGGGAGATTGATGAGGACCGATTTACAGAGATTTTTTTCAGACGGATAAAACGGCAGGCAGATAAGGCTTTTTTCAAAACCAAATTTTCCATGAAAACGCCCAATCATAAAATTATTGGATTGGTTAAGGCCCTTAAGGAAAAACACCCTGTCTACTACCTGACCAATGAGGGCAAGCAATATTGGCAGAGAGTCGAAAGGAAATTCGGGATTAACGATATTGTTACAAAAGGCTTTGTTTCGTACCAGTTTGGCATGAGAAAACCGGCAAAGGAACTCTTTAAGATGGTGCTAAAAAAGATAAAATGCAGGCCAGACGAGGCAGTCTTTATCGATGACAGCCTGAAGAATGTTGAAGCTGCCAGAGAAATGGGAATCTGCGGGATACAGTTTATTGATGCTGAGCATCTGAGAGCTGATCTGAGGCAATCCGGACTTGCCTTCTGATTGTCTATCAACCCCTTTAGGGGGAGATAATATTAATATTCATCATTGACTATGGGTCATAAAATGAGGCCCATAACTGTTCTGGTCTGGACTGCGGGAATATTTGTTGCGATTTTAAGGGCATTGAGACGGCTTTCTGACAACATCCTCTTTGGATCTTCTGAGAAGACGGATAAGGACGAAATATTCTGGTATGCCCGCGAAGAGAACAACTAAAGGTTTATATTATAGTGTGCCGTATTCTGAGCCAAGTTGAACATTGCGCAGGCGCTGAAGGAGAAATGGTACATACAGGGGTTTAATGCCACACCCATACTTCTATTGTCGGCAGCCAACAGCGGATTTACTATGAAGAAATATTGCGGCCTTTCATATTCTGCGTTTATCTACGAGTTCAGGGAAAATTATTGCAGGATGCATTATTCTGTAAAAGACCTTGAAAGGCTTGCAAAAGCTATCCGCACAAGATTCAGAAAAGATTCAAGTTATTTCTTGGAACTGCGGAGGCAATATCTTGGTATTGTCAAGAAATCCAAAAAACTACATAGGAAACTATACAAAATCAATCTGGGAGGCCTCAGAAAGAATGGTCTGCTGCACCTGATTGGGCAAGGAATCAAGGCGGTTGACCAGGCAGTTTCAGTGGCTCATCTGATTGAACCATATTCACTTACAATGGATACTGAACTTAAGGAGGAGTTGAAGCGCTATTCCGGGAATTCTGCAGAACATAACCGTCATTTTTCTATTCTTACAGCACCAGTTAAGAAATCTTTTGTCAACCGGGCTGAAGAGAGTGTCGCCTCACTGGCTCGGTCTCCTGATAACGAACAGCTGATTGAAAAGCATCTCGAGAATTATGGATGGATCCGCAATTCATACGCCGGAAAGCAGGTGATAACCAGGACAGATGTTATGATTGAGGCGAGATCCATGAGGAAAAAGGCACAGATTGACTATAGGGCCGTTTTAGGAGCCAAAAACAGACTGATAAAGAAGCTACGTCTGAGCAGCCGGATTGTTAGCGAGATAAAGCTGATTGAATTCCTGACGCACTGGCAGGATGAACGCAAGATGAATATACTGATCGCCATTGATTATCTTGAAAGGCTTATCGCGGAGCTCAGCCAAAGGACGGGCATTAGGCATGAGTTGCTGAGATACGCAGTAGGCAGTGAATTTGATGCAGAGATTGAAATGCATAAAACAGAACTGCAATCAAGGCAAATTGGGTCGATATATTTCTGTACGCCAAATAAAACTCAGATACTTACAGGTGCCGAATATGCAACTGTCGTGAGTAAAATTGAAAATAAAGAAAAATCAGAGATACGAAGACTCACCGGAATGACTGCATGTTCTGGTACTGTCACGGGCAGAGTCAGGATATGTACCGGGCTGAACTCAATTAATAAACTGCAGCCCGGAGAGATATTGGTCGCCTCTATGACCCGACCTGAATATGTGCCGGCTATGAAGAAAGCATCGGGCATCATCACAGATGAGGGAGGCATAACCTGCCATGCTGCAATAATATCAAGAGAGCTTGATAAGCCCTGTATTATTGGAACGAAAATAGCTACATCTGTCCTAAAGGATGGTGATATTGTGGAGATTAAGGGCAATCATGGGCTTGTTGTTATTCTTGACTAAGCCTCTGCATGCTCCCACATGAAATTAAATAGCTGCCGGTAGGAGTCTGCTATTGTCTTATTTTCAATAACAATAGCCATGATGTTCCCCTCTAGTGGCACCAGATTAATGACCAGATCTCCGCAAATGTCAATCATGCCCAGACACTTATACTTATCAGGGATATACTTTATCTGAATAGAAGGATCATCCCATCTGGTTTCAGTGTCTTTTTTGGTGAACTCAAAGTAGAGTGCCTTGCCTTTTATGCCCCTCTGAATCCTTTCCTTGTTCCACATCTCATGGCGGTGTTTCAGATACTGCCTGTTAAGCCCTGAACCGCCGAGGGCATATATCATTTTACCCTGTTCGAGCATCATGTAATATGCCCTCATAACCCCTTCGGGTCCGAAGAAATGATGAAGTTGCTGCCTTTTGCGTTTAAGGGAATGTTCCTGTTCAAGTTCAGGCAGGATTTTCGTTAACAGAACCTCTTTCTCATGAATAAGTTCAACGAGCTGATTGGGATTTGCAGCCTCATAAACACGCTTGTTTGACTGCATAACGGTGCTTAGCAAGCCCTTATGCCTGAGTCGTTCCAAAACATCATATACATTAACGCGGTGGACTCCGGATTGCTTCATTATTTCTGTTGCGGTGCCTATCCCCAGCCTAAGGAGCGAAAGGTAGACCTTGGCCTCGTTTTTTGTTAATCCGCATTGAGCCAATATCTCCTGTTTTATCATTGACTAAGTGCTAATCTTTAACTATATAAAACTTTTGGATTTGTAGTTATAGATATTACTACATAAGTATTTATAGACTACCCTCCTATAATATATTTATCTGATAGTGACGAAAAGGTGGATTAATTGAGCAAACTGAATTTCAATATTGTGAAAAAGCAGATAAGCCAAAAAAAATGGTACTCTGAGACCGCGCCGGGCGTATTTCAGTATTGCCTGGGATTTACCAATGGATATGTGAATCTCTATAAGTGGCTGCATATTAGGGGGCATACCATTGAGATACTCAGTATTGTAGACCGGCTAGGTGTTGAATCTTCTGTTGCAGATGAACGTGAGGCAGTATTTGAATCTGTCAGAGCAAAGGGTGCGAAGGATCTGCGAAGATTGTATAATGTATGGAAGAATACTGTCAATACGCTGGTATCCTTACAGAACAATCTTAAGGTAGTAGGATTAACTGACCAGGAGCTTCACAAGTTATACCAGAAGGTTATGCAGCTGGATATTGAGCAATGGTCATTTTC
This sequence comes from archaeon, assembly GCA_043823195.1. GTDB lineage: Archaea > Nanobdellota > Nanobdellia > Woesearchaeales > JBDRAZ01 > JBDRAZ01. The sequence continues at coordinate 11,851 of JBDRAZ010000024.1, forward strand.
TATCGTTTCAGAATCAAGTGAAAGGTTTTCTAATTATGAGTTGGTGCCCTATCTGAAAAGGGAACTTAAAGAGGAACTTTCCACAAAGGAGTTGTCTGATATGGCTTTTTACCTTTGCCTTGAGCCAAGGCTTAGCTTTATGCAGCTTGAAAGGATAGGGTTCCTTGAGATATGCAGGCGTATTATTATGTCAGATAAACCTGAAGGAATCAGGCATCTCTGCGAAAGCCATTCATCAAAATACTACTGGATTACAAACAATTACCAACGAGCCAAAGTGTTGACTGCTTCGCAAATACTCTCTCTTGCAAAAAAGCATGCAAAAGATCATGCAGACCAGATAGAATCCGAACTTTCAGAACTTAAGTGCCTGATAAAGGCAATAGAGGACAAAAGAAAACGGCACCTTAAGAAAAAACTTTGCAAAAAGACACGCGATCTGTTGGATTTGCTGGGACTTTTGGGTACTATCAACGACGAAAGGAAGGAGATCAATCTCAGGACTACCGATATATATTATAGAATATTCAAGGAGATTGAAAGGCGAAAGAGCGCGGATATTGATGATCTTGTTTATTATTTGCCTGATGAGATTGAGAGGCTATTGCTGGATAATCTTGCTGTCGGGGTTAGGGAAAGAAAGGACTGTTTGTTATATGCCGTGACAAAGGACAGTGAGTTCTTTATCTCAGGTAAGAAAGCAAAGGAGCTAACTGATTTCTTCGGTAAAACCGGGACTGTGAATGACCTTAGGGGTTTTGTTGCCTGTAATGGGGATCTTGACAAATTTACAGGCAGGGTTTCTGTTGTCAGGGATCCGTTGAAGGACAGATTAAGGCCAGGGGATGTGCTGGTCAGTACAATGACAAGGCCTGATTTTCTGCCGCTGATGCGCAAGGCATCTGCGATTGTGACAGATGAAGGGGGCATTACATGCCATGCAGCGATAATATCAAGGGAGCTTAAAATTCCCTGCATTGTAGGAGTTCAGGCAGCAACAAAAATACTTACTAATGGCAGTCTGGTTGAGCTCAATCTGCATCACGGGCTGGTTAGGGTTGTGAGGAGCTGACGATGAAATTCATTAAGGGACATCTTGCAAAGAACATCAGGCGATGGAACGGGAGGCAATGGTACCACCAAAGATTTGACGCTTCACCATTCTTCCTTCATTTTATTGCCGAAGCGGAGATTGAGACACACAAGATAAGGAAAAAAGGCGGCAATTTCACTGTGCATTTCTGCTTTATTGAGAACGGCAAGGCAGACTGGTACATTGAAATCGAGGAAATCAGGCGGGTTTATGAGTCAGTTATCAGGCAGGCGAAACAAAATCCGATGATAAGCAGGGACATGCTAAAGGCATGGCACAAGGATGAGGCAAAATTCGATTTGACATGCAATAAGCTTGAAAACACCAATCTATCCAAATTGAATGATGCTGAGCTGATTAGTCTGCTAAAGGATTTTACTCAGATCACACTTAACCGCAACAGTTCCAGTTCCATAATTGACGGCTTTTCCTTGGGGACCGATGAGATGATAGCGGAGCTGATTAAGAAAGCTTATGATAGGGCAAACTGTGATTTGCGGGAGTCTGAGGTGTTTTCGGTTCTGACTGCGCCTGTGCATCTCTCTTTTATCAATGAAGCCGAGGTTGCACTATTGAAGATAGCCCAGATAGTTGAGCATCAGCCGGGGAATAAGACTAGGCTGCTGGCTGAGCATCAGAAAAAATACTACTGGACCAGAAACAACTATATTGATGATAATGTTGTAAGCGTTAAAGATTTTGACGCCGAGGTAAATAAAGCTATATCGGAAAAAATAAATTTCGGATATAAGATAAAACGAATAGAGGATACGCCAAAAGCAAACCGGATGGCGAAAAACGGACTGATTGCACGGCTTAAGATTGACGAGCATCTCAGGACATTGCTTAAAATATCAGAAGATTTTACCTACTGGCAGGATGAGCGAAAGAAGGCAACATTCCTGACCACCCATTATTTCAGCCTGATCCTTAGAGAGATTTCCAGACGGGCGGGGATATCGTATTATTTACTGAAATATATGACGCCTCGCGAGATGGAGGATATCTTTCAGAAACCTGCGGATATCGGAACACTGAAGAAGCGAGAGAAATTCAGTGCGTTCTTCTGGGATGCTGATGGTCATGATGCTGTTACGGGAAGTTCTGCAAAAAAGGTGATGGACCAGCTTCTCGGCAAATTAGATATTGATTCAGTTGATGATTTCAGGGGGCTGACAGCTTCGATGGGCAAGGCTCGTGGCACGGTCAGGATAATCAAGAGCGCAAAGGAGATAAATAAGGTCAGGCAAGGTGACATACTTGTCGCGGTCATGACCCGGCCGGATTATGTGCCTGCAATGAAAAAGGCGGCTGCAATTGTAACAGATGAGGGCGGCATAACCTGCCATGCTGCAATAGTTTCCCGGGAATTGGGAATTCCGTGCGTAATTGGCACAAAAATAGCCACATCTGTGCTTAAGGATGGAATGACCGTTGAGGTTAATGCAAACCACAGCTGGATAAGAATAATCAGGGGAAAGTAATATATATAGAGCTTGATTTTTTCATATTAAGCACGAGGCGATCTTATGGACATACAATCATTAATCAAAAACAAAGCAAGAAGCGAAGTAAGGCAAATACTGCTGATTGAAGGAGAGGATGAACGTGTGGTAAAGGCCGCGTCTCTTGCAGCTGAGGAACGGATATGCGAGCCTGTTCTTTTGGGACGAAAAGAGCTTATTGTGAAGGCCGCTTCAAAGGCCGGGGCAAATCTTGACGGAGTCGGAATTGAAGAATACCATAACCATGCTGAAACAGAAGCAATGGCTGAAAAGCTTTGTGAGTTAAGGAAAAAGAAAGGGCTTAAGATCGATCAGGCCAAGAACATGCTCAAGGACCCTAATTATTTTGGGGCAATGCTTGTTAAACTGGGAAAATATGATGGCGCTGTTGGCGGTTGCAGCTACAGCACTGCCGCATGGATGAGGCCGGTTTTTCAGATAATTGGGACCAAAGAGGGAATTGGCACGGTTTCAGCAGTATGCATGATGGTTATTAAGGATAAACTGTATTTCTTTTCAGATACGGATTTTGTTATTGAACCTGACTCAGCACAGCTTGCAGATATTGCCGTAAATGCATCTGATTTTGCCAAAGCACTTGGGGTTAATGCAAAAGTGGCCCTGCTTTCTTATTCAACACACGGATCAGGAGAGCATCCCTGCCTGGAACATATCCGTGAGGCAATGCAGAATATCAATAAAAGAAGACCGGACATTGTAATTGATGGAGAGATACAGCTTGATGCTGCAGTAAGCGTGGCTGCCGCAGAAAAGAAGTGTTCCGGTTCTATTCTTAAGGGGGACGCAAATGTGTTGGTGTTTCCACATATTACAGTAGGAAATGTCCTGATCCATGCAATGAACCAGTGGACAGATTATGAGCTCTATGGATCGTTTCCCCAGGGGCTGGGAAAGGCCATAATGAACGGGGGCAGGAGCTTTGATGCGCGGCAGATCTGTGACACGATAGCCGGTTGCGCCATGCAGGTGAACCTAAAATGATAAGGTTTCTTGACAGTATAGGAAAGCAGGATATCTCCATTGTGGGAGGAAAGGGCGCAAACCTGGGGGAGATGTACGGAAAATTTAATGTCCCGAACGGCTTTGTTGTCACAACCAAAGCCTACAGGATGTTCATCCAGATAAGGGAGCTTGAAGAAGAAATGGCAGAACAGCTTTCAAAGCTTGATGTTGGGAATCACAAACTTCTGGAGAAGATATCAAAAGAGCTGAAGAAGTTAATTATGGAAGAAGAGATGTTTGAAGGTCTTGCCGATGAGATAAACAATGCTATAAAAAAACTGAAAGAGACCAGGTTTGCAGTCAGAAGCTCGGCAACTGCTGAGGACTTGCTAACAGCATCATTTGCAGGCCAGCAGGACACTTATCTCAATGTAAATAGGGATGATGTTGTCGGCGCCGTTAAGAAATGCTGGGCATCATTGTTTAACCCCAGGGCAATCTACTACAGGCATGAAAAGAAAATACCCCACGATATCGCAATGGCGGTGGTCGTGCAGGGGATGGTTGATGCTGATTTTGCCGGTGTTATGTTTACGGTTGACCCAATACAGAAAAGGTTTTTGCTGATTGAGGCAGCTACAGGACTGGGAGAAAAGGTTGTTTCTGGCGAGGTAACTCCAAGCAGCTTTATGCTTGATAAAAAGACATTGGAGTTTGCTGAGAAGAACATCATATATGACATTGATGAGGCCATCGTGAGGAAGATTGCTGAGATCGGGCTTGAGATTGAAAAGCATTACAAGATACCCCAGGACATTGAATTTGGTGTAAAATCAGGTGAGATTTTTATCCTTCAATCCAGGGCCATAACAACACTTTAAGTAATGGTTATGTATTCTAGTATACTTATAGGCATATTGAATTGGCCAGAAAACGAAATATTTATATACTTGTAAAAATAATTACTAGTTGGTGGTAATATTATGTCTGACGCAGATGCAGGAGGGCCGGATGAGATGTATTGTGAGGAGAGCGAGGTAGACGGCGAGACAGCTGAGCCTGGAGACGAGATTTCTGAGCTTCAGGATGATTATCCTATTTCAGACCACGAGTACCAGGCCGAGATGGAGGGCGAGGAGCCAAGTGATGAGGTCCCGGAGATTTCTGCCGGAAAAGAAAGTCTTGAAGGCATCATTGAGCGGACGGGCGGAAATGAAAAAGCGGTTATTGAGGCCCTTATTGAACAGGGGCTTGCTTCTCATCAGGCGGTGGCAGTAGTCACATCACTTAAAGCCGCAAAAGAGGAATCCGGCAGAAAATACAGGGGCGGACGAAAGGAGTATGCACACAGATGGACTGACATAGTCACGTATCTCAAGCGTGTTGGGCAGCAGGACGGAAAGACCCTGGAAGGCGGTCTTAAAGGCATCAAATACCTTGCAAAGGCACTTCTTGAAAGAGGCACGGACGGAAGAGACCCATATAGGTCTATTGAGGAGGGAGCTTATACCATCTATATTCCGGGCTACTTCGGAATTCCCAGCGCAAAGGCTGTGAGGCACTTTGAAGAGCATTCAGGAATACCTGTTGCCCATGTAGAGACAACCGATATTGAAGAACTGCATGATATTATCAGATATGCGGCAGAGATGCATGGTGGTGTACAGGTTGTTGCATTTAGTGATGCAGGAAAGGAGATGGAGGAGTACGTCAACAGGTACGGTGATTGGGATATTGACAGGATTTATGCCGTAGCTACGAACAGGATCGATGCGCCAACAGACAAGGTTGTATATGTAAATGGAATGCAGGACAAGCTGCAGATTGCTGAGGAAGAGGGCGTGCCAAGTGATTGGGGCAGAAGGATGGTTCATGCTGTTAATGGGGGACATACCTCTTTCATATATGATCCCAGGACAATCAAGGCAACAGCTGAAATTATTAAGGGTTCAACAGCCCATAGGGGACATGATATCACGTGGGATTATGACAAGGCTGCGTAAGATTTAAATATAGTTCGTGCTATTGCGATTCCGGGGTGGTCATATGGGCGACTACATTAGGGAGCAGGTCTGCAAATTTCTTAGGAGCGATGAGCGTGAAGCCAGGATCAGGTATAAGGGGCCGCGTCTCAATGCTGCATACCAGTGGTACCGGCTAAGGAATCCACTGCGAATGATCTGGACATCCTTTATTGTTGAAGTCTGCAGAAAGCTGCCACCCTGCGGATTCAAGAACAGCCTCTACCGCATGATCGGTGTTAAGATAGGAAAAGACGTCACCATCTGCCCTGATGTCCTTTTAGACTGGCTGTTTCCTGACCTGATAGAAATTGATGATGGGGCCCTTCTTGGAGGGGGAGTAACAATTGCAGCCCATTCCATAGTTATTGATGAATTCAGGCTGGGCAGGGTAAGGATTGGAAAACAGGCCATGATCGGAAGCTATGTGTGCAATGAGCCGCCGACAAGAATAGGGGACAGGTCGGTTATTGGTGTTTACTCGTATGTAAACAAGGATGTGCCTGATGATGCATTCATGGTTGGCATTCCCGCACAGCTTAAAAAGGACCTTAAGGGGACCACATACCTGCAAGAGTTTAACCGCGACCTGAAACGGAAATGAATTTCGCACCTGAATGGAGCAATTTCGGCCAGTTTATATCTGAAAAAGCATCAATCCTCGGTGGAAAAACCTTTCTGACAGTAGCTGATGACGGGTCAAGCGATTCATACGGTGAGTTTGATGCCCTTTCCATCCAGATGGCTAACTGGCTATGCCAAAAAGGCATTAACAAAGGAGATGTTGTGGCCATAATCTGCTACAATGTCAGGGAGTATCTTATCACGCTTTATGGATGCCTGAAAATAGGAGCCCTGCTGTGCCCTATTAATCCGAGGCTTGCGGAAGAGGAGTACTTATACATCCTTCAGGATTCAGGTGCCAGGCTGGCTATTGCTGACAATGCAGAGATGATTAATAACATCAAGAGCAGATGCCCTGAACTGAGATACGTAGTTAACATCGATGAGCTCTGTGAAGAAATTTGTGATTGTGGCAAAGAATTGAGGGATGTGCATGTTAGCCTCGCAGACAATGCCTTGCTGTTATACAGTTCGGGAACAACCGGAAATCCCAAAGGCATAGTGCTTACTCATGGCAATATCCTGCATAATTCACGGGCGGCCTCAAAACACTTCAATATGGATCATGGCATGATTTTTCTCCTCAATGCGCCGCTTTTCTTTTCAGGCGGATTATTTCCGAGTTTTTTTGCTCCGTTATATGCAGGGGCAAGCTTTGTAATAGCAAGAAAATTCAGCAAAACCCGGTTTTGGCATATTATCGCAAAATACAATGTTACCGCAACCTTCTGTGCACCAACGATGCTTTCCATTCTCCTTAATCCTCCCGAGGACATCTCAGGCCTGGATATTAAGATGGATTTTATTTTCGGTGGCGGTTCATATGCTCCGGCGGACCTAATAGAACGCTTTGAGCGGATGTTTGGAGTGAAATACTATATCCTCTATGGCCTTACAGAAAACTCAGCGGTGTGCAGCGCCAGCCCCCTTAATGACAGGAGGCTGAAATCATTGGGAATTCCCTTTGATAGCTGTGAAATGAAGGTTTTTGGTAACCGGGACAAAGAGGTGCCGGACAGCATTACAGGTGAGATTGTGATCCGCGGCCCCATAATTATGAAGGAATATCTCAATAATCCCAAAGAAACAGCACAGGCGCTAAAAGGCGGCTGGCTCCACAGCGGGGATCTTGGGTACAGGAAGGATGGATACTATTATTACATCGCACGAAAGAAGGAGCTGATAATCAAGGGAGGTGAAAATATTTCTCCTGCACAGATTGAATCAGTGATCCTGAGGCATCCGGATGTGAGCGAGTGTGCAGTTGTGGGGGTTCCTGACAGCATTTATGGAGAGGATATTGCTGCCTTTGTGGTGCCCAGGGAGGGAAAAATAGTTAAAGCAGGAGAGCTGATTTCCTTCTGCAGGCAGCACATCTCTGAATTCAAGTGCCCAAAGGAAATCATAATTGCCGACAGCATACCAAAGACCGCTTCAGGAAAGGTGTTAAGAAGAAAGCTTGCAATGGGGTACGGAAAATGAGCAAGGAATTTTACAGCAAATGGAAAAAACTCTGCAAAGATACTATACTGGATGAAGGCATAAAACATGCAAGGCTGAAGTATTGCGGAGACCGTATCAATTCGGAGAACGACTGGCACAGGATCAGAAATCCTCTAAGGATGCTCTATACGGCTTTTGTGTTCCAGATCCTCGGAAAAACACCGCCATGCAGAATCAAGAATGCGGTGTACCGCATGTTTGGGGTAAAGATCGGCAAAGAGGTTGCCATTGCGTATAATGTATTTCTGGATCCGCTTTTTCCGGAGCTTATTACAATTGATGATGGTGTTATGATTGGGAGTGATGTAGAAATCGCCACCCATGAGTTTGTTCCCAGGTGGTTTGCCATGGGGCGTGTCCGGATTGGCAAAAACTGCATGGTTGCTGCCTATAATATTATAAGTCCGGGGGTAACCATGGGGGCCGGAAGCTTCACAGGCCTTTATTCCTTCGTGAAGGCGGACATCCCGGAAAAGGAGTTTTGGGCCGGCATCCCAGCAAAGCTAATAAAAAAAATGGGGACTTCCGATCTGGTGCCAAAAAAGGACCTGGAAATTACCCGGTACTGACCACTTTAAATCTTCGGTTTTTTTTCGCTGGTTCCAGTTTATATTCCTTAACCTTATTTTCTTCGGCCCATTTTTTTGCAGATTCCTCAGTTGCAAAGGTTTTTGAACCATGTTTCTTTTCTGCTCGTTTTTGGTGCCTTTTGCCTGATACCAGACTCAACAATCTTTTTCTTCGTGTGTGAATTTTCATTCTAATCCTCCAGAATAACCAGGTTTTCGCGCCGGGTGATATTGTCGCATCCCTCGTAACCCAGTATGTCTTTTATTTCACTGCTATTTTTACCCATAATTTTTTTGAGGTCAGCTGAACCATAGTCGCTGAGCGCCTTAGCAAATACGCCATCTGATACAAGTTCAATAACGTCATTTATTTCAAACTGACCATCAACATGATGTACCCCCGCCGGCAGAAGGTTCCGGCCGCTTAATATTGCAATTTTTGCACCTGTATCAACAGTTACAGTCCCTTTTGATTTAGCCAGCCTTATCCAGTTCTTCTTGTTTGATATCCTTTCCCCGGGGATGAAAACTGTGCCAACCGGCACATTATCCAGTATTTTTCCAATCACATCTTCCTGGCTGCCGTCTGTGATGACCATTGTGACCCCTGCATCCATGCATATCTTTGCGGCGTTTAGCTTTGTGATCATGCCGCCGGTCGCATTAGTGCTGCCAGCCTTTCCTGCAAGCCTCAGCAGTCCGGCATCGATGTTTCGGATCTCGGCGATTTTTGTGGCTGATTTATCCTTCTTAGGGTTGCCTGTGTAAAAGCCATCTACATCACTGAGCATTATTAGAAGGTCAGCTCCAATCTTGCTGGCAACTAAGGCGGACAACTTATCATTATCACCAAACATTTTGTCAATTTCGTCAATGGCAATTGGATCGTTCTCATTTATTATCGGTATCACGTTTAGCTTAAGAAGACGGGAAACGCAGTTTCTGAGGTTCAGGTAGCTTTTCCTGTTGTTAAAAACATCATGAGTTAAAAGTAGTTGGGCTACCTTTTGCTTATACTTAGAAAATGCGGCGGTCCATTCTGCCATTAGAAGGCCCTGACCAATGCTTGCGGTTGCCTGCCGAAGCGTCACCTCCCGTGTTTTGCCTTTAATACCCAGTGCTGAACTGCCGGCACCAATAGCACCCGAGGTTACAATTAGCTTGTCTGCTTTTATCTTACTGATCTCTTTTGCCAGACGATTCAGCCTTTCCCTGTTTAACTGCCCACTGTCATCTGTCAGGGTGTTAGTGCCTATCTTAATTACAACAGTCTTAATTATGTTATTACTCATTTTTCCATGTTTTGTTTAGGGGCGCATGCTTATATGTGCCGCCAGAGTATTCGCTTACAACCTGTCCTTTGCCAATCAGGAGGTATTTGTAGATGACAAGGCCTTCCAGGCCAACCGGCCCACGGGCATGGATCTTATTGGTGCTAATGCCTACTTCTGCCCCCAGGCCATACCTATAGCCGTCACTGAACCGGGTAGATGCATTCCAGAAAACGTTAGCTGAATCAACAAGCTGCAAAAATAGCATTGCAGATTTTCTGTTATCAGTAATGATAGCGTCTGTATGCTTTGAACCAAAGGTGTTAATATGAATGATGGCTTCCTGAAGTGAGTTAACTACTTTTACGGAAAGGATTTTATCCCCATATTCTGTGCTCCAGTCTCTACTGCCCGCTGCTTTGGTGCCTTTCAGGATATCCCGGGTCATTTTGCACCCTCTTAATTCGACACCGGTGAGTTTTTTGGACGCCAAAGGCAGGAACCGTTCTGCAACATCTGCATGTACTAACAGGGTTTCTGCCGCATTGCATGCTGCAGTGTACTGAAGCTTGGAATCCACAACTATCTTTGCTGCCATCTGAAGGTCTGCATCCCTGTCCACGTAAACGTGACATATGCCTTCGGTGTGACCCAGCACAGGGATTTTGGTATTTTCTTTGATATACTTGACCAGGCTGCTGCCGCCGCGGGGTATGACCAGATCAATGAGATTATCAAGTGCGAGCAACATGCCTATATCCTCTCTGGTCTCAACCAGCTGCACTGCGCCAGCTGGGAAGGAGGACCGTTCCAGGGCCTCAGCCATGATACTGTGCAGCATGGCAGTGCTGTTTGATGCTTCACTTCCGCCCTTTAGGATGACTGCGTTGCCAGACTTGATGCAGAGGGCCGAAATCTGGATAACTGCATCAGGCCTGGATTCAAAGATTGCAGCTATCACACCAATTGGGCAGCTTACCTTGTAGAGTTCAAGCCCGTCGTCAAGCATAGTTGAGGAAAGCGTCTTCCCCACAGGATCAGCCTGAACAGCAACACCATTCAGGTACTGAACCAGTTCATCTATCTTGGAATCATCTAGCTTCAGCCGATCAAGCATTGAGGGGCTGATTTTGCCGGATTCCACCTGGCATTTCGCAGATTCCAAATCCAATCTGTTCGCAGCCAGGATGTCCTTCCTTTTCTCTTTAATCCTGCTGCCGATTGCCTCCAGTGCCCTTGTTTTATCATTGTTGGACAGCACAGCAAGGGCTACAGAAGACTTTTTTGCCAGTTCAGCCATCTCTCTGACGTTCATTTTGACAGCTCTACGCTCCGTCTGTGTGCCGCTTTAACGGTGTTCCTGATTATGGCTTCAGATGATTCCAGGACCTTCATGCCCTCAACAGTTGTGCCGCCAGGAGAGCTGACCATCTTAATTAGCTCATCGGGACTGAGTTTTGTCTCCTGCAGGAGCCTGGCCGTTCCCAGTGCAGTCTGAATCGCAAGCTCCATAGAGGTTGTGCTGTCGAGCCCCAGCGCAGTTGCGGATTCCGCCAATATCTTGATGAAATATGCAATAAAAGCCGGGCCAGACCCGCTGAGTGCAGTGACTGCATCCAGATCCTCTTCATTAAGACAAAAGATCAGCCCGCAGCAGCCAAACAGGCCTTCAATAATTGATTTGTCTGCTTCTTCAACCCGTGCTGCACAGCTGTATGCTGCGGCCATTTCACCAACCAGACAGGGCGTATTAGGCATGACCCGGACTACTCTTGCCTGCCTAAGCTCTGACTCAATTGCCGATATTTTTATGCCTGCAGCAATGGAGACAACCAGCTTGTCACCGGTCTTTTTGATCTCAGAAAGGACTCCGGGCATCGCTTGCGGCTTTACAGCGATGATTATTATGTCTGATCTTGAGACCAGGTCACAATTGCCTGCTGTCGGCATGACGCCAAGAGAGCTGAGATTATCCATTTTTTGCCTGTCAGGATCAAAGGCATAGATACTTTCAGCAACTTTTGCCTTAATCATCCCTTTGATCAGAGCCTCTCCCATCTTTCCGGCTCCAATGAATCCAATTATTACCATTTTAAATCGCGCGAAGAAGTATTTGTTTAAAAATGTTACTCCATGGGGACCCCTGACCAGAGTGTCCAGTCATTGCTTGGCGAATATGCGCCAAATACAAAATAGGGTGCATAGTTCCTGCCAAAATAGGAGTGCTGAATGTTTGTCCATGAACGGTCCGGTCCATGCACTGAGGGTGCTACCATGCCATATACTGGGGCACCCAAATGCCTCCATGTCTTCATCAGGCCATGAACATCAGACTGATCTGTTGATGCATCGGCTCCAGGTTCAACAGTTATAGCCTTTGCATAGCCGTATTTTTTCAGGATATTGAGTATTGGCTTGATCGGGACGTTTCCCTGGCCAGGGGCAAGGTGATCATCCTGGTGCCCATAATTGTCTGTCAGATGGACATTTCCAATCAATCCATTCTTTGCGAGGTCCTCAACCTGGCTCAGCATCCATCTGTCAAATTCCCTGTCGTTCTCTCCCTGGCTTAAGCCCTGTTTTTCCTGCCAGAACTTGCGCCACATGTTCAGGTGTCCTGTATCAAGGGTTATTTTAATGTGCTTTGCTGCAACCTCTTTTGCGCGTTCCTTGCTCATATTATGGACATAATATGGGTTCGGTCCCGGCTTGTATACATCATAATCCCAAATCTTGTCACCCTCCTTCTTAAACCAACCGCCCTTGTCACCATATTTATAGTTTGGATTGGAAAGAAAATCTGCCATATGCTCCCTGGCCATCTTTACCATGTGCTTGAGTTCCTGAGGATGGCCGCCATAACGGTCAGGAAATATGTTTTCCAGTGTAAGAACAAGCGGGTTTTTTGGGTCCTTAGACCTCTGATAAGCCTTTACGCCAAGGATAGCATAGTTGTTTATTGCGTGGCTTTCCATGTACTTGTCGGCTGTAATCAGATGCCGCATTGTCTCTGTTGTGTCCTCTGCCTGCATTTCCTGGGCAGCTGATGCTTCCTGCGAAAATTCCAGCCGTTTTTTTACCTGTTTGATCTGGTCATCAATCATCTCAAGCGGGTGTTTTGTCTCTGAATCCAACAGGCCACCAGTATGCTGGGCAAACTCTGGATCCTGCCTGAGCATCTTCCATTTCTCTGATTCGGGAAGCGATTCATCCAGTTTACGATACTCTTCCCTTTTTTCCTTTAGCTTCTTTATTATGTCAAGATCCCTGTCAATCCGTTCTCCATAGTATCCTGCCCAGCCGCGTGAATGCGATGCCTGGGTCTGCAAAGTGCTTTTCATAAACTGCTCACGCCCGGTGGCCCTGTTATAGTAATTCGGCTTTTCACCCATTACAGTTTCATAATACTGATTGTATTCTCTGGCTTCGCGCTCAAAATCATCGTGAGCAGTAAGCTTGGTCTTGAAACGCCCGGTTTTTAGGTCATATTCAGGCACCCTGCCTGGCTTGTAGGGCTTTGTCGCGTCCTTTTCAAATGCAATGTTGTAAGGATCATCGATTCGCCTGTTTTCATAATCAATATAATCCCCTTTTCTAACGTACACTTTTTTGCCTTCCTGGTTTTCGCCCCAGAAGCTTTCCCTGGCGCGCAGCCAGACGGGCTGAGCTGCAAGCCGATCCAGCTGGACTGTCTGGTAGCCCTGCCCTGTCCTGTCATCAACCAACTGGAACACTGCATCAGCCTCTTCAGTTAACCTCTTCTTGAACATAAGCCGATCAGTCCCATTTTCACGTGACCAGTTCCTGTTTAGGTTACCATCATCATTCATGATGCGCCCATCCGGGAATATGTGTGTTAGCGGGCGCTCGAACTCCCCAGTATGGACAACAACTGAGCCACCGCCTGCAACATCCGCTGCAAAGTCTATTGCGCGCTCAACCTCGCTGACACCCTGTCTGGCACGTGTTAATGCCACGTTACCCTGCTGGTCAGAGCCCATCAGACCCATCACACCATAGCTCGCATGGGTTGTGAACTCAATCTCATTTGCTTTCGCAAGTTCCCTAAGAGCCCGTCTCTGTTCAATGCCATACATCTCCGGGGTCTGTGCTTGCCGCTGGCCTGACATAGCGCCCGGAAAGCCAATCTCCAGTTTACCCACCCCAGACCTTATCTTTGCAGATACGCCGTCTACATTGCCCGCTGCAATGCCCATGGGGACACTCATGCCTATGTCGCGGACACCGAGATCCTCACGAAAGGTAGTGCTGGACTCAGGAACAATAGTGGGCATTTCCTGATCAGCTATGCCCATCGGAGCAGTTGGCGCATAATCAGGATGATCAAGGGGTGATGTATAAGCAGTGTTAAATATCATTATTCGTACCTATTATACTAATGAATATATTGGTATATAAAACTTTTGATTTAAGAATCAGCCCCTGACATATTTGAAACTGTCCTGTGCGCTTCCTTTGCTTGCTGTACCCTTCTCAGCAACCTTTTTGCTTTCAAGCTCATATACGGTAATATCGTCAACCTTTGCCGGCTCCTCTGCTGCATAGCTGGCTCCGCTTGTGGATGACCAGGCTTCACCCGAATGTATTGCGTATTCCCCATCACCTGCCGGAGCGGGATGCTCATCCTCGACTTTGCTCTCTAACTCTTCGCCACTTCCCGCAAACAGCTGGGCAATATCAATGGGTTCAACATTGGGGATTCCAAGTGACTGGATCCGCTGCTCTTCCTTGATCTCTGCTTCACTCTGCTTGATGAGGACCGCGGTCTCCTCCATCTCCCTTTTTCTCTGCTTTTCGATCGCCCTAAGTTTTTCTATCCTTTCAGTAGGGGGGAGACTTTCCAGCTCTTCCTTGCTAAGTTCAGCCATGGATAAATCCAATGCAGATAAGTATATAAATATATCTGGGATCACCAGGTGTACATTTTATGGGCTTTTTTGAAATCCTTATATAGATACCATGCAAGCCTCTTTGCCTGGTCTTCTGCTGTCTTCCTTTCCTTAGAAATAGTGTGCTTTTCAACCTTGTCAGCCCGGTCAGGGGCCAGTGAGCCCAAAACCTCACCGAGACCCCTGAATACGCTGATAAACGGGTCAAGTGAACCGGGGCGCTTGGGTTTTGCCGTTGCCTTGGGCTTATCCTTTATCTTATACTGGAAAATCTCACCTGCCTCTTCAAGGTACTTTTCAAGCTCTCCACCTAGCGCCTCCATTGCAACCTTTATTGAGGCATCAATCTCAATAAGCAGTTCGAAATCCTCCTTCTCCTTCATCTTAAGGTATTTTTCAACCACTTCTTTTGTCCAGGCGTATGCCCTGAATGTTATATCGAGCTTGCCTACATGGAGAGGACCTTTCTGGTAGCCTTCCTGCTGAAAACCCATTGAGGGCCTTGTCCGATAGTCAAAGTTTACCAGCGTTATTGTATAAACATGCTTGTTAGTTTTCGGTTCCTTGTGAATATCCAGCTTGGTGGGAAGCTTTTTTGCCAGTATCTCAATCTCAATCAGAGAACCTTCAAATGCGGTTATAAGGTCCGGGCTTTCTGAACGGTCCTGCAAATGCAGGCGCCGGATGTTCCTGAGGTATGGCTTGACCCAGACAAGGTACATATGAATGATATCGTAATGCTGCCTAAGATATTTCAGCGTGAATTTCCTTTTTACATTCAGTTCCTGAAATGTGTGCTTTTTCCATTCCAGGTAGGTGCGCAGCTTGCGCTTGAGGACTTCTCTTACCTTTTTGTTGAAATCCAGCCTGTCAACTGTTGCATCAACCACATCTGGATTTTTTGGATGTGTATTGAAGAACAGGT
>JBDRAZ010000025.1:0-11421 GCA_043823195.1 archaeon
TCATAAAATGCATCGAGATGCACTATATTGCGCAGGTCAAAAAGCCGCCGCCGGGCGTAACCGCCGGCTATATGTTGGATTAACATAGGTGATATCATATATGCCTGCACCAGGGTGCGGCGAATCAGGAGCAGGGGGGGGGTGAATATGACTAAAGAACCCAGTATGGGGCTAGTGTAATCAGCTGCAAAGCCGGCGTACTAATGATCCGGCTTTATATGTATCGGAGATACTGTGAGTATGATAAAGTTTAAATAACTGCCATATTTTTAAACGTGCCATGGAATGCTCGGTAAAAGACAACACAGAACGCTGCACCTGTTCCTATCCGGGGTGCTCAAGAAAAGGCAAGTGCTGCGAATGCCTGAAGTATCACCTGGAAAACAGGGAACTTCCGGGGTGCTGCTTTCCGGCTGCTGCAGAATCTTCCTATGACCGGAGCTTTGAGCACTTCATCCGCATAAACGGCCAAGATGGATTATGATCTCGAACTGGAGCGGGCAGTCGCTACCATAAAAAAGGAAAAGGCAAAAACAGTCTGTATCCAGCTGCCGGACGGTCTTAAGCCAAAGGCAAAGGAGATTGCAGATGCTATTAAGGAGCAGACCGATGCCACAGTAGTCATCTGGGCCGGATCCTGCTTCGGCGCCTGCGATACCCCATCTGGCCTGGAGAAACTTGGGGTTGACATACTCTTCCAGTGGGGACACAGCAGATGGAAATAGGCAAGATACTTATAGCCTCAGACCACGGCGGATACGCCCTTAAGGAGAAGCTGAAGCCATACCTCTCAGAACTGGGGTACAAATATGAGGACCTTGGCTGTCACTCAGAAAAGAGTGTTGACTATCCAGACTACGCAAAAAAGGTTGCTGCACAGGTATTGGAAACCAATGGCCTGGGGATACTCATCTGCGGTACCGGAATTGGGATGTCCATATCAGCAAACAAGATATCGGGGGTGCGTGCAGCCCTCTGCTATAATGACTACACGGCAAGGATGAGCCGTGAGCATAACAACGCCAACATCCTTTGCATGGGGGGGCGGGTCCTGGAAACGAAACAGGCAAAAAGGATATTGAAGATCTGGCTTGAGACCCCGTTCTCTGGAGATGAAAGGCACAAACGGCGCATAGAAAAGGTTAACTGCATATGATTGTTCTTGGTATAGATTTCGGCGCAAGCCTTACAAAGGCAGTCCTGGTTGAGGACGGGAAGATCATCCGGCGCCACATCTCAGAACAGGTGGCTCTGGATGTGCTATTAAGGAAATTCAGCTGTCCAAGGGTAGCCATCACCGGCGGCAGGAGCAAGTTCATGAAATCCTTCCAGCTCATAGATGAGATCTCTGCCATTGGGGCCGGCGGTGCCTCTCTGGGCATGAATGACGCTATCATAGTAAGTGCAGGGACAGGAACCTGTATTGTCGATCCGCCGGCCAGGCATCTCGGGGGAACCGGCGTAGGTGGCGGCACGCTGCTAGGTCTTTCCAGGCTCATCCTGAATACCGGAGACATAGCAGAGATAGGGCGCCTGGCAGAAA
Organism: archaeon; assembly: GCA_043823195.1. Classification (GTDB taxonomy): domain Archaea; phylum Nanobdellota; class Nanobdellia; order Woesearchaeales; family JBDRAZ01; genus JBDRAZ01. The sequence goes on from JBDRAZ010000025.1 coordinate 1,544, forward strand.
AGGGGAATCCGGATAAGGTTGATCTTTCAGTTTCTGACATAATCGGGTCAGGTATAGGGGCTGTCCCGGGAGAGGCTACAGCATCAAACTTCGGAAAGCTCGCATCTTCTTCACGGGAGGATCTTGCTGCAGCTATCCTGAAATTGGTTGCTGAAACAGTTTCCATGATGGCAGTCCTGGCGGCGCGGGGTGCTGCAAAGGCCAATGTTGTTCTGATTGGCACAACCGCAACCCTTAAGCCGGTGCAGGCCTATGCAAAGAAGATAGGAAAGATTTTTAAGGTCTCATTCAAAGTACCAAAAGATGCCGAATATGCAACTGCATACGGTGCAGCAATCCTGGCAAAATGATACAATATCTCCTGGCACTCCTTGCGGCCCATGCCGGCCTCTATTTCGGGATGGCCCTGGCGCTGATCTCTCCGGAAGAGATTGGGCCGGGCAGGAAGCACTTTGTCAGGGTTCAGCATGTCTTGTTGCTTATTATGCTGGCCCTCCTTTTCTATTCATCCGGACCCGTTGTTGCCGTGCCCCTTGCAGTCCTGACTGCCATCCTGTTTAGACATCAGGAAGCCGCATATGCCCTGCTTTCCCTTATATTCCTTGCAATGTATGATTCAGGTTTTGCGGTCCACTCCGGGTTCCTGATCTTCCTATACGGCCTGCCCGCCGGCACATTGGCATCGGAGAATAAGCACGCCTGGCAGGCATTCTCTTACCTGGCCAGGCATTATCTCTGGTTCATATTGCTTGGGATAGTCCTGTATTTACCTAGAGCAGCTTTTTTACCTTGATTGTGCTAACCATGAATGCGGCTGACAGGGCATAGTAATAGAGCAGCCACTCATGCAGGTTCAGCAGTACAAAAAGCGGCAGAAGGATGCCATTGATCGTGATAGGCATGCCCTCGAATCCCTCCATGTGCGTAATATTGTATCTGGCAAGCCTCAGTATGCCGCAGCTTACATACAGGGTCAAGACGGAAGCTACAACATAGGCATGAACGCCGGTGATCAGTGCGAATCCCAGGGCAGCCGGCGCTACCCCGAACGAGGTTATATCAGCAAGCGAGTCCAGCTCCCTCCCAAAATCATTTGCCTTCTTTGAAAACCTTGCAATCTTTCCATCCAGGTAATCAAAGAGCACCGCAGCAAGGATAAGGTATGCAGCAGTATGATATAAACCCCTGAGAGAGCAAAATACCGACAAAAGACCCATGGCTGCATTAAGAAGTGTTACGAAATCCGGGAGCTTGATGAGTTTTGTCAGATGCATTCTGCTATGACGCTCGATCCTGCCCTGACTCTGTCACCGCACTTTGCACGCAGTTTTACCGTATCCGGCAGTATCAGGGAAACCTGGCTTCCCAGGTTGATTAGCCCTATCCTTTCACCCTTATTAACCTTTTGATTTTCTCTAACAAAGCACCTTATGCGCCTGGCAAGGAGCCCTGCAATCTGCACAACCTTGACACTAATCTCTCCCGAGATGAGGATTTCGTTCCTTTCGTTGTCAATGGCCCTGAAATCCCCGGCGCCGGACACGGCGTTTCGGAACCTGCCTTTCCGGTAGCTTATTTTCTTAACAACACCGGATATCGGTGCCCTCTGGTAATGTACATCCAGGGGCGTCATCATTATGGAGACAAGGATAGATGATTTCGAGACCTCTGAGGTCATTACCCTGATCTTTCCCAGGATGCCCTTGCTCAGCAGGCTTGCAGGCCTTTTGCTCCTGACAATCGCAACCACCTTTCCGTCTGCCGGGGATACAATGCCTGCCTTGGGTATCATGCGCACAGGATTGCGCAGAAAAACAAACCTCCAGAACGCAAAAAAAGAAATGATCAGGGCAAGAATTACCGTTCCCGACACTTCCCAGATATTCATCTGTTTTTGTACTGGTGCCGGTTTAATAAAACTTTCTAAAGATATATCTAAAGATATATAAATATTCAGATCCTCCTAAATCGCATGGCTTATACGATCCTGGATTGTTACACTGATGAGCCAGCCGGCCTCGGTGTGCCGCCCTATCTGGGCACCTATCCCAGGTACATTTATGGCGCTCTCCTGGCCAGGGGCGAAAAGCCCCATTATCTGACAATCGATGATGTCAGACTTTACAGATTATTCAGCTCCCAGCCCAGGGCCGGCGAGATCAAGACAAACATCCGGGTGCACAATCTGACCCGGAATTCTGGGGACGTGCATCATATCCTTAATGGCACAAAGACCCTGGTTGTAATAGCTGGGATCCAGACCCCGGGAAAATACCTCGCTGCGGTCCCAGGAACATTATATGAGGTTTCAAGGCTGATCTCCGGCCTGAAATGCCGCAGGATACTGGCTGGCCCCGCAGCTGATATTGGGACACGGCTGGAGGGCGGTAAGATGGTTGAGAGGCTGGCAAAGGATGCCTTTGATGAGGTTGAATCCGGCTATCTTGGAACAGATGACTACAAGAGGGTTTCCGCCTTCGCTGTTAGGGGGGCCGAAATACTTAGTCAGATTCCATACCCTGTCATTGCTGAGCTTGAAACTGGTCGCGGATGCATGGGAGGGACCTGCTCATTCTGCACAGAGCCCCTCAAATATAGGCTTGAATACCGGGAATCCTCTGACATCATTAAGGAGGCAAGGATGCTCAGAAAAGCCGGTGTGGAATATTTCCGGCTCGGTAAGCAGTCCTGCTTTTATTCATACAGGAATGGCGATGCAGGCGAGATTGAAAACCTGCTCAGGGGCATTTCACGCCTGTCTCCGCAGGTTCTGCACATTGACAACGCAAATCCCAATTTTGTGGATGAAAAAAAGACCCGGCTTATCGTCAGGTACTGCACCTCAGGAAATGTGGCTGCGCTTGGTGCGGAAAGCTTTGATGCGGATGTGGTGGCAAAGAACAGGCTCAATGCCACCCCTGAATCAGTCATGAGGGCCGTAAGGATAATAAACCGGCATGGCCGGGCCAGGGGCAGGGATGGGCTCCCTATGCTGCTTCCGGGGATTAATATCATTCTTGGCCTGAACGGCGAGACCAGGGAAACACTGGAACTCAACCACTCCTTTCTTCAGAAAATTCTGGATGACGGGCTGATGCTCAGGAGAATCAACATCCGCCAGGTTGTGCCGTTTCCGGGCACCGAACTGTACGAAAAAGCAGGGGTCCGGTTTATCAGGAAGAACAAGCGCCGCTACTGGGGTTTCAGGAACAAAATCCGCCAGAACATTGATTATCCTATGCTGCAGCGGCTGGTACCCAAGGGGACAATTCTCAGGAATGTGAGGATGGAGATCTACGATGGCAATACAACATTCGGCCGCCAGTTTGGGACCTATCCCCTCATTGTTGGCGTGAAGGGCAGGCATCCTCTGGGCAAGATATGCGATGTAATGGTAGTTGATCACATGCTAAGGAGCGTTGTCGGAACCATTGCCTAGTTCAGCCTTTTTTGTGCAAGGATTATTCTCAGCCCAGCAAGGTTCTGCCTTGTTTTTTGGTTTTCCGGGTCCAGTTCAGCAGCACGGGCCCATGCCTTTTCAGCATTCAGATAGGATTCTGCCATATAATATGCCCCGCCAAGGTTTTCAAATGCCATTGCATTTTGCGGGTCTATCCATGTGGCACGAAGGAATTTTTCTTCAGCCTTGCTGTATGACCCCTCCCCGAAATAGAATATCCCATGGAAAATGAAAATCCGTGACAGCATCTTCCTTGACATCGGGTCAAGTTCCGCGTCAAAGGCTGTTTTGTAGCTATCAGTAAGATCAGTAAACCCGCTCCCGGATTTGGACAAGACATGCCCTATTGGCCTATAAGGGATGCCAATGTCCTCACCATAGGTTAGGTAAACGTCCCTTTTGGGATTGGCTGTGATGATGCCGGCTATCATGTCAGTCATGGCGAGGCGGGCTTCGCTCGTGTTAGTGTACTCATCCTTCAGAAGGCGGCTTTTGCTGGCATTGATCTCAATCTGGTCAACATACCATGGCTTGGTGAGGAGTATTCTGTCAATAATGCTTACATCCCTGCGTTTTCCCTCAACATGCTGAAGATACCACAGGAGCGGCGTATCATAATCCCCGTTAGTGATGATAATGGCATTCTCCGGAAGCTGAGACAGGATGTTTTCAGCATAGGTTCGGGGGTAATAGAGCCCTTGCTTATCTGATATTCTGTAATTGGATCCGGAAATAACCAGGATCACCAGAACAACAGCAGACAATCTTATGATCCTTGAGCTGAAGAAGCTGATCAGTCTGCCGGTGCCGGCCGCCAGAAGGATTGCTGCCATTGCAGTTGCAGGCATGATATACGCCGGCCCCCCCACCCCGGAGACGACGAATGCAACAGAATATACGATCATGTTTATCCACAGGAAAACCAGCTCACGTCGCTTCCTGCCGGCCACCGAGAGCAGTATGAATGCTGAAAAAACAGAAAACTCTGTCATCGCCATGGTGATGAATGTGCTAAGGTTCTGGCCAATATTTCGGGATATGACGACTCCGTGAATGTCCCTTGCGCCAACCAGCCTTATGAATCCCCCGGGGGTCTCGGGGTTGCCCCAGTCCAGCACAGGATTCTGTGCTGAGCGCAGCGGAAGGTAGATGTAAGGCAGAAGCCCCAGAATGAAAAACAGGATCAGCATCCACGGCCTGGCCGCTTTACCCTTAGCTATCATATAATAGGCTATTCCGGGAATGATAAGGAGGATCATTACGTGGTTGGCTGCGCCGAGACCGACAGTCAACGCGACCAGGTAGAGTCGGCTCTTCAGGGTGAACAGCAGATAGACCGCAAGGATCATCAGAAATGAATTGAGCGTGTATACCTCGGCAAATGTGGCCTGTCCCCAGAATGTCCTTGAGAAGGCAAATGCCAGTGCCGCCAGCAGCGCATAATCCCTTTCCATAATCCGTCTTGCGCAAAGGTAGATAAGTGCTACGGTTCCAGCAGCGAAAAATGCAGACATCAGGTTGAGCCGGTAAGCTATGCTGCCTGCGGGTATCAGGCTGAACAGCTTTCCTGTCATGACATAAAGGGGATATCCGGTGTGGTGTGCTATGCCCAGCGTATAGGCTGCTGTAATCAGCTCGCCCGAATCCTCCCAGTAAACGTCGGGCGCAAGAGTCAGAACATAAACTGCAAACGCAATAACCCCCGCAGCCACAGCCCATCTCATAATCTCCTCCATAATAAGGCTAATCCTGCAATTGAGATGATAGTCACTGTTGCCCCCGCCACGAAATCTGCAGGCATAAAGTATAATTCAACCTTACTGTCATCTGGCTGCACTTCCACGGCAACCAGTCCGTTATGGGATACGACGTCATATCCGCCTGCCCTCCAGCCGGGATAGTAGTTCTGGTTAATGACCAGCATGTCTGGGCCGGAGACCCTGAGGTCAACCGAGACCCGGTTAGGGCTGAAATAATTATCCCTCACCCACCCGCCGGATTCAGACAGATACGCTTCTCCCCTATATTCCGGATTTGCCTTTCCATTAATGAGGTAGGCAGGTGCAGCATATGTTTTCAGGTGTAATGGCTCATAGCAGTTTGTTATTCCGCGGTTGGCAATTAGTGATGGATACAGCGTTGAATACGGCGCATATATGGCAAAGCTCAGGGGCTGCTCATATTGGAAGAAGGGATTCTTTTTGGCAATAACCGGCTCAGCGATGAACGCATCTGAAAAAAAGGGCCTGTTTGCCAGGACCAGATCAGCAGCGACTATGACTATCAGGATAAGTGCAGCTCTCGAGAACCAGCCCCTTTTCTTTTCTATGCGCGAAAGAAAGGTGCCGGCCAGTATCGCCAGGCAGAATACAAACATCACAATAAACCTTGACGGCGTCCTGATTGACCCGAAAAGAGGCACTTTATGCAATACAAGCCAGATGTTCACCGGGGACAGTTCGGCCATCGAGATTAAGAGGAACAGGGCTGCACTGATTGATAGGGCGATTCTTTTTCTGCTGTACATAGCCAGGATAAAGAGCAGCAGCGGGATTACGCCAACGTAGGCACCGTATTCCCATGGCCCCCACCTTTGGCCCGGAAAGAGCCTATTGTTAATCGCATATCCCCGCTTGAGCAGACTCCCGTACAAAAACTTTAGTCCTACATGATCTGCATCAGGGCCTATAACATGCATGGTTTGTTCGTATGGAACCTTTCTTGGATAATCCGACAGGAGCATTACCATGGGAAACAGCTTGATTGCCGACAGCAGAATGAATGCCCCCAGAATGATCGCAAGAACCATCACAGGTTTCATTTTCTTCACCCTGATCGCCTCAATAACCGAGTAAGTGCCCAGGAAAAGGAACACCGGCGGAAGGAGCATGTATGAGCCTGAGAACAGCATCAGGGCAAGGAATCCGGCTGGCAGGATGGCATATTTTGTTCTCTTCTGGGCCTTCAGGTAGTAAAGGAATATGAACGGTATGAAGGCCATGGAAAAAAATGAATCATGGCCCTCAGCAACATGGAGGGGATAAAGGGCAGACAGCATGAATACAACCGGGGGCAGATATGACGAAAACGGCGATAACTTCAGTTCCCGGGAAAGCATGTACATTCCCATAAGGCCAATTATCATGTGAATCAGTATCAGCAGCTTCAGCCCATATACTGTGCCAAACATTACTATCAGGGCAAACAAGGGCGAAAGAAATGCAGATTGCGGATTGGCGAGCATCAGGTTCCCGCCGCAGTAATATGGGTTCCATAGCGGCATCTGGTGATATTCAAGGATTGTCCTTCTCGGAACTTCAGTCATGAACTCCAGATAATCCCAGTCGCCCCTCCCCCAGCTGCGGATGTTGAGAAAAACAGGAGAAACAAAGATGGCTGACAATGACAAGAAGATCAAAAGGGGGGTATATCTCCTCAGCATAATGGACATATGTCTGGAGTTTAATATAAACGTTTGGAATAGTCTTATCAGTATATCGGCGAAAATTATATAAATGTGCCAGAAATCCGGCTATGTTATGTCCCGGTAGCTTAGTAGGTAGAGCGTGCGGCTGTTAACCCATGAAAGAAACCGCAAGGTCACCAGTTCGAGTCTGGTCCGGGACGTTGCGCTCAAGAATGATGCCGAAATAGCAGTATGCATCAGTTCTTTTTAGGAAAACTCTTCTAGTCTCTTTGAAACCGCTTGTCTCGGCAAAATGGCTGATAACCCGGTAATCTATGTCAAATGTGATGTTGGTTGCCTGGTGTTTTCTATCGCCGGTTCTTGCACGGGGTGAACCAGCGTTAATGATTCTGCCGTTTTTGGGGTCCGGAACATTCACCATGTAATCCATTATCCACAACCTGCTCCCGGGGCGCATTATTCTCGCCAGCTGTGAAAATGCCTGTTCCATTCCAAAATAGAGGATCGCGGAACCATTATTATCAAAGAACACAGGATTTCTGGCCATGTAAGCGAGGATCCTATCCTTTTCGGGATTTTGGGACACTGGCCCGAATGGGGCCACGTAACCGGCACCTCCATCTGCATACGCAAATCTCAATGCCTGCAATCCCCTGTCCCGTACAACTGTCGCAGCCAGGTCATCCAACACTTCATTGATGATACCTCCGTCAAAGCTCTGGTCTGAAAATCCTAGCTGAGCCAGATCCTGGCGATGCAGATATACCCTTCCATCAGAAATCAAGTCAGCCAGCATAACCGATTGCAGGCCCAGCATACCCCCGGAAAAATCCGTGGAATGGTAAGTTATCTCATGATTTTCCGCCAACCCCATGAATGATTTCGGGAATAATCCCTCCCCAGCGCCGATTTCAAGGACACGGCATCTGTCTGGAAGATTCAGGGCACGGTAAACCATTTCAGGGTATGCTGCATTTCTGCTGCAAAGCCAGTAAACCAGCCTGCCGTCTGATCCGGAGTATTCTGACCAGAATACGTCATGGCCATTTATGGTGTAGTCCTCGCTACTGCTTCTGTCATAGTATCTCATCTGCATGTCAGCTAGCCCGGCAGAAAATCCCATGCTGCCCGGTACGGGGTCACTCTTAAGTGGCATCATAACTCCCGGCAATAGGCCAGGTCTATAAATATTTTCCTAGCGTAACGTTTATATATGAACCGCAATTTCTGCCCTGTGCGGGCCCGTAGCTTGAGTCTCTAGGTTCAACATGAAGACTATACAAAGCCTTTTTATACCAGTTCTGCTTCATTCTGTTTAAATGGCCCAAAACGATTTGTACAACTCAAAGTTATATTATGAGACTTTTAAGAAGAGGGCTCTGAACGGAACATATTGTGACAAGAAACCACAGGCAATATACTATATCAAGAACAGGGCCAATATCAAGTATTTTGAGAAATTGTTTGTTGAATTGGAATATAAGGATCTTTCTTATATGAGGCGAATAAATTACGTAAAGTCCCTTAAGAAAACGTGTTCCATGACCGAAAAGGATCTAAAAGACGTCACTAGGGATGATGTTAAGCAAATGGTCTGTGACCTAAACGAGGTTCACAAGACGACGAACAGCAGGAGGGATTATGTTTACCTGAATAGAAAGATCTGGAAAATAATTTTGCCTGAGATGGATCATCTGGGAAGACCTGATGAATCAATTGTTCCCTATCCCTGGCGCATAACTGTTAATGCTGACAAGAGCCTTCAGAAGGATAAATCAGATAAATTCTCCGATGGGGACTACTTGGCAATACAGCAAAAACTGTCCCATGATCCCCGAATGCAGTGCTATTTATCCTTATTATTTGAGTGCCTGGCAAGGCCTCAGGAAATCTGCTACCTGAACCTTGAAGATGTAACAATGTATGACAACTATGCAAGGATCAGGGTAAAAAGCCATGGAAAGGAGGGAACCAAGGACCTGCAGGTCATTGACGGGTATTATTACCTGGCGGAATGGTTGAACAAGCACCCAAAGAGAAATGACCAGACAGCCCCATTATTTGTTACTATGAGCAATAATTCAAAAGGGGGTAGAATAACTCCCCGGGTAGCTAATTCCCTGATTAAGCCTGTTCTCAAAGCCCTTGGATTCAACTATAAGATATCCAATTACTCATTCAAGAGAAATGGCGTAACAATCAGGTATCAGAACGGCGAGCCTGCGCAGAATATACAGAAAATTGCTGGTTGGACGAGCACGAAACAGCTTAAGACCTATGACTTGTCAGAACAAAAAGACTTCCTGGATGACGAATTAATCAAAAGAGGTATTATTGAACAGACAGACAAGGGTAAGGCATTAAGGGTGACATTTAAGCAATGCGCATTCTGCAACACCATAAATCCTTTGGCCTATGATAATTGCACCAGCTGCAAAAGACCTTTGGATCGGGAAGAAATAATGAAAGCGGATCGTGAAAAAGATCAGACAGTTGACCAACTCAAGGAAAGAATGAGACTACTTGAAGAAATGATGCTGAAAATGGGTATGCGTGAACTTCACGATAAAGTGAAAGCGACTGGTTAATTTAAGGCATGCCTTGGTTTCTTGTGTTTTAACCTCAGACGAAAGAAATTCGGATCATCATCCAAGACCTCTATATCACAATTTATTCTCAAAGACATAGTTATTCGGCCGTTGTGGTTGTTAAACGAGGGGGTTATGAACGGCCCCAGATCTGGATTGATGTTGTGGATTGATTCATTTATTGTATTGATCTTTCTTAAGACAAAATCATAGAAAGTGCTTTTCGGTATCTTGGACCTGATCTCTTTAACAGAGATAACTGATCTCTCCTGAAATAATTCTATGAACCTGCTGAACTGTTTCCTGCCGTTACGTTCAATGAGTATTGTTACTGGTTCAGTCATAAGGGTCTCTTTCTATCAGTTAGCAAGACCAGGAGCTTGAAAAGCCTGGGCCTTGATTC
>JBDRAZ010000026.1:0-12193 GCA_043823195.1 archaeon
ATCATATATGCCTGCACCAGGGTGCGGCGAATCAGGAGCAGGGGGGGTGAATATGACTAAAGAACCAAGTAAGGGGCTAGTGTAATCAGCTGCAAAGCCGGCATACTAATGATGCGGCTTTATATGTATCGGAGATACTGATTAGGACGAAAACTTTATAAACTAAGTTGGCCAGAACAGGGGTATGGCTAGGTATAATATCTTCGGCACTGACCAGAGGATGATTCTGCAGTACAAGGGCATCTTTAATTTCCAGAAGCTATACTCCATGATAGCAAAGTGGTACCAGGACAGGAATTACGAGTTCCATGAGACAAATTACAAGATGAAGCCCGACACTGAAGAAATGGAGCTGTACTGGCAGGGCTGGAGGGATGACACAGACTACATACGGGTAACAGTTGACCTTTACATGCACGTATGGGACCTTCAGGATATCGAGGCCATAAAGAACGGCAAGAAGCTGAAGATGGCAAAGGCTAGGTTCAGGGTCTTTTTCAGGGGACGAATCGATACTGATGCAGAGGGCAGGTGGGGGGGAACCCCATTCTTTGAGGCACTCCGGGACTTTTACGATAAATATATATTTAAGAAGCGGCTGGATATGTACATTAACAAGATTGAAAACGAGACCCACGGCTTTGTTGAGATGTTCAAGAAGGAGCTGGGCATGGAGGCAAAGAGCGATGTTTTCAAGGATAGCTGGTAGAAATGGTTGAGCGAAGGATTGTTGTTGATGAGATGCAGCTTGAGTTCAGGGGGCTGTTTGATGTGGGGGAGTTTTACAGGCTGATAGACTCATGGCTGAAGGAAAAAGCCTATGTCAAGCACGAGAGAAGGAACTATGAGCATGCCTATGTAGAGGGAAAGCAGATTGAGGTATGGAAACAGCCATATAAGAAAGTAACAGATTATGCCAAGTATGTCATAGATATTAAGATATTGATCGAAGATCTCAAGGATGTTGTAACTGAAAAGGATGGGAAAAAGGTCAGGCTTAACCAGGGAAATGTGAGCATTACTTTTTCAGGGTATCTTGAGACAGACTATGAGCACAGGTGGGAGAAGAAGCCGCTGTTCTATTTTATGAGAGCAATCTTCGACAACTACGTATTCAAGGTGCATACTGAGAAATTTGAGAAGGGCCTTGTTGAGGACGTGAATCAGCTCCATACGATTGTCAAGGCGTTCCTTAACCTTTACAGGTACTGATAATATGAAAAGAGGTGTGGCATGTTTGTTCTTGTTAGTACTTTTGGCAGCAACCGCCAGCCAAGGGCTGCAGATCAGAAAGGGCATAAGCGGGCAGCTGGTCGGGCTGATTGTTGATGAGGGCGTTATTGCGGGAACAACAACCGGCATATTCATCCTGGATACATCGGGCAACCCAGTCAGCCAGTTTCCCACAAAGGCGCCGGTTATGGACCTGGAGCTGGTTGGGGACATTTCGGGCGACGGGATATCTGACATATGCATTGCCACAGCTGATCAGGAATTCGCCAATGTGGCAGTTTTTGACAGGGCCACAGCACAGACGATCTGGACATACAAGCCCATGATTGATGCATATGATGAAGAGCTGATGTGGGTAAGGAAAGAGACAATAACCTGGGATATCGAGGTTGTAGGTGACATAGACGGAGACGGTAGGCGCGAGATTGCTGCAGCCAGCGGCTGGGGTGTGCACCTGCTTGACGGCGGAACCGGGGAACCCCTCTGGGTATTTAACGCAACCAATGATATCTGGCAGGTGAAGGCAACGGGTGACCTGAACGGAGATGGCTTTGGTGAGCTTGCTGCAGGTTCCCAGGACGGCTTCCTCTACCTTATCGATGTTGCAAACAGAGCGGTCATCTGGGAGAAGCACCTGGCAAATGATTTTACCGTATTGAACCCAGCCAAGAACACCAAAATCGGCGATGTCACCAGATCGGTATGGGATATTGTAAGTGTCAATGATGTTTCAGGGGACGGTATATCTGATATCGCGGTCAGCGCTGAGGACGGTTATGTATATCTGATCAATGCAGCTACGGGAGACATAATATGGGATGCGGAAGCAATAGAATACGAGAATTTGCTCCTTTACTCGTATTATGGCGCCGACAGGCCGTACCCAACCGGAATAACCGGGGATAATTTCTTCAATATCCGCCTGAAGCAGCTCAATGAGGGCCTGCTGGTCTCCACATACGCAGGAGCAGCAGCAAAGAATGAGGGCAAGGAACACCGCTACATCAGCAAGAAAGAGAAACTGACTCTTCTTGACATCAATGACGGGAGCGTCCTCTGGGACAGACCGATGGATTTCAAGACCATCAGGACCCCTGAAGTGCACAATGGCATGATCCTTGTCCCCAATGCCAAAATAGGAAGGACGCAGCTGATGACAGGCGTTAACACAACTGATGGGTCAATCAGGGCGCTGGACTATAATACAACGGTGACAAGAGAGATGCGAGGCAACAGGTACATGACCAGGCAGCTAGACAAGGACAGGTACATCATCGCATCTGATTCAGGCGACCTGGCCTGTGTGAACCTGACCGTTGAATGGGCATTTCCGCGTTACGGCTCTTTTAAGGTCATTTCTGAGGATGTAACAGGTGACCAGACCAAAGACTTGGTTGTGATGTCCGCAGAAAAGGTCCAGGATGACAAGGAAGGCACCACAAGGATGATCTATGTGATCGACGGCAGCGAGCAGCGCCTGGTCTGGGAGTATGTAATGCCTTACCGGGATTATGAATTGACAGGCGGTCTTCGCGGGGTGCAGATTGTCGACGACATGACCGGAGACGGCAAATCAGACATTATTTCCTACAGCCAGAGGCACGGAACATATGATACAGGAGACACCCAAGGCAACTATTCCAGGGTCTGGCTCTTTGACGGCGCCACCGGAGAGCTGGCATGGAATGTCTCGGTCTCAAAAAGGGAGTTTTACGGGGTATATGACCGGTTGTATCGGGACCCGCCATACCTCAAGGGACTGATGGGAATAAACGAGAGTGCAGCAGAGGCGATGAGCCGGGAATTGGAGCAGATTTCGTCATTGAGGCATGCCCTGCTGCAATTCCCCAGGGTTGACTACGAACAGATAGAAAACCTGCAAAGAAGACGCGAAGAGATTGGCCGTAACATGGAAGAATTCGGGCAACGGCTGCAGGATTATGAGCGGCAGAAAACGGAGATGCTTGAGAGGAAGGAGCAGTACAGGGTGAACAAGAGGATCGTCTCCATTGATTTTGTGAATGACCAGAACCACGATAGTGTACCGGACCTGATTGTCAGCGCATGGCAGGATGTGTATGCAATGAGCGGCAAGGACGGATCGGTCATCTGGAACAGGGTAAGGGATGCATGGCCCTATGACAACCCATTTGATGCCGAAGACAAGCCAGTCTATCTTGAATGGCCGTGGCTTGAACATGAGCAGAACATAATTCTGGCTGTTGATGATGTCTCAGACGATGGCAAAAGGGACCTTATACTGGTTAAGCATAACGAGATCCAGATGCTTAAGAGCGATTACGGGTTTCAGAAAGCAGGATGGGTATGGAAGCCAAACGGCGAGGGATTTGACCGGGAGGCTTTGAGGCTGATTGAGGATATCACAGGCGACGGTCGCAAGGACATCCTGGTCACGGTGCACAGGCAGGGCCTGGACTCGGTATACCGGGCGATTGACAGCCGAAGCGGGGAAGTTGTGTTCGAGACACCGCGCCAGGATTCGACCACCGAATGGGGAGCAGGTGACCTGAATGCGGACGGGCACGCAGACACCCTAAACTACAGGAAATGGTCAAATGACGGCCCAATTCTTGAGGTTATCAGCGGAGCAGACAGCAAGAGCATCTTCACCTACAGGGGCATCCAGGACTCATATGTGATTGAACAGCTTAACAGAATGGATGCCATGCCGGCAACAGTAGTTGAGGATGTCAGCGGTGATGGTGTTAAGGACCTCCTGATTGCGCAGACAAAACAGTGGGAAAAGGGTGTTCGTCTCGTCATACATGATGTGAACAACGGAGAAGAGTTAGAAAAGATCGACCTGGATTATTCAAGATCCATGTTTTCCGGATCAGATGAGAGGTATTCGCCAGCAATAAGGGTGACGACAATACCGGACATGACAGGGGACGGAAGAAAAGAGGTTGCAATAATCGGAGCCTTAAGCGAGGGATGGGGCAAGAGCTCGGTGAAGCTCATAGTCTTTGACCTGGCTGAGAGGAACATTGTAAGAGAGTATGATATTGATGCTGACAGGATATTCGTTTCAGGAGGGTTGTTTGTTACAAGCACTAACGGTGACGTTTACGAGTTGGAGGAGTGGGAAACGCAGATAATGAATAATGATCCAGTGTATGACGGAATCTTTGATCTTGAGTGGACCAGCCGGAAGGATGCTTTGCATACTGTGTATGTAGATGATCAAAAAATTGCCATTTTGCCTGAAAACAGGCTGAGCCTTAATCTGAGGGAGGGTCAGCATAAGATCAGCCTCAAGACAACAGATGCTTCGGGAAGCAGCGTCTATGATTACCTGAGAGTCAAGGTAAGCAGGCAGGCAATACCGCTGCGCGTGATAAATTCAACGATTCTTGTGATCGGGCTGATTTTTGCGGGAATAGGGATATGGAAAAAATGCAGATGATTCAGGCCGATGGCCTTACCAAGCAGTTCGGCAAGATCCTTGCAGTCAACAATATAAGCCTTAAGGTCCAGAAGGGCACCATCCATGGGTTCCTGGGGCCGAATGGAGCTGGTAAGACGACCACAATCAAGATGCTTGTGGGGGCGCTTCACCCTACCTCAGGGCATGCCTACATCAATGGCCTGGATATCGGGACAGTTGATGCAAAAAAGGTGTTTGGCTACCTCCCTGAGCATCCGCAGTTCTATGACATGACTGTGATTGATTATCTGGTTTATATCGGGAGGCTGTGCGGGACTGACGCAGCTGAGCGGGCTGAGCAGCTGCTTTCCTGGCTTGATCTTGCTGACGCAAAGCACAGGAAGATAGATGGGTTCTCTGCGGGGATGAAGCAAAAGCTGGGACTGATCCAGGCACTGATACATGATCCTGAGCTCCTTATCCTTGATGAGCCCACTGCTAACCTGGACCCGATTGGAAGGTCGCACCTGATTGATAAGATAAAGATCCTTGCAAAAAAGGGCAAGACGATATTCATCAGCTCGCACATTCTGTCTGAAATCGAGAAGATGGCTGATTTTGTGACAATAATAGACCAGGGCGTGATAAAGGCGGAGAGCGATATTGGTTCGCTGCGAAGGCATTTTGAGGGCAACCACTATGTCCTGAAGACGGACAGGAACAGCGGAATCCTGGAATTCCTGAAAAAGAAGAAATACGTGAAGAAGGCATGGATTGAGGATGAAAAGATCAATCTGCTTGCCGGCGACGTGAAGATGCTGAGGGCGGATATCCCGAAAATACTGATCAGGTACAATGCATCGCTTGAGAATTTTTCACAGGTGCAGATGTCCCTTGAGAACATATTCATGAAACTTGTCGAGGGTGAGAAGGATTAGGGTAATCTTTGAAAAGACACTCAGGGATTTGTTTTCAGTGAAGAGGACAGGCATATTCCTTGGCGCTGCAGTGATTGTTCCGCTCATCCTGGCGATAATGACAGAGGATGTCTTCGGCCTTGCTGAAATGACCCTGGACAGCCAGACAAGCTTTCTTTCGAGCCTTTTTCTTATTGTGTGCTTTGTGTGGGTTGCGGGTTTGCCGCTGTTCCTTCTTACTGTCGGATCATGCGCATCATTTATTTCCGGAGAGGTGAATAAGGGCACAATGCTCCTCCTCGTCAGCAAGCCAGTAAAAAGGTGGGAGATATTGGTTGGCAAGTTCCTTGCGTTCCTTGTATATGCGATGGTGATCGAGTTTGCAGCGCTTATGGCTGTCCCATATATCTGGAGCATTGTATATGACCTAAGCCTGTATGTATTTGTGAGGCTGCTCTTTCTTGTTATACCTGTGTTTCTTTACAGCTTCTTTGTAATAATGCTTTTTGCAAGCATAAGTTCTGCGCTTTCAGCACTGTCAAGAAATCCGGTCAAGATTACAATTACGCTTGTGCTCCTGGCCATCTTTATCTTTTTCGGTTTTTCGGTAGTCAGGCAGTATACTGTCCCTTCGGGGCTATATGAAAAATATAACCTGTATTACTATGACGTAAACTACCATCTGGGCAATGTTTATGTGTTCGTCATAGAGAATATTGCCCAAAAGAGGATTGCGCCGTATATGCAGGTCCCATTAGCCGGTTTTACGGGCGTTTATGACGTGAATTCAGATTTTGTTGAGATGGATCACGGGATAATGATAGAGTCACTTCCAAAGTACAGCTATGCGTCAGCGTATGAGTCATTGCTGCTTTGGCTGATTGTTTCTGTGATTGTGATAGCTGCAGGGATTACATACTTTGAGAGAAAGGAAATCATGTAGTTTTCACAGGGTATAATTTGCTTATCTGCGTTTCGCGATACATAGGCTCTCCGAGGATATCTGTCTTGAATAAATCCCTCCGTTGTATGCCCCACTTGGCCAGTTCAAATGTACCTGTTCTTTGCGTGGCAATCTGCCTGACCTCTGCCGCAGTAACGAGGTTGTCAGCCTGCGATTCAAATGCTGCCTGGACTACTTTCCTTGATATTACGCGATTGCCGTGAAACATGTACTCATGCATCCCCTCATCTTCAGGATCAAAGCCGTATTCAGCCAGACCTGCCAAATCTACACCAAGGCCGTCTTCGAGGACCCGGTTGACCTGTTCAATGGGGAGCGCATGGCGGGCTGAATTATATCTCCCCAGGTCACTGCCATGGATAAGGCCTTTTCTGGGATGTGCCCGGATGTAGGCTGCATCAGGATGCTGCTCTTCCTGCTCGACCAGGAAATAATCCTTACCCTCTGTTCCTGCCATTGTAACGCTGCCCATTTTTTTATAGTCGGTCCTTGCCTGCTGCGGATCAGAGTGCTTTATGAACGCCTCAAGGGCTGAGATAGTAATCACGCCTTTTGCACCGTGGCCGTCTACATCGAAATGCAGTTCACGGAGCCTTGCCTCCATGCTGTCATAGTCAGCCCACCTATGGCGGGTCTTTGTGTAAATGGCTTCACTTGCTTCCTGCAGGGTTATCCTCAGCGCGAGAGGGGTGTTTCCGTCATATACCGGGATGCCGTGGACAGATGTTGCATCGATCCTGCTGCGGTAATCTCCGGATAATCCTAGTGAGACAAGCAGCTCCTCAACCTCTGAACAGGTCTTGTAATCCTGTAGTGCTTTTTCAACTGCTTGTGAGACATCTGCAACCAGCTGATCGGTGCCGCTTTTCAGTATCCTTTGAGCTCCCAGACGGATGTCAAGAATGTCCGTGTCCCGGGCAGTTTCAATGACAATACCTGCCTCAAGATCCGGATGGATCCGGCTGCGCATTTCACGCATTACATCATCAATGCCTGCTGTTGCTTCCATAACAGTGCTCACCATAGGAATGAGCTGTTCCAGTGTGCCAATATTCACCTTGAAGCTGTTTCCGGACCCTGCTAAGCCGAAATGCCCGCATGCGGTGACCAATGCTGCATACTCTGTCCACTGGAAGCCGACGGATGCTTGCATTGCTGTGTTAACCTCTGCAAAGGAAAGCTGGGCTGCATCAACAGTCGGTTTTGTGTAGACCGGTATGCCGAATACGGATTCTGGCCTGACTTTATCGATTACCCCATCGGGAAGGCAGAGTTCCTGAAGATGAGCCTTGACATTGGATTCAGTCATGTAGGGCGCGAGAGCGGCCGTGATCTTCTTGTCTATCTCAGCAAAAAGCTCAGGCTGGAAACCGTCCTGAAGCCTAAGGGCGCCGATGCCCTCCACAAGATAGCCCATCTCCCTGGCTGTTCCGATGACGATCTTGTCCTCAAGCTGGGGATGGATTTTTTCCCTTGTTCTTTCCATGAACGGCCCAAATTCAGTTGTGTCATCAACAAGGTCATGGAAATATGACATTATGTGAGGCATCTGCTCTGTTGCGATCGCCTCGGGCGCCCAGACAAGCTTCTGGACGCGCTGCGCGAAAAGGGCTTCGTCAAGCGGCAATCCGATTGCTTCCTGGACCTGCGAGCGTGCGACACCATAGGGCGTTGTCTGGTCCGGATTTTCAATTGGAGGCCTCATCCTGTCGTAAGAGCTGGTCAGGAGACGGCCCGTCATGCTGGCCGGGATGTCGCCGGATTCGATGAGCTGAGCAAAGCGGCCCCTTCCAACGCCGTAACGCGCCATGAGCTCTTCCGGCGTGTATTCGATGTCATGGAAGGGCCTTCTTGAAAGCCTGACAAGCTCGGCAGAGGACATGCGGTTCTCGTGCGGGCCGTCAGGGATGGCAGCCTTGCCCTGCTGCCGGAGATTGTATATCCAGGTATAATCCATCCTGTCTGAGACGCCCCCAAGCAGACCTGCAGCGACTCTTATGCGGAAACTGTCTGGCCTGAGGGTTGAGGGGTCAAGGCTGTAGATCGAATCGCCCACCGAAAGGTAGCCGGGCTTCACTGAGTCAGTGAGCTGCGAGAAGATCCTTACCGCCTGCAGGCCTCTGACCCTCTCGGTCGTGTGCCTTAGCACCTCGTCGATCGCAACGCCGGCGCGCCGGGCCAGCTCGTGAGGGCTGTATTCAGTCGTATCGGACCTGTCCCATATGGGCTTTCTGACAAGAGCGATAAGCTCATCAGCCGGGATGACAGGTTTTCTTGCTGTTCCTGTGGTCTGCAGCTTTTGGCCTCTCAGGTGGGGCACCGTGTATGCCGGATCGATGCGGCACAATGCTTCTGACGCCTCAGCGTAGGTGTATGCCCTCTGCTGCGGGCGGAATGTCTCGAAACGGTAGACCGGGCCGTTGCCGTCGAAACCTACCACATCTGAGGCACCCGGTTCCAAGTGGCGATCGGAGTCAAATATCAATGCCAGGCCGGCGGTCTCATCCACCACTGCCGGAAGAAGCTCACCTAAAGGCGAGATATCAGGGTCGAGGTTGTAGAAATGGCGGGTGTCAAAGAAGTCCTGCCATTGGTCAGGAAGCGTGGCTTCCACACGCCTCGTTGATTCGCCTCTGAACTCAACAACAGCATGGCCGTCCTCTTCAATAAATCCCAACCACATCGACGGACTTGCCAACGACATGTCCGAATGAATATCAGCCGGAATAAGATTATCGCTGCCGCCGCCTGAACACTGCTTTATGATTCCTACCAAGGCCATCCTAGGTCTTAGATGCCGTTTTCTTAAATATTTTTCTATTCCGGAGTCGCAACAAATAAAAGCTAAGCTGTGTTATATATGGATATGGATCCGTATGAGAAGACACTTTTCCTGATCTATGAGGCTGATGGGCTTAGGCTTTATGCCAGGAAGCCCGAAGAGATCAGGCTGATTCCCAAGATGCCAAGAGGGCACAGGGCGATGGAGCAGATGCTTTATGCTGAAAAGGGACAGGTTGGGCTGCATGGCGGCGGGGAGTTTGTGTTTGATGACGAGAACGGTCTTGTTGAGATTTCCCTTTCCTCTGATTGCGGTGATGCAACAATTGAGGATTTCCTTGCCGCGTGCGCGAATGAGGGCGTGGAACTGCCAGAGGATGCGCTGATAATCGATGAGGCCTATAGGCTGAGGTGCAAGGTATTGGATAGGTTTAGGTGAATGGAAAAGGTTCGTTAAAAAGGTGTGATGTTCAATAAAATTTCCATTTCTCGACGGGAAAAGCAGGCAAGTTCAGGATATAGATCCATTCCTGAGGACCTGCGGATTTATTTGCCTTAGCCTTACTAAACCCACGTGCAGATTCAACTTACAAGTAGTAACAAAGGAAATGTTTATATATGTCTCTGTCATTCTTTTTCCCATGAAAAAACCGCGCGCCATGAATATTTCGCCTACGGAAGCAAGAAAGGTTGCACAGCATTTCCAACGTATTCACGGCACAACACCAATAGTCAGACTCGAGGGGATTGTTAGAGACGGGGTTACATTAAATGTCTTCGCCAAATTGGAGAATACTCAATCGGTCTATACTTTTAAAGCCCGCGGTTCAGAATGGTTTGTTTATAATTTAATGAAAGAATATCATGGCAGGTATGGAAGGTTTCGAAATAATACTGAAAAGCCTTCATTAGTTACTGCCTCTTCAGGAAATCATGCCCAAGGACTTGCCCTGGCAGCAAACAGGTATGGATTAGATGCAGTTGTCTTTGTGCCTACAGGGACACCAGAGGTAAAATCAAAAAGAGTGGCTGAACTAGGAGCCACCGTTAGATTAGAAGGGGATGCTTATGAGGATAGTCTGGAAGCAGCCCTTGCATACAAGTCCGAGGATCCATCGAGGATATTTGTTTCGTCATATGAAAGCCCGCAAATAATTGCAGGACAGGCAAGTGTTGCAGTGGAGATACTGTCCAAACTATGCCCTTACCATACAGATTACCTGAGGGTGGCATCCATGCCCTGGGAGGCGCCTGATGTTATTATTGCAGGATTGGGTGGGGGAGGCCTAGTAAGTGGGATGGGGGCAGTTGCCGAAGAGTTCAACACCATCACAGGCAACCAGCTCAGGGTCATCGGGGTCCAGTCCGAAGCTGCTGATTCAATGTATAGATCAATCAAGGAAGGAAGGCATCTACCAAGTACAGATATGCAGGCAAAAACAAGTGCAGAAGGTATTAATGCAAAGGAAGCATCTCCGCGGATGGTCGAGACCGTCAGGAGATACGTTGATCAGATTGTAACAGTTACAGAGGAAGACATTATCCAAGGTATTGTATACGTAGCAGAGCATGACGAATTGAGAGACAAGAGATGGCATACAAATGAATGGTCTGTTCCTGAGGTGCCGTTCAGAAAGCTGCCCGGAGATGCGCTAAGCGTTCATGAGTACCGGAGGATGAACAGGATTGAAGGAGCAGCTGCAGCACCTATTGCGGCTGTTTTATGCGGAGATTCCAAGGGTGAACTTGATTGGAATAGAATTGCAGACGGCAAAACAGAACTGTCTGTGTACTGCATTCTAACTGGCGGAAATATCCCAAATGACAAATGGGAAAAATTGATAGAGATCTATGGAACCAAACCAATATCATAAAAATCCGCCGAAAGGCCGGGGTTTTAAACCCAGCCCGTCTGACGACATTTTTGAGCATAAAAGTTCTGTTTGGCCAGCTGAGGAAATACTAACCAACACCAGGGCCGGATGTGTCCAGCCTGTAGACCAATTTGTCAGGTGCAATAGCAAGGTTCCGTGTGTGCCTTCTTTTATGGATATGGAATCCCAAGCGCTGGACAACTGTCTCGGTGCCGCCCCATTCAAAGACCTTTGCTGAGAGGCCGTCAATATCCGGGCTGGAGCGTGCAAAATGCACAGCTTCTGATGCTATTACCGAGGCAACACCCTGATAGCAATAGTCCGGGTGCGTCATCATCATGATCCGGTATATCCTGCTTCCTTCGTCCGGCTCTAATGTGACAAAACCCACTATACCGTCCTCTTCAGAAATCCTGCCCAGAAAGCAGTGAGGTGAGCCGTTGACGTCAAGATTAAGGGGCGCCAGGTCTACCGGCCATTCCTCCCTGAGAGCCATGATATACGCCATCACCTCTTCGGTCGGAGGATATACACCTACCTGCAGGTCAAGCGGCGGCGCATCCGGATCTTTGAAATATCTTGGCATAGCGTAGTGGAGTGGGGATCGGTTTTTAAGGTTTTATGGCGAAAGCAAGATAAACCATCAGATAGCAGGCTAACGTTTGTATTTATGGATTAGAACAAGCTGAACTGCGCTCATCAGAAAGGCGATGCCGTTAGTGATCATGATAGGCCAACTGTTTATGAAATGGGCATAGGTCACCCAGAGCAACATGCTGATCGCATAGGTCACAACCATCAGGTATGAGACATCATCAACACTTTTCGTCCGGTAGGATTTTACAATCTGCGGGAAGAAATTGATAAGAGTAAATATCCCGGCAACGTAACCGATAAGCTCGATCCAGATCATGTGGCATTTAAGATTAAATGGGTATATAAAGTTTACTTAAGAGGGGCTCGATTGCAAGTTTTCTGAGAATAGGTTAATATAGGGTCTCCCCGCTTTAATTTGAATTCTCGAAATCCAAAGTGT
>JBDRAZ010000027.1:0-54698 GCA_043823195.1 archaeon
AACACAATATGCTGATGTAAAGTGTAGATTTTCTTAGAAAACTTATGTCCATAAAGGCGAATATGCCTAATCTTCAAAGATTTCAGTATGCTTTTCGCAAACCTTATTAAAAATGTCGTTTTCGCTTTCATTTGGTGGATACCTCCAATATCCACCCCCAGTAAAGCCTGACGGCTTACTGGGTTATATAATTAACTAAGGAATTCTACGCGGCCATTCTTTGCCAAACTATAAATATTAGATCATCTGTATTGCATGGATGTTTGTCCATAATATCGATCCGACTCTTTTTCAGATAGGTTTCATTGAGGTTCGGTTTTACGGCATAGTGTATGCACTGGGATTCCTGTTAACCTACTATTTTCTTTTGTGGCAGAGGGACAGGCTGAAAATAACAAAGGACCAGGCTGAGACGCTTATCCTCTATACAATGATTGGCCTTGTTGCCGGGGCCAGGTTGTTTTTCTTTGCCTTTGAGCGCCCGGGAACGCTTATTACCGATCCCCTTGAGTTTTTTGCAGTATGGCACGGGGGAATGTCGTTTTTTGGGGGGCTTACCGGATCAATTGTTGCGGTATATTATTTCTGGAGAAAATTGGGCAGCAAAACCAGGTTTCTTGCCTTTGGGGATGTTATAGTTGTCCCGGCAACCATTGCGCTGATATTGGGGCGCATTGCCAACTTCATAAACAGCGAGCTTGTAGGAACAGTTTCCAGTGTTCCGTGGTGCGTTGTTTTTTCGCGTGTTGATGAATTGTGCAGGCATCCTTACCAGATTTATGCATCAGTTTCGCATATGGTGCTCCTTGCTATGCTCCTCCTGAAAAAGGGAAGGGCTGGCTCGGTGTTCTGGACTTTCCTGCTGACATACCCTGTACTCAGGTTTATCACGGATTTTTTTCGCTATGAACCTCGAATTCTTGGTCTGACTTTGTGGCAGTATGTCAGTTTGGCGTTCTTTTTGATTGCTTTCTGGAGGTGGAACATATGGCGTACAGAATCGAAGTAGACAAAGAAAAGTGTGTTGGCTGCGGGGCCTGTGTTGCGTCATGCGAGAACTTTGAGCTGGGCGATGAGGGCAAATCACACGCAATCAAGGCAGAGGTTGATGAGATTGGCTGCAACCAGGCAGCTGCAGACGCCTGCCCGGTTGAGGCGATAACCGTAACGGAAATCTAGGTGGGATTTATGCATCAAAAAACCCTCACCAAAAAACCGGCGAAATTTTTGTGAGGGGCTGAAAACCCCGCCGTGATGGTCGGTTGCAGTGCGGGAATACCTGCTTGAATGCATTCCTGCTTTATTGCAGGCATTAATTGAATTCTGAAAGACAGCTTGGCTGAATTCCGGAACCTTTAAAAGGAAAGTATTAAATATCTCGCTGCCTTTTTATGGTGCAGATGAAAAGAGGGGACAAGCGGGCACAAGTTCAGCAGGTCTTAATATATGCTTTTCTTGCGGTAGTTGCCTCAATGATTTTTGTGTTCGGCTACAGGTCCCTTTCCCAGGTCGAGGCGCAGAGCGGGGCAACTGACCTCTATGTTTTTATCAATAAGTTCAAGGCAGATATCGACGCGGTCAGCACAGATTTCGGGACTGTTAAGGTCCTTAAATACCAGCTGCCGGCGGGGGTTGACGAGGTGTGTTTCAGTGACAGCGACCCTGTTAATGCTGACCCTCTCTTCGGGACGTGCGGCAGCAATTGCATAACAAATATCGATGCACAACAGCCGATTGTATCCAATATTATGTCCGGTTCAGGTGATCAGAATACGTTTCTTCTGGGAAGCATAGGGCCTGAAGTGTTTGTTGTTGAGAAACTCAGGCTCTGCTGCCAGGCATATTGCTTTAAGCCGAAGGGCAACACAATATCAATAAGAATCGAGGGGCAGGGCAGCTACGCAATTGCCCAGGAAGGATGAAAGCTGCAATTTTAATATTCATATGCCTGCTGCCATTTGCCTTAGCTAAAGAGGTTCCATTATCAAATCACTTTACCGTGAACAGTGAATTTGGCGATCTGAGTTATCAGCTGCCGTTCTTTTACAGCGGAGCGTATGAGATTGCTGGCGAGGATGATCCCAGGGTTGTAAAGTCTGTCCTTATGTTTGACGTATCGGGAATTGATCATGTTGAGGATGCGTGGCTTGTCCTGAATATTAGGCAGACCAATGACCTGACAAAGCACGGGAATGCGCAGACTCTGCAGATAAATCCGCTTTTAAATCCGGTACCTACGCACCCTACCTGGAATAGCCTGAATGATGCCACTGGTAAGGGTATCAGCGTGACGATTGATCAGATAGATTCTGGTAAAGCAAGCATTACAATTAATTCTGATGATCCTGATTGGCCCTTGGAGATCGTACGGGGCTGGGTAAACAATCCCGCCAGCAACAGGGGTCTCCTGCTGAGGGCTGCTGATGAAACTGTGCATAACCTCATGCAGTTTTCCCTGGATACACATCTTGTCATTATTACCGGTGATGCAGATGATCCTGCGGTAATACCTCCTGAAGCGCAGAATACCCAGCTGTCCCAAGCTCCCGGCTCTCAGGGCGGCGGGGATACTCCCGCAGATGGACCTGGAGATAGCAGCGATGGTGATGTTGGTGATGCAGGCGATGGTTCCGGTATAGGGGATGATGGGGGTGATGCTGGTTCTCCTGGACAACCGGGTACAGGAGAAGGCGGAACACCCGGTAGCGGGGGTGTAGGGCCGTCCGGTGACGAGTCTGGTGCAGGAGGCAGTCCAGCACAAGAGCCCGGACTATGCCCTGATTTTGACGGCAACGGATGGGTGGGGTATACGGACCTGCAGCTTATTGCAAGCAAAATAGGCAAGACGAGCCCTGGCGGCTATGATCTTGACGGAAGCGGCGTGATCGATGATACTGATGTGGATCTTGTGGGCCGATATTACGGGCAATTATGCGGCAGTGGCAATTGCGGACAGCTTATCAGCATCTATAACAATGCTGATCAGGCAGGCGACAACCTGATAAAAATGGAAATCGGGGGGTCTGTTGCGGAATGCTGTGAGGCTGATGCAGAATCATGCGGAGGTCTTGAGATGCTGGATGCAGCGCAGTATGCGCCCTCAACAAACCCGGCTGCGGGAGGCAGTCAGAATTTCTGGGATGAAACACTTGATGTCACTTCACAATCTGATCCGGCAGAAACCGCCCTCGTGGCAAATGAGAGAACGTACACGATCAGATATCCTGAAAACATTCAGACAGCAATATTTGACATCTCAGTTAATGTTGCGGACGGCCTATTTGAGATTGAAATCAGCTTTACAGATGGCAGGGTTCATGCCCTGTACAATAAACTGGCATTAGGGTCTGATGTGGATTCGGCCTCATGGATGCAGGATTCTGAGATGGATGCACCGTACCCCATGACAGACTCCTGGGTGTTTGTCAGCGGAACAGTTCCTGCTGTGGTCAGGTTTGATCTGGGCCCATACCTCAACCTTATCACTAAGGTTTCCGCTGCTGCAGAAGGCAGGTTCTATCTTTTTTCATACAGCTGGTCTGACGGCTGGGAAAAGGATGCCCTGACAGAGATACGTTTTTCGGTCAGCTAGACCTGGTTCATTTGGATTTGATAGGCCAGATAGGTGATTTCTGAAGCGGCCTGGCCTGTGCAGTATCCTTCATCCAGGCATTCACAGCCAACATAGTATTCGACGATGTCCAGGTCATCCTGCCCAATGCTGTCGTCGGAATTTAGGTCGTATTTGTCATAATCCCGGGCCCAGGCACCCCTGTCCCCTACCTGTCTGAGAGTCGTACCCGACCGGGACTTTATACTGTTGTAATCACTGATATCGATGCCTGAATCAGAGTTTACATCGGCGACATTGCAGTGTGCATCCGGATGCTTTTTAAGGAATTCGATTGCAACTCTATCAGGACCCATGCCCTGACTATAGGCTACTCTGGTTGTCCTTATTGCATGTTCATCGCTTATGGGCTCTACGGCTCCCTGTGCCAGCATCTTTTGGGAGTCACCGACACTTATGCTGATTCCGTGCTGTGTTATGCTTTTGAACTCTAATGTGTAGTCTTCACCGCCGAGATTGTATGTCATGGGATTGTTTGGCACCAGTTCATAAGCCTCGTCAAGAGCTACAGCTTGACCAGTTGGGATCTGATCTTCTGCAGCTGCATTTCCGCCGGCGTCGGCACCGGGTTCTGCAGCATTCTGGGCGAAGTCATTTACATTCTCTGCTGCGATAAACTTGAAGCCTGCACTTTCATCTGATGAGCCAATACGCTCAATCTGGACAGTGCTGTTGGGAAGAGGTTTCTTGGAATCTGCGTATGTAACCCGTATTATCTGTTCGTTTATTACTAAATTCACCCCGTCATTCCCTGAGTTTCGGTTAGTGATCAGGTAGTCCTTTTTATTTACCCTGTAGTGCTTGGTCTCACCTTCATTAAGTGTGTAGCTGGTGTCCAACTGTGCACTGATCTGAGGGCTTTCAGTTGATAAGGTACCTATCTTAAAGCTGCTCTGATAGTCTTTTCCAGCCAGCGGAAGGATTGGCGTGTAGCCGCATACCTGTGCCTTGCATACCCTTATGTAAAAATAGCCGGCGCTCAGCAATTCATCCGGTACATCGAAACTTTGTCTGAACTGATCCGGCTCGCCTTTAGGCGCATTGTTTCCCTCCCAATATACTGATCTGGCGTTGAATGTCCCTGGCGAGGATATTACACCTTTGCTGTCAGAGATTACAATGCTGAATGCCTGAATTTCTCCAGGTTCTGTTGCGGTGAACCTTAAGCCGGCACCACCGCTGGGGTAATGCTCTAGCCAAAGCTCGGGGATTTCGATGCCGGCGCCCGTGCTTATCTGCCGACTCTCGGTGCTGGTGGTTTTTCCACCCCATTCTTCCAAAATTGCCAATATTGCTTCCTGTTCTGCTGGATCCCTGGAGGCACATTCCCTTGGATCGGATTCGCCACACCTGCATCCCACAACATCGGCCATCCTGAAGTAATCGTCAAAATCGATTTGTCCGTCGTCATCCAGGTCGATGTCCGCATTCCAGTTGGCATCCCCTGATTTTGCCGAAAAAGCGTCAATGTACATTTTAATATCAGCAACACCAATTTTGTTGTCGCCATTGAAATCAGCAGCTGAACAGTCGCTGGTCTCCAAGTTTGGCGGCTCGGAAGTAATGCAATTATTTTCTATGCAGACAACGCAGTCAATATTCTCCCAGTCTCCGGTCTGGCCATTGCATTCCTTGGCGCTGTTATCACCTGTGCACAGCACCGTGCCGGGTTCATATCCGCTACCATCATCAGAGCATCGCTTGTTTGTGTGGGTTATACCCTCTGATAGCCGGCTTATGGTGAATAGTATCTCAACAGCAGGGCTTTTTTGCGGATCATCCGGGTATAGATCATCCCGCACCCATTCATTGTTCTCATCTGCGAACGTAAACAGCCAGATGCCGCCTGAATAAACTCCGTCATCCCCGGTCATCCGGTCAGGATATACGCTGACTGATACGGTGGCCGTGCGTCTATTTGGTGACAGATATACATAAGAGTCGGTTGCCCGCCCGACTCCATTGATTTCGGCAGGGGTATATCCTGACCGGTCGTAATTGGCCCCTATCGCCGGCCTGCTATATATTGCGTGCCATTTGCTATCTGTGTATTCCAGGGCAAAGCTGATAGAATCATCCTCTGCAGAGACTTTTACAATGCTGAAGTCGCTGCAGATTTTGGCCTTACCTTCTTCATCTTGATCGCAGTTTACTGTGATATCAATCCTGAAATCATCGCTCATCTGGATGGACTGGACAGCGTCTGTTGCTGTCACACTAGGTAATAGCAGAATGAATAATAGTATTGGCCATTTCATTTTATCACCTTCTGAACCTTATAACCATGACAAGACTGAATCCAGGATGCCTTATCTTTGCTGACCTGGCGGTGCCTGATATGCCTGTGGCATTGGCGGCTGCTGTCGCTTTCTCATGAGGAAGAATGCTGCAATTCCTATAATCACTATTAACCCCATCGCCCAGTACAGGATGCTGCTCCCTTTGCAGGGCATGCAGTCAGGGCCTCCGCAGTCCACCTCCAGTTCGTTTACATCCTGGAGCCCGTTGCTGCAAGAGGCAATATATTCAACATTGCCCTCGTCATCCAGCCGGAATGACGGCGGAGCAGGCTCTTCGAGGGCGATTACAGATACTAACAGAACACAGAACAGGCATCCGAATTGGATTGCTTTCATTACGTAGTAACCAGTGCTGCTTGTATATAAATCTTTCTGAATACCCGGCTTCTGTTTCAGAGGGGAAACTTAGAAAACCTTAAATAGTATTAGTTCCAGGATAATTCTGTTGGCGGGGATATTGATGGGTCGCTGAATATTCAGCTGCCAGGATTCAATAAAAAGAGATGAAAGAAGCTAGCATACTTAGCCTGTTAATTCTGTTAGGTGTAGCCTTGGCGTCTGCTCAGGAGTGGTCCTGTACAGACGGCACTGCCCGCGACACCTGCAGATCAGACGGAATGTACTGCGGTGCAGAAAACATGTTCTTGAATGGCGGCTTTGAGCTCCCTGATGCCAGCGGCAGGCATCCGGACGGGTTCTTTGTGCATAATAACCAGAATGTCAGGCTGGACAGCAGTGTGAAATATGAAGGCAGGTATTCGGCTAAGCTGTCTGGACGATGGAGCGGCTACGGGCAGAATGTCACAGTTAGGGAAGGTGCGCAGTATTATCTTTATTCGTATGCTTATGGGAATTGTCCCATTGTGGCATATTACTACAATCACCCGGACGGCTCTTCAAGGAATCTTAATACTGAAGCCGGATTCAGGTATTTTTCTGTTTCAGGTTCGGGTGCACGAATTGAAAAATCCAACTGGACTATCCTTCCAATCACATTCACAGCACCTGAGAGCATTACCATGATGAAGCTGCGGGTGGAATGCGCTGATGCCGGGCCTGCAAACATGCAGTACCCAACGATGTGGGTTGATGCGATGCATATGTCAGAGCTTGACCTTGAGGAGACACCGGGAATTGTTGAGAACTGCGGCGTCTGCGGGTGCAAAACGGGCGACTGCAGACCTGACGGGAAATGCGCAGGAAAGTGCGCAGACGGGACGTTTTTCGGCCAGTGCAATGGTGAACACCTGTACTGCGGCGTGGAAAGCAATCGTTTGCAGAATGCAGGGTTTGAGGCAGCGACCAATGGTGTCCCTGACTTGTTTAGCCGGGGTGACAAGGCGTATCCGGACGGAACAAATGCATATATGGGGCTTGCATCGGCACGGCTTGACTCCCAGTGGGCTTCCTATGACCAGGATGTCAGGGTCCAGCCCAACACAGAATATGTGTTTTCTGCCTTTTTGAGGGGCAAGTGTGACAGCCTTCGCCTGTTCCACCAGCCCGCCGGGGAGAGGGCGATTGACCTGTGCCAGGAGGCTATATGCGGAAGAATTGACTCTGACAGATGGCGGCGTTTTGAAGCCCGGTTCAATACTGGACAATACGCGCAGCTGGAACAATTCAGGCTGGAATGCGCAGATAGGCAGGCTGATGGCCAGGCATACCCTGCGCTATGGGTTGATGCTATGAACCTCGACAAAGTGGGCAGGCCACAGCTCCTTGAGAACTGCGGCGTCTGCGGATGCCCTGATGGATCGACATGTGGAACTGATGGAACCTGCGGGCGTATCTCTCCTGCCGGGAAAATTGCGGTAATACAGGAAGAGATTGGCTGCCTGGATGTGAATTGCGACGGGAAGTTCGGCTTTGATAATCTCTTTGCCTTTGGGGACAGCTTTGGCACACGCGAGGGCGAGGCAGGGTATGACAGCAGGTTTGACATGAACAATGACAGGACAGTTAACAGCACTGATTTTGAGGTGCTGAATGACTATCTGGCAAATCATCCCGATGAATTGACAAGGGGATGTGCCGAAGGGTGCAAAGCTGAAAGCTGCATCAAGCCAAAGAAGGTATTGTTCCCGATCAACACAATCAATTCGGATTATCAGTTTTCCGGGGTGCCGAAAATCAGTCGCTATATTGATGGTGAGGCCGAGTGCGGGGGCATCAACCTCCCTTTTCGGAGAATTACCCTCTGGGGAAAAACAACCGATGGGGCATATGCCCGGATCCACCTGCAATCTCAGCTAACGTCTGACTTCTTAAGAGAGGACCCATACAGCACGCATGTATTCTGCGGATATGAAAAGGGCCCCACGCCAATTCCCGGTGATTATTCAGAGGAGATTGAGGCTGATGTTGACAGGGACGGCGAGCCAGAAAGGTATGTGGTTGAGGAGTCAGGGGATGGCTGGGAACTTGTTCTGTATGACGATTACAGTGCAGAGGATTTCCATGGGCCGGCCACCATAAAGGTTGCGGTCAATAACAAGTATTCACTCTATGTTAACGGTCAGCTTATCGGGGGCAGCGGGCGGAATGATGTTGGCCTTTATCATGCCGAACTCATCGATGGGGAGAATGTCATTGCCTTTACTGCCAAAGATGATAACGGGGGGGATGAGGGGCTGATCTTTGAGGTCTATCACGGGGGTCAGCTTCTTGCAAAGAGCGATGGCACCTGGCGGGCAAAGCTTTTGCAGGACATGACTGATCAGGAAAAGGCAAACTGGCAATCCGGCTATGTTGACACATCATCATGGGAGATCCCTGAAGCCGACCATCTCTGGGACAAGGATGATGCCAGGGATGATGGCTTCCTGTACGGCAGGTGGATCTGGGCCGAAAAGACCCAAAAAAAATATTTTGACAAGAGCAACGAGGGATATGTGTTCAGAAAGACGATAACTGTTGATCTGCCGGAATGCGAGCCGCCTGTTGCCGTCCCCGCTCCTGCAGCCAAGCCGGTTAATCCGCTGCTCACTGCTGTACAGAATGATGACGTGTCGCAATGCGATTCATTGCCTCTGGAGCATAGGTGCTACTGCTACACAGTCTATGCAACCCAGAACCAGGATCCCGCAGCCTGCAGTTATGTGCAGAAGAACTGCAGAAACGTGAAGGGGAGGCTGGAAAACATTGACAGCTTCTGCATGAGGTTTTCCAGTGTTATCCGGGTAAGTGAAGAGCAGGCTATAAGGGCGAATGCCCAGCCCATGAAGATTTGCGCAGGCGATAAGGTGTTCAGGTACCAGCCCAATGAGGGCATGGTGCTTGAAGACTGCAACTGCGGCGGCGTCAAGTGCGACACGGGCCATTACTGCATCAATAATGTCTGCACAGGGGGCAAGGCTGCCAGAGCGAATAGCCCGTACTACCAGCCAAAGATAAGCAATGCCGACAGCCAGGCTATGGAGGATATTGGCTGCGATGATAATCCCAGATCAGGCTGTGCTGATTTGCGGACTTTTAAATGGGTGTTCTCCGGTTGTGAGGGGGATGAAAGCACCCGAGAGGTTTACACAGAGTGCCAGCTGGCAGACTGGACAGATGCCTGTGTTAGATTTTCGGATTGCACCATGAAGGATGCCTCCACCGGCGGTTGTGTGGCAGGCCATCGGCAGGAAGTTGCTGTCTGTGTTGACGCTGACATGCCCAATAAGCTTATAATGGACTGGCCGTGGGATGATGGCTACGCCTGCACCAAGACGGGAGGCACGTGGATGACCGATTCCCTCGGAAGGACCTTCTGCTGCGGGGATGATTCCGGGGAGGTAATGATTACAGACGCAGGGCTCACCAACTGCTGCCTCTGGGGAGACCGGCTTGACGCAAGGGGGAACTGCTTTGGCGGCGTTTATGCAAGGGAACCGGACAATGAAGGGTAGATATCTCTGCGGGTTTCTGTTCTTGTTGATGGCGATGCCATCGGTTATGGCTGACGGGACGCTGACCGGCAGGGTGACCGATGAAGCCAGTGATCCTGTTCCGTTTGCCACTGTGCAGATTGAGTTTTCCGGCGGCACAAAAACAGGAACAATCACTAATGACCTGGGCGAGTACAGCATTAACCTTCCTGCTGCATCCTACGGTGTAACCGTTACTTCAATTGGATATGAGCCTATCGCTCATAAGATCGCGCTGGCCGATGAATCGACGCTGCTTCTTGACATAGCACTTCCGTATTCGGCTGTTGAGATGAATGAGGTTATTGTCAGGGGCAACTTCGACCCGGATGACATGCTGCTATATCTGGATAAGGATGTTGTTGAGCCCGGCGGGGCAGTGAGCATAGGCGTTGATGAGAACACCAGGGGGATTGGGGAGAGCATTGTAACTTACCGTTACAGCATTGAGTCATTCAGGAAACCCGATGGGGCCAAGTGCGAATATGTTTCATCAAACCCGCATGATAAGTTCACCTGTCTTTCAGATGGGGAGGGCATCTATACCGCTTCAGTTGATCTTGTTTTTGGGGACGATACGTACAGCCAGGCAAAGCTCATCAGAGTTAGCCGGGACAGGAGGATCAGCAGGGCTGTTGCTAACCTGAATGTCCTGAGCGTCAGCGCGACTGATTCAGACAGCGCCTTTATGACATACGGCGAGGATGACAGAATAAGCCCTTACCGGTGCTCGCCAGGCACAGGATGCCCGGCCTCAACCCTGTACTGCACAAGGATTGATTATGGATGCAAACGGTGGAAGAGCCACTTCAGTTCAACGGATTTTGCTGAAAATGCTTTTGATGAATTAAGGCAGCTGAGGCTTAGATCCGGATCGAGGATCCATTTAACTGCAATGGGAAGCAAAATTGACGGAGAAGATGTGCGTGACGATCATGTGACCTGGTATTTTATCAAACGGGATGATCTTTTCGGTGCCCCGACAGTCTATGATCTTTCAAAGGACTGGGTGGCAACCAAGACCGGAGAAGGCAGGAGCCTTGTGACCGATGTTGCAGGCAGCAAACAGGGGTATATTGTGGCACTCATTGATGATGGCTGGAGCAGTGAGATGATTGCATACATTCCGGTTGAGATTTTTGGCGGCGAGCCAGCGGCTGAAATCGTATATGCGGAGGAGGAATCTGATGCCGGAGCGCCAATTACTGAAGAGGTGCTGCCCAGTGCTGAATCACGGTGCATCGAATCTGATGTCAGCGCGGGATACGAAGATCTTACAATATATAATTCCCCTCTGGTGCAGTCGTTCTGCATTGAGCTTAAGCCTGATGGATCTGTAGGCCGCAGGATTGACGACAGGGTGGTTGACGGCGAGAACCAGGAGACGTATTGCGATGCCGGTGTGTGCGCATATAGTGAGGATGGAGGTGATGAGTCTGAAACTGATGAATTCATTATTGCCGGCCCAACCGTGACTCTGGACATTTCCTCAGTCGAGGATTATCCCACAATCACCCTCCAGATTCCCGAGGAGGATTTCCTCATGAACACTGTTTGCATGGGGACAGATATTTCCGGGTTTGAGTTCAAGGATGATGCTGTCGATGAATCGCTCATGCCGGTGGCTGCTGTCATAGGACTACAGGGCATTACCGGTCGACAAACCGCCGGAGCGCGTCCAGCCCGAAGATTCGAGAAGGATATCGTAAATGTATATGACCTGCTTATGAGGTATAATGATCCTTATTTTGCGATAAGCGGAACGCAGACAAAGTTCCTGAACATCAAGCTTGGGAGCGCGCTTATGAGTTCCTTTGGCTATGACCAAAGAACCCTCTACCAGACAATGGCAAGGCCCGAGGGCGATATTGCAAAAAAGGATGACCGCCTTATCCTGAGAAGGATGGGACCTGTGTTCATCGGAACGATACCTGCAAGCTTCTACATATCCAGAGGAATAGATATTGAGGACATAAACAGCTTCTGGACAAGCATAAAGTATGTGTGGATTGAGACGAAAGAGGATAAATATCTTAGTCTGGAGGGGGTTACGTATTCCATCCTGGCCGGGCATTACCTGGTTCCATACCCAGTGGATGACAATGTTGCATTTTCTGAAGAGAATCCGGAAGATGTGTTGCAGGATGCCTACGGCGACAATGCGCACATCTGGAAATATAATCTTGACGGCAAACAGATTCTCATTGTGACCCTGCCACCCCTTGAGGGAGCGCGCCTTATTAAACAGATTATCCGGAACCCTCCGGAGGACTTCAACGGCCAGCTTAAGACCGCCACATATAAAGGGCTTCCTTATTATGTGATTGTCCTGAATGGTGATTACGGCGATCTCAAGGAGGGAATATACTATGCTCCGAAACTTGGCGATGCACAGATCAATGATGAGAGCAATGAGGATTCGATCTCGCAGGACACTTCCGGCAGGAGAGTCAGGCTGGGAGAGAGGGGGGAGGAGATACCCCTGGATAAGAGGGCAGTCTCAGAGTTCAGGGATGGCTTCAGGTCAAGCGCAGAGGAACTCATATCAAGGATATGGGACGTGGCTGCGGATCATATTCGCAAGATGGGGTCAAATCCATTTGACCGGAGGGGCCTTGGATGACAAAACAGGCACTTTTGCCGCCGGTGCTATTGTTTCTGATTGCTGCTCCAGTCTACGCCCAGGTCTGCGACGCGGGGAACGGTGAGAAACTTGCAGAGGAGCTCTGGAAGGTGTGCAGGAATACTGACCCGGATGGGGACTGCTTTTCTGTATCAATGGCGCGGCTGGGGATGTACTACAGGACGCATCCTGACTTAGACAGGGCAGCGTACCATCTCTGCATTCTTTCTGAGCAGCAGAAGGGGTCGCCAGACGCAGAGGCCAAATGTGATGCAATGGTGGAAACGCTGGACTTCTCTGATTATGAGGCTGGCGGAGCCCCTGCAAAAACCTGCGGCTGCCTTGAGAATCAGGAGTTCACAACCAGCTGCAAAAGCTATACTCATGTCAGGGTTATGTCGTGCAGTGACCTCTACACCCTTTACGGCTGGAGCGCCTGGAGGGCGCCATTTCTGACGTGCATGGTTGATATGGAGGAAGGTGGTTTCGTTGTTGGTGGTGACCCAGATGAACTGTGCCTGCGTAGCGAGGTTGCATTCTCATCAGACCCCGATGAACTGAAAAACGAGGGCAAGGCAGTATGTGACGGGGATATGCAGATCGCGGCCTCATATTTCAGCAAGGCCCTCGAGAACACGGACGATGATGATGAAACATATGCATTCATCCTTTATAACACTGCAAAATGCTATGATATCCATTCTGAATTTACCAAGGCTATAGAGCATTACGAAGATGCATACGGCTTTTCAGGGCTTGTGGATGATGCCCTAGACAGGCTTGATTTCCGCAGGGATGCCTCAGCAATGCTGGGCGGGGCCCATGCAGACAATGCATTCACATTATTGCGCAGCATTGATGACCGGAATTTTGCACCCAGGAGCCAGATCAAGTATAACCTCCTTAAGGCGGTCTTCTGGCTGAAGCGTGCAAAATCCCTCGGTCTTGGTGCGGAAAACATTGGATCTGCCTGGGTTTATGACTACTATGATACTGCATTGGAGCTGTTGCGGATGCTGACCGGCTCAAATGATGTTGAGCAGAGGATGGACGGCATCCTGGACACGCTGGGGGATGATACTATTACTGATGGCATTCTGGAAGAGGTTTTTGAGCAGGAGCTGCTTGAGAATGATCTTGACCTGGTGAATATCCTTGACACCGGCGAGATTGACCTGCAAAAACTTGGAATCCGCGACCCCACAAAGGCGCTGCAAAGGCAGTTCGAGGAAAAGAAGGCTGAGTACAGGAGAAAAGCGGATGAGAGGTACTCAGATGAGCGTACTTCGCAGGTCCTTGGGGAGAACAGGGAGGAATTCCAGGATATGTTTGATATAGTGCCGAATGAGCAACTGAATGCGGAAGAGTTCAGCTCAATAAAGCAGGCGCCGCCCGGTGGCGCACCCGGCCCAGAGGGTGCCGGGCGCCGGGATACATATTCACCTGACAAGCATTCCGATATCAACAATCTCGGGGGCGATAATGACTGGGCGAACTCCAAAGGCAACGGCCGTGTCCAGTATGTAATAAATCCGCCGGGGACATATTATTTCAAGGAATCATCATTCCCAATCATTGACGAGAATGGCAACGCGGAAACAGAAACGTATCAGGAGGTCCTTTACCCGCAATTTACCGGAGCTGACAGGATGACTGTTAGGTACAGGGGCCTTGTCCAGAGCTTTCAGGGGCTCGGGATAAAGGAGCTACCTGTTGTTGATTCCAAGGATTTCAGTGAATACTTTGTTGACAGATCCAGGGTCCAGATCAAATCATTTAACGATCCGAATCTGAGGCCAAAATTCATATTGTTTATAGGGAAGGACCGGACTCCGATCCTGGTCCTGGACAGTCCGTATGCTGAGGAGCTGATAATTACTTATGAGATAATCAGGGTCAATCCGGGGAATGTTGACCAGATGCTCCAGGATGTACCCCGCATAGAGGCAACAACCTATGTGCCGCCGAGGGTGATAAATGATCCCCTGTTCCGGCAGATGGAGGCGGACTTCACTGCAAGCCTCGCTCCTGACAAACAGACAGAGGTGACTGCAGACAGGGACAGATATGCGCAACAGCTTGAGGCATTCATGCAGGGCTATTTTGACTATGCAAACTCAGGATCTGCCTCCGGCCCGGAATGGTACAGGGGAGTGCTGGCGGACAGGGAATCAGACTGCGACACCTCAAACCAGCTTTTCAATATCATGATAAGGAAACAGGGAGCAAAGACCCTGCTTGCCACCGGCTGGCTTGCGCAGAACGGCATCGTCTATGAACAGATGACCAAGCACGGATGGTCCCGGGCAACTGACAAGTACGGATTTTTTAAACGGTTTGATGCAACCTCCACATCGAATTCGCCGGATGACCTGAAAAAGCTGTTTGAATCAATGAACCGGGATCCCTTCAACCCCTTCGGTGCGATGGAAAATGAGGCATTCTCAATTATCTCAGACGAAGCCATACCTCTGCAGGAGCGGCTTGTGCGGCTGGATATGATAATGGAGAGGGCAATCTCTGAATTCATTGAGGCCCGGAACTCGTACAGGGAGTATCAGAAACAGGAGCAGCTCGATGCCAGCTTCCACGATTTTGACAGGTTCTTTAACCAGAACCTGGATTATTCTGATGATGCAAGGGACGGATGGTGGCGCACAAGAGGAAGAATTAAGAGCAAGCTGATTGAGGTTTTTGCAGGGACTGATGGGATTACTCACCAGTACAGGGCCCTCTACGTAAAGTACGACCTTGGGATCTGTGCCCGAAGCAAGGCATTCCCGTATATGCTGAGAGGGGACATTCATGATATAACCGAATACCCGTTTCCTCTTCGGCTGATTGAGCTGGCGATAGCAACTGAGAACGGATGCATGTTTCAGTATAAGCTGTATTTCGAACATAATGCCAAGGAGCTATTGCAGGAGTTCAGCCAGATGGGAGATACTGACATGGCCAGGCACCTGACAGCACAATACCATGACGCTGCAAGTGCGTCATCCATGTATTCCTTTGTTGATGCACTCGAGAATCCGACAGAGGAGGGGATGCAGAAACTTGTGGCAAGACGAAAAAAGGTCATGGATTCTGAATTACGGGATATCCTTGATAACCCGGCTGACGCATTTGGCATTCTGACAGATTACACGCTTGGTCCGGCTTCCAACCCTGTGAATATGTTCTATGACTCTTTCCCGGCCAATGCTGATATTGATGAGGAGACATACCAGAATTTCTTTAATCTATTTGTCTCCAGGCTGAGCCATCCTGAGTCAGCAGTAAAGGACTTTGAGGATGCAAAAACGGAGCTCGTGACGGCAAAGCTTCGGCAGATCCTGCCTGGTGGAGAGGATCCGGATGCTTACCAGCGCGCGTTTGGGCAACTGACATTCCAGGATGTTCTGGATGAGTACACTCTTTATGACAGGACGTTCATGTCAGGTTATTTCGGACCTTACCATACCGGGAATGAATATAGGGAAGGCGATTACCTTATCAAGATTCCGTTCAGGATTATTGATAGCCTTGATGAGCCGGAAAAAAGGAAGGAGCGCTATAAGCAGCTCATTGAGCTGGGAGTGACCAGGATGGCGAATCTTGACCCATATAACGAGCCCTTTACTGATTATGGAGTGAACATGTACACCTACTTCATCAACAAGGGCCTGTACGGGCTGGAAGAGCTGTATCAGGATGGGGTGGTGAGCAGGGATGAGATTGCCATGTACCGCTCTATTACCGCAATTGCAGTCCAGACAGGGTTCCTGGCAAAGGATGCATTCGGTGATGCCTATTATGGCACAGATGGCTTTGATTCAATAAGGGCAACATTTGACACAGAGCGGTTCAATGATAACATGATCAACTTCTTTTCTATCGTGAACACCTATCCAAGAGCAATAGACATGGCCAGACGAATAGTGGAGCGTACAAGCACTGACGGTGATCTAAGGCTCAAGGCGGTCCAGAGGATGATCTCGGTGTTTCCCATTGTCTACCCCCATATGTGGGATACGGATACGAGCCTTGGCCAGTACCACTATGATGTCTTTACAGAAGAAACGCCCTATTATTTTTCGAATACAGACTATTACTATTCATTTTATAAGGCCCTTATGCGCCATTTCTCATATGCTGCAACAGACATCGCATTCCACGACGGTGAGTATGATGATGAGCAGGCTCCTGCAATTGCCCCGCTTATCGTGTATCCGCTTGGCACAGAGGGGACCCTTGTGGATTCAACCCTGTCACAGAGACTGCTGCCCGTCAGGCTTCCTGACAAGCAGAACCTGAGGAGGGCGGTTATGGTTACGCTGAAAAATTATATTGAGAATGAACTCACGAGGGAGTCAATGATGGCCCGCAGAAGCGGCGGCGGCAGTGGCATGTATAATGCGATCGCGATGTACGAGCGTTCGGTCCAGGAACTGTCAAGGTTCCAGCCAATGCTTGATACCATTAATACCGCGTATGGACTAAATATAAGATTGCAGGACCTGGGTTACAGGGAAGAGGCAAAGAGCCTGGATTTGCTAAGGATTTCGGAATCGGAATGGTGACTGTTTGCGCCATGCAGCCAAAGACAGTGAATTGCGCGCAGCCGTGCATGGGGCGGGATACAGACTGGTCAAGAGAGGGGTATAAATGAAGAGGTATTTGTGGGTCCTGCTTATTCTGGTGCATCTGAATAGTGTTTTTGCCGCAGGATTGTTCTATGATATTACGGTCCGATATGATGGTGCATTGGGCGCTGGCCTGCTTGTCAATGAGGGGTTTCCTGAGCCGCTGCAGCTCCGTGCAGACTACTATGTCGGCCGGATATATTCTGAACACGGGGATGTGCTGTTTGCAGCAGAGTTTTCATTGCCTGATGAATACCTTAAGGCCGGGGGCCAATATCATGTGCATTTTCCGTATTATGAGGATGCCGGCCTTATCAGGGTTTACAGGAGCGACCTTTCCGAGGCTTTTTCGCTCAATGTATCAAACCTCAAGCTTGGGCAGGCTGCAGCAACCCCTCTTCAGCCGATAAAAACGGGATATGGCTGGCTTATCCAGGCCTGCGTGTTAGTCTTTATTCTATGCGGCGGACTTTTTTTTCTCAGGGTAAGGTCTTGCAGCCGTACTGTGGACCATCTGCAGGTCAGGCATTATGTCTTAAATAGAATTCATATGGGGTACACTAAAGCCGACATTATGAAGGAGCTTCTTGAGTGTGGCTGGACAGAGGATAAGATCAATGAGGTGCTTAAGCTAACAT
The DNA here is from genome assembly GCA_043823195.1 of archaeon. Taxonomy (GTDB): domain Archaea; phylum Nanobdellota; class Nanobdellia; order Woesearchaeales; family JBDRAZ01; genus JBDRAZ01. The sequence goes on from JBDRAZ010000027.1 coordinate 17,729, forward strand.
GAAATGCTTCTTTTTTGCATTAATTCCGACCCAATTTTTGACTGGTTTCTGCCGGAATTATGCTGTAATCCGCGCGGGTGGTTCGTTTGCTGCCTAGATTCTTTGTTATCTGGCTACTGCTTGTTCCCCTGGCTTTTGCAGATGGCACACTGACCGGCATGGTGTCAGATGCCTCAGGTGATGCAGTTCCGTTCGCCACTGTGCAGATTGTGCTTTCCGACGGCACAAAAACAGGAACAATCACTAATGACCTGGGCGAGTACAGCATTAACCTTCCTGCTGCATCTTACGGTGTAACCGTTACTTCCATTGGATATGAGCCTGTGGCTCATAAGATCGCATTGGCTGATGAATCGACGTTGCTTCTTGACATAGCACTTCCGTATTCGGCTGTTGAGATGAATGAGGTTATTGTCAGGGGCAACTTCGACCCGGATGACATGCTGCTTTATCTGGATACGGATGTTGTTGAGCCTGGTGCTGATGTGGTGATTGGTGTTGATGAGAACACCAGGGGCATTGGGGAGAGCATTGTAACTTACCGCTACAGCATTGAGTCATTCAGGAAACCAGACGGGAGCGATTGCAGTTATGAATCAGCCAATCCGCATGAGAAGTTTACATGCATATCCGGTGATGAAGGCATATTTAGTGCCTCAGTGGACCTGGTCTTTGGTGATGATACATACAGCCAGACAAAGCTCATCAGCGTTTCGCGGGAGAGGAGGATCAGCAGGGCTGTTGCTAACCTGAATGTCCTGAGCGTCAGCGCAACTGATTCAGACGGCGCTGCTGAGACATACAGGATAGACCTTAATGACCCCGCATACCGGTGCTCGCCGCAATCTGACCCGGAATGCGCTGGATCAAACCTTTACTGCGCAGAGATTGACGAGGGATGCAGGAAATGGAGAAGCCATTTCAGCTCTGAGGATTTTGACGAGAGGTCGTTCAATGATAACAGGCAGCTCAGGCTGAAATCAGGCACAAAAATCCTTTTGACAGCAGCAGGCAGCAAGATCGATGGTGAAAATATAAAGGAGGCTGACTGGTATTTCGTAGACCGGGACGACCTTTTCAGTGCGCCAACATTGGGTGACCTTCGCAGGGAGTGGCTTTTCCAGGATCTTGGTGCGGGGAAAAGCATTGTCAACAATGTAGTGGGAAGCAGGCAGGGCTACATTGTCGGGGTCGTCTCAGACGGGTGGAAGGAGCTGATGGCGTTCATTCCGGTCCAGATTTTTGGAAATGAGCCTGCTTCAGATGCAGTGTATAATGAAGAGCTGGCAGATGTGGGTGTTCCTCTTGCAGAGAAGATTATCCCTGGGCAGGGTTCAAGGTGCGTGGAATCTGATGTGAGCCCTGGCTATGAAGGAGTCAGCATCTATAATTCTGCTGAGGTTGATTCCTTCTGCGTTGAACAGAATGCTGATGGTGAGATACTGAGAAGAATTGATGACCGGGTTGTTGACGGCGAGAACCAGGAGACATACTGCGATGAGGAGGAGAGGTGTCAGTTTGATGGAGTTGAGACGGCTCCCATCATGGAGGGGCCAACACTCTTTGTCAGATTCTCCGCGGACCGCTATTCCGAAGAGCAAATTGAATTGATAAAGCAATCGCTGGAGATGGCTGCGCAGAATTTCCCATGGCAGTACCGGATCGTGTACCCTGGTGAATTACCTCCCGCTAACCTTGGCACACTTAACCGCAATATCTATTTCGAGCAGAGCCAGCAGTATGCATCAGTCGGCATCCCTGTGGGGGAGGCTTCCGGAGGGATGTTCAATGGCGGTGCGGTGCATATCTTTAAAAATATGTATGATCTCTTGGATGGAAAGACCATTACCGATGACCGGCAGAGGATTGAGTTCTTCTCACAGCTGGTCACCCATGCGTTGGGGCACAGCTTCGGGTTCCAGCACTCCATACCGCATTCTGATGCATTGATCTATGATGTTATGGCAGCTTCACCCCTGGCGCTTACTGAGACACAAAATCCTGAATCTGCTGATTATCTGCAGAGCTTTCTTGATTCTGGGTTTACTGATGATCATATCAGGATCCTCCGGATATGGCAGGAGTTTGATTCAGACCCAACCCAAGAAATGCATGATGCGCTGAAAACGGCAATAATTGAACAGCCGGGAGCGATTATGGGCTCCTATGACAAAATGCTGTTTGCATTCTATTTTGATGATCCACTACAGGCAAGAATAGGGAAGCAGGCCGGCCCTGTAACAGGAGAAGACTGCCTGACACAGATGTCTGTTGTCAGGGGATACATGGCGCTTAACGAGCTTGACAGGGCAGAGGAAATCCTTTCTGCAGCAAACTGCGATGAGGAGTACACGGCATTTACTGCTGCTGTGCTTTCTGAGTACAGGGGAGAGGGGGCAGCCAGGTACGAGGATTATCTGAAGAAATACTGCGAAGGTGGCGCATATTGCGATGCAGTTGCAAACCGGATGAGGCTGATGACCGCAGCAAACCCGCTTGATGAGGAGCGCGCCTATGCTTCCCTTGAGAGTGTCAGGATGGATCTTAATGAGTTTATCGCCAAGCAGATGCTTGCTGAAAATAAGGTTGCATTGCTTCTTGACATCCAGGCATTTCTGAATACCTTCCCGCAGAGCAGGCATAAGGCATTGCTTCAGGTCCATAAGCTTGAGCTGATCAGGGCATTGAGCAAGGACCGAACCCTTTATCCTGATGAGCCCATCGGTTATCCACTTTATGATGAGGATGTGTTCAGGACGGTGGCTGCAGCCCTGTCGGCAACAGACGATCCCGAACTGAAAGAAAGGGCCTACTTCAATCTCTTCAGGGCGTATTCTGAGCCAAATGTGCCTGTCCAGGCTGCGGGCAGGTCATCTATGTTCAGGGGTGTGCTGCATCAGAGAATGGATGAATATTTTGAAGAGTATCTTAGTGCGGCGCTGGACAGCGAGACTGATGCACAGATAGGGGCATATTACCTGGCTTACCTCCAGCTGAAGAAGGATTATGACACTGCGTTCTCTTATGTACATGATTATGTCTATGACCCGGACAAAATTGAGCATGTGGCTTCGTTTCTCAACAAGATGACTTCCGTGTTTGACGGGCTTGATGATACCGGAATGGAGCCCTGGTTCCCGTTAAGGGCCGAGATGCTGCAGATTGCTGAGGATTTCGATGATGATGAAATAAAATCACTTGCTTATGCTTATGCAGGCCTGTTTCAGGCTGATCCTTTGCTTATGAATAAAGAGCTTATGGCGGTAATTACGCAGTACCCGGGCACCATGGGTGCGGATTTTGCCCTCAAGTGGATTCATTTTCGGCAGGCCAACCTGCCGGATATCCCGTTTACCGGTGTTATAACACCGATAAATCCCATACCTGATGTTATGGAGATTGACATCTCAAATGACGAGCCCATTGAGGTGCGATACAGGCTGTCCGTCAACAGGATGCTCCTTGATGACCCGGTTGTAGTCCCTGAATTTGTTGACCTGGACACAGGAGAAGTGATTTATGATTCAGGATCTGATTATGATGTCTCGTGGGACACGGTATCAGGTATGTCTTACATAATAAAGCTGAGGCTTAGGCGGACAGGCCTTTTCAGGGAGTCTGATAAACAGTTCAGGCTGAAAATATATGTCGGGACAAAGGATGTGCCTTCATCGCTCGCATACCAGCAGGATTTTACGGTGCGGCTGATACAGGCGCGATCCAGCTGCGAGCAGTACATGATGGAGTCAGCCGGCAATGAGGGGGATGTTCGGGTTTACATGATGGGAGAGTCTTACGCAAATCTCGATGAGTTTATGCATGACATTGAGACTGTTGTTGATGAATACGGGCAGGGTCGCGGCCTGTTCGCGACAGAGCCGTTCAGGTCGATGAAGGACAGGTTCTCCATATACTATAACCCTCAGGTCTACCGGACGACGGTTGTTCCTGAAAACACGTTCCAGGGCTCAGACCGGGGGCATGAGATCCCCCTGATAAATGATTTGCTTGATGAATGCGAGGCTGATGTCAAGGTGATCCTGTCCAAGCGGGACAACAGGGCCCATGCCCTATTCAGGGGGACGATGGGGCTTGACACAGGGATCGGCTGGGTGTACAAGACTGTGGACAACAGGCCCCTGAATATCGATTCTGTATTTGTCCATGAGCTGGGCCATGCTTTTGCAGACCTGGCAGACGAGTATGACAAGCCGGAGGAGCGGGGATGGTCGCCTGTGGGTTTCATCTTCAACCCCCGCGATAACCCTAACATTGCAGAGACTGTCGCAAAGGCAAGGGAAAAGTGGGGCGACCTGGAGTTCCTCGGAATCCGGCGGATCCGTGTGGGATTCTTTGAACGGATGATAAGGAATGACGTCCGCATAATACCAACACCCATCTCGATTATGAATGACCACACAAAACTTCGCGATGTTGAGTGGGAATACGGCTTCGGCCCTGTCAACGAGCGGTGTCTTGTGAAGGTGATCCTTGAGGGCGGATACTGCGATGATGCTGTGGTGTTGAGAAAGTACACGCCGGTCGTGAAGTATGTTTATGAGAATGGGGTGTCGTATGGGAAGGCGCTGAACCTTCATAATCTCCGGCCAGGTGCGATGCGCGACGCATCTTTTGATGAGGTCGAAGCAGATAATGGAAAAATCATTACAGATGCTCAGGTTATGGAAGGACCTGCTGCATGCGATGACTGCGTAAGATACTTCTCTCATAATCCTGAAACCAATGAATGGGTCCTGGGTGCAGACACAGATTCAGCCAGCATTTCTTTTGAGGGTAATGTCCCTGGCTTGGGCACAGCTGAAGGAAACAACCTTAACCTCATAGTAAACCCGAGGGCCAGATTGGAACTTTCCGACCGGGGCAAGGAAGGCAGGATCCCCCTGATAACGGTTTACATTGATGAGGTATCTGAAGATGCCCAACTGGCAATAACCAACGGCAGGTTCTCGGTTGCAGTGATAGGTGATGGCAGTGTCGATGTGCAGGAATCAGCCTCCGCCGGCGCCCAGACTGACTTTGAGGTTGAGATATACAAGAAAAAGTCTGCCTTTAATCCAAGCGGGTGGGGCTGGGGCAGCGATTACAGCTTTATCAGGGAGTTCGTGTTCAAGTATGATGATTGCCATGTGATTGATATGGGCCTGAATTTTGAGTATCCTATCTCAATAGGCATACATGACGGGCCGGGGATCGCTGTCTATTTTGCGTCACAGGGAGAGGGTGAGAGAGCACTCGTCGGTCTGGCCAGAGGACAGGACCGGGAGGACGCCTGGGCCTTTATCGACAGGGATGACCCGCTGTGGATAGATATCGGCAGAGAGGCGGAAGAAAGGGATCCTGATGCCTATTCTCCGGTAATCTACCCTGAATATGGCTTTCTGCCAGAGGTGCTGAGGCCTGGCGACAGGGTCACCGTTTACCATATACATCCTGACCCTACGTACAACGATGCTTTCTTACTGGACGGCAGGCCAGCCACACAGAATTATATGTACAACCTGCCAAGCCATCTTGATTATGTCCTCCATGATGAACTGGCACATTATTTTGAAAAGGTCACTGATATTAACCCTAGCAGGGTTGTCGGTGCTGTTTTTGCAGCGGAGTTTTCCGCAGATGACCCGGATCCTGAGGAACTGGAGATCGAATTACACAGAATAGCACAGGATACACTGTCTTACCCGAATGTCAACCCGATCAGCGAAAGGCTCGCGGAGTACTCGTCAAGGGTCAACGGGCTGGGGGTGTATTTCAGGATATTGGATACGACCCCATCTGATGCACAGGGCTTGTTGCCAGCAGAAGAAGAAATAGTCAATAATATTGCTGATAGCCGCCCGGAAAATCTGCCTAACTTCAATCCTGAGGAAGTGCAGGTGGAGGGCATTGCAGGATCAGCTATCGCATGCTACGGTTTCAACCAGATGCCTGTCGGAGCTGTTACTGGTCTTGATGATCCCAATTGCCCGATTACGCTTGAGATGTCGGATGAGTATATCATGTATGAGGTCGCGTACGCCCGTCAGGATTATGTCAAGGAGCATTACTGGGAAAGTGATAATAATCGTAATTCTAATGATGTGAGGGGAGAGGCTGAGGAGTTAATATCAAGTGATACAATTGTCCAAAGAGACAAGAGATGGTTTGAAGAAAACATCCTCTCTGAGATCAACGGAAGATTCCTGCCTGTGCGGGTGGCTTCCGTAAAGGTGATGCTTGTATCAGTGGAAGAGCTTGATGACGAGAGCGTAGGTGCCAGCGCATATTATAATTTTGGTGAAAACCGCATTTATTATAATCCAAAATTTAGCTCTAACATTGGGATATTCTTCCATGAATACTTTCATGCGTATCAGCATGAACTGGAAAAGCAGTATCAGCAACAGATATCACTGCACCGGGCACCGTTTGACGCTAGGATGAAGGAATACAAACGTACGGGAGACGTATCGGTGCTTATGGATCTGTTTAGGCTATCTAAGAAAGAGCTTATTGAACAGCTCGCAATCAGAGGAATGTTCCATAAATATCTGCGAATGGTTGATCCGTCTAAGTATTCACCAACACTAACCTTGCCGGAGGTGAGTGCTGCCCTGGGCAACAACAGCGGCAGTTACTTCTACGGCTTTGTTAAGTGGTTCTACGAGCGAAAAGAAGAACAAAGGTATGCATTTATGCCGGATTATGCGCCATTCCTTGATAACCTGGACAACTGCAATTATGAGCTGTTTGTTAATTATAATGGAATAGAAATATGGCTTGAGCATTTTGATAATTCGGCATTTACTATCGGTACAAATGATGAGGACACAGATATCTATGAAGTAGTCAAGTACGGCGCATATAATCCGCACATGTGCGAGGATCTCCATGAGTATACTGCAAAACTGGTCCAGACTATCAAGTTCAAGCCGGAGATCGTCGCAAGGGCCATCTCGGGCGAGTTCGGAAATGAAGGCATATACAGGAGCGATCTTGAGGCTGCCAGGAAGAACAACTGGATAAAGCAGGCAGAGTATGAAAGGGTGATCAATTATCCATTGGGCCAGGGGGTTGTGCCTGATGGCGGCGAGACCGCACCTCTATGCACAAATCATTATACCCTGCATGAAGAAGATGATTGTTGGGACATGCCGGCTTTATGCATAGAGGAAGCGGGAGAATGTGTTACGTTTGAGGATATGAGGTGGGATGAGAGGGTCCTGGAGAATGTTCTGCTGTTAATAGGCCAGGATTCTGGCGTAAAAAGAGATGCAGCAGCCTGGTTAAGAACACTTGATCCTCCAAAAGACACAGTGGGACCCATCGCCATAAGAATACTGGACGAGGATCCGGACGAATTCGTTAAGCTGAAAATGGTGGAGATCCTCGGAAAGATGCGTTCATTGGAGGCAGTTGATTCTATCATGCATACTTTGGAAGGGACCAATGACTTCAACCTGATGCTGGCCTGTTTAACCTCTTTGGGGGAGATAAGCTCCCAAAAAGCAGTCCCTCTTCTTGACAGGTTACTTGAACAGGATGATAGAAACGGCATAATATCTCAGACAGTCAGCTCCTTAATTAAGATAGGTTCTCCAGAGTCTTATAAGGCATTGTTTGATGAATTAGAAAAGGAAGATAATGACCTGGTCAGGGGTTTGATAGCGATGGGGCTGGCAGAGGCGGATTCTCCGCAGGCAGTCCAGGCCCTGGTAAGGACTGTAAGATCTGACAAAAATCAGGAGATCAGGATATTTGCATTAGAGTCACTAAATCAGATCGGTTCCCCGGATATGTTTCCTTCTTTGACTGAACTTTGGGAATCAGAAGAGAATAGCCCGATCCATTCCAAGTTGTCTGAAGTGATCCTTGAGAACCTGGACGGACTGCCCGAGAACAGCCCTTACCTGCGGAGCGAAAAGATATTTGCTTTGCTGGATGATGCATTAGGACTGCAGCCAGATGCTACCATAGAAGTGATGCAAAGAATCCCGCTATTCAAAAAAGCATATGATGAACTTTATGACAAGATTTACCATTCAGACCTGCTGGGCAGATACAGCAGTGCCTATGTCAAATCAAAAGTTGATGCGATGGTCCTGCCTGTTTACAGATACATTAAATCTTCCAGCGGGGATTATGCAAGCATGGATGAGATTTCATCAGGCATTGATTATATTCTCTCAAAAAGGGATGAATTTGAAGATAAAGTAATTCTGGGGAAATCAACTTACCTCATACACTTTACCCATGATGAGAAAAGATCCCACTTAGATGTTTTTAGTAACGAAAATATAGAAAACTTTGCGAGAGCCAGAGGCGTTACAAAGGTGGCGGACAGTAACCTTAAGGGTGCAGACAGCAAAAATACAATAAGAAGACTGATCAGGGATAGCAGGGGTGACACGGTTATCTGGTTCCATGGCCATGGCGGAAAAGAGTCCTGGGGATTGTCAGAGCCTCCCGCTGAAGTTGAAAAGACCAAAGGCCTGAGACCGGAAATGATCCACTACAGTGAGCTCGGTGATGACCTCTTCGAGAGAAATCTGAACGAGAACATTAGCAATGTTATCATCATAGCAGATACATGCCTGTCATATGACTACGCTTCCAACCTGCTGGATTATCTTAAGAATGTTAAACGAATGCGAGAATTTCCAGCAATAATAACTGTGACAAATAAGGGGAGATATGGTAGCAGCATCCTGGATATTACGAAGCTTGAGAAAGGAGTCACTTCGGTCTTTTTGGAGTCCGTAAAAAATCTGGGAATCTCAGCTGGCTCTCCGTTGCGTGGCGGAGATATCTATGAAGCAGAAACAGCCAACTTTGAGCATCAGGATCTGGCTGTATTCTTTTTCGGGGACGGTTCTTTTCCTGTAGAGATAGCAATGAACTCATTAAACCATGAGTGTTCCGGAGGGTGCACTGGCGATTATTGTCCTATACTAAATGAAGGATCGCTGGTGGCTGCCAGCGGACGGCCCGATGAACTTGACGAGGAGTATGCGATGCAAATCGCTGAGGGGCTGCTGTGCTCAGGGGATATGCAGGGGACAACCATGAACGCTGTTCTTAGCCTGCTGCCGATAACAGGCAACCAGGTACGAGCGGGCTGCATGGTGCCGTCGCAGGAGAGTGCGCCCCAACTAGTCTGCATCATTGTCCGGGCGCTGGTGAACGAAGGGTTTGAGCCAGACCTGGAGAATTTTATGATGATTGTCAATGCCGTGATGGAGATGAGCCCTGAGTGGCAGCGCTATGAAAGCATAATGATACGGGAGTTCAACGGGCTTAAGGTGTGCGATGATGATTCTGAGTGTGAGGAACGGTGCTACGTTGAGGACGGCTTCGGCATTTGCGAAGGCAGCATCCCTGGCCGCGAATGCGGCTGTGTGATTGAAGATGAGATCTCACTGGAGTGCGAGGAGTATACTCATGTCATCCTTGGAGAATGCGACCTGTCTGAAGGCCCTATCGATTATGTCAGATGCCTCACAGGAATGACTGAGAATGGATACGCGATGAGAGGCGATTCCGACGAGCTGTGCCTGTTATCCACAGCAGAGTTCTCTTCCGACCCGGACGAGCTGAGGACACAGGGAAAGTTCACATGCATCGACCTGTCTGTCGCTATGTCGTATTTCGGCAAGGCCTATGAAAACGCGGACGACGAGACCAGGGCCTTTATCCATTACAACAGGGCAAGGTGCTATGAGAGCCACGGGGTATTTGAGGATGCGATTGAGGAATACAAGAACGCATGGATTGGCTCTGAAAACGTCAATACAGATGACCGGCTTGATTTCATGAGGGATGCCTCATTTCTTCTGGGCAAGGCCTATCTGGACTATCTCGAGCAACAGCTTCAGGGCATTGTGAGCGGAGGGGCTGATTTCAGCATCGAGCAAGCCAAGCGTACAGCCATATCCTCGCTGTTCTGGCTCAAAAGGGCGCGGGCACTGGGCGGGACTGAGGACAGCCAGGGTTACGGTCAGGTAGATAACTATATCGACATTGTCCACAACATACTGGATCTGTTCGGGGGATTTTTTGATGTGGATGAACTAATTGATGCTATGCTCGTGGCTATCGATGAGTATGATGTCCCGACAGATGACGCGATGACCGACGCGTTTGAGCAGGAGCTTACGGAGAACGATCTTGACGCGATGAACATCTTTGGCTCAAACCAGGCGTTTATGGACCTGACCGGCCAGGTTATAACTGACCCGACCGAGAGAATCAGGAGTGAGTTTGAGGAGAGGCGCAGGATCATACAGCAACGGGTATTTGCCAAGCATCAGCGTGAGGAAAACCTCAAGCTGCTTGAGGAACAGCTGGCGGAGGCTGCCAGGAGGTTTGAGATAGAGGCAAGTGAGAAAATTGATTATGAGCAGCTGGCTGAGGAACTTAGCGAACAAACGGGCGAAGTTAGTCAGGAGAATCCAGAGGAAAGTGCACTGGATGTGGTTCCTGAACCACCGCCAATCATCGAGGAGATAGGTGATGAAGCGCCTGGAGTGCCCGGCGGTCCGGGAATGCCGGGAGACGGTGGCGGACCTGGTGAGGGTGGTCTGCCTGGTCGTTCAGGCGGTGGGCCTGGATTAGAAGATTATGATAACTCGGGAATGCCCGGGCCAAAAGGCAGAGCAGCCTATTACGGTACCGCAGTTACCGAGTATAATCCTGATGATTCCTACCAAATAACAAATTCTGATAATGACTGGGCAGACCGTGACGGAAATTATATTAGCCTGTTTGAGGTGAATCCGCCGGGCAGTTATTATCTCGTGCTAAAGCACTATACCTTTATGAACAGGGATGGCAACCCGGTCCGGGGTGATTATTTCCAGACAGTTAAATACCCTGTATTCAGGGGTAGTGATAGTAAACGTGTGATCTATACAGGAACAGGTGATTATTTCATGGGGGGTTATACAGTCAAAGATCTTGCAACGATTAGCCCTGCCGAAGGTGAGTATTACGTTGATCCAAACAAAATAGAGGCCTACCTGACAGATAATCCGCAGGTCAGGCTTAAATACCAGCTTTTCATTGGTAGGGACAAGACCCCCATTTTGGTTCTTGACCGGAAAACAACTGAGAAACTCACGATAAAGTATGAGCTTGTGAAGGTTGAAGATGCGGACACATCCGGGCTTAATCTCTTTGAGCCCAGCACATATGCTGCAGAAAGGATTGTTGCTTATCCTCCATACCAGCAGATGGAACGCGAGTTTACTGAGAGTTATTCAGATTATCTGGAACTGGCTGATGGATGGGAGAGGCACGTCAGAAATTACTTCTATTATGAAGACAATGGCACTGCGCAGGGTACTGATTGGTTTAAGACTGTGTTTGAGAAGAAGGAGGCGGACTGCGACGGATCAAACCAGATATTTAATGTTGGGATCAGGAAAAATGGAATTCCAACTAAACTTACGGTGGGCTGGATCACAACATCAGCCGGACATGTCTATCAGAAGATGACAGGGCACGGGTGGTCAACACTTGTCTTTGATGATAGCATCAGGCGGTTTGATGCAACAGCTTCAAGAAACATGCCCCAGGAGCTTACTGACACAGGACTTCTGGATGAGACAGAGGAGACTGAGAAGGGGCAGCTTACTGAGTCAGATGTCCTGAAAATTCTTAGGAGAATAAGAAATCCGATTGAGAAAATCATGCGAAATGATCAAACTGACCTACTAATGCGACTTACTCAGTTTGACAGTTACATGGAGAGTGAGCTTGACCCCATTATTCGAAATCAGGGACGTCTTCCGGGCAGCTATGATACGTTTGAAAACCTGCTTACCATGGATGAAAAAAAGGCCTGGAATAGAGCCAAGGGTGCGATGATGACGCAGATATCCTTGGCACTGGAGCGCGAGGGGAAAGAGCATTATGCTGAGTATTATCCGACAATCAGAGCGCTGTTCATTAAATACAGCTGGGGAACGGATATGAAGTATGACTGGAATTCTCATGAAGATCTTGATCAGTTCACCTCTTGTGGAGGAAATCCGTCCGATGAAGCAGCACCTATCCAGATTATGGCAACACTTGACGATCTGGAGCATGAATGCTACAATTTCCAGAGGAACTACTGGTCTTTTGTATTCCCGGGACGTATTTATGATGATGACGGAAATATCATTGGCCGCAAGAGCGTTGTTACCGATGCCCTGAACATGGGCCTTTACGATGAGGTTGAGGCAATAATGAACTACATGCCGAGCAGCATCGAGGGGGATTACTACACTACATTTGTCGATGTACTCAGGACAGCTGAGAACTTCGAGATATTTGCAGACAACTTCACCGGCAGCAGCCTTGTGATGGAGGATGCACCTAAGAATGTTGTTGGGTTCTTTGATGATAATTATGATGTTGTTTATGAATCGCCCAGCGATTTCTTCATTGAATATGCTTTCCCTGAAGATGTGCCGTATGATGATGAGGACGTGCAGAACCAGATGGATTTTCTTCTTATGCGCACACCAAGGCCAAGCGAAGCGAGAGCTGGGTTCAGCAGGTCGATGCAGGAGATCTGCAAAAAGGACTTTGCGCAACTGGCAGGAGTAACCTCAAATCCAGCACGGTTCAACAGGCAGGTATGCGACTGGTTCGACAGGATGTCTTTTGATGATGTCCTGGAAGGTTTCGAGCCATATCAGGCAAGTAATGACTATGCTGATGAAAAAGCCCTGAGCTACAAGAGGCACGAGTTTGTCAGGATGATGATTGAGGATAATGAGGAAGGCTTCTACGCCCTGACTCCGTTTCTGGTGATAGAAAGGCTGAGAGATGAGCATAAGAAGACAGAAAACTATGATAATCTTATTTCCATCGGGGTCTCCAAGATAGAGTCAATCGATATAAGAGAGCCATTGAGCGACCTTGAGCTGAGCCTGGCAGTTTATTATGTCAACAAGGCGCTGGAGGGTTTGCAACGTCAGTTTGCTGACGATATCATCTCTTTAAATGAGATCGTGCGCTACAGGTCAATCGTCGCCATTGCTAATGCCAAGGCAGCAAGCCTTAGGATGCAATTTAACAGTCATCATAATCCCGATGATCTTCCGGTAAACAGGATCATGTTTGACAATGAGAGGTTCAATGACCTGATCATCAATTTCTTTGCCGTTGAGAACAGCTTTGAACCCTCAATTTTCATGGTGAATTTTGCACTTAACCATCAAGCCCTTAAGAGGATGAAGACATTCTTTGTTGAGGGCGAGGATGGAAGTCCTGTACAGTTCAGCCCGGAGATAAATGAATACCTCATTAATGAGGGATTTGATTTCGGTGGCAGTCTGGGGGGGTCATGGTCGTCGACATATGATGGCCCGTATCAGGCAGCTCTTCTCCGTGACTATTACGGGGAGGGTAATGTTGGTCGTCATCGTGTGAGTGATGTACTGTATCCTGACCCGGATGACGGCAGGGCCAGGTTTAGCATGGAGATGGACAATGTCCTGAAAAACGATCTCCGCCTTAAATCCATATCGCGGATGGTGAGGAACTTTCCGCAGGTCTACCCTTACATGTGGGATCTGGATAATGATGGGCCATACTTCACTGACTCTGACGGTGACGGTACATTGGATACAAGGCATGAAAGCAGGACAGCATATTACTATACATATTACAAGGAGCTGATGACAAACCTTGCATCTTCAGCATATGATATCGTATACCATGAAGGCAGCTATGATGACGGGCAGGCGAGATCTGTCGCTCCACTGATCCTGTACGGTGCAGAGGATTTTCTGGCGGATGAAAGGCTTTCCAAGGCGCTCTCGGGGCTGTCAGACGATGACAAAACGCTGTTGAGATGGGCTTTGAAGTACCATCTCACGCAGTATATCATAAATGAGCTTTACCTGGATCCTCCTGAGTGGGGTGAGGGTGACCTGGGTTTGGTGTACCGGCCGGTTATTGATCCGGATACGGGTGATGCTGTGAAAGGTACGTTCACCTGGAAGGTTAACCGGACAGTGGATAACCAGCCAAAGCTTTCATTATTCGGTTTCATATTCGAATTTGCGTTCCATCCTGATGATTTGACCGAGGTAGAATTGGCAGGCCCGCAGATGGAAATGAGGGCCCTTCTCACTGAAGATCTTATCGAGAGATTTGCAGAGTACCAGCAGATGATAGATAAGATCAATAAGGCATACGGATTTGACATCACACTGTCTGAGATGGGGTTCAGGCTGGATTGCATGACACTGGGATGTCCTGCGCAGTCTGTTCAGGTAGAGGCATGGTAGAAGTTTATTGCGAGGATCGAGTTACCCAACGATCAGACTCTCCCCATCCATTTCCTTCGGCTTCTTCAGGCCCATCACGTCAAGGATCGTCGGCGCAATGTCTTTCATGCCGCCGTTTCTTAGCTTATGCTTCTTTTCTGAGATGAGTGTCAGAAGAACCGGATTGAATCCGTGCGACGGGTCCTTGCTACCGTCATCATAGAGCATGTGGTCAGAGTTGCCGTGGTCAGCCATCAGGAGGACCGTATGGCCCGTCTCACGGGCTTTATTTATTATCCTGCCGCAGCATGCGTCAACCACTTCACAGGCCTTTACAGCGGCCTTAAGGACCCCTGAGTGGCCTACCAGGTCAGGGTTTGCATAGTTGAGAACAATAAGGTCGTGCTTCCCAATCTCGGGCAAGAGCTTTTCAGTAATCCCGTATGCACTCATCTCTGGCTTGAGATCATAGCTTGGCACTTTCGGAGAATGCACCATTATCCTTTTCTCGCCAATGTTAGGCTCTTCAGCCTGGCTGTTGAAAAAGAATGTTACGTGCGCGTACTTTTCTGTTTCTGCTATGCGAAGCTGTTTAAGGTTGTTTTGTGCAATAACATTACCAAGATTGTTCTTAATCTTTTCCTGCGGGAATGCGACAGGGAGCTTCCAGTCGTTGTCGTAGCTGCAGAAGCAAACATAGCAAAGCTTTGGCGGCTTTATTCTCTTTGGATAATATGGCAGTGCATTAAGCATTGCGGTGATCTGCCTTGCGCGGTCAGAGCGGAAGTTGTAGAAGATGAATGAGTCATTGTCCTTAACCAAAGCTGGAATGATCTGGGTGGCCCTGATGTAGTAATCTGTTTTTTCGCCACGCCTGTATGCCTTTTCAACTGCTTCAGCTGCAGAGCGCGCCCTGAAACCTTTGCCACTCACGAGAAGATCATAGAATTCCCCTGTCCTGTCCCAGTTTGTATCGCGATCCATCCCGTAGTACCTGCCGCAGACAGATGCGATTGTACCTGTTGTCTTTCTTATTTTCTGTTCAAGCTTTTTTATCAGAGGTATCGCCGACTTTTCAGGCATGTCCCTTCCGTCGAGGATCAGGTGAATATACACACGATCGAGTTTTTCCCTTTTGCACAGCTCAAGCAAGGCATAAAGATGGGTCACATTTGCATGCACTCCCTGGTCGGAGAACAATCCGGAAATGTGGAGGTTTGACTTGCGCTTTATGCAGTTTCTTATTGCGCTCAACAGAATTTTATTTTCAAAGAAAGATTCATCCTTTATCGCACGATTGATTAACTCATAAGGCTGCCACACAATCCTTCCCGCGCCCATGGTCAGGTGGCCGACCTCTGAACCGCCCTGGACACCTTTCGGGTTGCCCACGTCGTTTCCCGTGCATTTAATCACCGCAGACGGATATTTCTTTTTGAAGTTATCATGGTTTGGGGTCTTTGCAAGGAAGACGGCATTTCCCTTATCATGCTTTCCGTGGCCCCATCCGTCACGGATGATCACGAGTACTCTTTTCATCTCGACCATGCCCGGTAGTCCTTTCCTGCGTACTTTGCCCGCTTTCCCAACTGCTCCTCTATTCTCAGCAGCTGGTTGTATTTGGCGGTACGGTCAGACCTGCACGGGGCGCCGAACTTGCATTGGCCGGTTCCCAGTCCAACCACAAGATCGGCAATAAAATCATCTTCAGTCTCTCCGGAGCGATGAGAAATTACGGCGGTGCATTTGGATTTTTTTGCCAGGGTCACGACATCAATGGTTTCTGATATTGTACCTATCTGATTTATCTTGACCAGTATTGAATTCACTGCCTTCAGCCCGATCGCCTTGCGGAACCGCTTTACATTGGTTACGGTGAGGTCATCTCCCATGACCTGGATTCTGCCTCCAAGCCGGCTATTCAGTCCAGCCCAGCCCTCCCAATCATCCTCTGCCAAACCATCTTCTATGGAAATGATGGGATATCTGGATACCAGGGCCGCATAGTATCCGACCATCTCCGCAGGGTTCAGAAATTTGCTCTCTTTGGACAGGATGTATGCGCCTTCCTCGTAAAATTCCGATGCAGCAGGGTCAAGCGCGATTGCCACATCCCTGCCGGGCTTATACCCGGCATGTTTTATTGCCGTTGTGATTAGGTCCAGGGGCTCTCTGTTTGTTTTCATGTGCGGGGCAAATGCGCCCTCCATCCCGACATTCGTGTGATGCCTGAAGGATTTAAGGACCTTGCTTAATTGCAGGTAGACCTCTGTTCCCCATCTTAATGCCTCCCTGAAATTTGGGGCTCCTACCGGAGCTATCATGAATTCCTGGAAATCTGTTGAGTCGTCCCCGTGTTTTCCGCCCTCGAGGACAACCATAAGCGGGACAGGCATGATAAATTTCTTTACTCCGACCATGTCTGCAATATACATGTACAACGGAATCTTTTTGCATCCCGCTGCAGTCCTGCATACTGATGCCGATACCGATAGTATCGCATTGGCCCCCAGGCTTGATTTGTTTTCAGTTGCATCAAGACCGATCATCGATTGGTCAATCTGTCCCTGCTTGGTGCAGTCCGTGCCCTGCAGCATTGGCGCAATTCTTTTGTTGACATTGTCAACCGCCTTTAGCACACCTTTTCCAATATATCTTTTTTTATCATCATCACGAAGCTCATGTGCTTCATGGATGCCTGTTGAAGAGCCGCTTGGTACAGCAATTCTCGCAGAGAAGCTGTTTGCCGTCACCTCGCACTCGACGGTCGGGTAACCTCTTGAATCAAGAATCTCTCGTGCATGAATTTTCTTTATATTATGCGCCATATTTACCACCTGCTAGAATAAAGATTAAAAATAATAAAAAAACAAGGTTAGAAAAAGACTCATCTCTTGGCTTTTTTCTTTACGGCCTTTTTCTTTGTTGCCTTTTTCTTAACTACCTTCCTTTTTGCAACCTTCTTGGCCTTTTTTGCTGGCAAATATATCACCTCTTCAAAATATATTAAAAATATCTTTGTGATTTTATGAACATACTCATTTATATATTTTTCTATTTGAGAAAATCGAAAGCTTTATATTTTCTGATTCCATGTTAATATGCATGGCAATAGGAACAACAGAAATCATAATTGTGCTTGTTATTGTGCTCATACTGTTTGGGCCAAAGAGGCTTCCGGAACTCGCACGATCAATCGGAAAATCGATAAGAGAGTACAAGGAAGGCATGAATCCTCCCAAGAAAGAGCTTAAGGGCTAATTCTCGTGGAAGACCTGGGCGTTGTATGTGTAGACCTGAGTTTGCGCATCAGCCCAGCATTGGCTGTCAAGGCCGGCTTTCAGGCATAGGTTTGCCAAGAAAGTTTCCTTATCAGGCAATTGTTCCCATACCTGAGGAAGGTATGTGCTTTGATGCGTCCCGGACCTGATGATAACTCCGTCATCATGTGTAAGAAGATTGAGCAGTTCTGCAGCGCTTTTGTACGCGGCCTGCTGCGGGACAGTAAGAACGCTTATCTCAATCTCAATGCCATCAAGCTCTTCAGCTGTCACGGGCATGAATCGTTTGTCATTGACTGCAGCGTTCACTGTGTTTTCTGCAACGCATTCGTACAGGCTTTTTTGTCCTATGATGTGGCCGATGCACCCACGCAGCTGCCCGTCTTTGTTCAGTGTTACAAAGCACCCCAGTTTTTTGCGGGCGTCTGCTGACACCGTGTCTGCATTTACAGCAGGGACTTTACGGTCACGTACGTAACTCTCAAGGGTTGCACGGGAGAGTCCCAGCAGGAATTCCTGGTCTGCAATGCTGATCTTTGCGGATGCGCCATTCTCATAAAAGGCGATTGATGAATAGCCGACAACCCTGCTCTTGTCGCCGGCGGTGTCGCCTGAGTTTCTGTAATCGAGAACATGGCCAGTCCACCCCTTTTCTTTTGCGATGGTCGCCATGATAAGTATTCCGTATATGCCGCAGGCCTCGCACCGGGCGATGGAACTGAAGTCAAGTGACCCGATGCCCTCAATACAGGGGATGTCAAGGTTCTTTGCTGTTTCGTAATCATGGTAGTGCGACAGGTCTGAGCTTATTACCAGAAGCGTGTCATCATCAATGTATTGCATAAGGATGCCCGCTGCCTCGTTGATCTGCTGCAGATTAAGGCCGCCTGTAACAAGCGGAATGATCTCGAAATCAGTAAGCTTTTCTTGCAGGAAGGGCAGTTCAACCTCCAGAATATGTGCGGAATGCGCTGCAGGGACATAGGTGAAGGGTTCTTGGCTCATAAGTTCATCAATGGCTGCCGAGACCCTTACCGGCCCGAGGGGCGTTTCATAGTAGCTGTAGTTCCCAACAGAGATCCCCTGCACATTTACGCTTGCATGATTTGTTCCGATCAGTATGACACGTTTGAAATCACGGTCAATCTCGCTGAATCCTGCTCCTGCAACAGCGCCGCTGTATATGTATCCGGCGTGCGGGACAACGATAGCCCTGAGGGCACCATGGCCCTTTGCGCTGCCAAGGTAGCTAGCGACAATCTGTTCCAGAACGGACGCTTCAGCCGGGTAAAATGTCCCGGCAAATGCCGGCTTCCGGACCGGCTTTGCGGCATTATCGGTGCTTGCGCACCCAAGCAGCAACAGGCTGATGAATAGCGTGATGATAACCCTAGGCCTCATTTTCCCAAACCCCGGCAATTTTTTCGCCGCAATATTTGCAGCGGCCATCCTCAATGTTGTTTTGCATTATTGAATAACCCTTGCGTTCTATTAATAATTTTGCGTCGTTAGGGCAGTATGTATTTTCTGCCGGGCTCCCGGGCATGTTTCCGATATAAACATAATGCAATCCTGCATCCAGGGCGATCTCCCTTGCCTTTTTTAGCATGCTTTCGGGTGTCGACGGCACATGTGCGAGCCTGTAGGCCGGATGAAATCTTGAGATGTGCAGCGGGTAATCAGGCCCAAGATTTCTGTATATCCATTCAGACATCTCCCTGATCATGTCCGGGTTGTCTGTATAGCCCGGAACGACCAGATTTGTGATCTCGAACCAGACATCCTCTTCCTTCAGTATCTTTAGGGTGTCCAGAACAGGCTTGAGGCTTCCGGCTGTGAGCTTCTGATATAGCTGTTCAGAAAACCCCTTGAGGTCCACATTGGCGGCATGGATAACCCTGCATAGTTCGCGCAGCGGCTTTTCATTGAGATAGCCGGATGTTATCCAGACGTTTTTAATCCCCTTTTCATCTGCCAGATGCCCGGTATCATACATATACTCATAGAATGTGCTTGGCTCTGAGTAAGTATACGCAATGGATGCACATCCCTCTTTTTCTGCGGAGCGGGCAACATTCTCAGGCATGAGATCGATATTCGCGGTCTGTTCAGGGGATTCCTGCGAGATCTGCCAGTTCTGGCAATTGAGGCAGCGAAAGCTGCACCCTGCAACAGCCAGTGAGAAGCTTTTCGTAGCGGGCAGGAAATGGTACAATGGCTTCTTTTCAATGGGATCAACATGCACTGAACAGGGGTTGCCATAGCCTATTGTGTAGAGCTTGTTGTCCTTGTTTACCCTGTTCCTGCAAAAACCCCGGTCATTGGGTCCCAGCCTGCATCCGTGGGGGCAGAGTGTGCAGAGAACACTGTCGCTTAGCCGGGTATAGTGCGAGGCCTCTTTGCTCCATTTCCATAATTCGTCAGGCGCGTTGTTTCTGAATCCCATGGAAAACTCGTTTACTGCCTTGTTTATGAAATAGCTGTTAAGTGCATGGGCACCTATAACCAGTCCGCCAACAGCGGTTATGCCCTTCCTGATAAAATCCCTCCGTGAAATTTTTGCTAACATTTTTGGATCGCTTTTTGCGCTTTTAAGATAATGTTGCCAGCAACCCCGATGGGGCATATTGAACACCACGGCCTTGCGACAAAGACTGACAATGCTATGAAAGCCAGGGCAAATGCAATTACAGCAGATGAGACCGAGAATATGTTCTTGAAGAGCATACCCTGGTCAGCGGAAAAGTACAGGGCAATTACAGCTAAAAGGACAATATAGCCAAGGCCCTTGGGTGCTTCGCATGCTTTTTTTCTGGCAACGTTTGCCTGCATTATGCCGGCCGGGCACATTCTGGTGCACCAGAACCTGCCGCTGAAATTAAGTAGCAGGGCAGATGGAACAGTATAGGGGCGAAGCTGGCCGAAAATGCATTTCCTTGGACATACATGGCAGAACAGGTATGGTATCCTGAAGTAGCAACGGAAAATGGGATAGAAAACATATGCAGCAAAAAGAACATACATGATCACCATGCCTGTTTTTGTGCATAGATATTTCCTGGCCTGCCTGAAGTCAAGCACTGTCAGGAATGCAAGGCCCATTGCAAGGAATAAGGCAACAGCATAAAAGGGATGAAATGATGCCGCATAGGTTTTGACGTTGAAGAGAACTGCTGCAAAGCCAAATAAGATAAAAAGAGATAAAAAAAATAATCTGATTGCGGGCATAATCTAGCCGCAGCCTCCCGCCGGCGCAGCTTCGGCATCCCCAAGCCCGATTCCGCACTCGGCCGGCCTTTCGGCGAATCCGGCGCATAGTGCATCCAGGTAGCCCTGGGCCGTCCGGGAACCTGAATAGAGCTGGCCCTCAACATAGACTGTAGGGCTCCCTGAAACACCCAATAGGCTGTTCAGGTCCTTCTGCTGTTTTACAAGATCGGCACCCTCGTCCTTCTCACACTGCCTGATCTGCTCAGCATCCAGCTCCAGGGATTCTGCAACCCCTACCCAGCAGGCGTCAGCGTTCTGGGAGCTGCACTGGCTGTTCATTGCGAGTGTAAACTCAAAAAAGGCTTTGGCGCCCTGATGCCTGGCAACACAAAGCTCCCTAATGTCCTGGTTGAGCTCCTGGATGCCGTGCATTGAGCAGTACTGGCCTTCTTCCAGGCAATAATCAGGGCCTCCACCGCCGTAGTTTTCGTATATCACATAACGCGGATTGAAGATTGCTTTGTTTCCGAGAGCCCGGAATACAGGCTCAATTGCCTCTTCAGCCATGTTTCCGTAGGGACAATAGCTCATCACGAAAAAGTCGATCTGCGGCCTGCCATCCGCCTTGTCGATTCCGAGGGCATCAAGAAGCGCTTGGCGCGCCTCTTCACTCACATAGTGCATGGAGCCTGTTACCTCATCCTTGAGCTGTAACATGTCGCCTTTTTTTTCAAATGCTGTGGGAATGTTTGGGTTCTGGGTCCATGAGTAGGTTGTTATGATTTTTTCCTCATACAGGTACGCAGGGACTACTTCGATCGCATATTTTTCAATAAGTGCCTTCCCCTCGCTGCTGCTGACGTCTACATACTTGTGTTCAGCTCCCTTAAACAGCTGATTGTTGACGTCTACAATGCGCTGCGTGCTGCATGTCGTGCAGTCCTTGTCGTTCAGGACAATCGCCTGAAACCTGACCGGGTCCTGATATTCGCACTTGGCATCATCGCCGCTAACGTTGCATATCGCTATCTTATCAGGCTGGGCTGTACAGTCAGCATCCTGTGCGCATTCGGGGATACCTGCACATCCAGGATGGCCAACAAGCTTGTTGCAGATTGCACGCTGGAATGAGAGGCTGTCCCTGCCGCCCCGATAGGCCTCGTCATCAAGATATATTGTGGGGCTTCCCGAGGCGCCAACAGCCTGTGACCTGGCAATGGATTCTGTGTGCAGTTGTGTCCCTTCTTCGCTGCCAGAGCATTTGCTTATTGTTCCGGGATCAAGGCCATTATCAGTTGCGCACTGCTCCCAGTTAGCTTCTGCATTCATGATATCCCTGTTCTGGCATACAATATAGTCCATGTAGGTATCAGGATAGTATTTCATTGCGCATACCTGCCGGATGTTTTCATCTACCTCTGGCTGACCATGCAGGCTCATAAAGCCGTCAGGGGTGACGGCCGCTATATAGTCGATGGTAAAGTCTATGCAATCGCCCATCTCATTCAGTACAGGCTTGATTGCGTCTTCAACCTGGGTACCGTAGGGGCATTGGCTCATAACATAAAAGTCAAGCTTTGCTCTTTGCTCACAGGAGTTCTTTTCTGCCTGAAATGCATCAGAAGGCACAAATTTGATTGCGCAGAAAACCAGTATGGCAGCCAGAATAATGCCTGCAGCGTAATACAGGCTCTGCTTCTTGATTACTATTTGCTGCTTTGCTATTTGTTGCTTGCCCTTTGGTTTCTTTGATTGTTTTTTTGCCGCTTTTTTTACCATAATGCCACCCCTTTTGGTCGGTTTACTCATCATTGGACAGGCGCTGCAAGGTCAGTTTGCCACGGTCCACACGGAGGATGAGTTCCTCCTTTTCATTAAAATCCGCAATGGTTGTAACAATCTCAGGAAGCAAAATACGGTTGCCCCTGAAGCTTATATTGGTGATTATTTCCTTAATGTTTTGCACGTCCTGAATCCCGACATCCTGCATAATCTTGTCAGTGCCGGTTGCCTTCATGCTGTCTGAATAGTCCTTTGTCTTCTCATAGAGATATTTTGCTATCTTGCTGGCTACATTGATGCCGGTTGCCTTCGTGATGCCCTGCAGGCCGGGAGACAGGTTTGCTTCAATGACCAGAGGGCCCTTCGAACCCTGGAGTATATCAATTGCGCAGATCTCGGCGCCTATGGCCCCTGCCGCCTCAATAGCTATCTTTTTGGTAAAGTTGTCAAGCCTCGTAGCCTCGCCCACACCGCCGGCATGGATGTTTGCTCTCTTTTCACCGTCTATGGCCTTTCGCTTCATGGCAGCAACGACCTTGTCACCTACAACAAAGGCGCGTGTGTCTACGCCGCTGGTTTCAACGTATTCCTGTATAATGAATGGCTGCCTCAGTGCAGCGAGGGCATCAAGGATGGAGTTTGCAGAGGCGAATGAATCTGCAAACATGATGCCCTTGCCCTGGGTGCCCTCAGGGAATTTCATGATGATCGGGTAGTGGATGCACTTCAGCATCTTTTTGGCGGCATTTGGCGTTGATGACACATATGTGACGGGCATGGGTATGCCCTCCTGCTGAAGCCTTAGCTGTGTCAGAAGCTTGTCATGCCCAACAGTAAATGCGCTGGCCCTTATCGGCATATAGCAATGCCCGTAAAGGACAGCCGTTATGGACCTTAGCAACTGGTTGTACCTGAATGAGCCCTTGGCGAGCACGCAATCATATTTGTCCAGGGGCTCTCCGTTGTACATAATCGTGGGCTGCTTGCCGCCCAGGGTGATCTCGATTCCCTTGATATTTATGTCATCAACCTCATCAAAGAAATTCTTCATCTCTTCAAGCGTCCATTTGGATGATACACTTCCAAGGCTAATGAGGGCAGCTTTCATTTTATGCTCGGATCAATAATATAGCCGTGCTGCAGAGTGTTCTGGCCTATGAGGACCTTGTATTTCATGTGCCGGCGGTCAGCAATGGTGAACTCCGAGGTTACCTTCTTTTTAGCAAGCGTTAGCGTAACCTCTATAACCGGCCTGAGCTTGTTGCCATGGGCTGATTTGACGAGCCTTGTTTTGGTGATCGGACCGAGGTACAGCTTGCCTGCCAGCTGCGAGTCAATGGAACTTTTAGTGGCCCCGGTGTCGATTTTTGCGAGCAATTCTTCCTGGCCATTGCTGCCTTGCACGACTATTTTCTCTACAATGCCTATTATTATTCTTTCATCCATATCTATCCCCGAACCATACCTTTGTATATAAAGATTATCATTTTAGGCCGTCGAGCAAAGAGCGCACCTTGCTCCTGCCTATTGTGAATATGAACGGTGCCAGTTTTGGGCCACGATCCTTGCTAATCAGCACCTGATAGGCAGACCTGAAAAACTGTGTTGGGTCCGTTTCGGTGTCCTTGCATATGCTGTAGAACTTTTCGTAGAGCTCGTTTTCGTCCATTTCCTTTTTCAGGGCTTTCGAAAGAAGCTTTAGAGATTCCTTTTCGCCGGGGCCAATCCTTACTGCAGGGGTTTTTTCGTTGACGCTGAACCTGTACTGTTCAGGTGCGAACTCCTGCACCCATTTCATGGCAAATTCCAGCCGTTCGCTGATGTTTGCCAGATCAGTTTTATTGATGTTTTGCCTTATATGCCCTGACTGCTTCAGGAGATCAATTGCCTTGCTTTCTGACAGGGCAACCTGCATGGTGGTGGCAGCATGGGTAAAGGATACGGGACATGGCCT
The DNA here is from genome assembly GCA_043823195.1 of archaeon. Taxonomy (GTDB): domain Archaea; phylum Nanobdellota; class Nanobdellia; order Woesearchaeales; family JBDRAZ01; genus JBDRAZ01. Next base: position 42,220 of record JBDRAZ010000027.1, read on the forward strand.
GGTTTTTGGGCCAACATGAGCTAGCTTATATATCCGCTTCTGCTGCTGGGTTTCCCTGGCGTCAGCTTCTTCAGCACCCGAAATGATCCGTTCGGTTTTGTCGTACCTGTCATGGAGGAGTATTAGATCGTTTGTGCCATAGGGGTCAAAATCGATCATTGCATGCGGCCTGGTCCTCACGAGCAGGTACCTGAGGATCTTTGCCGGCGCATATTGTGTCATGTCAACAAAGCCGATGCCACGGCCCTTTGATGTTGACATCTTCTTGCCGCCGATAGTGAAAAATTCATAGCCTTTGCCTGTGGCCTTTCTGGTTGATGGGTAGGGGGGCGGAAAGTCGAAGATTTCGTCTGATATTGCGACAGCAATGGTCCTGCTGCCCCCATGCGTAAAATGGTCCTTTCCGGCAAGTTCGCAGCTGACCCCGATCGTAGGCCATTTGGCTGCCCATTCCACTTTCCATGGAAACTTGCCGTTGCCGTTGTACGGACTGATCTGGCCGGAGTGGCCGCATCCCTTTGCCCAGCTTACCAGGTCCTGTTTGCATTCGTATTTTAGCGTTTCAGATTCCGGGTCCCATTCGGTGGCAAGCGTGGTCCCTATCTTTCCGCATTTTTCACAGACAGGGTTAAAGGGGAGCTTGTTGGCCCCGATTGTGTCACCATAAAAACGCCTGTATATTGCCTGAATCTTATCTGCGTTGTCAAGCGCGGTCTTGATAGCCTTATTGAACAAGCCCTTGTCGTATGCTGTTCCTGTGCTCTGTATCTCGGCCTCTATCCCGAATTGATCGAATTTCTCAACGCATGTCATGAAGTAGTAGTCTGCAAAGCTCTTATAGCCCTTAACAGGAGAGGGCATGTCCCTGAAAGGCATTCCCAGGTATTTCTTATAGCTGGCCGGCAGGTCATTATTCATCTTGTCAAAGGGGTCGATGTCGTCAGAGCTCAGGATGAACCGTCCGTTCATGCCGTTGTCCCTTATGGCTTTTGCAATGACATCATGGATAATCCATCCCCTGCCGGCTCCGATATGTATTTTTCCTGAGGGTGTTTTCTCATCGTATACAATGTAGCCCTTTTCTTTTACAATCTTTTTCAGGATAGGTTCTTCCGAAGCGCGCTCTTTGAGCTGCTGAGCAATCTGGTCTGCCCAGTGCAGGCTGTCATCGCTCTTTCTGACGCTGCCCCTTTCCATAATCCTCGGCCTCCCTTTGGGCTCTTCAACCCTCCTTTCCAGGCTGCGGCCAGCGTGATATCTGGTCGTCTCAAGGGCCTGCGTGATGAGGTTCAGGGTAGGCGCGCTTTTAACGAGAATAAAGGAATTTATGCTTGCGCAGCTGTTATGCAGCAGTCTCTTGAGGTCATCGATGGCGCTGTTCAGGGCGTCTTTTCCGGTAAGGGACTCTATGTAGATCAGTGCAGATGCGGTGTCCGGGGTAATCTTTGTCTTGTCGGATTCGCGCCAGTTCCATCTGCGGCACAGGATGTCCTTGTCATCTGCGTATACTACTTCACCGGGCCTGGGTTTTTCCGGTTCAGACCCGATCGGGGTGAATGATTCGGTTCCTTCTGCTATTGTGAGGCGGATGTCACCTTCTGCCATGGACAGGTCATCAGCACCGATGGGCAGCAGATGCTTTATGGAGACATAGTTGTACGTGTCAACCAGAAGGTTGATCTTTGGCAGGCTTTCACCTGAAAGGATGCGCCTGAGCAGTGCTTCCACAGAGCACTTGTACTTCTTGGGCTTAGCCCCAAAAAGGGAGTATGCCTCTCTCCATGGCCTGACAAACTGGTTTGTACCCAGTTCAGATATGTTAAGGTGCGACCTGATCTTCTGTTCTTCTTTGGTAAGCAGGGGATCAATTTCTGCTGCACCCCTGTTATTGATCCCGCCGATAATGAGAACACCAACTGCCAGATCAGGGAATGAATCGAAAATCTCAGAGGCTATCTGAACTCTGGTCATGTTGAGGCTGAAACAATCTGAGTTTATAAAGTTTATGGGATGAGTGTGGGCGGGATTAGTGTGAGCAGAGCTTCCCTCAGGATGATGATTGATTTTTTGTATTCTTCAAGGCTGATATGCTCTCCTGGCGTATGGTCCTGGCTTGAGTCGCCGGGTCCGTAGGCAACAATCGGCACCCCATAATGGTTGCCGATTATGTTCATGTCAGATGTTCCTGTTTTGACCTTAAAGGCCGCCTTACCGCCGTGCTTTCTGATGGAACCAATAAGTGCCCTCACCAATGCATTGTTGCGGCCTGCCAGAATCGGCTGCTCTTCACCATAAAATCTTACGCGCGGGCCTGCCGCTGCTTTTTTGAGCTCATCTATGCCATAGCCGGCGGGAATCCTGAACCCGATTGTCATGTCAATGCCCTGAAGAAAGGGATCTTCAAGGCTCTTTATGCTTTGAAGATTGATGTCCAGCCGGTGGAAGAGGCTCCTGCCTTTGTTGTAGTCTGTGCAGAGCTCCCTTAATCTGCAGAAATAGTCAAGGGCCGTTTCTGCCGGATTCTCTGATCTGGATGCGGTATGGCTCATCTGCTGCTCATGTGAATAGCGGGCCATCAGCCTTCCCTTATAGCCGATGGTTATGCCCTGCCAGCTGCTGGGTTCGCCAATAACCACATAATCCGGCCTGTGCCCGGCTAACAGGTGCCTTGCGCCCCTTGATGTGGGGCATTCCTCTTCAACTGCACCGATAATGACAACACTCCATTCTGAAGATTCAATTTTGTCCTTGATGGATGCAGCAGCGGATATGAACGCCGCAAGCGGCCCCTTTGCATCAACGGCACCCCGGCCGAACAGGAGGTCGCCCCTGACCTTCACCGGTATGTTTCCCGGCACCGTATCCATGTGCCCGACCAGCAGGATTTTCCTGCTGCCTGATCCGATAACGCCAACGGCGTTTCCCGCTTCGTCAGGATATGCTTTTATGCCGAGGGCATTCATCTGCTCTATCAGGTACCCTGAGAGGGATTCCTCTTTTCCTGAGGGGCTCGGTATGCCCACAATTTCCTTAAGAAGCTGTACCGGGTTCATTTTACCTTGGCAATGTCGTCTTCTGTCATCCTGAAAGTTATCCAGTCGGAGAGCTTTTTTGCACCCCATTTCCCATAGAAGCCATGGGCTTTTTTGTTCCAGCGGAGGGCGGTCCATTCCATTCTGCCGCAGCTGTTCTCTTTTGCCTTCTCTAGGCAGAAGCCAAATATACGGCTGCCAACACCCTGGCTACGAACCTTATCTTTTACAAAGATATCCTCAATGTAGAGGGTTGGCTTTCCCAGAAACGATGAATACGTAAAAAAGTAGATGAGGTATCCAACAGGTTTGTTGTCCACATAGGCAAGATATCCCTGATACTTGGGGTCATTGCCCAGGCCATGGATCCTTAGCCTCTCAGCCGCATTTTCATCAGGCGGATCCAGTTTTTCGAACCCCGCAAGCTCCCTAATGAGCGCTATGAACTCGCTGAAATTTTCACTGTTAATTTTCACTGTGTCTATCATGGTCGCTTAATACAAGCCTGATCTTGGATATCACCTTGTCGATCTGCTGGCGGGTAATGACCAGCGGCGGCAGCAGCCTTAAGACCGTATTGCCGGCGGGCAGGGCAAGGATACCCTCTTCCATGAGCCTCTGCAGGCATGGGCCGGGTTTTTCCCTGAGTTCTATTCCGATCATCAGGCCAAGTCCGCGCACCTCCCGGATGCTGTCAGACCTGATTTTTTTTAGCTCTGATAATGCATATTTGCCCAGTTCCCCGGCCTTCTCTGCCAGGTTGTTTGATTCAATGTAATCAATACTTGCCAGTGCAGCGGCGCATGAAAGCGGATTACCGCCAAAGGTTGTGCCGTGCAGGGTCTTGTCAATCCTGATTTTGTTGTTGCACACCACAGCGCCGGCAGGCACGCCGCCCGCAAGGGATTTTGCGAGGCACAGCATGTCTGGTTCAAGGTCAAAATGCTCGCATGCAAACATCTTGCCTGTTCTGCCGAACCCTGTCTGGACCTCATCGATAATGAGGAGAGCGCCCTTATCGCTGCAAAGCTTCCTGACCTGCCTGAAGTAATCCTTGTCTGCCGGCCTTATCCCTCCCTCACCCTGGATTATCTCGAGGATCACTGCTGCAGTATTCTCTGAGACTGTGTCTTTGAGGGCTTCGGCATTGTTAAAGGGAACGTGCCGTATCCCGGGCACAAGCGGCTTGAAAGGCTCGCGGTATTTCGGTTTCCAGCTTACGCTCAGTGCTCCAAAGGTTCTTCCGTGGAAGCCCTGCATAGCTGCAACAATCTCTGTTCTTCCTGTTGACACCCTAGCAAACTTCAATGCTGCCTCAACAGCTTCTGTTCCGCTGCTGCAGAGAAAGCTGCGCGAGGGGCCCCCGGGCGTTATCTCAGACAGCTTCTTCATGAGCAGTGCCCTCTGGTCGTTGTAGAGTATGCAAACGCAGCTGATTAGCCTGTTTGCCTGCTTCTGTATTGCATCTGTAAGAGCAGGATTTGCGTGGCCAATATTGGCAGAACCTATCCCTCCGATGCAGTCAATGTATTCTTTGCCATTGGTGTCGTAAAGGAGTGCGCCCCTGCCCTTTGTAATGACTATGCCGCGTTTTGGATAGACATCCAGTCCAAACTGGTCTTCAAGTTCTGAGTAGTTCATGTCTTCAAGTTCTGAGCAGCTCATGATATCACCGTTCCATGCCCGTTCAGGGCGTATTCAATCGGATTTTCAACCCTTGCATCGCCGAAGATGACCCTATCAACGCCATTTTCCAGGGTTTCAATTGCACCCATAACCTTTTTTTTCATTCTTCCCTCAGCGTATTTCATATATTCCGAGACCCTGTCTTTCGAAATGTGTTTTATCAGGCTTCCCTCGTCATTTATATTCTTTAGCAGGCCGGGCACATTAGAGAGTATGATCAGGGCATCTGCTTTCATGGACGCGGCAATAACTGCGGCGGCCCGGTCCCCGTCAACATTTATTGCCTCGTTGTCGCGGCTTAAGGCCGGAGGAGATATTACGGGGGAGTATCCGTTCTCAATAAGCAGCCTGAGAAGGCCGGTGTTTACGGTCTCAACCTTTCCTGTATAGTCGTCCCTAATGACCCTGTGCTTCCCCTGATCCACAATCCTGAGGGCGGGTTTTCTTTTGCCCCTCAGGAGGCCGCCATCCATTCCACACAGGCCAATTGCGTTAACACCCAGCTGCTGCAGCTTTTCCACAATCATCTTGTTCATCTTGCCGCAATACACCATCTCAAATATTTCAAGGGTCTCCCTGTCGGTGTACCTGCTTGTAAACCCTGAGACCGAGGTAAGCGTCACGGGGGGTTTACCCAGCTTTTCTGATATGGTGTTCAGCTCGCCTGAACCGCCATGGACAAGAATTGCCGGAGTCCTTGAAGCGAAGTCTCTAAGAACATGGTCATAATTAATGCCGATGCTCCCGCCAACCTTTACAATGATCATTTTATACCGGGTGGAGTCCGCTGAATTCCAGGCTTGTGTTTTCCGGATAACCGTTCATGATATTAAAGCACTGGATCCCCTGGCCAGCTGCACCCTTCATGAGATTATCAAGAGCCCCGATGACAACGACTCGGTTTTTTTCACAGTCAAGCTCAAAAGAGATGTCGCAGAAATTTGAGCCTGACAGAATCTTGGGCTCAGGATACCTGTACACTCCGGCCTTTTGCTTAACAATCCGGATGAACGGTTCATCGCCGTACTCCCTGCGGTAAACCTTCCAGATGTCCTTTTCTTCCATGCTGCCCCTGAGGAAAACCTGGCTTGTGGTGAGTATCCCCCTGACCATCTCAATAGCTGTTGCGGAAAGCGCTATGCTGGATATGCCCGAAAATGCCAGTTCCTGCTCAATCTCTGCTGTGTGCCTGTGGCCGGTGGGCTTGAATGACCTAACTGAGTGGCTTCTCTCGGGATGATGTGAAGAGAGGCTGGGCTTGTTTCCCGATGCGCTGCTTCCTATCTTTGCATCAACTATTACAGTCCCGGATGCTAGGCCATGCTTAAAGAGTGGCATGAGGCTGAGGATGGCTGTTGTTGCTATGCATCCTGCACCGGTAACGTATCTGGCCTTTTTTATTTCGGCCCTGTGAAGTTCAGGTATTCCATAGACAAATTCCTTCAGAAGTTCAGGTTCAGGATGATCGTGCTGGTAGTAGCGCATGTAGTCTTCTGCCTTCTTCAGCCTGAAATCACTGCTCAGGTCGATTATTTTGGGTGCTATTTTCATGAATTCCCGCATTTTTGATGCTGACAGGCCGTGAGGAAGCGCCACGAACAGGAAATCGCAGGGCCTGATGTCTGATGCAGGCGTGAACGTAAGTTCTGTCTGCGCTCTGAGATTGGGGTGCGCCGCATGGAGGAATTTGCCGCTGTTTGATTCAGATGTAACCTGGGATATCTCCACTTCCGGATGCTGCAAGAGAAGCCTTACAAGTTCTCCGCCCACGTAGCCGGATCCGCCAATAACCGATACCTTCATTTGCGCCCAACCTCAACAACGTACTCCATTATCTTTTTCGGAATGTTGACGCCTGTTGTATCAATGCTGTTCCTGAACTCCATAGTATAGTTTACCTCGTTAACCTTGATGCCCTTGTCAGTCTCGAACAGATCTATGGCGACCGCGCCGCCACCAACTGCTTCAGCAGCACGCAATGAGAGTTCGTTTATCTCGTCTGTTACCGGACAGTTGGATGCCCTTCCGCCTCTTGCCGTGTTTGTTATCCAGTGGTCTGAACTGCGGTAGATTGCGCATATTGTCCTGTCACCGACAACAAAGCTCCTAATGTCGCGCTGGGGCTTTTCCACGTATTCCTGGATATAAAATATTGAATGGTGATAGCTGCCAAGGGTTCTCTTGTGCTCAAGTATGCTTTCAGCTGCATCCCTGTCGTTCACCTTTGAAAGGAGCCGCGCCCAGCTTCCAGTATCCGGCTTGAGCACACATGGATATCCGAGCTTTTCAATGGCCGCGAGGGCAGACTCGGGCGTAAAAGCGATAAAGGCCCTTGGTGTTGGAATGCCTTTCCTGATGAGGGCAAGGTTTGTCAGGTATTTGCTGCCGCAGGTGTTTGCAACATCGTATGTATTTACGGTAGGTATCCCATGCTCATTAAATAGCTTAAGGCTGTACAATGCCCTGGAGTGGCTGACGCTGCGCTCTAGAATCACGTCAAAATCCAGGTCAAAATTATCCAGGGAGAATGAGGATTCCCGGTCATCGATTCCGGTAACCTTCAGGTTCATCCTTTTTGCCTCATCCAACAGGAGTTTTTCTTCAGTTCTTATTATTGACCTTAGCATTCCGATTTTCATTTTAATTCCTCTATTATTGCGTCTGTTATTTCGGTTGTTGTAGAGTTTCCGTCAAGGTCTTTTGTAAGCCTTTCGCCTTTTGCCAGGACCTCTCTTACGGCATTATCAATCTTTTTTGATTCAGGCATTCCAAGATATTCAAGCATGAGTTTTAATGCGAGGATGGTCGCAACCGGATTGACCACATTTTTTCCTGCATATTTTGGCGCAGAGCCATGGACCGGTTCAAATAGTGCGTTCTCTGGGCCTATGTTGGCTGATGAAGCCAAACCCAGCCCCCCGCAAAGCATGCTTGCCTCATCAGAGAGGATATCCCCCATCATATTGGATGCAACAATTATGTCAAACCTTTCGGGCTCTTTGATAAGCCGCATCGCCATGGCATCAACAATGACCTCGTCTGAGATAACGGAGGGATATGATTTTGCCACTTCAAGTCCGGTCCTTCTGAAGAGTCCGCAGCTCTCCCTCAGGATGTTTGCCTTGTGGACAATGGTGACCTTCTTGCGGTTGTGTTTCTTTGCGTATTCAAAGGCGAACCTCATTATTCTTTCTGTTGCCCTTTTGGTGATTATGCGCTCTGTAACAACCCTGTTGCCGGATTCTGTGACATGCTCAACTCCAGAGTAAAGCCCTTCGGTGTTCTCTCTTATGATTACCATGTCAACGTTTTTCCTCATCCATTCGGGCCGGATTGTCGGAATGTTATAGCTGTGCACGGGCCTTATGTTCGCGTAAAGGTCGAGTGCCCGGCGGATTGTGACAATTGCGCTTCTGTAGTTGGGTATGTCAGTAGGCGTGGTTACTGCGCCGAGCAGGATGGCATCTGAAGCCCTGCATAGCTCAATGGTTTTTTCCGGCACCGGTGTCCCGTTCTTCCTGTAGCAGTCGTAACCTGCCTCTGCCTCTGTTATTCCGATGCCGAGGTTGAGTGCGTCAAGAACCCTGAGGGCTGACCCGATTACCTCGCTGCCTATGCCGTCTCCTCTTATTACGCATATTCTAGTCATTTAGTTCATCAATGCTGTGCCTTTTGAGGTAGGGGATGATTCCGCCCGCCTGCACTATCCTGAGTATGAATCCGGGGAGGGGCTGAGCTTTGTAGTCTTCATCTTTTGTTATGTTTTTTATAGTTCCCTTCTGGAGATCCGCGTCCAATTCGTCGCCTTCATGTATTTTGCCGGCGCCATCGCACACCAGGACAGGCAATCCGATGTTGATGGCGTTTCTCAGGAAAATCCTGGCAAAGGATTGTGCGATAACAGCCTTTATGCCGCAGGCCTTGATTGCAACAGGTGCATGCTCCCTGCTGCTTCCGCATCCGAAATTCTCTCCTGCCACCAGGAAGTCCCCGGGTTTCACCATGACGCTGAATCCGGGTCTTGCCTCGCAGAAGCATGCCTGGGCAAGCTCTTTTTCGTCGGTTGTAAGGTTGAACCTGGAGGGAGTTATCAGGTCGGTATTAACATCATCCCCAAAAACCCATGCTTTTCCCATCTTATTCCCTCGGGTCAGCGATTGACCCTCTGATTGCGCTGGCTGCTGCTGTCGCAGGGCTGGCAATGAATATTTCTGATTTTGGTGAACCCATCCGGCCTGTGAAATTCCGGTTCATGGTAGTCAGTGCGGTTTCACCGTCTGCGAGAACCCCCTGGTGCCTTCCCGTGCAGGGCCCGCAGCCGGGATTGCACACAACCGCGCCTGCCGAGAGGAAGGTGTTGATGAATCCTTTCTGCAGCGCCTCTTCATATACGGTCCTTGATGCCGGGACAATGATGGTCCTTGTGAACCTGTTGACCTTTTTGCCTTTGAAGATCCTTGCGACAATCTCAAGATCATCGGTTCTTCCGTTTGTGCAGCTGCCTATGAAGACCTCATCCAAAGGGGTTCCTGCAACGTCTGCCACGCTTTTTACGTTATCCACCCTTGACGGGCAGGCGACTTTCGGATCGAGGTCTGCTGCGCTGAATGTGCGTTCCTTTTCATATTCAGGATCCTTGGCCGCTATCGCCCTGTAATCCCTGTCCCCGACGAATTTCCTTGTTTTATCATCCGGCTGAACCAGTCCGGTCTTGCCGCCCATCTCAATTGCCATGTTGCAGAGGGTTACCCTTTCTGAGACGGTCATATTGCTGATTGTGCTGCCGGCAAATTCACAGGACCTGTAGGTGGCGCCGTTGGCCTTTGTCTTCCCGATAATGTCAAGTATCAGGTCCTTTGCATAGACTCCCGATGGCAGGTGCCCTTCTACCCTGAACATGTGGGTTTCAGGAACCATGAACCAGGATTTGCCTGTTGCATAGGCAACACCTATGTCTGTTGATCCCATGCCTGTGGCAAATGCCCCAAGCGCACCGTGGGTGCAGGTGTGGCTGTCTCCTCCGATTATTATTTTTCCGGGTGATGCAAATCCCTTGTCAATCAGCAGCTGGTGGCAGACACCCTCTGAATAAAAGTGGCGAATGTTTTGGGACTTTACAAATTCCCTTGTTGTTTTCTGGATTGCCGCGGCATTTATATTTGCAGGAGGCACCACATGGTCAAATGGTATTACAATCTTGTCGGCATTGAAGACCCTTGTCCCTATCTGCTCAAATGCCTTGATTGCCAGCGGGGAGGTGCTGTCATGGCTCATGACCACGTCTATGTCGGACAATACAAATTCCCCTGCGTGCACTTCTCTTCCCAGCTTTGCCGAGAAAATCTCTTCTGCTAATGTGCCCATAACAAACCCCGGTTCTCTTGGCGGATTTTTTCCATAATACTTAAAAGTTCGGTATCCCCCAGCATATTGTATCCGTTTGACTTTATGTGGTTCAGCAGGCTGTCCAGCTCCTTTTCAGTGGGGCTGATCCGCAGCTGCTGAAGCTTGTACTGGATGGCAGCCTTCCCGGCAAATTTGTCGATAACAATTTTCCTTTTCCTCCCGACCATATCTGACGGGATCGATTCATAGTGCTCAGGATTCATCAGGACAGCTGCTGTATGAAGGCCTGCGCAGTGGCTGAAGGCATTCTCCCCCACAATCGGTGCAAGCGGCGATATCCTGATCCCTGAGTATTTTGCAACCGTTTTGGACAGTTTGGGAATCAGGTTCATGTTCCAGTCCTCGTTATTCTTATATACCAGCCTGAGGGCCGTGCACAGCTCTGCAAGGGGGGCAATCCCTGTTCGTTCCCCCAGGCCGTTTACGCAGGTGTCAACGACGGTTACACCTGCCTCTACTGCGGTGAGGGAATTTGCCACAGCCATCCCAAGGTCATTATGGCAATGCACATTAAGGGGCGCATGGACCTCTTCTTTAAACCTGCTGATAAAGTCATACATCTTGAGGGGCGTCATTATTCCTGAGGTATCTGCTATGCTGATCCTGTCAGCGCCGGCTTCCACAGCTGCCTTTGCTACCTGGATTACTGTGGTGAAATTGGACCTTACAGTGTCCTCTGGTGTGTACCGCACCCTGAGTCCATGATCCTTTGCATACTCTATTGCCTTTGTAATAACAGCTGTTGCGTCGCCAATGGATTTCCGGAACCTCTCTTCAAGGCTCCTGTCTGAGACTGAAAAAAAAATCCCGATCCAGTCAGCACCGGAATCAAGGGCCATGTCCACGTCAGGCAGGAGGGCGCGCGAATGGGCCAGTATCTCTGCATCGAGATTTTCAGCGGTTATTGCCTTAACACCATTCATGATGTCAGGTGAGACTGCGGGATGGCCTGCCTCTATTATGTCAACACCGAACTCGTCAAGAAGCCGGGCTATCTCAAGCTTTTGGCGGATATTGAATGAAACGCCCGGTGTCTGCTCACCCTCACGCAGGGTCGAGTCCAGGATCTGGACTTTCATGGCTGCTTATTCCCCCCAGTCTTCCTCTACTTCGGGAGCTTTGGCTATGCTTACCGGGTTGGTAGAGATTACCTCCAGCTCGCTGCCGCAATCAGAACAGCTGATCAGTTCCCCACTCTCAACATTGTCTGCAACATTCAATCCTGCTCCACACTCTGGACATTCCGTCATTTTCTTGCCTCCATTGTACCAATTTCCGGTAACGGTTTTCTGCCAGGGAAAAGATTTATATATAAAAACCTAATGTTATTATAATAACAATATTTTATGGAATTGTTTTTCAGGGGGCGGAGAATGGCAACTGTCAGTCATGTTGTGAAGAGGATCGTGGATGAGGCACCTTTTCTGAATGAGGCGCTTTCGAGGGATATCATAAATTATGCCAACCTGGCTGAGGAGCTGAAGCCAAGGATCGAAAAAGAGATGGGGGGCGAGGTTACCAATGCATCGGTTGTTATGGCGCTAAGGCGCTACTCGGAACTGCTGACTGTCAGGTACAGAAGGGAAAAAAGGGAGCTGAAGTCAGACATAAGTTCCAGAATCGTGCTAAAAACCAGAATCATGGATATTGCCCTGTTAAAGTCTCCGCACCTTTTCAAGAAGCTTGAGTGCCTGTATTCACTGGTGGATTTTGAGAGGGGGGACACGCTGCACATTATCCACGGGAACAAGGAGGTCTCAGTCATTACTGAAGAAAAATATGAGGTCAGGATCATGCAGATCCTGAAAGAGGAGAGGACAATACATATTGAACACGAGCTGGTCTCACTGAGCCTGTCTTTTTCAGAGGAATGGTTTTACACCTCGGGGATACTGCTGAACCTAATCAGAACGCTCGCATGGCAGAACATTAACATCTTTGAGATAGTGTCAACCTATACTGAACTGACATTCATTATCTGCAAGAGGGACGCGCTCCGGGCATACAGTGCATTGGAGGGTCTGGTGAAATAGAATGGGCCCAACGGGGTTCGAACCCGCGACCCCTCGGTTTCTTTCAAGGTTAAGAGCCGAGTGCTCTTCCAGGCTGAGCTATGGGCCCTGGACTTGAACAATAAAACTTACTGCTTTTTTACCAGTTTTTTTTGTTCGCCTAACAGAGTTTATAACACTTTTAAAAATCTTTCTGATTTGCCAGTATCTCCGATACATATAAAGCCGGATCATTAGTACGCCGGCTTTGCAGCTGATTACACTAGCCCCATACTGCGTTTTTTAGTCCTGTTCACCCCCCCTGCTCCTGATTCGCCGCACACTGGCGCAGGCACGCATGATA
>JBDRAZ010000028.1:0-23848 GCA_043823195.1 archaeon
ATCATATATGCCTGCACCAGGGTGCGGCGAATCAGGAGCAGGGGGGGTGAATATGACTAAAGAACCAAGTAAGGGGCTAGTGTAATCAGCTGCAAAGCCGGCATACTAATGATGCGGCTTTATATGTATCGGAGATACTGAATGAGCCGATAATTGCGTGGGATTCCTATTGCATCAGTGATGATAACTGCACTTTTGTCACAAATCCGCCTGCAAGGGAATCGCCTGCCTGCATTAATATTGCTCATGCCACAGAAGATAACCCATCTTATGCGCCTGAAGGGCCGGATCCCCCGGTGACCTGCTTTTGCAGAACCCTCGAGATCTTCGCCCCTGAAAGCGGCTGGGCAGAAGACACAGGTACGACGGTATGCTGGAAAAATGAGTCCAGGCCAGACATATCAATTATGGACCTTAATATCAGGCCTTCAAAATCTGTTTCTGTCGGAGAAGACGTCTTTTTTGACCTGTCAATAAAGAATATCGGAACCGCCGGCTGCTCGCAGGTGGTTGTTGACTTCGATTTTGGTGATGACATCGCCGAAAGAATAACCTCATCATGGTGTACCCATTATGGCTACACTCCCGAGGAATGTGAGGCCATGGGCGCTGAACCGTATTTCATGCCTGGCCAGGATTATGCAGTTACTCCGGCAAACCTTTACAGCGCTCCTGCAAACTACACAATAAGCATGGAGATATTCTGTGCTGAGGCTGAGCTTGGGTATGCTAATAATGACTTCAGTTCTCAGGTATATGTTCATTGATAGCATCTACCGAAAAACAAGGCCGACTGCTGATAGGCAACCAATAGAAAGCAGCGGATAGCATACTGCAAATTTACAACATATGCTACAAGGAAGTTACTCCTGACGGACAATGGCCGTACTCTTCAGGTATCCGGCAAGCACTATCTTACGGACATAAGCAGGACAATAAAGCTGGCTCGCACATCCGCAAACAATGATTTGTAAAGACTAAAAGAACATCTGATAAGAGAGCCCATAGAAAAGAAGGGCTCAGGGCAATATCCATTATACTTCTCGGACCTTGAAACCAGGCCGTTTTATCAGCCTAAGGGTGTTGTAGAAAATGTCTGGTTAGCCAGACCATCATGTTGTACATGATGAACTTCATAAACAATTCTGCTCGCACATTGCGAGCCTTTCGGCTACGTACGTAGCCACCAAAGAGGGTTTTCAGCCTCATGAATGTGTTCTCGACAAGATTTCTTTGGCTATATTCTCCTTGTGGGAATGCATCTCTTAGTCTTCGCCGGTGTTCTCCTCGACGAGCGTTCTTTCTTGTTGGAGCTATGCTCCAGACACCTTGTCGATCAAGGTGTTTATGTATCTCTTCACTATCATAGCCTTTGTCCATGACAATACTCCAGGGTTTTGTCTTACTTTGCCGGATGAGTCCGGCAACGTCACGCGTGTCATGGCGAGGCTTCATCCGTATACGCGCACTTAATATTTTTCTTGAATCTATATCGATGAGAATGCTTGTTTTCAAATTGCATTTGGGTAGCCTACCATCAATCCTTTGAAGATAATGGTAGCTAGGGTTTTGAGGACTAAAACCGCTTGCATCAATGGCTCCTGCAATTGATTCATCAGGAGCAGTACTGCTCAGAATGTCCTGCCATAAGTGTAACGGCAATCGTTTAGCCGCTTTTTGCAGTGTAGTCCAATGGATACGCTTATTGTAGTACTCGTCGAGAAAACTGCTTGCTCGACGATAACTGAGCCTGTAGAGGCTCATGACGGCTAATCCTAAAACAAGATCAGCTAATAAAAACTTTTTTGGGCCGAAGTGGTGAAACCATTTCGGTGCGCCTGTCAGGCGCAAATGTCGGTAAAGTTTATATTGTAGTTTTCTTTTCTTCCTCATGGGAATCGGTGCCTCCGATTCCCCACCCATAGCCAGTAATGGCTATCGGGTGTTTTTAAGATTTTCTACACAGCCCAGCCTAAGCAGATCTTTAACCGGGCAGGGCTGGAGTAATCGAATCTCATCAGCTGCCTCTATGATAGCTTATCACCCAGATGCTTTGTCTTGTTCGGCAGCAATTGCAGGGGAAAAGACGGAGAGGACAGTGAACCCCCCCACACAAACAAATTACTATCGCACAGTAGTTAAAATTTAGCAAGATTTAAATACTATCCTCTGCAACCAGCACCCATGAAGTGGTCGAGAAGGAGATTCACAGGCACCTCATTTGCAGTTGCCTTAGGTGGCGTGCTTTGTCCCGCCAGCTTGCTTACAGAGCCAAAGGCAGACACCCATGCAACGGACGATGCACCTATTGCTACAACTCCAGATTACCTGTCCTTTTCTGACGGCATTGCTGCCGAGGACAGGCAGCTAATTGCGGAGGTCTTTTCGCATATACAGCACGATGTCGTTGACTGGACTGTCCGAACACCCCGGCGCTTTAATATCGAGCCCCTGGATGAAGATCCAAAGGAGTTCGATACGGTAAGGGGTATTGAAGCGTGGTGGAAAAACGAGGAGGCCAGGTTCAATTTTCTGGCTGACAGGTTACCCAGCCACGAAGCAGAGAGGGTATTCTATTCATCTGTGGATTCTTTGCTGGCCGACTACATAACCAGCCGCACTGCAGCGGCAGCAGCGATCAAAAGTTACAGAAAACTGCATATTGAGACCAATGCCAGCATATCTGCCGCAGACAACGGCACTGACGCAGTTCTCAGGGTGCGCCCGCTTGCCGGGGTCGCATCAGCCAAGGATTACAGGAGAACCATCTCACATGAGGTAGCGCATGCTCTTATAACCATGGATCAGACATATCTTATGAACGCCCCCTATCTGTTCCACGGCATATATTTCCGGGAAGACCATGACCGCTTCTCTGAACTTGAGCCAAGCTATGTATCGGTCAAGTTCTATGACATCAATACCTGGAACGCAAAGAACAGTGTAGAGGGTTTTGCATCCCCTTACGCCGACACATATGAGTTCTACGGCGCACTTTTCCATGCCATGAATTCGTACCTTGACAATCTTGAACAGCTCCTGAGAGAGGGAAAGGTTGATGCCCTGTTCAGCGCTTACGGGAATATGGCCATAGATGTTCTCGACAGTGATGGTCTCGATCAGGCAAAGTCAGAATATATCTCGCAGGCAAAATCCGTCATAGCTGCCGGCAAAGCTAATGCTATAGAGATATCCATACGCTGCATCCGGCTCTCTCAGATAGGCACAGAGGATATAGCCGAGACATTTGCGCATTATCTCTACTCCGACACCGACACACCCGATCTGATTCCGAAGATGTCTGTAATCCAGGACTATCTCGCATGGAAATACGGTAGTGAAAACGTCAGGCTGTCCGTTCCGGCCGTTGATCCGTCTCCATACGACACAGTTCATGATAATGACCTGCACCTGTTCAGCGCTGGGAACTAGGCGCCTGGCAATTTCTGAAAACAGCAACATATTTATACCACCAGCACTTTTTGCATTTCACGCTTAACAAAGGAAAGTCAGGTGAAAATCCTGCGCTGGCCCGCAGCCGTTAAAGCCGGAACACTTGTTTGGTAGTAAGGATCGAGGAGAGTCCGAAAGGATTTCTCAAATAAAATATGCTTGCAGCACAGAGGATATTAGTATCAAGGTTCAAAGGCAGAGAGGCTGAAGGCTTTGCTGGCTTTCACAGAGCTCACGTCGAAAACGGCTCAGGATTCCGCAGGCCGGAATCAGAATCAAAGGCAGAAGAACCTGTCCGTGCACGGGCGGCTCCGGCGGTAAGCAGATCCCTCGAAAGAATTGTCGTTGACACAATATCAAGCGGGTCCAATCCCCTTGAGGCTTCTGCAGTTAACATATATTACGGCGAAAAGAAAGATACGCAATCAGACTCCGCACCAACCGATCAAGTCGGAGCATCAGGCCAGTCTGCCTTTGCGCCCGATGACGCTGTTCCGTCAATAACAATCTACCCTAATCTTCTGCATTACTCCTCCTATCATGAGGCAGCCTTTAATGCTTACCAAACAGCAGCTTACGTCCACAGCCCCGTTTCTGAAGACATGCGGGCGCCGGTTTACTGGAAGCAGGCAGAGCTTGCTGTTCCGCATATGTACGCAGGTGCAGCATATGATTCAGAATCGTACAGCTCTCAGGCAAATTCATACGAACCTTCCACAGATATGGGATACCGGACTGAAAAAGCAGCCAACATACCCTATCAGGTATCCAGAACGATTCCGAGTATTGAACTTCCTGTCCTTGAGATTTTCCAGCCAAAAGTCGACGAGGACCAGAGGCAGTACCAAAAAAGAGACGACAAACAAATAGGGGATAATGGACGCAGATATCAAGAACAGATACACTGGGATTTCAGCGTTGAACAGCCGGACTACAGAGAGCAGCAGGAACCATATCACGAAAGACTTTCTGAATATGCCGGAGATCATACAGAGGTACTCCCTGAAGATTTTCTGACAAAAATAAATGAGACCAGGCATTACGGAAGCGATCAACATGAACAGGATCAGGAAACTGAAGATATCTCAGCGGTTCTGACCGACCACACGAATGTCCGGCCTGTGCTAAACCTTCAGGACACCGCTTCAACAGAATTCCGGCAAACTGCCCACCAACATCCAACCCAAAATCCAGATGATTTGAGTTTCGAAGATATTCATGTCGAATACATTGCCGACCGGCCCGGCCCGACAGACTTTGTCCTGGAGCATGACCCGGCACCCCAGCCCGGCAGCCCGGATGCAGCCCTGCACTATGCAAAATCTGAAGAGCCAAAAGTCGACGAGGATCAGAGGCAGTACAGAAGGGATGAAAGAAGGGAAAGGCAGTACCAAAAGGATGGACAGCGAGATGATGATCATAAGAGACCAGAAAACAGACAAATGGATCTCAGCCCAGGGTACAGAGAGTCACGGGCAGAGCCGGCACATGCCGACCTGAAGTCCTCCAGTGCGGAAAATGCGGACTTTTTCCGGGGCGAAACACTACCAGCAGCAGAGCCAAGCGGTGAAATAAATCTGGAATACAATGATAGATCGACTGAATCCTTCACTTTGGATCCCGGCCAGGAATCATTCCGGTCGCGCACATACCCGGATCATCTGCAGACCGAGGTAGCAGGGAAAATTTCTGAACCGGACCATAATCATTTGACAATACATACAGAGCAGAAATTTGCAGAAGAGATGGCATACGGGCATGCTAAACAGCCTCTCACCTTAATGCTGTCTGAATATCGTTTCGCATCGCCTGACAATTGGGAGTTTGGCATGCAATCAGCACCAACCATTGACACTAAGCCAGAAGTCTTCACACCGCAATTCACAGAGGAAACGCCATTAAAATACAGTCAGGCAGAGCAACCCTTAGATATCCGGCTCTCTGTTTCTCTGCGAGCTAAGGCATCCAGTTTGGTTGAGGCAGCCTACAGTCCAGACACACCACCCCATGTTTCTGATTACCAAAGAGCTGATCCAGATATACCTGAGATGAAGCTTGGTCATCTGAGATATGGAGAAGACAGGGCATCAATTGAGAGCCTAGACAAGGATGAAGCATCCACACTGGATCAGATAATGGTATCTGCTTTTGTTCCGGAAGTTACAGTCACCATAGATTATGTACCGGCGCCGGCCGAAACCGAGGATTATCAGCCAGTCAGCAGAACTCAGGAACAAGGAAGCCTGCAAGACTATCAGAAGTCAGATGCTGCAAATTCAACAACACTTGAAGAGAAACTGCAGGACCGCATGAAGTCCATCCGTCCAAAACCCGGGCGTGAATACGATTCTTCTGAAACGGTTCCTTATTCACCGCAGTCCACTTTCGAAAAAAACATTGCGGACATTGCAGAGGTGCCCATGCTCATGGAACTAGATATGCCCGGGCAGGGATCAGCACAACAAGAGGGCTATCTCCCGCAGTCCAAGGAGCTTACCCAGCCCGAAGAATACGCAAAACCGGTCGAACTCACAGAACAGGAAGTTGACTCCATATCCCAGACAGAAGGCATCTCGTATGCTCAGCCGCAGCTTCAGGTCATCTCGTGGGCAGAGGATTGGTCCATCCCAACAGATGAATCCTTTGAGCTTGCACATGACCAATACGCATCAGGCTCAGATCCGGTTGAAGACGCAATAAAAAAGGATCCTGAAAAGGAACGTGACCAGTGCACGGTCAAGCCTGAGCTTTACAGTCGGGCAACAGAGCTAAAAATGCGAGATGAAGAAGAAAAAGCAGATAACTGCACTGTAAAACCAGAGGTAGAAGACAAAGATTATTGTCCAGTTAAGCCTGGTGTTGAGGAAATTACAGAACAGGTCTTTGATGAAAAAGTGGCGCTTGATGTCTGCGATGTAAAACCTGAACTCACAGAGCGCTTTTATGTCGATGCAGGCACAGAAGTGCGGTGGTTCTCGCTGGTTAAAGACGGCGTAAGCCTGTCTAATGACATCGTTAATGAAGAAGAGGAATATCACATCAGGGTCAAGGAGCAGGACACTGACCTCGACAGGCCCTACTATGAATCCAAATCCGCAACATTCGTCACAAAATCAAATTCAGGTTATGCCATAATTGATGCTCTGCTTAGAGGCATGGGCCTGGTTCCCGCCTGGGAAATCAACCAGCAGATTGACAGCGACACTGAATTAACAGAAGGGGAGTTGTATCTCCGAGATGTAATGGGAGTCAGTCACGCAGTCAAATCCATCGCTGTTGACTATATTGTAGTCTTTCGCGACAAAACCACTGGCACAGAGGAGCTAAAGGACCTAGCAGAAGTTATATCAATGGAAGACATCAATACTTCAAGGTACACAATAGATCTTATTGCACAGGCACGCTCAGGATCATCCAGGAAAGAGTTCAAAGAACACATCACCGGGGGATACCGGGCTCCTGAACTTGAGAAGATTGTTAACGATGGCACACTCAGGGAAGAACCTCTCCTGGGAAGGGGCGGCATTGACGAGTTTGTACCTAAAGCAGGAGACATCTACGATATTGTAATAGATGCCCAGGGCGTTCATGACAGGAACGATGAAAATATTGAAGGCGCTTATTCTGCTATGAAGGTATACATCACAGAAGATGACATCAAGAGTGACGAAACACAGGTCATGAAAGTGAAAGACAAGGAGGGCAACGACAAACTCTATGCAACAAGAGCCAACAGGCTCTCTGCAATAATTGCGAGAAAGCTTGAAGAGCAGGGCTACAAGGGGATGTTTATCGAAATTGAGACACATAAGGAGGAGGGAACAGCAGAATACAAAAACGGCGGTGCTCTGAACAACACTACAATATACCTTGCAAACATTGAGGGGGCACTGGAGGCGTTTATCGAAAAAGAACCATATGTGCAAGTTTACCAAATAAACATTCTTATTGAACAAACTAGAAAAAACCATTCACAAGCCTTAAAACGAGTTGCATGATCAGAAAAAGTCAAGGCAGCTGGCAAGATCCGGATGATACCGTGTGGCAATGAAATCGTGATGCTCATCAAGAGGGATTCTCTCCAGCACCCTCATCTCCAGACCCGGTGTTTCCCCGGTTGTTTTCCTAAGAAAAGACCCGACCGCATCAAAGTGCGCCTCTGCCATCCGGGCCAGGAGCGGGCCATCTAGGCCGGGATCATAGTCAACTGCAACGCTTAAGAAGGGGCTGTCCCGCCAGATTTCCCGGCAGCCTGTCTCGCGCAGCACATGGCGCCCCCTTTCCGGTACAGCCTGGATAACCCGGTCTGCATAGCGTCTAAGCAAGCCCATGTCAGTGTCCGGAATTTCCGCTGCAAACCTGACATCTGCCTCAACCATAGCCCCGCCGCCCGTGGGCCCAAGCTTAACTGACCACTCCAGGTTGGGACCATCTGCCGGCGACTCAGCAGACATGGCATGGGAAAAATCATACCCGACCTGCCTTCCGAGGCACACAAGGTCTGTATATGCCTGGGTAATGGCCGTTGGGCTGCCATACTTCACAGTGCCCTGCACTGTTCCATAGGGAAGAAAATAGCCGTAAGGATGGACAGTCACCCCTGCATCAACCATGGCAGAATCCGCAACAAGCTTGGCTGGCTTCATACGGTCCCTCACCCACACCGCACGCAGGTGCTTGGTGACAGGGCCAACAAAAGGATCAAACTTATCAGAAATCCCGCTAAGTTCCACAACCCTCATAACCCGGCCATCAGATGCCTTAATATAAATACTTTTCGGCATTAACTCCTTAAAAATGGTAACGAACTCGTGTTCTTAATTGCCGAGCCGGCTGCAGCCAGCGCAGCCCCGCCGATAAGCGTCCTTTTAATCACCAGGAAGAATGCATTGTAAAAGAAACTCTGCGGAAGCATGACAATCAGGTTGTCGGTTAAAGGGTTCAGAAGCCAGTAATCGTTGTCAAAAGAGACCAAATGAAACCAAGTAAACATTTCCGAGAAATACCCGCTGAACAGATACAGGCCACTAGACACAGTAATTACAACCAGAAAAGACAGGATAAAAGCCAGATACACCGTGCTGCGGAAATGCGGTTTAACTGAGATATACATTAGATACCCTATAATTGCCAGCAACACACTATACTGGACAACCCCCGCTTTCCTGATAAGCTCGCGCACATCGGCAAGATGAAGCTTCTCCCGGTCATTAAAGAAGTCAGTAAGTGTCCCCTGAAACATGAAATAGGATAACAGTTCATCTGTTGCCATCTCTGCTGCATCCCTTCCCAGTCCCTCATACGCCCCGTTCTCAGCATACTGACTGGAGTAGAACCCCCTGTCGTAGACCGTGATACGGGCGCTGCCTAGAACAAGAAACAGGACCAGCAATAATGCAAGAATAAAGATGCTTCGCATATGGCCCAATTCCAATAACAACTATAAATTGCTTGCGGTAGCTGTGAAATTTATGCAGCCAATTGGCACACTTCCGAAAAATACTGCAGGCCACACATAGCCGCATCAATGAACCTGAAACCTCGCCGGAATCTGACCGGAAAGATTGTTTAACTGCCCCAGCCTGGCAACTTTCATGAAATACATTATTGCCATAATCATGCTGACCGGTCTTGCCGCGGCAGACCACATCGTAATCAGCGAGGTCCTTTATGATCCAATTGGCACTGAAAGCGGTGGCGAATTTGTTGAGCTCTATAACCCCACAAACCAGACAATAAACATCTCAGGATTAAAGCTCAGGACAAAGAGTTCGCTTGCTGATGCAACACTGCCAGCAAATGCCACAATTGAACCATCTGGCCACTATCTGGTCGCTGATTCAGGATGGTCAGAAGGAAAAGACAACACTGGCTGGCCTGATGCAGATCACGAGGAAACAATAAGCCTTTACACAAACGACGGCGTGGCTATTGTAAACGGTACAGAGACTATCGATGCTGTGGGGTGGGGCGCGGGCATGAATGAAAGCCTATATGAGGGAACGCCCGTCTCTCTGGCAGCTGAAGGCCAGAGCATTGAAAGAATTATTGATACTGACAACAACAGCGCCGATTTCATAATCCGCGGCAGCCCAGACCCCCAGAACTCGCAGCAGGCTTCCAAAACAGCTGTAAACACCTCAAGCGAGGTGCAGACTAATCTCACAATGGAAGCCACAGTAACCAACGCAGCACCAATAATTAATCACATATGGATATTTCCTGATGACGACATAACAGCCGGGAACCAGGTCATGCCTGTTCCCGGCGGGACAAAGAACCTTACAATCAGGGCAGAGGTCAGCGACCCAAACGGATACGCCGATATAATGAACGTAACTGCCGCCCTGCTAAACACGACAACAATCCTGACAAAGCAGTACAACACCAATGCAACAACCGACGTTTTCGGGGCGGTTGTCGGACTGGAGTACGACATTCCTCCTGAAACATACACAGTCAACGTGACTGTGGCTGACTCCAATGGCAGCACCGGAAATTCAGCCTCAGGATTCGCATACATGCCGATGAGCGCCCTTGAACTTGACTCATCTTCAGTGTCATTTAGTACCCGCCCAAACGGTTACAGCGAGATCATTGGTGACCTTGAGGCCGGTGGCGGACCGACCATCAGGAACATAGGGAATACAGAACTCGACCTGAAAATCGGCGGCACCGGGCTGACATCCGGCCGGGGCACCATCCCTGTAACCAATATTGAATACAGTTTTCTGGATAATGACTTCTCCGGAGCCAACTACCTGTCTGAAAGCCTTGCAGACGCGGACATAAACCTGAGCGCCCGGGGCAGCCGCGAGTTAAGCCTTCGCTTTAGAATTCCTGACGGCACACCCAGCGCATTGTATGTCGGCAACCTATTTATCATTGGAGTCTCTTCATGAGGCTAATCATAATTCTCCTTCTCTGCCCGATTGCAGGGGCAATAGCAGTCTCGCCCGACGAATTGTCATTCAATGTTATCAGGGAGACCCCATCCAGCAGGGAATTTTACATCCTCAACGCCGGAGGAAGCCCGCTTCAGTTCGAGATCCAGTCCTCGTCCAGCCATATAGAAGCCCATCCCGCGTCGGCAATCCTCGCACCAGGCTCAAAAGGACGGATCACAGCAACAGTAAACATGCCAAACGCCTCTGCCAACGGCAACTACTCAGCATATCTCATAATCAAGGAAAAACCAACGCACAACGCAGCCGCAAGCTCCCTGTATATCTCATCGGGGGCAGCAGTCAGAATCCTTATCAGCCTGACCGGCACACAGGTCTTAAGCGGAACCGTAGATACAATCGCCCTCGATGACTGCGAGATTAATGAGCCAGCAAGGCTCCGATTCTCATTCAGGAATACAGGAAATGTCTACGCGGCGCCAAGCGCAATCCTGCAAACAGGAAACGCAAGCGCCTGCTCTGAGTTCAGGCCAACTGCGCCAGGTGAGACCAGTGAGTACATTCTGCAGCTTAACTTAAGCCTTGACCTTGGCAGGCATGAGGCATTCTACAAAATCTTCCTTGACAACGGCCTCCTGAAAGAGGGAACAATCCACTTCAGGATCCACCCACAATTCGATCTGAGCAGAAATGGGGAATTGCTCTCCCTTAACGTGACATCCCTTGAAATAAACAGGTACTCCAGGGTCAGCGCTGTCTTTCACAACACAGGAAAGGCAGGGACGTCTGCACAATTCAGGGGCGAGGTTACCCGGGGCGGATCAATTGTTGATATACTAAAAAGTGACCCCATAAGAGTAGAGGTTGATAGGGCCGAAGCACTTGCCTCATACTTCAGGCCAGATGATTACGGGGCATACCAGCTCAGTGGGTGGGTTGTCTATGACGGAAGGAAAACAGGTGCCAAGACACTTTTTTTCAATATTGAAAATAAGAAAGCCGGGCTTTCTCAGCTGACCGGACGCGTCATTGGGCCTGCAGCAAAAGCAGGGGGCCTGATTATACCGGTGGCTGTCATTATATTGCTTTACTTATGGGCACGGGGGCAGGGTGCGAAATAGGCAGCCATTATGCCTGCCGCATTTTCTGCGGAAAAATCATGAAAATCCGCGGAAAGTGCCCTACCCTCATAAAAATCTTACCGAAGGTTTTGTGCATGAAAAGCATTATTGAAAACAAAAGCAATAAATAACCCGCCCGACAATCCCACACCATGCGCACTGCAATGCTATTATTACTGACTTTCATCATCGGCTGCGGAGACAGATGCCTGCCTGTTGAGAAACTTCCCTGTGGCGGCGTAATAACCGATGCGGTCCTGATCACCTATACAGACATCTCGCCGGCGGAATCGCAAACCGAAATCAGGGGTTTTGTCCTCGCCTCAGAAAAAAGGAACTACACGGGAAGCATCCTGTCAGCACTGAGGCCTCCAAGTGTCATGGGGATGAATCTCGGCACAACCTTCCCTATCCCCATGGAGAATCAAACCCTTGAATTAAGATCCCAGGTAAGCTGCAGCAACAAAAAAATACTTATCAACTCAAGTCTAAGCGATGAGGGCAGGAGGTATCCGCTGCTTCATATTGAATACAGCTGTCATACATAATACAGCTTGCCTTCCTTCTTCTGCGATGAGTCCATTTGCGAGCCCGGCTTGTTTATCCTGGGGCGTTTGCTTTCAAGATCGCGTCTCAGAGTAATATCAAGGTCCTGCAGGAACCGGTTCATCCCCTCTTCCATTGTGAAGGGGCCATGCACCTCGCCCCTTTTTGCCGGGACTCCGTCGAACACGATCAGGGCATGAGAAAGGTAATCAACAAAAAGCAGATCATGTTCAACAACGAGTGCAGAAGATCCCTTTATATCCATCACATCCCTTATGACCTTTGACACAATAAGCCTCTGCTCAACATCAAGGTATGCAGACGGCTCATCAAGAAGGTAGAGCTTGGCATCCCTGGCCAGGCAGACTGCGATCGCCACCCTCTGAAGCTCGCCCCCTGAAAGCTCGCTTATCCTCTTTTCCATGAGTGGCTTCAGGTTAAGCGGCCTGATCAGCAGGGCATCCGGCGCATCCTTCAGCACAGTTGCTACCAGCTTTTGTGACGTGCCCAGGTACTGGGGCTTATACGACACGCTAACCGTCTCACTAATATCCCCGGAATCCTGCTTATCGGCACCAGCCAGTATCTTGACAAACGAGGTCTTTCCTATCCCGTTCTCGCCAAGAATGCCTACAACCTCGTGCTGGTTGATCTCGCCCTTATGCGCCTGAAGGGTAAATGACCCGAGCTTCTTCGTGACATCCTGCCATGAAGTCATGGGCACCTTTCTTCGCCCCTTAACCGGCGGCTTTGACAAAAACGCAATGCCCTTATCCCTGAACCGGATATTCTCCTCCTTAAGGTACCCATGCAGATAGATATTGATGCCAACCCGGGTAACCTTGGGAAGGGATACAATCCCGAACGCACCCTCTTTCCCGTACATCAGGTGTATTGTATCAGTCATATAATCAAGAATGATGAGGTCGTGCTCAACAACCATAACAGCAACATCATCCGCTGCAAGCCCCTTGATGAACTTGCTCACCTTTATCCTCTGCTTGATATCAAGATAAGATGTTGGTTCATCAAATATATAGAGGTTGGCTTTTTTCAGCACTGTTGCCGCAATGGCCACCCTCTGGAGCTCGCCTCCTGAGATTTTTGAAATATCGTTATCAAGAATGGCCGAGATATCCAGTTCACCGGTGATCCTATCAAGCATTCCCCGTTCATCAACCTTCTTAAGAAGCGTTCTAACTCTGCCGCGCGCCTTTTTCTGGATAAGGTCAACATTCTGCGGCTTGTAGGCTACGGTTATTTTTCCGTCCCGCTGCCTCTCAAAATAGCGCTGGGCCTCAGTCCCCTTAAAGTGTTCAATAATCTCACTGAAATCAGCTTCGATCTCAGTTCCGAAATTCGGTTTTGTAACCCCGGCAAGGATCTTTATGGCAGTGCTCTTTCCGATGCCATTTTTTCCTAGCACGCCGACAACCCTGCCAAACCTGGGCGTAGGCAGCGAATAAAGTGCAAAACCGTTCTCGCCGAAGCGATGGATGGGACTCTCAAGCTCTTCCGGCAGATTGATTATCTGGATTGCCTCAAACGGACACTTTTTCGGGCAGATTCCGCATCCGACGCACAACCCTTCATCTATCACAGGTTTGTTGTCATCTCCCTCAATGATGCACTCATTACCCGACCTGTTGACCGGGCATGCGCCGCCGCAGATGAAGGCGCAGTTCACGCCATTCTTGCACTTTACCTTATCCACTATTGCTATCCGCGTCATAGTGAGAAGTAGACTCAATGGCTTTAATAAAGCTTTTTATTCAGCAAACTTCATGACTTCATCAAGTGTAGCGTTACGTACACCATGTCCCTGTCCGGTTATCTCACCATTTGCGAGGAGATGCACATCCCAGTTTTCGTCCCATATCCTGAAATCCCTGCCCCGAAGCTGTTCAAGTGCATCAGGCAATCCCCCGTCAAAAACATAGGCATCCCCCTTTGATGCAATTTGCCGTGCATGCTGAAGATACGTATTCTGCCCATTGCCGGGAAGCCTGAAGACATCTGCCTGTCCTGGCGGTGTCAGTTCAATAATGATCTCCGGCCCCCAGATTACCCTTTTTGGGCTTGTGATCCCGTTGCTGTATTGATGGAACATGGCCTGTAATCCCGTGGTTTCGTATGAGCGGCCATCGAATGTCTCATCAGCGGGTGGCTCACCATTCCATCTAACACTCTCAATCATGCAGATCCTGTCTCCCTGCAAGACCTCTGGTAAACTGGATTCTGACCTCACGTAACCGGTTGGAGCCGAAACATGCGGAAACACCCGATATAATTGGGACATACCGCCGGGAATTTAAGCATGGTTAATAAATTTTTTGGGTATGCTTAACCCAGTTTGGTGTAGAAGGTAGTGCCGGCCATCCTGGCCTTGTATTGCCCGCCGCCGGTTTCAACAAGTGCTACAAGCTCCCGTGACAGTCCCCCGGATATTTCCCTCATGCTGCGGAGAAACTGATCGCTGTGCCGGGTCAGGAAAGCTATGGGGCGGCCGAAGTCTGCAACTGGCCCGATTCCGTACACAAGGCTCTGGTTGCGTATTCCGCGCGCCTGCAAGCCCATGTCCATGCCGCCTTCAATGCCCTTATGTGCATCTGTGCAGAACGTCCCGCCGTTGTGTATCAGCTCATCAAACATCTGTGATATTAGTGAACCGTTCAGGTTTCCTGTTGTATCTGCAACAATGTGGAACTTTCCGTCGCCCAGTGAATCTCCCAGGCAGGCGGCAATTCCGCCCCGTGAATAGCTGAAATGCATTGCCTTTTTTGCATCAACCAGATACAATCGTTCTTCTGGTATTCCCCATGTCCTTGCTGTGGCGTTAAGGTTCTCTGCATTTGTATCTGCCAGGAACACCCTGGCCTCCGGCAGATGCCCCAGAATCACTGCGGCATAAGCTGAACCCAGCTTTCCTGCCCCGACAACAAGGGTCCTTGGTTCATAAGTGCGGCTATAATCTGCCAGATGCAAGTTATCAGCAGCCCGCATCGCACATCCGACTGAATCCGTGATGGTGTAAAGTTCAGGGTTCTCTGTTTGGGGAATGGCAAACACATTCTCCGCTGGGAGAACAACAATCCCCCCCTTGCCGACATATGCCCCGGGGATGTGCGGCCTTCCGGTCTGCTGCATAACCCATCCGGTGCCCTCTGCTTTCATGGAGGTACCAATCCCGACCCACGTCACACCATTGTCGCACTCAATGTTTGCCGCACCCTCATGGCATGGCTCGCAGGCTCCGCAGCCGACATTTATATCTCCGGCAACGTAGCTTCCAAGATAGATCCCCCGCTCAACAAGTTTTTCCAGGGACCCGGTATTGGCTGCAACAACCCGTCCAACAAACTCATGCCCGGGAACAGCGGGTGCAATAGAATCTAGAAATCTTCTGCTACCCTCAGGAAACACCGCACGGCCCCCGTCAGTATCAGTCAGGCACATTGCATTGTAAACCGGCTCAATGGCAACCCCCCATCGCCCGTCAACCCCGAGGCTGTAGTCAACAATGTCCCAGGGATTCGCTGCTTCAGCCAGTTCTGCACGGCCTGGCCTGGTGAATACAATTGCAGGCGCAGATTCCCTGATTTCATAATCATCGAAAAACACCAATTCCCGTTCCAGTGAAGAATGCATGACAACGCAAAACAGGGTCTCATTTAAAAACATTACTATTCAAGAATACTCACAAAAGCAGGAAAAACCGGATATTTATTAAATATCAAGCGAATTATCACTCATAAATACTCACGGGGGTGTTATTATGTCAGATAATTTAAGGGTTGCAATTGCAGGAGCAGAACATCTACATCCAACACTTTATCGTCCATTACTTGATGGGGCAGCCATGCAACTGGTTGGGTTGTGGAAAGATTTCAGCCGCCCGGGCCGCGCACGGGATATTGACCCGACAGCCCCACTATACAGGAATCTTGACCTCATGATTGAAGAAACTGGTCCTGAGCTGCTCATGGTCTTTGCGCCTCATGACCAGATGCCTGAGCTGGGTTAGTGTCGGCCTGGAAAATGATGTCCCCGTAATGTGTGAAAAGCCCTGTGCATCAACGCATACCGGAGTAAGATACATCGCAGGTCTATCAGACAGGACCGGCATTCCTGTGATGGTCCCGCTCACATGGAGAAGGGAATATAATATCGGCACACGGGAGATGCTCACCCTGGCAGACTCAGGCATTATAGGGGAGGTAACAGGTTTTGACGCAGTTTTCCGGGCATGCCACATTGGCAGGTATGTAGAAAACTCGCGCTGGATGGTTGAAGCTGAACACAGCGGCGGCGGATGCTGGGACAACCTGGGGATTCATCCGCTTGACCAGGGTCTTCAGCTCCTTGGGGGATACCAAGGCCACGAAGCAGTGCGCTGCATACTGGGACCTGATGCAGCCTACAAGGGCAGGACTTACAAAGATATTGAAACATCCGCTGACGTTGAGGTTGACCTGCCGGGCGGCAAAAAACTCCGTCTCCATGTTACCTATGACTTTGACACAGAACAGAATCCTGCTCCGCGCAGCTTTCACCGAGAACTCAGGTTCACGCTGGAAGGCACCCAAGGAAAGCTAGCCTGGGAACCTGCCTGGCAGGAAAGCGGAAACTCAGGCTTTATTGACAACGCAATCACAGTCAGCGACGCGGATGGCCATACCTGTACCTCAGTTGGTTTCCAGGTGCCTGCAATAGGGGGCTACCAGCAGAGCGGGCTTGAATTTCTAAGAGCTGTAACAGCTTACGTAAGAAGCAGGGGAACCGGGAATGAATTGCCTGTGCCATCCCCAATCCAGGAATTCATGCCTGTGCATGCCCTTCTCAAGGAAGCATACAGGGCCGGCGGAAGGTAAGGGCAGATTATACACAATCTGGGCAGCATTGGAAAGTGCCTTGCCGACCTGTGCAACATCAGAGTAGGCGACACGATTAGACTGTATAGAACCACTTCTTAACATCAGGCCTTTCCATCCCATAAACCTCAACCGCGCCCGTATTGAGATCGCTTGTATTGAGCATGAAGAAACATAAGGCGGACCCCGGCAGATTCGGCGAATAATTTATATAGAAGCCATGCCAGAAAGACTGTTAGAGGCTATTCATGAAGACGCTTGTCGCATTCTATTCAAGGACCGGGACAACCAGGCATGCAGGAAAGGAGATAGCAAGGCATCTTAAGGCTGACATTGAGGAGATTACCGCAAAAAAGGACCGCTGCGGCATAATTGGATATATCATGTCAGGCAAAGAGGCCACGCTGAAAAGGCCAGCTGAAATAAACCCGCCCTACACAAATCCCGGGGAGTACGACCTGGTTGTCATCGGAACACCCATCTGGGGCTGGAATATATCAAGCCCAATCAGAAGCTACCTGGCCAATAGCTTCAACCAGGTCGCATTTTTCTGCACGCAGGGCGGCTCGGGCGGCATGAGGGCGTTTGCTGAAATGGAAAAACTCAGCAAAAAGCCGCTGGCTGCCCTTGAACTGACTACAAAGGAGGTCAGGTCCGAGGAATACAGCCATAAGGTTGAGGAATTTGTCAACTCCATTAAGAAGATAACTTAATATATCCCGCCAAACCCCTCCGCATCATGGTCACATATTTAGAGGCGATAGTTCTTGGCCTGGTCCAGGGCCTGACCGAATGGCTTCCAATCTCAAGCTCCGGTCACCTTGTTATTGTCCAGCACCTGCTGAACATTGAAGAGCCGGTAATGCTTGACCTGTTCCTCCATCTCGGCACCCTGCTCGTTGTCTTCATGGTCTTCCACAGGGATATTGCAGAGATAATCAGGGCAGCCTTCACCCTTGACTTCGCATCGTATCACGGCAGAATGGCCACCTACATCCTGGCAGGGTCAGCAATAACCGGGGCAATTGGGTTCCTCTTCCATGATTTCATTGTATCGCTTTTCAGAATACGGTTTGTGGGATTTGCTTTGCTTGCCAACGCGGCGATTCTTCTGTTATCCAAACGACCTGAGAAAAACAGGAGGCTCTCATTCGCTGACTCACTCCTGATCGGTGCAGCGCAGGGCCTGTCCCTCGTGCCGGGAATCTCAAGGAGCGGCGCAACAATAAGCATGGGCCTCATCCGCGGCATAAAAAAGGAAACTGCCGCCAGGTTCTCATTCATACTATCTGTCCCGGCAATAACCGGCGCAGCCATTTTCGAGTTCACCCTTGAGCCGGTCCTCTACGGTCCGGTCCTTGCAGGAACAGCAATTGCAACCATCGTCGGCTATCTCTCTCTGCGCATCCTCCTCAGGATTATTTCAAGACGGAAGTTCCATGTTTTCGGCTACTACTGCCTGGCAGTCTCCCTCATCATACTTTTGTCATAGAAAGATTATTAAATAAGCAAACAACATAATCCTCTAAAAACAGGTGATTAGAGTAATCGATATTGTCCAAGGCTACAAACCCAGTAAGTATCGGCTTGTGAAGAACTCCAGAATATCCAGGAAAAGGAAAACCATCAAGCAGATGCGTGCCGAGGTTGAGGATCTCCTCGGGATGGAGGAGCTTCTCAGCAGATTCGAGCGCGAGTGCCTGAGACGTTATGTCAGCCTTTCTGAAGAGCACCTTAAAGACAGGGCAGACAGGAAACGGGTTGATGATGCGCTTGTAAAACTGAGCCTTCTCCACTCGCAGATTGCAGAAAAGACCAGGATAAATGACAACCTTGAGCTTCTTGCCTATTACCTGCCCAGGCTAAAGACCCTGAAAATCACCAAGGATGCAAAAGAGGCAAGCAGGATATTTGACAAGTTCCTGAACCAGAACAGGCGCGGAAATCTTCACGCACTTATCGCAGAGATCCGGGCCTTTGAGCTGAAGCTTAACGAGACAAGGGACGCCTACAAGGCATTTTCAGCAACCCTGAAAAGCTACCCAAGCTCTCTTGAGGGCCTCCTTGAGATGAACAACAAGCACCTCTACTACCTATCCGGGCTCTATGGCCACTGGCGAAAGCAGAAGGAGCTCGCCTTTCACATAGGAAGCACATTCAGGGAGATCTCCAGTGAACTATTAAGAGACCGGGACATCAAGCTAGCCTGATGCCAGCTCTTTCTTAAGAATTTCGTGGGTTACCTGCGGCTCGGCCTTTCCCTGGGTTGCCCTCATAACCTGGCCAACCAGATAATTGAAAGCCTTTTCCTCTCCGTGCCTGTAATCCTCAATGGCCTTATGATTATCCCGGAGAACTCCAACAATAATATCCCTTATGCGGTCCTGGTCATTAAGCTGCCCAAGGCCGTTCCTTTCCACAAATTCCTTTGGGGAGAATTCGCACTCAATCAGCTTTTCCATAAGCTTCTGTGCAGTTGTGTCAGTGATGGTCCTGGATTCCACAAGGCCCAGGAGCTCAATCAGGTGATTTTCGCTCATCCTGATGTCCCTTATTGACTTCTTGTTATAGTTCAGGACACGCAGAAGCTCCCGCCTCATCCATCTGGCAGCAAGCCTGGGATCAATCTCGCCGGCTATCCGCTCAAACAGCTCTGCAAGCTCCAGCTCGGTTGCAACAACCTCAGCGTCAACCTTGTCAAGTCCGTACTGCCTGACATACCTCTCCGCCTTCTGGTGGGCGAGCTCTGGAATCTCGCTCTTCAGGATATCCACGAGCTGTTCTGTGATATCCACAATCGGCAGGTCCGGCTCTACGATATATCCATAGTCATCCTCAGTCTCCTTCTTTCTCAGCGGCGTCGTTGTCTTGCCGACCTCGATCCACCCGCGGGTTTCCCTCGCAACCCTGAGCCCCCGCCTGAGGAGCGCTCTCTGCCTGGTTATCTCATATGAAAGCGCCCGTTCCAGTTCGCGAAAGCCGGTTATGTTCTTGATCTCAACGCGGGTATAGCCGCTCTCCCGAACCGAGACGTTTGCATCAGCCTTGATGAGGCAGCTGTTGGGGTCGAATATCTTGAGATAGCTAAGTATCGTGATAAGCTTGTTAAGAAAATCACGTGCCTCTGCAGGCGTTGTGAACTCCGGCTTTGTAACTATCTCAACCAGGGGGTTCCCCGCACGGTTATAATCCACAAAAACATAATCTGAATCAGTAACGCTCTTTGGATAAACAAGGGCAGCAGGATCCTCCTCCATGTGTATCCTCTCGATATTGATTACCTTGCCAGACTTAAGGCTGAGTTTCCCGTCCTTTCCCAGCGGCTGATCAAATTGCGTTATCTGGAAATTCTTGGACATGTCAGGATAGAAATAGCTTTTCCTGGAAAACACCAATTCCTGCTGAAGGCCGCACTCAAGTGCAATGCACAGCTTTATCGCATAATCAAGGGCCTTCTTGTTCAGGACCGGCCTTGACCCGGGGTGCCCCAGGCATACCGGACAGGTCCGTGTATTCGGCTCATCTGACCCTGATGTTGCACACCCGCAGAATAATTTTGACAGGGTGTTCAGTTCAAAATGGACCTCGAGTCCGATTACCACATCAGATGCAAACTTCATTTTCAACACTGCTCAGGAACTTAAGCAGCTTGCCCTCCTCATTATGGTTGGCCATTGCCATCATCCCGACCGGCATTCCCTTTTTCATCCCGACGGGTATGCTCGCATGAGGAATCCCCGCCAGGTTGGGGCCCACAGTAAAAACATCCATCATGTAGTTTTCCAGCGGAGTCATTTTCTCAATATCAGAAAACCTCGGTGCCACGTCCGGCATGGTCGGGGATATAAGGATATCATATGTTTCAAACAGCTTCCTGTATTCCTCTATTATGAGGGTCCGGATCTTTGAAGCCTTGATATAGTATGCATCCCTGTGGCCGGCCATCCGTGCAAATGTCCCGAGCATTATCCTGCGTTTGCTCTCCTCATTGAAATTCCTGCTCCTCACATCCGAGAAATAATCTGAAAACGACCTGCCCTTCATCTCCCCATCCTGGCCGTACCGGAGCCCGGACAGGCACGCAAGGTTTGTCGATGCCTCGCAGGTTGAGATGATATAATAAGCAGCAATCCCGAATTTATCGGCCAGGGGCATGGAAACCTCATCGGCCCCAAACCTGGCAGCCGCCCTTTGCACACATCTGCTGACCAAAGGATCCACACTCGCGCTTTGCCCAACGATCCCTACCCTCAGGTCCCCCCGGTAGTCAAGATCAATTTCACCCTGCAGGCTCGTTGCATCCCTCGGATCAAATCCCGAGATGACCTCCAGGACCGGGGCAATATCTGCAACAGATTTTGTCATGATCCCTATCTTGTCAAGGGAGTTTGCATACGATATCAGGCCGTTCCTGCTGACACGCCCGTAAGTGGGACAGAACCCGACAACACCGCAGAACGAGGCCGGGTTCTCAATGGACCCGCCGGTAGACTCCACTATTGCAACGTGGACAAAATCAGCCTTTGCAGTTATCCCGGCGCCCCCCCCGCTTGACCCCCCGGTTGCCCTTTTCTTGTCAAACGGATTTTTTGGGACATCAAATCCAATACCCACGTTCGTGTTGAAGCTTCCAAAGCCAAAGGCATCGCATGATGTCTTGCCAAGGATGACAGCGCCCTCACTTTTCAGCCGCCCTACTGCGGTTGCATCAAAAAGCGGCCTGTAGCCCTTAAGCATCCTGGATCCCGCAGTGGATTCAACACCCTTGACGCAGATATTGTCCTTTACGCTGACAAGAACCCCGGCAAGCTTGCCTTTTTTTGAAAACCCCGCATCTGTGCATATCGTATTGAAATAGCCATACTCCTTGTTAATCTCTTCGCACCTTTTAACCGCATCATTGACATACGAAGCCGCATCAATCTGCCCTGAGTTTACCCTCAATACGTGTTTTTTCAGCCCGCTCATTCTACAGTCTTCGGACCAATAAAGAATCCGTTCTCCTTATGATCTGTGAACAAAAGTGCCTCTTCCTGCCGAAGGGATTTTTCCACCTTGTCCTCTCGCAGGGGATTACGCTGCTCAACAGGGCGAAAAGACGGCCTGACCCCGTCCACATTAATCCTGTCAAGCACCCTGAATGCCGTAAGAATTTCATCGAAATCCTTGCTAAATCTCTTCAATTCCGGCTCGCTGAGATTGAGCTTGGCCAGTTCCGAGATACTCTTTATTGGAACCTTCATGGAATCAGCCTCTCAGGATCCCTGGGAAACAGCACACAGTCGCGCACATTCTCGATGTTCAGCATACTCTGGGTAAGCCTTTCTATCCCAATAGCAAAACCGCCGTGCGGAGGAACGCCGAACTGAAATGGCCTGCTGAACCATGAGATATCGGACTCCTTCATCCCCTTCTCCTTAACAGCCTCAACTATCTTTTCGTACCGGTGCTCCCTCTGCCCCCCGGATGAAAGCTCAAGTCCCTTGAAATACATGTCAACAGACCTGGCCCATATAGGGTCCTCATCGACCTTCATGACATAAAACGGCTTAATCTTGGACGGAAACCGGTTTATGAAATAGAACTCACTGCCATACTTTTCCTTGACATGCTCCCAGAGAATTTTTTCAGCCTCAGAGTCGATGTCCTCGCCTTCGGCCAGTGTTTTCCCCTTCTCAGCCAGTATGCTGTACAGCTCGGGGAACCGCAGTTCCGGAAAAGGCGTTTTGGGGACAATTATCTCAACACCCAGGACCTTAAGCTCGGCTTTGCAGTTTTCCTTAACCATGGACAGTGCTGCCACCATCATCCCTTCCTGCACCCTCATGGTATCCTGCTCATCCTTTATGAATGCAAGTTCAACAGCGCAAACCCTGTGCTCACAAAGGTGTTTTGTCGTGTGGGACTGCTCGGCCCTCCAGGCGGGACCGATGTCAAAAACCCTGGGAAATCCGCTTGCGATGGTCAGCTGCCTGTGCAGCTGCGGGTCCTGCCTTAAAAAGGCCTCTCTGTTGAAATATATGATAGGAAAGACCTCAGAACCGGATTCAGATGCAACACCCATGATGCAAGGCGTAAACACCTGAATAAAACCATTGTCCAGAAGGTACTGCCTCATCCCGTTGAGCATTGCTGACTGTATCCTGAAGACTGCCTGCTGTGCCGGCCGCCTGAGATCAAGGCTTCTCCAGTCCAGCCTCACGGTCTGCTTGACATTTCCTGACCGCTCAGCCGGCGAGATAGGCAATTCGGGGTTTGCCCTGACTATAACAGTTATGCTGCGCGGAAGCAACTCCAGCCCTGAATCGGATTTCGGGCATTCCTGCACAGCACCTTCAACTGCAATCACAGATTCTTTGGTCAGGCCCTGAAGTGAATCGATAACCTCATCGGGTGCCTTGCCCTTGACCACCGTCAGCTGTATAATGCCGCTGGAATCCCGCAACTGAAGAAATTTCAGGCCGCCCAGATCGCGATAGTTATGGACCCAGCCCTGCAGTTTAACGTCATCACCAGCCTTAGCGTGTATAATCTCCATGTTATTCTGAATTCTTCATGCTTTTCTGCATCAGGCTATTTAAATAGTTATCCATTAATCTAAGGTAAATTATGCAAAAAATGCCGAATATTACGGGGAAAACAGAATAAATATTCCATCGATGATCAGAATCCATCCTAAACGGGGAGTCTCAGCAGAGCAGACAATGCTTCAGAGCCCCCTGCACATTGAATCTGGCGGGCGGCGTGCCATTCCATGAACCACCGATGATTCCGGAGCCAGCCAGCCCCAACTGGCCGACTTATCCCGGCGGGCGCTCCAGCCGCCGGTTCTGTCAGCGATAATCCTGCCATACCAAGACGGGTCTGGATCCCCTATTTAAGAATTTCGGCATTTACAGTATCTCCGATACATATAAAGCCGCATCATTAGTATGCCGGCTTTGCAGCTGAT
>JBDRAZ010000029.1:0-16529 GCA_043823195.1 archaeon
CTTCTGAGCTAGAGTGATACTTGACACAGAAGTTCCTTTCAAATATTGCTTAACAATCCAAACACGTTTCTTAAAAGTAAGTTTGTACATAGCTATCACCGAAGATAGCTATGTGTGTCTAGTTAAAACGTGATAGCACAAAACCAAAATAGGCGGCAAAACCCTTTTGTGGGGGATAGCTTTATATAGCATCAGCAGATTACCTTTATAAATGATTGCCATGCACCTTACGCTGGATGCCTATGGGGCGGACAAAGAAAAACTGTCAGATGTAGGGCTGGTCACAGATGTTTTGACCCGGATGCCGGATGATGTCGGGATGACAAAGATTTCTGAGCCCATGGTTGTCAATTACAAGGCAGGCAAGGACATTGATTCAGGCATTTCAGGTGTAATCCTGATTGCTGAGAGCCATATCAGCATACATACTTTTCCTGCAAGGGGGTATTTTTCGTTTGACCTGTTTTCCTGCAGGGAGTTTGATGCGGCCAAAATTGTCCAATTCATTAAAGGGCGGTTTGGTGCCGGGCGGGTTGTTGAGAATATAATGCGGAGAACAATAGAATGAAGGTTAGGCAGATCAGGCTGGAGAAGGGCATGACAGTAAACCAACTGGTTGAAAAAATGGGGCAGAGCCGGGTAATGGGTGCAGGGAGAATTGCGAGAGCAACAGATGTTATGCAGCAGATGATTGAGGATAGGGACTGCACAGTGTTCCTTGGGATTGCGGGTGCGCTTGTTCCGGGCGGAATGAAAAATGTCATCATTGACCTGCTGGGCCACGCGGATGTTGTGGTTACAACCGGGGCAACCCTTACCCATGACCTGGTTGAGGCACTGGGCTACAGCCACTATCGGGGCTGTGCGCAGGCCGATGATGCCGTGCTGAATAAGAAGAGGTATGACCGGATATATGATGTATACATGCCCGACAGGGTTTATGAGGGGCTGGAGGAGTTCTTCAAAAAGCATTTTGATGCGCTCAAGGATGCTGAAGACATCCGCGAGTTCCTTTTCAGGCTGGGATCGCTCGTCAAGGCGAAGGATTCAATTCTGCGGACCTGCCATGACCGGAAAATTCCTCTGTACTGCCCTGCCATTGCTGATTCCGGGATCGGGCTGATGATCTGGGGGCATCTTGCACAGGGAAAAAGGATCAGGGTCGGGGCGTTTGATGACCTGAAAAGCATGCTTGACACTGCCTGGACATCAAAAAAGGCAGGGGTGATTTACCTGGGCGGCGGGGTTCCCAAGAACTATATACAGCAGGCCATGCAGCTCTCCCCAAGGGCTGCATCATACGGAGTCCAGATCACAATGGACCGGCCGGAACCCGGCGGAAGCAGCGGTGCAGAGCTTCGCGAGGGCATCTCGTGGGGAAAGATGAATAAGGATGCAAATTTTGTTGATGTAATCTGCGATGTCACAATTGCCCTGCCAATCATTGTTTCTGCACTAAAAGAGAGACTGAAATGAGGCTCCTTGTTGATTCCCATTGCCATCTTGACCACAGCATGTTCAGTGATCTGGATGAGGTTGTGCAGCGGGCCAGACAGGCCGGTGTAGCGCTAATAATTACGAACGGAGCAAATCCTGAAAAGAACAGGCAGGCATTGGAAATTGCATCCGGGTATGATGTTGTCAGGGCGGCGCTGGGCATTTACCCTGTTGATGCCTGCGAGCTTTCGGAATCAGCGGTCAAGGCTGAGATAGGCAGGATCAAAAAAGCGGACGTCATTGCCATAGGCGAGGTCGGTCTGGATTATTTCTGGGTGACTGATGAGGGCAAGAGGGAAAGGCAAAGAAAGGTTTTTCAGCAGATGATTGCGCTTGCCAGGGAGCTTGACAGGCCCATAATTGTGCATTCAAGAAAGGCTGAAGAGGATGCAATCGGCTTGCTTGAAAAGGCCGGACTCAAGGTGATCATGCACTGCTTTTCCGGGAATTTCCAGCTCGTTGAGCAGGTGCGGGACAGGGGATGGATCTTTTCGGTGCCGACAAACATTGTTTTTTCTGAGCATTTCCAGAAGCTTGTGCGGATTGTTCCGATGAATCAGATACTCACCGAGACAGATGCACCTTACCTGAGCCCGTTTAAGGATAGGCGGAACGAGCCCGCATTTGTTGCCCGCGCGGTTGAAATGATTGCAGAGGTCAAGGGGCTTGTCCCCGATGAGGTGTCAAAGATTATATACATGAATTACCAGAGGATTTTCTGTTAATATGAATCCGTACTACTCCTACCAGGTCGGCAGGCTTCCCATGGGATGCAGGCATTGTGTCAAGGGAAGGAAGCTTGTGCTGTTTGTTACGGGGATGTGCCCGAGGCATTGCTTCTACTGCCCAATCTCAGAAAACAAGTGGCAGAGGGATGTTGTTTTTGCAGATGAGTGGCCGGTTAAGCGTGACAGCGATATCATCACCGAGGCCAGGCTGATCGGTGCGCTGGGCGCGGGGATCACCGGGGGCGACCCGCTTGTCTGCCTGGACCGGACGGTCCGCTACATCAAAATGCTGAAGCGCAGATTTGGCAAGGGGTTTCATATCCATCTGTATACGCCCCTTGACCTTGTCAATAAGGGGGCTTTGCAGAAGCTTGCCGGGGCAGGGCTTGATGAAATCAGGTTTCACCCCGATATTGAGGATGATAGGCTCTGGGGCAGGATAGGGCTGGCAAGGGCGCATAAGTGGGACCTCGGCGTGGAGATCCCCGCCATCCCGGGAAAAAAGAGGCAGACGCAGAAGATGATGAATTTTTTGCGCGGGAAAATTGATTTCCTTAACCTGAATGAGCTCGAGATATCTGACACCAATGCACAGGAGTTCATGCAGAAACGGTTCAGGCCGAAGGACCGGCTTTCTCATGGCGTTTTTGGCTCTGAACCGCTTGCGCTTGAACTGCTGAGACTAGCCGGTTTCCGCAGCATACATTATTGCACCTCCAGGCTTAAGGATAAGGTGCAGCTTGCAAACCGGATCAAAAACAGGGCCAAAAGCGTAAAAAAGGAGTATGATCACGTTACAGAAGAAGGGCTGCTTTTCAGGGGAGCGATCTATACCAGGGATGCGCCGCCTGATTCGAAAGTGGTACCCGACGGAATCTTCCCAAAGCTCAGAAAGCTGAGAAATAAGTTTATTAAAGAGTATGATATTCCTCCGGGCCTGATCGAGGTTGATGTCCAGCCCAGGCTCTTGACCAATGTCAAGGTCGCGGAGACACTGGCTTCCGAGCTTAAGGGCCGGGACCTGATCCCTGCGCTGGTCTGGGAGTATCCGACCTATGATCAGTTTCCAGTTGAGCTGGAGCTGCTTTAGGGCCTATGGTCTAGTGGTTATGACATCACCCTCACACGGTGAAGGTCCCCGGTTCAATTCCGGGTGGGCCCATAATCAAAAGATATAAATATCCCTGGCTGCTGAATCAGGGCAATGAAGATTTCTGTTGATACCAAAGAGGACAGCGCGGAAGAGATAGAGAGGGTTGTTGAGCTTCTGTCAGCACTTGTGCACAAATCCAATCTGCAGCCGCCACAGCCATTCAGTCCGGCAGCTGAGCAACCGGCGCCTGCTGATCAGCCAGCCGGCATCTTCAACCTGTTTGGTGATGGCGCTGCATCAGCGCCGGAAACACCAAATCCGGGCGAGACGTCCGGCTATGCCCTGGAGCCAGAAGATGATGCTGGTCAGGCTTCCGGAGCTGCAGAGCCTGATGAGCCCAGGATCGAGATTGTGAAATACTGATCATGCTGCACAGAAGGGTTGTCGGAGCAATTATTTTTCTCGGATTGGTACTTGCGGTATTTGTGGCCAAGCCAGCAGTGACCGGCTATTCGGTCTACAGTGACCTTAAGAAATCCAATGTCACGGTCGAGGATGTTTCCAGAAACCTTGAAAGCCTTAGGTCACAGGTGATCAGGAGGGATGTTAACCTTTCTGCATGCTACCATTTCAGCGCCGAGGCCAGGGGCCAGCTCGACGGTTGCCTTCACGAGCTCAAGGCCGAGTATACACAGAGCCGGCTTCTCAACTACTCGCTTGCATCCTTAAGGATGGAATGCGCAGAGAAACGCCTTGAGATGATAAACAGCCATCTGGAAGAGATCAGTGAACTGGAGGCTGAGGCTGAGGTGCTGAGGGATGAGCTGGATGCCAGGGATATGGATTATGACGCCCTTGTAAGGAACATGGCAGGCAACGTCTGCTGCAAGGAGAAGATTGATAACCAGGACATCGGATACTATGAGGTCAGGAATGCCAGGATTGTCTGCCTGGAAGAGGGCGATTCTGAGCTGAGCTGCCCCTTTGGCTGATATTTACGGTTTGGCCAATATTTATATAATCCGGTCTTTTTCTCTGGAGCATGAAATACAGGTTCATTGATGACCTGACCTCTGATGTCATGTTTGAGGCATACGGCAAGGATGCCAAGGAGCTGTTTGAGAATGCAGCCATGGCCCTGATGGATGTTATCTGCAAGGTTGATGAGGTGGGTGAAAAGACGGTAAGAGAGGTGACCCTTGAGGGTGAAAGCCCGGATGACCTTCTGATAAACTGGCTGCAGGCAATCATTGCGCTTGTTGATACCGAGGGCCTGTTCTTCTCGCGTTTTGATATCAGAGAGATAAGCGATACCCGCATGGTTGCAGAGTGTTTCGGCTCGCCGGTTGTGCGCGAGCTTGGCGGGACGGTTGTCAAGGCAGTTACTTATTATAAGTTCAGGCTTGAACAGACAAAAAAG
The DNA here is from genome assembly GCA_043823195.1 of archaeon. Classification (GTDB taxonomy): domain Archaea; phylum Nanobdellota; class Nanobdellia; order Woesearchaeales; family JBDRAZ01; genus JBDRAZ01. The sequence continues at coordinate 4,739 of JBDRAZ010000029.1, forward strand.
GGCTTGTGTGCAACAGTAAGCCTTGACATATGACAAGCTATTTAAAGCCAGCAATTTCTCTTTATAGAATGAAAGAAAAACTGCAGAAAATAAATGATTATGAATGGCTTCTTCCACGGGATTCAAGGGAGGGCATGAATGTTGCGGCGAAGATTATTGCAAATAAGCATATTATTGATTCTGTTGAGGACAGCGCTGTTGAGCAGCTGACAAATGTTGCCTGCCTTCCCGGAATAGTTGAGCCGGTAGTGGGGCTTCCTGACATGCATTGGGGCTATGGCCTTCCGATGGGTGCGGTTTCTGCCTTTGATGCTGAGACAGGGGTCATATCAAGCGGACTCTGCGGGTTTGACATCAACTGCGGGATAAACTCAATCGCAACCAACCTTACAGCTGATGAGGTCAGGGTCAGGATCAAGGAGCTTGTTGCTGCGTTATTTAACACGATTCCATGCGGGGTCGGCTCAAAGAGCAAACTGAGGGTTGATGACCTGGACCAGGTGCTGACAAACGGCTGCAGCTGGGCTGTTGAGAACGGGTATGGTGTTAAAGAGGACCTGGAGCGGATTGAGGAAAGGGGATGCATGGAGGGCGGTGACCCTGCCAAAGTCTCTGAGCTTGCCAAGAAACGCGGACGGCCGCAGCTCGGCACATTGGGTGCCGGCAACCATTTCCTTGAGGTGCAGAGGGTTGATGAGATTTATGATGCAGACAAGGCAAAGGAGTGGGGCATAGAAAAGGACCAGGCGCTGATCATGGTGCATTGCGGGAGCCGCGGGCTCGGACACCAGGTTGCAAGCGACTATCTGAAGATCCAGGAGAAGGCTGTCCAGAAATATGGCATCAAGCTTCCTGACAGGCAGCTTGCGTGCGCACCGGCCAATTCTCCCGAGGGCAGGGATTATTTTTCTGCCATGAAATGCGCTGTAAATTACAGCTTCACAAACAGGCTTGTGATGACGCATTGGATACGTGAGACCTTTGAGAAGGTTTTCAAGAAGGATTGGGAAGGGCTTGGCATGAACACTATCTGGGCGCTTGCGCACAATGTTGTCAAACAGGAGAGCTATAAAATTGATGGCGAGAAGCGAGAGGTTTATGTGCACAGGAAGGGGAGCACGCGGTCGTTTCCGGACCAGCCGGTATTGCTGGCCGGCTCAATGGGCACTGCATCGTATATCCTTAAGGGCACGGAGGCGGCCCTTGAAAAGACCTTCGGAAGCTCTGCGCACGGCTCAGGCAGGGCCATGTCGCGGCATGAGGCTCTCAGGCGGTTCAAGGGCGAGAAGATCAGCCATGAGCTGTTCCAGAAGCAGGGCATCGTCACCAAGTCGCCGAACTGGAAATCGCTTGCCGAGGAGGCGCCGCTTGCCTACAAGCCAAGCTCTGAGGTTGTTGATTCTGTCCATGGTGCAGGGATTTCGCTGAAGGTTGTGCGGGTCAGCCCTATGGCAGTTTGCAAGGGTTAGAATCCAAAATAATAAATAGTATCTTCTCTAAAAATGGGAGAATGGATATTAAACGATTTAGGGCCATCTTTCATCATGCTGATTCTGTGCATGAGTCCATGCCCTCTTCTCCTCTCGAACTGCACCAGCATCTATGGGATGAATATAAATATCTTGTTTCTGCATATACCTACCTGGTAGGACGTTGTCGCGAGAAACTGGAACTTATCTCGGAAATGGGACGGGACTGGGACCGGGCGAAAATTGATCGGCTAAGAAGTTATACTGAGAGATTGAAGCGGTTTGCCAAGGAGGATAAAACTGCTCAGACTGAAGAGGATCGACATGTTCTGTATATGGTGCACATAATTGAACATTATTTAGGTAACACCGGTATACACGAAATTATTGAAGCTGAACAGTGCTCACTTGATAAGTTAACCCAGATGCGGACTTTGATGGGGAGGATCAGCAATCTGATAGCCAGGCAGCTGGCATTCTTCGAAAGAAACAGGGATTATGTATTGGTAACTAAGAATCGGGATGAGTTGACAGAGCTTGTTGTTAAGGAAGCTACTCTACTCGGATCGCCGCAGGATACTGGATTGGGCGAGGGTTATAAAACATTAATCGATAACGCTAGACTTCGGTTTTTCAGTGAGGCACAGCTGCTCAGGCAACTAGTTAAGGGTCTCGAGACCTTAGGTCATGAGTTAGAAGCCTTTAATGATGTTAGCGGGGATCAGGGTGAAAAGGATGCAATAAAGGCTGCTATGGTGTTTCTGAGCAGGGAACGACCGGCTATAGCCTTCCGGGATTTTGCGAGATATCTTGAGGGTAGCCTGTATAATCGGGGCGAAGTACAGGCGGGCTATAAAATTCGAGTTTTTGCAATAGCCTGTGATGAGTATGCACTCAAGACCAGAGATGTGACATGCCTGGAATTTGCCATCACTCAAATGGTCTCCCTGATTAAAAGGCTGACCAGGGCATCTGCCAATCAGTTCTCCAAGTATCATTCAATGTATCAGGTTAAGTATCATAAGGACCTGGATATGTTTTATGCACAGGAAAGCGAACTGCCCAAGCTCACCGAGCTTCTTTTTAGGTTCTGTGATGATTATGCGTCAATAAGGCCAGCTTATGAAAGCTACACTCGGAAAGCCGCCATCGTTATCGATCATCTTATCTGGATTTCTCCAGAAATATTTGAGAGTGCGTGGCGGGGAATTATTGAAGCCAGAGAGCGGTACCCACAGTATAGGAGAGCCCTGGTCAAGCTAGAGGCGCGTATGAGGGCAGTGTATATGCAGAACCTGGGCTATAAAGGGGAAACGGGTCCATATGACAAAAGATGGCGGATGGTTGGCAACCTGCTGTCCGCAGATCAGGCTATGTCAGACGCGATAGAGATTGTCTCCGGTCTTGATCAGCTGCGCTATCGCAGAACCCTGGCAACTGCCTTTCATAAGGGGGGCAATGAATCTATTGTGGCCGCGGACTTTGAAGGTGCTCGCTGGCAGGGCGACGTACCTGGTTATCTTGCCTATCTGAGGACTGCAGGTGTAAAAACCTATCCCCTTACAATACTGGTCGAGTCTGAAAAATGGGTGATCTTGAAGGGCAAAGGAGCAGGCGGGATGTACAGCAAGCTTAATCTGCCGGACTGGGGGGGTGGTTGCAATATACCCACAAAAGCATTTCCGTATCCGTTCAACCGGGTCGGCGGGATACGCCTTCTTAGCTATAAGGGTGACTGGAAAAAGATTGATCCGCACGAGGACATTCATGCAAGTACAGATCTTCATGGATTTTCAGAGGAGATTATGGCCAACGAGATCACCTCATATAGCTTCAATGTAGACTTGAGTGAACGAACCTGGCAAAGCGTGTACCTTACGCTGAATACGAGGTACATGGAAAAGCACTATAAAGATCGCCCCGATGCTGAGAAAAATGAGCTGTCATCAAAGATTAAAGCTGCGTGCCATGCCATGGACCTGATTAAGACGGCAGACAGAAAAAAGCTTACCAGGGCGCTCATGAGATGCAGGAATCTTGATAGTGTTGCGAGGCTTGGCGAGAAACCGTTTTCAGTTGAGATTGAGAGTGCAAAAAGGGCTTTGGATGAAGCGCGACGGAGCAAGCAGTCACCTGATGATGTTGAGATTGCCAGGTCTGCGTGGAGAGAAATACAGTACCGGATTGAGTTTTTTAGAGACGGCCGATTGGGTCGAGCCCGCCTGGAAGAAAGCCCAGGATGTTCTTCGCAAGGCCGGTTCTGGAGGAATTAAGCATTATCGGGCACAAAGGCGGTTTCTCAGCTTTGTAAAGCATGTGATGCAATTATCTGGGTCTAAGCGTGGAAACGGAGCTGTGAGACGGTTGAAACCCAGAGATCTCGCCGACTTCGAATATGATTATGATCCGGATCAGCGTGAAATCAAGATGAAAGCCACTGAAAAGATCAGCAACAAGGTTCTCCTTTCTGAAGATGAACAAAAACTCCGTTACCTGCAGCTTGCATGGAGACGAAAATGGATTGATTATGATAGGGTGTTATCGGTAATAAACAAGATTCGTATTGAATTTCCTAAACCTACGGAGGTTGTATCTTTAACAAGGATGGAAAAATTCCTTAGTTGGTTCTAGGCCTTGCTTCAAAGGCTGTTTTTGTTCTCCTGTTTTGGATGCGGGTTAGTCACCACTTGGTGAAAAAAAACAAAGCTTTATATAGTGGTGTCAAATTCTTTAGTTTAAAGAGCACAATCGTAACTGAGAGAGCACTTGTCACCGACATTTCGCTTTTTCTAGATAAGTGCTGAGGTTAAAATGGAATTCAATGAATTTAAGTTAAGTAAGAATATACTCCTGGCCATCAAAAGGATGGGGCTGGAGACACCAACAAAGATACAAGAGATCTCTATCCCGCATATCCTTGAGGGCAAGGATGTTATCGGGCAGTCAGCAACCGGCTCAGGAAAGACCCTGGCGTTTGGCTGCGCAATTGTCGAGAGGGTTGTCCCGAATAAGGGCATACAGGCTCTCGTGCTTACACCCACGAGGGAGTTGTGCCTGCAGGTGACAGAGGCGCTTAAACAGATTTCCCAGAATTCGCTGAAGATAATCAGCGTTTACGGCGGGGTCTCAATCAATGACCAGATATATGCCCTGACCCATGCAGATGTTGTTGTTGCAACACCGGGAAGGATGCTTGACCACCTGGGGCGTGAGACCGTTGACACCTCAGGGGTGAAGGTCCTTGTCCTGGATGAGGCTGACCGCATGCTTGAGATGGGATTCATCGAGGATGTTGAGCAGATTGTACAGACCTGCCCGAGAGACAGGCAGACGCTGTTTTTCTCTGCAACCATATCAGACCAGATCAGGGATTTGACTGACCAGTATATGAGCGATCCAATCAGGGTGACTGCTGAGCCGCAGGTAGACCCGAGCAAGCTTAAGCAGGTATACTATGATGTTGAGAAGAACATGAAAATATCTCTTCTGGTACACCTGCTGAAGCATGAGAAAGCGAGGCTCGCCATGGTGTTCTGCAACACAAGGAGGAATACCGATTTTATAGGGCGGGCGCTAAAGGCGAACGGCATAAGCGCAATACCAATCCATGGGGGCTTGTCGCAGAACAAGAGGACAAAGACCATGGAGATGTTCAATGATGCAAAGGTTGGCGTTCTCGTGTGCACTGATGTTGCAGCCAGGGGGCTTCACATCGAGAATGTTTCTCATATATATAACTATGACATCCCGAAGGACTCGAAAGACTATGTTCACAGAATCGGAAGGACTGCGCGTGCAGGCGATGAGGGCATAGCTGTCAACCTGCTGTGCGATTACGACTACGATAATTTTTCACGGATTGTTGAGGATTATCACGAATTCAAAATTCAGAAGATGGAGAGGCCGTATATTGAGAAGATTGAGGTTGCTGACAGAGGCGGCTTCTCGCGTGGAGACAGGAGGCCGGGGGGTCCGAGACGGTTCAGCGGTGCGCGTGGCACAGGCGGTTCCGGCAGATCCGAGGGCCCCAGAGGGTCAGGCGGTCCCAGGAGATACGGCAGTTCACGGGGTTCAGATGGACCCAGGTCCGGCAGCCCCAGGGGATTCGGCGAGTCGCGAGGCGGCCCGAGGCGTTTCGGCGGTTCGCGTGGCTCAGGCGGTCCCAGACGAACCGGCGGCCCCGGACGGTCATCAAGGGGGCCTGGTGAAACTTTCGGCCAGCGCAGGGAACCTCAGCGCAGGCGTCCGCAGTTCGGCAACGGCTGAGCAAAAGAATTAAATAGTCCTTTGTCCGGAATCGAGGCATGGATGCTGAAGAGATAAGAAGTATCCTGGCCCAGGGGAAAGAAGACGGTGCACTTATTCAGTTCTACAGGGTCCTTAAGGACGACTATCTTCACCTTGTCAATGCCTACAATATCCTTCTGAGGGATTGCCAGGCCAAGCTTGAGCTGCTGTATGCGATGGGCGATGACTGGGACCATGCTCATTTCGAACAGCTCAGGGGGCATCTCGCCAAGCTTGTCCATCTGGCTGACCTCGACAAGGGAGCTGAGGCCGGTGAGGAAAGCTATGTCCTGCATATGGCCGTGATAATTGACAGGGCCACGAGCACCGAGCATTCCAGAAAACGGATCGGGATTGATGAGAAAGCCCGCACCTACCTTTTGGAGTTCAGGAGGCTTCTTGAACCTCTTAACCGCGTCATATCCCAGCAGATCGCGTTTTTCAGGAGATACAGGAACGATTACACCGGAGCGGTCAGCAACCGGGATGCATTGAAGAGGCTTATTTATACCGAGGCAAGGATACTCGGGGACCCTCAGCGCATTAAAGCTGTAGACTCATGCAGAAATGAGTCTTATATTCTTCTTATGCTGAAAGATGTGATGATAAATACGGTTGCTGGTCTTGGGGATGATTTTGGGTTCCTAAGTCCTGAAGAGCAGAGACAGCGGCAGGTGAAACTGGCCCTGATGCTGCTTGAGCAGGAGAGGAATCCCGGACGCGCTTTCAGATTGTTTGCGAAGTATGTTGCGCCAAGCCTCAGGGATATCAAGGTGAAGGTACTTTATCTGCATATCCTCTATCTGTTCTCAATTGCATGTTCAGAGTACGCATCGATAACAAAGGACCTGTCCTGCCTTGACTACGCGATCCAGCACCTGGCTTATGAGAGCGGAAGGTACAAGCTATCTTGTGATCAGAGATATAATGATGAGGGCCAGCATTATTATTTTCTCCACAAGAATGATATAAACGGCTATTATGAAAAGGACACTGAGCTTCCACAACTGATCCGGCACCTGCAGGGGCTGTGCGAGGATTATAAGCGCATCAGGCGGGATTACTACAGCTACACGCTGAAGGCGAGGCTGATTATCAATAATCTTGAATGGATCCCCGCGGATTTCATGGAAAGCGCGCTTGCAGACATGGAGACCGCAAGGGATGCATATCCGAACCACAGGAGTGAGCTGCTGAAATTTGAGGCGCAAATGCGCGCCAGGTTCCTCCAGAACACGTCGTTTAAGGGTGAGATCACACCTGATGACCGGCGGTGGAAGCGGGTGGGGAACCTGCTGTCTGCTGATGATGCAATCTCAGAGGTTATATCTGTCATCTCGGATTTCAGCGTGAAACGCAACCGGGAGAGGTTTGCATGGGTTTTTCGCAAGGCCGGCTACAGAGAGATTGTGGGTGATGACTTCCTGGGTGCGATATGGCAGGGCGCTATCCCCGAATACAGGGAGCATGTCAGAAGGCTGGGGCTCAAGATATATCCAATAACGGTGCTTATAGCGAAGGACAAATGGCGTGAGCTGAGGGGCAAAAGGATTTCAGGCGTTCTCAGCAAGCTTGACCTTGACGACTGGGTCGCCGGAGTGAACCTCCATTCCTGGAGGTTCCCGTATCCGTTCAACCGCGTCGGGGGGGTCAGGCTGCTCTCATATGATGGTCCCTGGAAGAAGATACTTGATGTCCATGAGGATGTCCACGGGAGCTTTGCGCTTTATAGCTACTCAGATGATCCTGTGGTCAATGAGATGCTGTCGTTCAGCTATGATGTTGATTCAGGCGAGCGGATGTGGTGGTGTGTGGCTGACAGCCTTATAAACCATTATATCGAACACTATAAACGCCTATACTCTCAGGAGCAGATAGCGAAACTGCCTTCAGACATCCAATGCGCATGCGATGCAATGAACCAGATAAAAAGGGCTGACCGAAGGATGCTTTCCCGGGCCCTTATGAGATGCCAGAACCTGGGCGAGGTTGCAGGGCTTTGCAGATTGTCGCCATTCATGGAGGAAGCGAAAAGGTACAAGGAGGATTGGGCTGAGGCAGGGATCATAGTCGGTCATCTGACACGGAAACGGAGATTAAGGGCGCGCTTTCGCAATTTCGTGATGAAGGCGTTTGAATTGGTTGGTGATGATGAGGGGATAAGCATCTGGAAACGGGTGAAGCCAGGCGATATGGCCGAGTTTAAGCGCGTATACAATGACGGCCTGCATACCTATGAGCTGACTCCCTCGGCTGAACTGAGATGCAGGATGCTGCAGACCGAGAGCGAGAATGGGATTGAGAAGATTTACCTCAAATGGCGGCGGGACTGGATTAAGATCGATGAGGTCCTTTCTGCCATCAACTACATTGTGATTAAATTTAAGGGAGATTAGCATGAATATCAGGGAGATCAAGGACATCTTCAGCAGGGCTAATTCTCTGCACCGCTCGATGCAGAGCTCTCTTGCTGAACTGCAGCACTATCTCTGGAAGGATTATGACTATCTTGTTGGTGCGGTGCGCATGCCAACCTGGTAAGGCGCTGCGAAACGAAGCTGGCACTGCTTCAGGAGATGGGCGATGATTGGGATAAAGCACGTGTCGACAGGCTGAAAAAAGAGATTCTCCAGCTTAGATATTTCACTCATATAGATAAGCAGGCTGAGAGCGATGAAGGCAGGTATGTCCTGGAAATGGTGAATCTGATTTCCCATGTAACCGATAACGAGGATATCCAGGAGCTGCTGCAGATTAAGGATTCTATGCTTGAGCGGTTAAGGCAGATGCAGGTGATCCTGAAGGAGGTCAGCAGGGTGATCTCTCAACAGATCCTGATCTCAGAAGAGGAAAGAAAAATCAGGAAAATAAATCTTAAGTGGCAGCGAAGATGGATGGATGTCGATAAGGAACTGTCTGTCATTACTGAGGTCACCGTTGAGATTCCGTCTGGCCTTCCTGAGCGCGAGTCCAGATTCCGCCGGTTACTGTACAGGATTGCTGCTGACTAAATCTCAAAAACTTTCCCTTTCTTTCCGACGTTTATGACCTTTGTCTTGCCGATCTTCTCCTCTATGCCCTCTGCCTCATGGACGTGGCTGCAGAGGACAAGGTCCGGCTTGAATGCATCTATTGCCCTTTTAACGCCGTCGCTGCCGGGAAAGAATGATGTGAATTTTTCCATCATTGTGTTTGAGGGATGGACATGCGAGACAAGGATTTTCTTTTTTAGGTACTTGATCTTATTGTGGCCCTTTTTCAGGAGACCGTATATCTCCTTCTCATCAAGCTGCTCAATCCCTATGTTAGCGCCGCCGCAGCCGAAAATGCCCACATCCTTGTACTTTACTGAGTAGCCGTGGATGTTCTTCACGCCATAGACCTCAGCAAGGAAGTCGGCTGTTGCGACACTCTCGTGGTTTCCGGGGATGATTAGGACCTTCTTTTTCTTTTTCACGAATGGGCCAATGATGTTGTCTGTGCTCTGTTCAAACTGGGTGAGGTCGCCGCAGAGTATGACCAGGTCAACATGCTCCTTTTCTGCCCTCTCTGCAAGCTTCTTGGCAAGGCCGGTATCGCCGTGTATGTCGCCTGATGCAAGGATCCTGAGCTTTGACATACAGGCCAGAATGAGTTTGTAGTATTTATCTTTTGCGCACGAAAACCGCTTTTTTGGTGAGGTCAACCAGTGTTGAGGGGCTGCCCGGCTTTTTTCCTTCGTAGACAATGAAGTCCACGTCAAACTGTTTCAGCTCTTCAAGTGATGCCCGCGGCTTTTTGCCTGAGATGTTTACCGAGGTGGTTATTATTGGCAGGCCGGTGTCAGCTGCAACCCTGCTGAACCAGTGGTCCGGAATCCGCACGCCAATTGTGCCCATTCCGTTGTTTGCCTCCCTGCAGACCGCTTTTTTCTTTAATCTGAGAATCAGCGTGTAGGGTCCGGGAAGCCTGTCCAGCCACCCATTATTGATGGTTTCGCAATTATCCTCTATCCATCTGACTGATGGGGCCATAACTGAAAATGGCTTCTCATCCCGCTCCTTGAGCAGCCGGACCCTTTTGACTGAGGCCGAGTTCAGCGCGCTGCAGCCTATGCCGTAGATGGTGTCGGTGGGATAGATGAAAACAGCGCCCCCTGTTATCCGGGAGATGAGTTCATCCCGGTTATCCTCAAAATCCTTCTGACTGAATACCCTCATAGGATCTTGTAGGATGCGGGATTATTTATATTTAGCTGTTTCTTAGGTGTTCTCTCCTGACCGCCTGCTGCCAGCAGAATATGTCAAGCAGGTCAATCCTTTTTTTGTAGTCATTCCAGTCCATGAATGTTCTCTTGAATATGTGCCCGAACATGTGCATCACCCCCTAGGCCGCAAGGTAGCCAAGCATGAAACCCTCTTCTGTTGCTGATATTGAATCAGAGCTCAGCGATTCCTCAACTGCATCATCGCTGTAAAAGTCGTCGTCATAGTCATATTCTGAAACCTCTTTTTCATCCATCCTGTTCACCTCATATCCACCTGTCTGAGAACTGCATGTCAAATGACCTTAAGGTAAGGTCACGTACCTGTTTGTAAAACAACTTCCTTATTGTCTCGTGGCTTGTGTCTGCTGTCATTTGTATCACCTGTATCGCCTTTTGAAAATATTTGGCAGGGAGGGAGGTGCGTGAAGGTTCCCTGCCAAAATCATATGTGGTTGTAGAAGTATGTAGGTGGGTTGGGTTTAAATAGGCCACGACAGAGGATGTCCAGTGTCCAGTGATCAGAAATCACTAAGTGTGGCGTCCTTGAGGGGCTTGACAAGGGTTGTGGTTCCCTTTTCGCCGTTTATCCCGCCGGTAACCTTTGTTGCAGAGATATAGCCGTTGTCAGCGAGCTTTGCAATCCTTCTCTGGAATGTCTTATAGATGGTCTTGCCGCCGTTTTTCTGGAAGAGCTTGTAGAGGTCTCCAATGCGCTTGTCAGGGTTTTTCCTCACCATATCCAGGATGTCTTTGCTTTCAGAATCGAGGTCTTCAGTCTTTTTCAGGGAGAATGCGTCGAGCTTTGAAACTGCAGTTTCAACATGTTTCATGGAGATCTTTTTTGAGCTGTTATCCTCAGCTGCGTTTCCTGACTCCCTCAGGAGAAACAGCCCTATCCGGACATCTGCATGTTCATGGGCCTTTTTTGCAACAGCAAGGAAGGCGCCATCATCCCATACGTTTTCGACAAATGCGTATTTTTTTCTTTCTTCAAGAATCCCCCTAGTCTCGTCATGGTTGTAGGGCCTGAACTCGAATGTCTCGGGAATAAGGCGTGATTTGATGCGGCCGTCAAGGTTTATGATCCATTCCCTGTAATTGGTTATTACTATCATGCTTTTCCTGTATATCTCCTCAAGGACCATGTAAAGGAAATCATAATCCTCAAGCTTGTCAATCTCGTCCAGGACAATTGCAAGGGATTTCTTGTTGATTATGCCTTTGACAATCTTGAACAGTTCATCGGTCTTTTTGTTCTGGGTAAACTTGTAGCCCAGAAGGTCGCAGAGCGCAATAACAATCTTGTAGGTTGTGTTCTTCTGCCAGCAGTTTATGTAGATAGGGATTATATCGTCTGTCTGCTCTTCTAGTTCCTCAAGGACATGGCGGATTGCAACGGTTTTTCCGACACCGGGCTTGCCTGAGACAATGATGTTTCTTCCGTTCCTCCTCTGCAGGAGCGGCTTTATGCAGCTTGCCACCCTGAACTGCTCGTTCTCGCGGTAGGGTATGAGTTTTGGGATGTAGTCGTAGTCAAGCGCAACAGAATTCTTGAACAGAGATTCCCCAGAGCCCAGCATATCCTTGAATAGCGACATTTCCCCGTTATGGCAGAAGCAATGATTGTTTTTAACTCTTTCTGTTTTGACAGTATCTCCGATACATATAAAGCCGGATCATTAGTACGCCGGCTTTGCAGCTGATTACACTAGCCCCATACTGCGTTTTTTAGTCCTGTTCACCCCCCCCTGCTCCTGATTCGCCGCACCCTGGTGCAGGCATATATGAT
>JBDRAZ010000030.1:0-46612 GCA_043823195.1 archaeon
ACTGACGAGATTCTGCGGCTAGGCAGGGAAATCACAAAGAAAACAGGGAAAAGAGCAACTTGCCGAAATTGTCTACTGAATGCTGAAATCACCATTCAGTCCCAGCGAAATCGCTGGAAATGCGGTTTTCAGGATGAAGCCCTTAACATCATAAGATTTTTATATGAGTTTTTCCCCGCCGGCTTTGGGTGGTCTAAGTGATGAATCAGGAGATAAAGAAACTGACTGAACAGGCAAAAAAACACGCAGAACAGGTCCACGGCGTTATCGCTGAGATTAAAAAGGTCATTGTGGGCCAGGATGAGATCCTGCAGCGAGTTATGATCAGCCTGATTGCTGACGGCCACGTGCTGATTGAGGGCGTCCCGGGCCTTGCCAAAACGCTCATCGTAAAAACCCTCTCAGACACAATAAAAACCAGATTCCAGCGCATACAGTTCACCCCGGACCTTCTTCCCGCTGACATCCTCGGGACAAAGATCTTCAATATGAAGAACAACACATTCACAACAAAGAAAGGCCCGATCTTCGCAAACATAATTCTTGCAGATGAGATAAACCGGGCACCCCCAAAATGCCAGTCAGCACTCCTTGAGGCGATGCAGGAAAGGCAGGTTACCATCGGCGAAAACACCTACACCCTGGACAAGCCCTTCCTGGTCCTGGCCACAATGAACCCTCTTGAGCATGAGGGCGTCTATATCCTCCCTGAAGCGCAGGTTGACCGCTTCATGTTCAAGCTTATCATCAGATACCCGAAAAAGGATGAAGAAAAGGAGATCATCTCAAGGATGACCGGAAACCAGAGCCCTGCTGCCAAAAGCGTCATCTCGCCCCAGGACATTATGGATATGCAGAAATTCTGCCGGGAGATCTATGTGGATGAGAAGATCAGGGATTATGTTGCAGACATAGTCCATGCAACAAGGCACCACAGGGGCTACGGGGGCCTTATTGAATGCGGCGCATCGCCAAGGGCATCAATCTGGCTTATTATGGCAGGCAAGGCTCACGCGCTTATAAACGGCCGCGGCTATGTCGTTCCTGAAGACATCAAGGCTGTTGCCCACGACGTCATAAGGCACAGGATCATCCTGAGCTACGAGGCAGAGGCTGAAGAGGTCACAACCGACATAATAATTGACAAGGTAATTGACGAGATAAAAGTTCCCTGAAGATGCCTGACACCAAGGAGATAATAAGGGGCGTCAAGAAGCTTGAGATAAAGACAAAGCACCTTGTTGACGGGCTCCTGCAGGGCGCCTATCACTCGGTATTCAAGGGCCGGGGCATCGAGTTCTCAGAGAGCAGGGAGTATATCCCTGGCGACGACATAAGATCAATTGACTGGAATGTTACCGCACGGATGAACCATCCCTACGTAAAGGAGTTCATCGAGGAAAGGGACCTGACCATCTACATCGTTTTTGACATATCCGCATCAAACAACTTCGGGTATGAAAAGGCAAAATCCGAGACTGCAGTCCAGATCGCTGCAAGCGTCATGTTTGCCGCTTTCCGCAACAATGATAATATCGGGATGCTCCTGTTCACAGACAGGGTCGAAAAATTCATGCCTGCAAGGAAGGGCAAAAAGCACCTGTTCAGGCTAATCCGGGACATGGTTTTCTACCAGCCAAAGGGCAAGACCACTGACATAAGAAAGGCCCTTGCATATCTCTCAAGGGTCCTGAAAAAACGATCCATCGTCTTTATAATCTCAGACTTCATCGCAGAGGACTTCACGACGCCCCTCAGGATCCTGAAGTACCGGCATGAGATCATCATGGTTGACCTGATTGACATGCGCGAAACCCGGATGCCTGACGTCGGGCTGATAGAGCTTGAGGATGAGGAAACAGGAGAACAACTGCTCATAGATACCTCGGACCCGGAATTCAGAAAGGAATATGAAAGAATGGCAAAGGACCGGGTCTCATCGCTCAGCAGAACAGCAAACCGGTACAAGATTGACATGATACCTGTGCGCACAGATGAGCCTTTCGAGGTTCCCCTGCAGAGGTTTTTCAGGAGGCGGAAATAGATGGACTTCATAAATCCTGCATACCTCTGGCTCCTCCTCGTGCTGCCCCTAATATGGTACCTGCACAGCCTTGCAGAGAAGAAAAAGAAAAAAGCAGCGGTCATGTTCTCCAATCTGGGGATAATAAGGAAGGCCTCAAAGAGGAATGTCCGTTACTCATGGGTATTCTATCTCACCCTCCTGTCGGTTGCGCTTCTGATAATCGGGCTGTCTGACCCGCACATACCGCTGAAAAAGACGCAGAAAGGCGTTAATGTAGTGCTGGCAATTGACATATCAGGAAGCATGAAGGCAGGCGACTACCAGCCAACGCGCCTGGAGGCCGCCAAGCGCTCTGCTGAGATCCTGCTTGACAGCCTGGATGCCCAGGACCACATCGGCATCGTGACATTTGAATCCGGTGCAACAACCGCAGCCTATCTCAGCCCCTTTAAGGACAAGGTAAAGGACAAGCTCAGGGCAATTGCCCACAAAGACGGTGCAACTGCAATAGGCGACGGCCTCTCGCTTGCCGTTGACATGGCCACTTCAATCCCAAACAAGAAGAAAGTCGTGATCCTGCTCAGTGACGGGGTAAGCAACTCAGGGGTCATATCCCCGGGCGAAGCTGTTGAATTTGCCAAGACAAACAAGATCCAGGTATATACCGTCGGCCTGGGATCTGCTGAGCCGGTCATACTCGGCTACGACTTCTTCGGAAGGCCCCAGTATGCAGAGCTTGACGAGAACACCCTCAAAACCATAGCATCTGAGACCGGCGGCGAGTACTTCAAATCCGTTGACACTGAAACCCTGGATGGCATTTATCAAAACCTCGGAAAAAAGATTGAGCGTGAAAAAGAGGAGACCTCAATAAAGGACTGGTTCATCCTCGGCGCAGCAATTGCCCTCATATCAGAACTTTATATGCGCTACGGAGGAAAGAGGATCATACAATGAGGCGCATGCTGGTGCTGGCATTTGCACTGCTCATCCTTCAGCCAGCATATGCGAGGGAGCTTTCACTGGGCAAAGTGGCTGACAACATGAATCCGGCTGTCGGCGACAGCATCAAGGTCTCGCTGGAATTTGTCAATCCATTTGACCAGGACATAATGGTGCAGATAGCTGACAAGAATGTCATGGCGGGCAGCGGCGTGGACATACAATGCCTCGAGCAGAACATACCCAAAGGGGGGGTCGGAATGTCATACGACCCGCTCCAGGTCTTATCTGAAGGGGAATTCAATCTTGGCAGGGCAAGGATCACCTACACAAATCCGGATACCGGAAAAGAGGAGACCATTGAATCCAACGAGCTCGAGGTCAGGGCAGAGAAAGGAAGCGCAGCGACACAGACAACAGGCATAACAACCATTTACCAATGCAACGGCCAGAGCATCCGTTCAACATCCATCAGCAGCTCAGGCTCAACCACGTCAATATCTATCGGCGGATCCCAGCAGCAGGCCCAGCAGCAGGCCCAGCAGCAGACTCAGCAAAACCAGCAGGAGATGCAGGACCGCCTCCAGAACTCGCAGCAGAACCAGGACACCGGCGCGCTTAAGCAGCAGATGGAAAAACAGCAGGCAGAACAGCAGCAGATGATGCAGGAGCTGGCAAGATCAATAGAGCAGGACAAAGGGCTTCAGAAGATGCATGAAGAGTTGACAAGGCAGGGATACAACCTGACCCAAAAACACCTCAATCCGGCCTCAAATAATTCAGGCGAGTTTGCATACAACTACCAAAAAGGCGCTGAAAGCGGACAGATCAGCGGCAGGATGGACAATGGGAAGCTCGAGGATATCCAGAAGATCACCACTGAGGATATCAAGAAGCTGCTTCAGGAGGTCAGCAGCAATCCTGACTTCCAGAGATTTGATGATGAGCTGCGCAATGGCGGATTCAGCCAGCAACAGCCGCAGTTCTCAGGCAGCTTCAACCAGAGCCAGCTAAAAATCCCGTACACAAACAACAACAACACCAGGGAGATCACAGTTGACGCAAGAAACGGCAACATAACAAAGGTGTCAATGGAAGAGGAAACCAACTGGTGGAAATGGTCCCTTATAATCCCCATAATCGCTGCAATAGCTGCTTACCTGTTATGGCCGCGGAGACCTGGACATGGCGAGAACATGGAAGAGCCTGCACAGGAACCAATCGACTACCTCGCAGAAACCAGGAAAATGCTGGAAAAGGCAAAACAATTGTTCAGGAACAAAAAGGAAAAGCAGGCATACGCAAAGGTCTCAGAAGCCGTGAGATTCTACAACATGCATCATCTGAACACAGGCGAGCTGAACCGGGACGACCTGGT
Organism: archaeon; assembly: GCA_043823195.1. GTDB lineage: Archaea > Nanobdellota > Nanobdellia > Woesearchaeales > JBDRAZ01 > JBDRAZ01. Next base: position 4,347 of record JBDRAZ010000030.1, read on the forward strand.
CAGGGAGTTAAAAGAAAGAGGGCTCGATACAGGCAGGGTTGAGGAATGCCTGATGCTTTGCGACCTTGTAAAATTCGCAAAATACAAGACAAACAGGGAAGATTTTTATAGGATAATCGGCCTCTCAAGAGAAATCGTAAAATGATGCAGAAAATCAGGGACCTGATGAGGATCAAGGATGAAATACAGGACATCAAGGTAGCAATAAGCAGCAATACTGATGCAATCAAGGGATTTGAAGACCAGTTCAGCAGGTTCACAAAAGAGTTCGCGGATGTCAGGGAGAAGCAGCGCGAGCTCATCAGCAGCCTCAGCAGGGACATCAATGTGATAAGGGGGTCCTCAGAGGAACTGAAGGAACAGGTGTATGAGTTCAAGGTCCTGAAATCAACCCTCCAGAGAAAGATCCTGTCAAAGTTTGAAGAGGAGATTAAGGATACGGTAAGAGAAAGCAGAGAGCGGCTGGAGATTGACACCAGTGAATATGACCAGGTAAAGGACAACATAAAAAAGGCATCAGAGACATTCGCAGAACTGGGTGCCCAGATTTCCAAATACATCGAGATTGGAAGGCAAATAAAAAAAGAGGACTATGAACTTGACAAGTTCGCAAAGCAGATTCTCAAGGCAGACAGGGAAAAGATAGAACTCATAAGAAAGATTGAGGTCTTGGAAAGGCTGATATCAAAAGAACGGAGGCGGAGATAATGTATGACCCTGAATTTATCCAGCTGGTAATAGGGCTTCAAAGCAGCGCCTGGATGCTGCTTGGCAAGGTCGCAAACCCAATGACCGGAAAGACAGAATGCAGCCTTGAGGCAGCAAAGGCAACAATCGACACGCTGCTCATGCTCAAGGAAAAGACCAGGGGCAACCTCTCAAAGGATGAGGAAGACCTGCTCAGCAACGCAATACAGCAGCTTGAGATAAACTATGTTGAAGAGACAAAGAAGCCGCAACCCAAAGAATCAGACCACCAGAAGGAATCACCCAAAGGGCAGGAAAACCCGGCTGGCGAAGAAAAAGAAAAAAAATAATAAAAATCCGCCTGAATTTTTGTGCATAATCAGGTGGAATTTGTCTCATTATCACCTGGCAGGCACTGTCCGTCCAAGCAGCCGTTGGAACAGGGCCGATACAAGTCATTTGTGGACTCGCTGGAGCAGCTGGACAGGCATGTTCCTGCATCGCTGCATCTGTACACAACCCAGTCCATATAGAGGTTTCCGTCATCGCCGCATACCGGGTTCATATAGCCGCCAGTCCCGCATTCAGAGGGGGTGCTGCATTCGATAGCAAACCCTTCATCGATCTCTCCGTCACAGTCATTGTCCGCTTCATCGCAGACCTCGTCTTCAGGCACGCAGTCCGGTGCTTCTGAGTTGTCGTCCTTGTCGGCGCAGTCAGGATCGCCAACCTGTGAACCGTCAGTGCACTTTTTCTGCCCTGCCCAATCGCAGAACCCGTCGCCGTCATTGTCTATCTTGTCATTGCACTGAATCGGCTCAGCCCCGGGCTTGCCGCCCTTGGCCTGGCCAGTTGCACCGCAGCCCGCCACAGTCAGCATGGCAGCCACCAAAGCAATTGCTATAAGATACCTCATTCTATCACCTCAGATATTGAATATACTATAAACCATACCAATATATATAATAATATATAAACATTTCCTTTCAGCTTAAAAACAAGCCAGCAAAGACCGGCGATATCTCAGCTTCAACCGCTGCTGCGAGAAGAAGCAGGCAAAACGACAGGGCAATTAGAGAGCCGGCATACTTAAACAGCCTGTTGTAAATCTTCCTGTCGCGGACCTCTATGGAATCTGATACAATGCCGCCGGTGATTCCTGCAAACGAGTATGCAGAGGCCTCCAGGACCATGTGGGGGAGCACCACAGCAACAATGATGGCAAAGTTCACAAAACCTGCAACCGGTGAACTGCTCGTGAGCGCTGCCTGGCTCTTGGCAATAATCCCGAAGATTGTCCCGAATACAGAGGCATTCCATGTGATGATGAACACTCCCCCGGTCCCAAACATCAGGGCAACGGCCAGGGTAACCGCAAAAACCCTCAGGTTATTCATGAATATGGGCCTGAACTCACCGAAGCCGGCCGTATAATCCGTATGAGTCTCCTGAAGTACGCTAACCTGGGTCGCGAACAGGTGGCTAGTTACAATGTTTGGCAGGAGTATGGCAAAGACCCCAAAGGCAAGGAGGATGCCAAGAAAGATCAGAAGATAGGTGACCAGGAGGTCCTTAGAGGAGAGTAATGCAACCTTAAGATTTTTGGCCTTGTGAATCACATCCCTCTGTATCTTGATCATCGCAACAACCGACGGAAGCAGCAGTATTGCTATGAACGCAATCGCCACGAGGGAGGGGTCCCTGGGAAAGAGGAAGAGCCCGGCAGCCATCCCGAATATTGAGAAGACAAAGCCAAGCAGAAAATCAAATCCCTTGCGGCGCAGTATCAGCTGCGGCGAATAGAGTGCCTCAAAGACCATACCCGCTTATCAGCACCGCTCTTATAAATACTTTATTATTTGCCCCGCCATAACTCCAGAACAATAAACTATATATAACAATTTCATACACCTGCCTACTGCACGGCTGTGGTCCAGCGGTAAGACACGACCCTCCCAAGGGTCTCGTCCGTTGACACCGAAGTGGGTTTCCCCGCTTCGCACGTCAAGCCCACGGAATGATTAATGGCGAAAGGTCGTTACCCGGGTTCGAATCCCGGCAGCCGTATCTATCCGCAGATAGCTGCTGCAGTATGTTGCAGAATGAAAACCTACAGAAAGGAACTCTGGTTTGAAACAGAAAAGAGAAGGGAACTTATCAACATCACCCGGCAAATAGGCCAATGTTTGTCTGATAGCAGGATCCAAGATGGCCTCCTCCTCTGCAACGCAATGCATATTACGTCAAGCATCTTCATAAACGACAACGAGTCCGGCCTGCATCAGGATTTCGAAAAATGGCTGGAAAAACTTGCACCAGAAAAGCCGTATGACCAGTATAAGCACAACGGATACGAGGACAACGCTGATGCCCATCTGAAGCGGACAATCATGGGCCGGGAGGCAGTTGTTGCAATAACCGGAGGCAGGCTTGACTTAGGCCCTTGGGAGCAGATATTCTACGGTGAGTTTGACGGGAAACGGAAAAAGCGCGTTCTTGTAAAGATCATCGGGGAGTGAGCGCCGGATCAGATGACAATCGGGCGGTATAATCTCCTGTAGCCCCGGCCCTCGCTTGACACTGTAAGCATCAGGAGATATTCCTCGCCCGGCCTCACAAAATCAGGAACATCCAGCGCAAGTCTCACAGATTTCGAGGAGCGGGCAGGGAGGTCAGTGACAACAGAATGCCTGTCTCCAAAGTCTGCAATTGACACCATTACCTTTACACGGTCCAGGTCGACCTTATAGTCATTGTAAAGAGTCACTGCCATATCAAGTGTCCCTCCCGGCTGGATGTTATATTCCGGATAGCTGAAGCTTGTAATCCTGATGGACCCCTTTGCATCCTCCACGCGCCTCTTTGCAAGGGATTCGCTCTCAATAACCGTCAGGGCATACGACTGCCCAATGGTTGTTTTGCCGTCTGTAGCAGTGACTGTCACTGCATGAAAACCAACGTCCTCGTAGTCCGGCAGCCATCTTATGAGGCCGGTCTCACTGTTGATGGCCATGCCATCTGGCGCCGCAGCAAGGGCATAGTATATTGGATCAGCATCGTCATCTGCGGCATTGACATCATAGAAATACTCCTGCCCCTCAACAGCCTGCAAAATGGGCTGTGACAAGATCGACGGACCCCTATTGACATCTCCAATAGTGAGAGTATAGTCCTGCGTAGCATAAAGCCCCCCATCAGAAGCTTTCACAGATACAGCATGCACCCCTGCCTGCTCAAAGGTTGGCGTCCACAGTATCTGCCCGTCAGCGGCATCGATTATCATGCCGATCGGATGCTGAACCAAGGAGTATGTAAGGACGTTTCCGTCAGGATCAACAGCATCAGCGTCATAGCTGTATAACTGGTTTTCAGTTCCCAGCCAGACCGGCGTTGAAGTGAAGCTCGGCTTCTGGTTGACATCTGTAACAGTGATCTGCCAGGTTACTGCCGCAGCTGCTGATCCGTCTGAAACAGTGACGACCAGCGTATGTGTGCCCTGGGCGCTGTAGCCCGGACTGTATTCATAGGATGCGCCAATACCGACAAGATTGCCGTCCAGCCTCCATTCGTAGGACAAAGCATCGCCATCAATATCGCTGGCGCTTACGGAAAAGCTGATTGAGCCGCCTTCGGCTACTGTAAGGCTGAGATCAGCAGGCACATATGAATTAATAACCGGGGCATCATTGACTGAATTGAGCGCAAAGACGGCCTGATCCTGCCCGGTATCACCTTCAGGGTCCTTCGCGGTGAATGTGATAGTCTCTGAGCCGTGCCAGTTAACATGGGGTGCCGTGATTGTGGCTACCCGGTTGACTATGCTTACTGCAAACTCGCCGGAGCCCGTTGCTGACCAGACCATCTCGCTGTCTGAATGGTCGGCATCGCTAACATAGTCATCCAGAGTTAAGCTTGCGAAAACCTCACCCTCATCCAGAACCTGATCCGGGATGCCCGAGACAACAGGCGGGTCATTGACTGATGTCACGCTGAACACTGCACTGTCACTGGATGTTCCGCCCTCAGGGTCTGCTGCGGTAAAGGTGATTGTCTCTGAGCCGTGCCAGTCAGTATTGGGGGTGCTTACAGCAGCCACACGACCGACGATGCTCACTGCAAGCGCCGCGGCACCTGTTGCTGACCAGGCAATCTGTGAATCTGCGTGGTCTGCATCAGTCACATAATCATCAAGGATTATCGCTGCAAATGCGCCGCCCTCAGGGATGACCTGGTTCGGGATGTCCGAGACAACGGGAGGGTCATTCACAGAGGTGACTGTAAAGACCGCAGAGTCGCTTCCTGAGGCACCCACCGGGTCGGTCGCTGTAAAGGTGATGGTCTCTGAGCCGTGCCAGTCGGGGTTGGGGATGTTTATAGTGGCCACATGATTGACAATGCTGACACTAAGCTCACCTGCGCCCGTGGCAGTCCAGGCAAGCTCTGAATCAGAATGGTCGGGATCTCTAACATAATCATCAAGGAAAAGATCAGTAAATGTACCGCCCTCAGGGATGACCTGGTCTACTATGCCCGATACGGCCGGCGGGTCATTGATGAATGCCACAGTAAAGGCCGCAGCATCACTGCCGCTGGCGCCCTCCGGGTCGGTTGCGGTAAAGGTGATGATTTCTGAGCCGAGCCACCCGCCGGGGGCACTGATGCTGGCCACGCGGTTGACAATGCTCACAGTAAGGCTGGATCCACCAGAGGTTGACCAGGATATCTGCGAATCTGCATGGTCAGCGTCGCTGACATAATCATCAAGCGTGATGCTGGCAAAGGCCTGGCCTACATCAACGGCCTGGTCCGGGATGTCCGAGACAACGGGAGGGTCGTTCACAGAGGTGACTGTGAAAACTGCGGAATCGCTGCCGCTGGCGCCCTCAGGGTCGGTTGCTGTAAAGGTTATGGTCTCTGAGCCATGCCAGTCAGGATTGGGAATACTGATTGTGGCCACACGATTGACAATGCTGATGGTCAGATCAATGGTGGCTGAGGAGGACCAGGAAATCTCGGAGTCTGCGTGGTCGCCGTCTGCTACATATTCGTCAAGGGTAATCGTCGCAAAGGTGCCGCCCTCCATAACGGTCTGGTCAGGTATGTCTGAGACAACAGGAAGGTCATTGAGGTCTGCTACAGTAAAGGTCGCGGCATCGCTGCCACTGCCGCCTTCAGGGTCAGTGGCTGTGAAAGTGATCGTCTCAGAGCCAAGCCAGCCCGCAGGATAGCTAAGTGTGGCAACACGCCCGGAGATGCTCACTGTAATGCTCGCAGCACCTGCCGCTGACCAGGTTATCTGGGAATCAGGATGGTCGGCATCACTTACAAAATCATCAAGCGCGATAGCTGCAAAATTATGGCCGGAATCAACAGTCTGGTCAGGGATATCTGACACAACAGGGAGGTAATTCACTGACCTCACCTCAAATGTGGCAGAGTCTGAGTCCGTCTGGCCGCTGGGATCCCTCGCAGTAAAGGCGATGGTCTCTGAGCCACGCCAGTCCGTGTTAGGGATGCTGATGGTGGCTACCCGGTTTGTAATGCTTACGGTAAGATCTATTGCACCGCTTGCCTGCCAGCTAAGCTCTGAATCAGCATGGTCGGGGTCCTCAACATAATCATCCAATGTGATTGTCGTGAAAGAGGCCCCTTCAAGAATTGTCTGGTCAGGGATATCGGAAACAACGGGAGCATAATTGTAGTCACAAACCTGTGAAGTAGCTGGCTTGCCATCATTCGTGCCGCAATTATTGGCATCCCACACAGTCCTATATTCCTGATCATTTGTTTGACAGGGTCCCCATGAACCGGTCTGCCAATTAGGTGTGCAAGACTGCTGAGACGGGTATGTTGATATCTGAAACGAGTCTTCAGCACGTGCACCCAATTCATCAATCACACTAACACTAACATTAAAAACGTAACCGACCCCCCCGCTGACCTGCCAGCATGTGATTATTCCTGGCCCATTATACTCATATTCACATTGCATTGCAGTTTCATGCTCAGTCACATTAATAATCAAATCTTCAAAAGCAGAATGATCATCGCTAACGTATCTATGCAGATCTATTTGACTCCCCCAGAAACCAGCTGGCCAGCTGAAATCCGGAACATTAACAATAGGAGGATCATTCTGCTCTTCCATTGTAAAATTAGCTGAATCTGAGTCGCTTAGTCCTCCGGGATCGGTAGCTGTAAAAGTTATCTCCTCTGAACTGGACCAGTTTGGTGGAGCACTAATCGTCGCTATCCTGTTTTCAATCACAACGCTCAGATCAGCATTTCCTGAATAAGTCCAGGTCATTAGCTCATCCGCATCATCTGCATCATAAACGTGATTATCAAGATTAATGGCATCAAAGGATCCGCCTATAAACTTCCTCTGGTCAGATATGCCTGAAACAACTGGCGGCTCATTCTGCTCCACCATAGTGAAACTGGCAGAGTCTGAATCAGACAGGCCGCCGGGATCTGTGGCTGTAAATGTAATTATCTCAGAACCGGACCAGGTTGCCGGTGCAGTTACTCTCGCGACCCTGTTCGTGATATCAACACTGAGAGCTGAGTTCCCGGAATAGCTCCAGGTCATCTCGGAATCAGAGTTATCGGGGTCAGACACATGGTCATCCAGATATATCGGGTCGAAGGAGCCACCCTCAAGCTTCCTCTGGTCAGCAATGCCGGAAACCACAGGGGCGGCGCTTTCAGAAGTTACTGTGAACGTCACCTCTGTGCTGTCCCATGCCCCATCAGGGTCTCTTACAGTCAGATTAAGCGTCTCTGCCCCTTTCCATCCATTCAGATAAAGCACCCAAAGCACATCGTCGCTTATTGAAACCATCAGTTCAGAACTCCCTGAGAACGTCCAGTTGAGCTCATCGACCGTATTATCAGGGTCACTCACATAATTGTTCAGGATAATGGGGCTGAAGGCCTCTCCTTCAGTCCTGGTCTGATTTTCGATGTTGATTATATGCGGCGCATCATTCACGGGCCTCACGGTAAAGGTAGCAGCATCAGAGCCGGACTGGCCGTCAGGGTCGGTTGCGGTGAAGATAATGGTCTCTGCTCCGTTCCATTCAGCATCAGGGGCAGTAACTTGCGCATACGTGCCCAGTATCCTCACCCTGAGGCTGCTGTTGCCTGCAACGGTCCACGTAATCTGGCTGTCAGGATGGTCAGGGTCATCAACATAATCGCTCAGAGAGATAGCATTGAACCCTGTACCCTCGTCTACCGCCTGGTCCGGGATATCATCTACCGCGGGCGCATCATTGGAAGCAAGAACTGTTATATACACCATGGCTGAAGCTGTCGCACCGTGTGAGTCAGATATTGTATAGGTCAGGTTGTCTTTGCCGAAATAGTCATGATCTGGCATGTATCTTATGGTCCTTCCGTCGGTATGCAACACTGCTGCACCGTGGTGCGGCTGCGTGAAGCTCTCAAGGCTGATGGTGTCACCCTCGGGATCATGATCGTTCCTGAGGACATTCATGTATGCCGTGCTGTCTTCCCAGACGCTCCAGTAGTCATCCTCCGCAACAGGCGGATCGTTCTCAGCTGTTACTGCAAACACAGCAGAATCTGAGTCAGAGAGCCCACCCGGATCGGTTGCAGTAAAGGTTATAGTCTCAGACCCGCTCCACTCAGCAGGATGCCCAACGGAAACTGACGTGCCCGTCAGAACAACTTCCAGGCTGCTGTTGCCAGTCACGTTCCAGGTCATTTCGGAATCTGAATTGTCTGCATCATCAACATAATCATCAAGGTCAAATACCACAAATGCCCCGTGTTCCGCGATAGTCTGGGGCGGGATGTCAGCAACAACAGGCGCGTCGTTCACTGGATTGACTGTAACTGTTACTGTTGCCGTGTCGAATGCTCCAAAACCGTCGGTCACAGTATAAGTGAAGCTGTCCTCACCATAGAAATTATTGTCTGGCGTGTAAACAGCAATATTAGGATCAGGATACAATGATGCAGAGCCGTGCTGGGGCTGCGTAACGCTATAAACCCTCAGTGAGTCCCCGTCAGCATCCTCATCATTGGCAACTACATCAATAAATGCCGCATGGTCCTCCTTAACAGATGAGGCATCATCAGTCGCCTGGGGCGGATCGTTCTCCGACCGTACAGTAAAAGTCGCTGAGTCTGAATTCCTCAGGCCCCCGGGGTCCTCTGCAGTAAATGTTATCGTTGCAGAACCGCTCCAGTCATCATCCGGTGCTGAGACATTCACAACATTATTGACTATCTCTACACTAAGGTCGCCCGCCCCCCAGAATGTCCAGCTGATTTCTGAATCTGCGTTATCCGGATCATCCACATAATCGCTCAGATTGAATAGCGCAAAATCCCCGCCCTCCGGTATTCCCTGGTCAGGGATATCGCTCACAACAGGCGCGTCATTCACTGGTGTAATTGTATATACTGCGCTTGCGGAATCAGAAAGCCCGCCCGGATCAGTGGCAGTGAAAACAAGCGTCTCAGAGCCGCTCCACCTGGGATTAGCAGCCGTTATTGTAACACGCCTGCTGGTTACTGACACGACAAGGTTAACATTTCCTGTAATTGCCCAGTTCATCTGGTCATCTGGGTTATCCGGATCGGCCACATAATCATCAAGATCAATCACATCAAATGACCCGTGTTCATTAGTGGTCTGGTTGCCCGGGCTTGCCACAACCGGCGCATCATTTACAGATGTCACTGTTACGGTTACAGTCCCGATTGCAAGACCGCCATGGCCGTCCGAAGCGGTATAGGTGAAGGAATCTGCTCCGGCATAATCGGTATTTGGCCTGTAGACCAGCAGATTAGAGCTGCTGTAGCGCGAGACAGCGCCGTGTCCAGCCTGCGTGAAGTTCAGGACTGAGAGGGTGTCGCCGTCAACATCGTAGTCATTGCTTAGTACAGTAACATAGGTCGTGTGGTCCTCTGCAACAGTCCTGGCATCATCAACAGCAACCGGCGCATCATTGACAGGCCTTACATTTACATACACATTTGCCGTGTCTGTGCCGCCGTTGCCGTCCGTAACAATATACGTATAGCTGTCATTGCCAAAATAATTGGGATTGGGCGTGTATTTGAGGTTGGAGCCGTCCTGTATTACAGCGCCGTTTGAAGGCTGGGTAAAGCTCTCAACTGAAAGGGAGTCGCCGTCTGCATCCTCATCATTCAGGACCACGTTGTCAGATGTGAAGGTGTCCTCGGCACACGTTGTATAGAAATCGTGCGCAACAGGAGCATCATTGACTGACGTTACAGTGAACCTTGCCTTCCTTGAGCCTGAAAGCCCGCCGGGGTCGGTTGCCGTAAATGTGATCTCCTCTGAGCCATGCCAGTAAGAGTCAGGCGTGGCAATTGATGCCACCCTGCTGGCAGATATTGTAACCGCAAGCTCTGTCTGTCCCGAGGTTGTCCAGGCGATCTCTGAATCAGCATTATCACTGTCATAGACCTTTGCATCCAGGTTTATAACAGTGAATGAGCCGCCCTCTGCTATGCTCTGGTTCCCAATGGGATACACAACCGGCGGGTCATTTACATTAACGATTGTAACATGGACAGTTGCAGTGTCAGTACCGCCATGGCCGTCTGTTATGGTATATGCAAACGTGCTTGTGCCAGTATACTGCGGCCTTGGTATAAGTGTCAGACGCTGTCCGTCCGGCGAAGATACAGACCCCACGCTCCAGGTCCCCAGCGACAGGATTGAGAGGCTGTCCCCGTCAGCATCATTGTCATTTGCCAGCGGCATAATGGTTTTTGGCTGGCTCTCGTTAAGCGTAACCCAGTCATCGTTCGCAACAGGCGCATCATTGACAGGCGTTACCGCAAAGGTTGCCGGATCTGATCTGGAAAGCCCGCCGCGGTCGGTTGCTGTGAAGGTTATAGTCTCTGCCCCGTTCCAGTCTGCGGGTGCAGAGATCATCGCAACACGGTTGAGGATGCTGACTGACAGGCCGGTGTTGCCGGAAAATGTCCAGCTGATCTGGCTGTCATCATTGTCTACATCAAACACATAATTGTCAAGGGGTATGGCCGTGAAATTTGCATCCTCTGCGATAGTCTCACCAGGGATATCTGACAGTCCCGGTGCGTCATTTACCGCTGTCACCGTAAATGTTGCTGGATCCGAATCAGACAAACCGTCCGGATCAGTAGCTGTAAAGCTGACGGTTTCCGCGCCGCTCCAGTTTGCAGGAGATACAATTGTAGCTATTCTGTTAACGATGCCAACAGACAGATGCGTATTCCCTGAATAGGTCCAGCTGATCTGGCTGTCAGAGTGATCAGCATCAGTTACATAATTGTCAAGATTAATATTCTGAAAATTCCCGTCCTCCGGAATGACCCGGTTGGGAATATTTGAAACTACAGGAGCATCATTGACTGATGTTACATTATAGGTAACTGTTACAGAATCGGTAAGGCCTTCCGGGTCCTCCACAGTAAATGTTATTTGCTCTGAGCCGAACCAGTCTGCGTTTGGGGCATATATTCCAACTCTGCGATGGGATACAATAACAGAAAGTTCGGTGTTCCCTGTGATGCTCCACATAAGCTCAGAGTCAGGATTGTCCGCATCACTGACCTTTGCATCCAGGCTGACGTTTGTGAATGAGCCGCCCTCTGCAATGGTCTGATCATTGATTCCTGAAATGACTGGCGCATCATTGACAGGGGTAACATTGACACTGACCGTCCCGACATCTGTCCCGCCGTGGCCGTCTGAGACCGCATATGTGAAGGAATCAAGTCCATTGTAATTCTGATTTGGAGTATACTTTAGCCTCGTATCAGGCTTTGTGACTGCGCCATGCTGCCCCTGTGTATAGGAGGTTATTGACAGGGCATCCCCATCAACATCCAGATCATTCAGCGCGAAATTGCTTGTATGGCTTCCGTCTTCAGGAACTGTAATGCTGTCATCAACTGCGACAGGCGCATCATTCACCGGCAGAACAGTTATCGTGACCTGGTTGCTGTAGTTGGTATAAGTTCCGTCAGATGCAGAAAACGTAACAGTCTCAGCACCATTCCAGTCAGCATTGGGAGTAATTGTTGCAACACCATTAGTAATTGTAATGCCGACATTGGATGTTGCGCTCTTCCCGTATGTCAAAGTGTCATAGTCCGGGTCAGAGAAATAGTTCTTCAGGTCAATGGTTCCGAATGTATCCTCATCGAGCTGGATGTTAGGTATTCTTGATGAGAGAGGCGCTGCCTCCCTTACAACAAGCTTCAGCCACCCGTTGATCGCCATGCCGGATGCATCGATGGCAGACATTAGTATATGGTACTCGCCGCTCGTGTAGTAGTCTGCCTCTGCCGCAGTGTAGGTGTTTGATATCCAGCTGTAGGATGTCTCATCCATGTATGTCTTAAGTAGAGCGCCCTGCTGGCTGTACATCTTTACTGAGATGCCAATGGGCATGCTTGATGGAATGGCAATGGCAGCCACCCGGAATCCGGGTCCGCTCCCGAAATCGACCGTCTTTGTCCTGGCGCCCTGGTCAGTCCAGTTGATGGCGCCGTTTATTGCTTCTGCATCTAATGCAACTGCAAAAAACAGCAAAAAGAAAGCCAATAATCTTAAATTCATTTTTGCTTAGGAACCTTCTTTCCTGCCGGGTGCCACTTGAGGCCCGCAAACTGGCGGTTTTGGTTGCCTGAAACAGTCAGGCCAAAGTGGTTTGTGACCCTCAGTTCCGCTGTTAATTCAACAAAGCCCCTTGTCTTGTGGGTTGCCACGGGGTCGCGCTCAGTTGTGCCCGGGTTCTGCCCGAAATCTATTTCTTCGCCGTCCGGTGTCTTCAGGTAGAGACGCTCAGTGACATTGTCATATGCCTCTAATGCCCGGTCTGTCAGGCCTACTGCAAGGCCGATGCTCCCATGCCTGGTGCCCCACTGCAGGACTGCTACTATGTCCCGGTATGATATGTCGCGGTATCTGGCTGTCCAGGACTGTCCGAAGACATATTCATCAAGCTGCTGGGTCACGGGGTCAATGATTGTTGAATCTCCGGGTGACGAGTAGAATCCGGCCCTCAGCCCAAAGGCATCAGGAAGCAGCCGGGTTCCGGTAAATGCCCTTCCGGTAACCTCAACATATACTCCGGGGTCCCCGTGCGCCCTTCCGGCGCCGATACCGATCCCGTCAACCAGTTCAAGCCTTATCAGCCCCGTAAGCCTGTCAACAAGCGCCCTGGACGCTGCAAGGTCAGTCTGTGCCATCCGCAGGCTGTCCTGGCTGGCGCCAAACAGGCTATCTAACTCTGATGCATGCAGGCCCAGGCTGTCCCGCTCAGAAGCCAGCGCAGCATATCTCGCCTGCAGTGAGTCAAGCTCAGCTGCGCGCGCAGCAAGCGAAGCCTCAAGGCCTACCTGCGAGCCTTCATAAGCCCTTATCCAATCATTTAACAGATTAATAGTTGTTCCGTTCTCGCCGACCAGCGCCTGGAGGTTTTCGTTATTTGCCCTCATCCCGTCAAGGACGCCGCCAAGCTCCTGCACCCTGAACATGAGGGCCAGGTTGGCATTCCTGTACCTCTCAAGGCTGGCCTCATAATCAGCAACATCCTCCTGAAAAGAGGCAGCCATTGAATCTGACGCTGCCTTGAGTGAATCCATGCTTGCAAAGATGCCTCCAAGCCTCTGCTGGTAAACAGAAGTGAGTGAATCAACGCTCGTGCCGTAATCGTCAGCGAGCTGCTGCCGTTCTGCTTCATTCATCCCCTTAAAGCGTTCAAGCTCTGCCTCAAGGCCATTAGCCCGGTCACCGAGCCTCTTATTAGCTGCTTCCATCCCGCGCAGCTCCTTAAGGAGGTCGTTCTGCGCACGCGTCACATCCTCATAAGCCTCAAAAAATGACCTCCTGTATTCTCCTGTAGGATCGGTAACCTCTGCCCCGACAGAAAGAAGCCCCATGACCGGCGCAACTGCTTCGCTAACATACCGGAGTTCAGCAGCCTGTTCAGGCGTAAGATCCGTTGAGTTGCCTGTCCAGTATATTCTTTCGCCACTGTGCAGGGTGGCAGCAGGCCTTGTGGGATTGAGTACCTGGAGTGCACCTGCCAGAAGCCTGATTCTTTGTCCCTTTTCTTCCGGACTCATCCAGCGGCTGCCATCATCGTCACCCTGATTGTTAATGTATGCAAGCTCAAACAGGGCCTTTGCTATATCCTGGTAGGTATTAAACATATTAGCTAGCTGCCTTGATACCGCCGGATCATAGCCCAGCCTTTCGGCCCACTGCACATCAGGAACAACAACGTAGTTGCCTGGCTGGCCGGTCCCCGGGTCAGGCCCGTATCCATTATGAAGCATGAAGTAGAGAAGGAACCCCGGGTTTCTGTGGCCTTCCACATCACCGAGCTTTTGTTCAAGCTGTCCTGCCAGCGTATTCACTCCCTCTATGACCGTCGGGCTGACATACAAAGTGTCACCAACAACCATGGCCGGCACATCTGTCTGCGCAAACACCTGCGCGGCAAAAAGAGCAGGATCAGTCATCTGGTGGTATGCCATGACAGGCAGGCTTACGCCACCAAGAGCCACAAGTCCAATTTTCGCACCACTCACAACAGTCTCAAGTGCTTTCGCACCCATTCCCCCAGGGCTCCGCAGCCCATCATAATTAGCATTATGCATTCTAAGTATTACTACCCCCTACGCCCTTAGAATTGCAGACTAATATATAAATCTTTTCGTCAGTTAGCACTTGGGAGTAGCTATCGCATACGACGAGGTGAACTTGGGTCTAGAAATACGGTCTTTTTCTAAGATACTCAACAAGCCCCGGAGTGATCACCGGCTCATCATTGATAATCACATAGCGGAAGGGGAAAGTTGTTGAATCCGTTTCTGAGATTTCAATTTCCAGGCCGTCAGCGAACCTGATCTTATTGAGCGGCGTCCCGTTAAGTATCATCCCCGCAACCAATACTGCTGTATCAGTCGAGAACTGCTTTTTTCCAAGGTTTCTCGCAGATGGAAAATGCGGGCCCAGCTCCTGCTTTGTCCTTTCCCTGGGCGGGTCATCACCCAACACCCCCCCCACAATATAATAGTCAAAGTCATCAGCTGCTGTCAGCGTCTTCTTTGCCGAAGGATCAAGGAGGCACGCGTTCTTCAGGTTAAGTTCAGTGGCGCTTTTCGTTTCAGTCTTGCCCAGGGCAGCAAGCTTCCTGCACTGCGCAGAGGTTAGGTTGGTGAACATCACATTTTCCTTTCCGGCCATGGCAGAGATGTGCCTGTACTCAAGCTCAGACCATTTATACAATCTGCCGTCCATGTGTTCAATGACAAACATGAGAATACAATAATGGGCATCCTATAAAAACTTAATCCATGTCGCGGGCGATTCCGCCGTAAGCAACTGCCGCAGGTTCCGGTTCCGAAGCTAAGCTGACCCTGGGCCCGCCATTCCCGGAATAGATGTCATACTGCACCCAGGACCCTTCACCGGCGCCGGCTGCCTTAAGCTGCTCGACAGGAACACCAACCGCGCGGGCACTGATCGTTCTGAAGTGAACAGCCCCAAGCCTCAGCTCATGGGTCAGCATCACCAGTCCGTCTGTCCCCTGGTCAGGCATAAAGGCAACCTCACCCCTATAAGATCCCAGGAGGAAATTTTCGAGTGCCGGTTTTCCATTCATGCCTTGCAGGAAACCGCATCTTATACAAAAGCCTTTCGTTAACAATATATAATAGTTTAAGCCCCTTAGCATGATGGCAGAGCCAGAGGTCGAAAAAGCACGGGAAAAAAACAAGAAGATTGGCAAGGTAGACAGCCGCCTGATATTCAATCTGGATGACCTGAGATTCGGCACCCACCAGGAGGTTGCCAAATACCGGGCTGTTCGCCTGAAGTGCAGCTTTATTCTGGAGCTGGGATGCGGTGTCGGCTTCCAGACGGCGGCCTTTGCAAAGACATGCAAGAGGGTGATTGCGGTTGACTCTGACAATAGAAAGATTGAATATGCAAAGAAGAACATGGAAACCCTCGGCATAAGGAATGTCGAGTTTATTGCGGGTAATGGAGAGGCCCTCGACATCAAGGGCAGGCCGGACATTGTCTTCTGCGACCCTGAAAGGCCCCCTGAAGAGCAAGAGAGAACCGTTGATGCCATGAGGCCAAATCCGGCCAAGGTTGTCAGGCATTATTCAGCAAAGAGCTTCTGCTTTGAGCTTCCCCCGCAGATCCAGGAGATTCCATTTGACTGCGAAAGGGAATATGTCTCGGTTGACGGAAAGCTCAACCGGCTAAATATATATATTGGTGGGATAAAGCGGCATGGGCTATCTGCTGTCATCCTTCCCGGCGGGCACCTGCTCACCAGGTCCAAAAAAAAACTCGCAAAAACAACCAGGCCAAAAGAATATCTCGCTGAGGTCAATCCTGCTGTAATCAAGGCTGGGCTGTCATCGGGCATTCCGGCTGATGGAATGATTATCAGCATGGGCAAGCATACGTTCATTACATCAGACCACCCGATAGAGTCGCCCTTTGTCACAAGCCGTTTTAGGATAGTTGCAACCGCAAAATCCCTTGCTGATGCAACCGCCCGCTTGAAGGCCCACGGTTTCGGAAAGTCTGTCCTTCGGGGAGAGATACCGCCTGACAAATACTGGGACATCAGGGCAAAGATAGAAAGAGGTCTTGCCGGCAACAAGACAGCCCACCTCTTCATGTTTGATGAATTCTGGATATGTGAAAAGATATATCCTGAAAGAGATAACTATTAATACTGGCACAGAATCCGCCGGATCATGGCTGATCCCGAATTGAAAATCATAACAGACCCCGACACCCTTCAGAGGATTTGGGAGAAGATCAGTGATGACGGCGGAGATCCGGTGAGCTACTGCGACCGGCAGCACGGCTCGGATCATGATGGTATGCAGCCGATCCTCGGTTACGACCTTGGGAGCTCCGGGCTGCAGCAGAAAAGGGAGAGCCTCTTCCTGCTGAGTCATTTGCCCGGGTATGGGCCTGCCCGGACCACTATACAGAGGCGCTTGAAAGGATCCTGTCGCCAGACGGATGGACCAGCGTTGCTGATGATGTGGAAGCAGAGGGTTTGCTTTGCCAGGGGATCGCCCGTGATTCAATTGTCTGGGCAGCTGCCAAAGCAGGCACGCAAAGGCTCTACCTGAGAAAAAAGGATGTAGTCATCCCCAGCGCCCGGCATGATTTGGACATGAGAATCCTGGGCCAGATGTCCGGCGCACTTGGCTTACGGGATATCTACAAAGTGCAATCGGGGCATTACATGGTCGACAATTTCTAAGTGCCCCCCCATAGTGACAAAAAAGATAGCTTTAAATATTACTGGTTAATC
Organism: archaeon; assembly: GCA_043823195.1. GTDB lineage: Archaea > Nanobdellota > Nanobdellia > Woesearchaeales > JBDRAZ01 > JBDRAZ01. Next base: position 21,392 of record JBDRAZ010000030.1, read on the forward strand.
CCGATAACAAAATGACAGACCCAAGCATAGCACAGGTGGATAAAGTAGACTATTGCAAAAGCCGATGCGGAGAGATGGTAGGTGGAGGCCTGCCGGTCTATGTCTGGCAGGGAGATAGGCTGAATGGCTGGAATCCAGGTGATGGGCCGGTTGAACCAAATCAAGTGTTCTTAGCATGCCAAGCTCATTATGATCGCATGGTAAGGGATATGCAAAACAATCCGTATTGGCTGGTATTAGAACAATGTTCTGACTGTGAAGGCCAACTGGTACACATCCTGCCTGACGCTGCTGTCGTGATGGCACCCCACAGGTCAGACGGGCCGCAAAGATTTGAGACAAGTGCCAGAGAACCGGTAAAGGAGGGTCCGCTGTCACAGGTTGACAGGATTCTGGTTGAGCAGCTTGCCCAGCCCTCGCGGTAAAGCAAACAGCAAATAATTAATAATTGCCCCAAGGTCACCGAAACAATGACAATCGAAGACATCAGCGCAGTCATAAGCGATCCGCAGATCATGCTTGGCATCTGGGATTATGTCCATGACGGCATTGCGCCGTCAGCGAGTTTCTGCGGGCAGGAGTACCCCGGTGTTCACGAGGGCCAGCTGCCGATCATCGGCTATAGCCTGGATGAATTGCGTGCCAGTGCAACGGCCATTTCCGCGGTGCACCCGACATTCATGGTATGGGCCTGCCCTGAGCACTATGAAAACGCATTGGCTGCATTAGGGGATCCTGGCAGTTTCTCAGAGTTTATCGAAGGGGTTCAGGAAAGGGCGCTTCGTGGTCTAGTGCAGCAGATATGCGGTATGCCGCCCATCGGGCAATCCAATGGAAGCCATGAGGCCAGCAGAGCAGCACTAGATGAGGATATAAAGGCATTCGGGCAGGATGCACTATTATGGGCAATTGCAAAGGCAGATGGGCCAAGGCTCCATCTCCGTTATGGCGGTGAACCAAACCTTGACCTGGGCGATCTGCCACATCCCAAAACAGACAAGAGAATACTTGCAGTCTTTCCAAAAGCATACGGCTTCTCAGAGCTTTACGCAGGGCTATAACCATGTATCAGCCAAAGGTTGTAATAGTGGGTAATGATATCAGGAAAGAGCTGTCCGAGTACCTAAATACAGCTGTTGCTTTTGACCCACGCTTTTCAGGCATTGTAGCCCAATTTGATACGAAGTTCCATGACTGGGAGACTGCTATCACCGCAGCCCGGACCGGACCGGATCTTATGATTATGTGGTCGCACCTGTTCGAGTTCGGTGCTGCGGCAATATTCGGGGGCCTCTGGGTTCCCCATATAGTGATGCATGCTGAATCGTCAGAGGTTACCGGAAGGATGGTTGACTATAAGAAGCATTTTGGTTCTGATTTTTTTATCTATCGGCAGACCGACGAAGCCGGACATCCGCTGCCGCCCGAGTCCAAATACAGTGGACTGACGGACCATATCTACAAGCACCTTCGCCGCGAAGGCAGGATTGATGAACTCATCGACTGAAAAATCCAAATCTTTAAATAACTCGTTAGAATTCTGCATTCGATGGGCAATTGTCTACAGCAAGCACTTTCAGGCAGCGGAAAACTCAATAAGCTCATAAGCCTGGTTTCAGGCAAAAAGGTCTTCCTCTGCGCCCACTGGGATGCAGACGGGATCTGCTCCGGCGCAATAATTTACCATCTGATCAAATCTCACGCCATGGATATACAGACCCTGTCGAAAGGCGACATTTTTCTTGTGACTGAAGACGACGTAAAGGGAAATCCGGACATAATCATCTCGGTTGACATCCAGCCCAGCATGGCGCTTGACCCGGCAAAGACAGCATACATAGATCATCACCCAAAGGAGGACTCAGAGATATATGCATACTCAATCCATGACGAGAATGCCAAATCCACAACCCTCCTCATATGGGATGAGCTAATAAGGCATACGGAAAATCCTTACCTCATATTCCTCGTGCTCATGGGCTACTTTGGCGACGGCGGCTCAATCGATGAAGTCCCGCAGGAACTGAGGTCCAAAGCTGAAAAGCTTCTCCCGGACATGATGGTCAGGCGCCCAAGCAGGTTCAGCAGCGGCGACTACTACGAAATAGAGAGATTCGTTTCTGTATTAAACATCGGAAAAAGGATGTTCTGGTCAGGCAACCTCCCCCTGGAGATGCTCAAAGACATAAGCGACCACAGGCCCTTTGTCTGTGGTGAGCACCCCATCGCAAAGGAACTTCAGAAGTGCAGAGAAGAGCTACGGCAGATATATAATATGGATCTCAGCTTTGTCAGCCTGACAGACATTGACTATGCAATCATCCAGTGCGACAAGAACGTCCAGGGTGTCCTCTGCGCCCGCCACCTCCAGGACCGCCCCATAATGATCCTCAACAGGTTCAACAGCAATGTGATCGGCAGCCTGAGGGTCCCGGCCAAATGCAAGTTCAATGCGGGCAGTTTTCTTTCATACTACAACTCAAAGATTGAATCCTTCCAGGGGGGCGGCCATGAGAAGGCTGCTGGCTTCACCCTTGCAGACAGGGATCTGCCCGGATTCATTGAGTTGCTTAAGGAATCGTGATTCAAATCAGATACGACCTACATGTGCACAGCAGGTACTCGGACTGCAGTACGCTCAGGCCGCAGACCATTCTGAAGACCGCAATAAGAAGGGGACTTGACGGCATTGCCGTTGTTGACCACCCGGGGATTGCCGGTGCAAAAGCCGTGGCAAAGGAGAACAAGGACCCTGATTTTGAGGTGATTGTGGGTGCTGAACTGCAGACAGATAAGGGCCACGTGCTTCTCTATTATCTTAACGAGGATATCAGCTCCAGGAATTTCTTTGAGGTGGTTGATGCGGCACGGGCGCAGGGTGCACTTATTTCGCTGGCCCACCCATTCAAGAGGGTGCCCTCGCTTAGGTTCCGGTCGCCACTGGACGATGTGCGTGGAAAGATCGACGCAATCGAGTGTTTCAACGGAAGATCATACCTGCGGGAAAACAGGAAAGCAGATGCAGAGGCAGACCGCTTCAGCCTGGCAAAGACCGGCGGAAGCGACAGCCATTTCAGCTTCGAGATAGGGTCAGGCGCAACCATTTTCGATGGCGACCTGAGAAAAGCGATTGTCGGCAGGAAAACAGCCGTCCAGGGATTCTCCGCTACAGGGCCCCTCGGCGAAGCCCTGTCGGTCATCATAAAAATAAAAAACAGATTTCTACCAGCTAATTTGCACAAAAACTAGGTGACATAACATAGTTGGGATAAGAATCCCGGTTTTTTTGTTGGGCACCCATCGCGTTCTTGTCTTGCACAGCTGATAAAAATCTAGGCAGCATTCTCAAAAAGCGACCAGAGCCCCGGCGCAAGCGCCTGTCGTTCTGATATCTTATCATGAGTATAAGGATGCAGTATCCATTTGTGGCTATCTGCTGGATTGACAAATATGATGCTCAGTGATTTGGACTTGATTAGATTGTCCCAGCCCTTTATGACTTCCTTGACATTCTCGCGGGTATTCAGGGTCACAAGAACCACATCAGAATCAAACACACCCGGCTTTCCGGGAATCTGCGGCATGATGATATACCTTCGCTCCCTGTCCCTGTACTTAACGAGTATTTCATCCCCGGTCTCTGTGATTCCCACAATACTCTTGGCAAATATGTCCCTGTGCCTTACATAAAGCCTGACCCATTCAGCAAGAAAATTCATTCGTTCCCTGATGTCTTCCGTATCTCCCTAAGCCACATCAGCCCAATCTTTTGCAGTTCCTTGTTGAAAACGTCGGAGACGGAATATGTTTTTTTGTAGAGGTCATAATAGATGCATCCCATGCTCTTCATGGGTGTAACGATCCGGTCATAGAACTGCCTCTTGTTATATGAGAGCTTGACCTGCTTGCCCCGGTACGGCTCCTCATCAATCTCAGCCACAAGCTCGCCCTCGTGGAGCTTTGTCGCAAAGAAGGACATCTCTGTCTTGGTGATTTCACCGCCCTTGTCCTGCATCTCCGTAATCAGCAACTTGCCCACTATCTTCTGCTGCTTGGTGGCAAAGATAGTATCGTATACATCATCCGATAGGTTAAACCTGTCAAAAAGCATTACCAATAAATCACCCCAACCAGCCAATAAAAAGACGAACTAGTATATAAATGTTACCTTTAGTATATTGGTACTGTCTAACTCTAACGAATATAGCAAAACCATTAGTGTATGAGTCATAAAAACTCGCCGTGAAATCTCCGCACGCGCAGAGTTTTTGATCCTGCGCAATTTTCACCGGCAATTTTCACCAAGGTTGCGGATTCGGTTCTGGCACTTTATGGCCAACTTCCCACTTAATAGCCAAAGCCATTTGACCAGCAGATTTATAAATAAGTTATATAACTTAGGTAACTAACATAACTAAACTAACATATTTCGGGAAGCATCCTGCTAATCTCATACCCTCCGGATGTTTCTTGGATTCAAGATGGGCAGGATAAACATACTGATACCGGATGAGATGCACAGGAAGGCAAAGGCCAGGTCTGCGTTAGAGGGCCTGACCCTGACCGAGTTCATAAACCAGGCAATTTCTGAGAAACTGAAAAATGGGCAGGATAAACATAGAGATTCCGGATGAGGTGCACCGCCTTATAAAATCCGGGTGCGCCTTGTCAGGCGTAACCCTGATAGACTTCATAAACCAGGCAATTGCCGAGAAACTAAATGACTGACTGCAAGTATGACATCATAAGGGAAGGCGAAGAGACAATTCTCAGGGTGGACTGCAGCACATGCAATTTGCCTCCCTCGCTTGAAGACAGCCCGTCATGCATGGCAAACACCTGCGAGAGGCTGGCTGAGACAAGCAGTGTGACAAAGATCGTCTTTTCCCAGAAGCGCGATTACGAGTACGACTATCGCCAGACCAGGATGCTTCATGAGATTGCCAAAGTATACAAAGAGCTGTCCAAAAAGAAGAACCTATTCAGCATGCAGGCACTGACAAAGAACCCTGCCTGCAGCGGGTGTGTGAACACATGGTATCACGAACTTCAGCAGATCCTCGCAGGCCTGCTGAAATCAGATCCCCTCGGCGCCTATGTTGAACTCACAAGGCAGATCAGGCGTGAGGGCATAGAGCTGCAGAGGTCGGCCAATGATGCCTGCCTCTCATGCAGGAAAAGCTACATCGGCATCCTGAGGTATGTGATGGGCAAGCTGCAGGCTACGAAGATGATTGCCCTTGCACACCCACATCTGGCCGGATACCAGCTGGGCGACAGGAGCGCATACCGCAGGATATTTGTCCCGACAATCAGGCCGGATTTCATGTTCACCAAGCTCATGGCCTCGTTCCCGGCAGACGGGGAAGAGCTCACAAGCTACCAGGTGGGTGATGATGCGGATGTTACAATATTCAGGCTGGCCGACAATGTCCAGTATCTCTATCACCTGATGCCTCCCGAATTCAAGCTGGATGAGGATGAGTATGAACTTCTGGACCAGGCCAGGAACATCATGGCTGAGCATAAGCCCAAAAAATCAGAGTTTGTTGACCCCGAGCGCATGCGGCAGGTCTTTTTCAACGTCGGGCACGACCTTCTTGAGGAGCTTGCAGGCACGCGGGGCATATCCCTGCGCAACAAGGAGCTGAACAAGCTCACAAGAATCCTGGTAAGATACACGGTGGGCTTCGGGCTTATCGAGGTTCTCCTGCAGGATGAAAACATCCAGGACATATCAATAAACAGCCCGCTTGGGCAGATCCCGATCTTTATAGTCCACAGCGGCTATGATGACTGCACAACTAACATAATACCGACACAGACTGAAGCAGAAAGCTGGGCCTCTAAGCTCAGGATGATGTCAGGCAGGCCCCTGGACGAGGCTAACCCGATACTGGACACTGAACTTGAGCTCCCCGGCGCCTCAACCAGGGTTTCTGCAATAACAAAGCCGCTTGACCCCTCAGGCCTTGCATTTTCATTCAGGCGGCACCGGGACAGGCCATGGACCCTTCCGCTTTTCATCAAGAACCGGATGATGGATTCAACCGCCGCAGGCCTGCTGAGTTTCCTCATTGACGGCACGAGAAGCATGCTTATCGCCGGGACAAGAAGCTCAGGCAAAAGCAGCCTCCTCTCAAGCCTTATGGTTGAGATCATGCGCCGCTACAGGATCATAACTGTTGAGGACACCCTGGAACTGCCAACACGCGCGCTCAGGAAGCTCGGGTTCAACATCCAGCCCCTGAAGGTCGCTAGCGCCCTGAACCTCAACACATCTGAGATGAACGCCTCAGACGGAATAAGGAGCACCCTGAGACTGGGAGATTCATCATTGATTATCGGCGAGGTAAGGAGCAAGGAGGCCGTCGCCCTCTACGAAGCGATGAGGGTTGGTGCAGCCGCCAATGTTGTGGCAGGAACGATCCACGGCGACAGCCCATACGGCGTATTTGACAGGGTCGTGAACGACATCGGTGTTCCAAAGACATCCTTCAAGGCAACAGACATAATTGTAGTGGCTAACCCTATAAAATCTGCAGACGGGATCCACCGGTTCAGGAGGATCACGCAGATCACCGAGGTAAGGAAGGACTGGACCGATGACCCGGGCACCGAGGGCGGCTTTGTTGACCTCATGAAATACGACGCAAAGACCGACACGCTCCAGGCAATGGATGGCCTGACCAACGGCGATTCAGAGATACTCAAGACTGTTGCCGGCAATTTCAAGGATTTTGCAGGGAGCTGGGATGCTGTATGGGACAACATCATGCTAAGGGCAAAGATAAGGCAGACAATCGTTGATTGCGCAGGCAAATCCGGCAATGCTGACCTTCTTGAGGCGCCCTTTGTCATAAAGTGCAACGACAAGTACCACCTGACCGCTGAAAGGGTCAAGGAAGAGACCGACTCCCTGGATCCGAAAATGATATTCGACAACTGGAAGCAGTGGTTTGACCGCGAGGTCAAGAAAAAGAAATGATGCCTAACGACAGGAACACCGAGGAACTCGTCAAGAAGTACAGGGACCAGATACAGAAAGAGTTATCCGAGCATGTTGCTGAAAAGCCGGTAGTGTCAAGGGAATACACGCAGTTCAAGAACGAATACTTGCCCGCACACCTCTCACTCTATGAGACGCTATGCCGTCAGAGCGGGCAGATACTGAGGGTCAAGCCCGACAAGAAGAAAGCAGAGGAACTCCAGAAATCAATCGAGGCCTGCCACCTCAACATCACGCCCGCGGGTGCAATAGGCTTCTCATTCCTCGCCCCGCTCCTCATGGTCCTGGCGGGCGGCCTGCTGGGCTACATGCTCACCGGGTCGCTGTTCCTGGTCGTGTTCTTCCTTATCATTGCTGTTGCCATAATATCGCCGCTTCAGAAACTGCCCCTCTACCTGGCAAACAACTGGCGCATGAAAGCAAGCAACCAGATGGTCATATCTGTATTCTATATCGTAACCTACATGAGGCACACCTCAAATCTCGAAAACGCGCTTGACTTTGCATCTGAGCATCTCACCGGCCCCCTTGCGCTTGATTTCAAGAAGATCCTCTGGGATGTTGAAACTGACAAGTATGAATCAGTAAAGGAATCAGTCGACATGTACCTGGAGGGATGGCGGGAATGGAACCGCGAGTTCATTGAGTCATTCCATCTGATTGAATCCTCACTCTACGAGGGTTCTGAGGACAGGAGGCTTAATCTTCTCGACAAGGCCCTCTCAACAATCCTTGATGAAACCTATGAAAACATGCTCCATTACGCACAAAACCTGAAATCGCCGGTTACCATGCTCCACATGCTGGGGGTAATCCTGCCGATACTCGGCCTCGTCATACTCCCTTTGGTCGTGAGCTTCATGGAAGGGGTCAAGTGGTACCATATCGCCATGCTATACAATATCCTGCTGCCCATTGGCGTCTATTCCCTTGGAAAAAGCATCCTGCAGAAAAGGCCCACCGGATACGGCGACACTGACATATCAGAATATACGCCGGGCCTAAAGAAGTACAAGAACATCATAATCAGCCTGGGCAGCTCAGAGGTGCAGATATCCCCCCTGTCGATTTCGGTGATTGTCTTCCTGGTGCTTTTCATGATCGGGCTGAGCCCCATAATCCTGCACATCCTCTACCCCAATTTCGACATCCAGCTGATGGGCGGCAAATTTGAGCTTCTGGGCTACAGGCTGAGCCAGGACACCGGGCAGACCAAGGGGCCGTTTGGCCTTGGGGCCTCACTGATAAGCCTTATGATCCCGCTAAGCTTCGCGATCGGGATAGGCATCTACTATCGCTTCAGGTCAACCAATGTCCTGAAAATCAGGACCAACGCTAAGAAGCTTGAGGACGAGTTTGCATCAGCGCTGTTCCAGCTGGGCAACCGCCTGGGTGACGGTATTCCGGCAGAGATTGCGTTTGGCAAGGTTGCTGCAGTTATGGACGGGACAGTGTCAGGCAAGTTCTTTGATGCCGTGAACATGAACATAAGAAAACTGGGAATGGGCATAAGCCAGGCAATATTTGACCCCAGGTCAGGCGCAATCACCTCGTTTCCCTCAAAGGTAATTGACAGCTCCATGAAGGTGCTGATTGAGTCTTCACGCAAAGGACCGGTAATCGCTGCCCAGGCCCTGTTCAACATCTCAAGGTATATCAAGGAGATACACCGGGTAAATGAAAGGCTTAAGGATCTTCTTGCCGACACAATATCCTCAATGAAATCCCAGATTAAATTCCTCACGCCGGTCATCGCAGGCATTGTAATCGGCATTACATCCATGGTAACAACAATCCTGGGGAAGCTCTCGGAGCAGATGATAAAGATGAGCACAGAGGGCGAGGCTGCCGGCGGCATGGGCGGGATGACCAGCCTGTTCGGCGACGGGCTCCCAACATACTACTTCCAGATTATAGTCGGGATCTATGTTGTGCAGATAGTCTACATCCTTACAGTCCTCTCAAACAGCATAGAAAACGGCTCAGACAAGCTGAACGAGGACTATCTGGTTGGTGTAAACATGATCAACGGGCCGGTGCTTTATGCCGTTGTCTCCATAATAATAATCCTGATCTTCAACCTGATTGCAGGTCAGATAATCGGCGCGACACTGGAGGTTTAGAAAAGATCTAATAGTGCACGCGACACAGGCATTATAATGACAGAAAAACTCGACATTTATGATCTCATGGGCAAGCACCTGGGAACACAGGAAAGGAAACAGTACTATTCTGAAATCAAGCAGGAATTTAAAAAAACCGGCAGTATAACCAGACAGATAAAGTCAATAAGACTCCTCCTCATGAATTCTAAAGGCAGAATTTACCTGCAGAAAAGAAGTAAACTCAAGGATGAAAACTCGGGTCTGTATGACAAAACCGTTGGCGGCCACGTTTCTGCAGGAGATTCATATGACATGACTGTGATACGTGAATGCGCAGAAGAACTGGGCTTTCCTGCAACCATCCTCTCACCCAAGGAATTTAAAAGAGCAACCAAGGTTACTGATCTCTCAGTAATTGGCATTTTTAGGAAAGTGGATCTGATATCAGATTTTCAGTCTACAAGAATCAACAAAGATGGCAGCAGATTTATTCAGCCACTTATTACTCAGTTCTATTTCGGTTATTATAATGGAGCCATCAAATTCGTAGACGGAGAATGCTCAGGCATTGAGGTTTTCTCCATAGATGAACTGAAACAAGAGATTAAAAAAAGGCCTTATGCGTTTACTGAAGATATTAAATTCATGATTAAGAAATACAATAAATTCATTCATGCGCTTTAATCACTCAGAATAGAGTCAATTCATTCAAATACTTCACCGGACATTTCTCCCTGTAAGCTTTATTAAGATCTAGATCTCAAAAATATGATATGTCAACCAGTCAATATGTGCTTAGTATTAAGGATAAAAGAAGAAATCTTAAATTCCCAAAGCGTTCAAGTGATTTAGCCGAATTTATTGGAATTATAACAGGTGATGGTTATGCAAATTACTATCCATCTCAGGAAAAATATCTCATTGAAATCGCAGGGCACTCAGAATTAGATAGCCGATACCTAAAAGGGTACGTACAAGATCTAGTTGTTAAGTTATTCAATATCCAACCCACTGTCTATACAAGAAATGATCAGAAATGTATGTATTTAAGAATCATAAAAATCCGCCGAAAGTGCCAAAAACGTCTGACGACATTTTTGATCATAAAACACAAAAAAGATGGGGATGGGACGACTGGAATTTGAATCCAGGATTTAGGTTGGCCCCATCTGCCAATCACCTACGTAGCTGAAAAAATTCTTCAGCGTAGTGCTCTCCCAGGCTGAGCTACCGTCCCATAGGCCCCCCGGAGTTGCCGGTCATTTATATAGTTTTTGGGTAATCAGGCATTCAGCACATCCCTGGTCAGGTTAAAGGTATTTTCAAAGAGCACCCACTGATCTGGATACGGTCCAAGGTTCTGCGGTGGCTCAAATTGGTATCTAAGCCTGCAAAAGCCTGTCATGTCAATGCCCACAATATTTCCCTCTGATGCAATCCCCTCAAGGTTTCTCTTCAGGTCATCGTGTGTCATATCACCGCCCTGCATATGCCCCCGAAAGTCCCTCTGTGAATCCCCATCAACGCTTGCATACACATTCATGCCGGAAAACATAGAGAAATCACCCATTCCCCTCGGTCCGAACACGTAATCGTGCCTGCCGTAAGGCGGATAATTGTTTGCCTCGCAGGGAGAGTATCCTATCATGACGGTTTTCGTAACAGAAGGTTTTCGTCTCAGATAACGGACAAAGCTACCTAAGCCAAAGTCCTTGCTGGTCGCATCGGGATGCAAATCAATATGCACATAAATCAGGTCAAGAAACCCTGAAAAGTAATCCGCAAAGTAGAAGGTAGAATCATGATAATAATTGGAACCTGCTATCAGGTGGAGTTTTGACTGGTCTGGATTCTCCCTGGTAATAGCCCCCACAATTCTCCCGTCATTGTACTTTGGGTCCGGTGGGCCGGGCAGAGGGATGAACGGGAACCGTTCACCGGTCTTTTCCTCAAGAATCCGGCGGGTGGAACGAGCCTTATCACTATCAAACTCCCAGGGAACAAATAGTGTCCTTGCTCGCTTTCTGAAACTCATTTTAGAATAAAAATGAGGCATTCGCCTCTTGAATATTCTGCAAAAATGCAAAAAGCGGGGTTTAATCAGTCCTTTACGTACTCATCCTCGACTTCTTCTTCGGTCTTCTCGTCATCTGTGAGGATATGCTCGCCTTCATCCGTATTGTCTTCAAGGTTCTCGATCTCGGCCTCTGTCTCCTCATCGGGTGTCACTGACTCATCAGCAGAATCTCCGTCCCCGTCACCAGGCTTGACAACCTCAAGCTTGCCGAACCGGCCTGTGCCAAGCTGCATTTCACCCTGCCACTCGCTCACATAGCCGTTTTCAATGTGAACCTTGTCTCCCTTCTTAACCTTATCAATATCATCATTCCAGAGCGTGAGCTTAATCTCGCCTGTTTCATCCTTTGCTGTTGCATTGCACACCCTGCCGGCGGTTCCGAACTTCTGAAACTCTCTTGGTTCTCCAACATCAACGATCTCTACAACAAGGTCCACATTCCCCTGCTTTGCATGTAAATCTTTTATTGCCATTGTATCACCACGGAAATTATAATTTATTTATAAAGATTGTGCCATCATCTCAGCAAGCGTGCTTCTGAGCTCAGCAACCTTGACCCTGGTCTGCTTTGTTGAGTCACGGTCACGGACCGTTACGCACCCGTCCTTGGCGCTGTCAAAGTCAACGGTCACGCAGAAAGGTACTCCGATCTCATCTGCCCTTGCATATCTCCTGCCGATTGAGCCGCTCCGGTCATACTGGCAGCCAAAATCATTTTTAAGCAGGCCATAAATATTCTCAGCCTCTGAATCCAGCTTATTGACCAGGGGAAACACGCCGACGGCTACCGGCGCCAGCCTTGGGTGCAGCTTCAGGACGACATTGCCCCTATCCTTGTCATCGGAATATGCATCAAACATGAAGGCAAGCATCGCCCTTTCAATACCCTGCGAGGGCTCAGAAACCACGTAGGGTACAACCTTTTCCCTGGTCTCCTCATCAAACACTGAAAGGTCTGTCCCTGAAACCTTTATATGCTGGGTGAGGTCAAACTGCGTCCTGTCTGCATTCCCGTGTATCTCTTTCCATCCGAACGGGAATTTGTACTCAACATCAAAGCATGCGTTTGCATAATGTGCCAGCTCCTCCTTTTCATGCTCCCTTATCCTCAGGTTATCGGGGCAGATGCCGTAGGAAAGGAACCACTGATAGAATGAAGCAACCCAGTAGGCATGCCACTCAGTCTTGAAGACTTCCGTTTTCACGAGATCTGACACAGCCAGGGCAACCTGCTTTTTCTTGCCTGCACCAATGAAATTGACCTTCATCTTCTGCACATCCTTAAAGAACGGGCATTTCCTTATTTTTTTGGGATGCGCAAAAAACTCAATCTCAAACTGCTCAAATTCCCGTGAACGGAAAAGGAAATCTCTCGGGCTGATTTCGTTCCTGAAAGCCTTCCCCATCTGAGCAATCCCGAAAGGCAGCTTGGCACGCGCATTTTCCATCACAAGCCTGAAGTTAGCAAAGATCAGCTGCGCAGTCTCCGGGCGCAGGTAGCTGGTTGAATCCCTGTCCTCAATTGCCCCAACCTTGGTGGTAAACATGAGATTGAACTGTTTTGGCGCCTCAAGACCGCTTCCGCATTTCTTGCACTTGATGCCATGCTTCTCAATCAGCCTGCCCACATCCTCAACAGTCATGCCGTCTGCGGCAATCTTAAGCTCATCCTCAACAAGATGGTCTGCCCGATACCTCTGAGCGCATTTGCCGCAGGTCAGTATCGCATCAGTAAAAGAAGAAACATGGCCTGAGGCAACCCATAATTTCGGGTGTGCAATTATGGCGCCGTCAATGCCGACAACATCCCTTCTTGACCTCACAAACGAGTTCCATAAAGCGGACTTGATATTATTTTTCAGTTCAACACCCAGCGGCCCAAAATCCCAGAAGCCCGAGAATCCCCCGTAGATCTCGGAGTTCTGGTATACAAAGCCCTTCTTTTTGCAGAAAGTCGTCATGTCTTCAATGGATATCATGGGGATCGCGTGTATCTCACAATATATATTGTTTTCTATTTTCGCATCCAGCCGGTCTCGTCCTTCGAGAGCCCCACCTCTTCAGAAATCAGGTCAGCCAAACCCTTGTTCCTGAACATCTGCCTGTAGAATTCGATATCTGCAACAACCCGCTGTGCAGAAACATGCGTTGCATCTGCAATCTTTCTGGCGATCTCCTTTTTCTTCATATTCCTCATATTAGCCTGCCATATCTTAAGGAGCCGGGTTGTCTGGGTATAGCTTACCTGGCTCTTGTATTTCTCATCCTTGGCAACTGCAACCCCCGCGGTGATAAGCTCCGAAATATAGGCAAGGAACCTCCAGTGCTGCCACCTGCGTATCCTGCCCTTCAGCACATCAGCCCGGGAGATGCTTTCATATGCCCGAAATAGGTCTTCAGGCCTGGTATATTCCTTAGGCAGGTTCTCGTCAATCCAGAGCATGCACTTATCCAGATCCTCATCCACATTGTCAAGCGCCTGTTTAGCAATCATCGGGTCAGTCGTCTTGAAAATCCTTACCAGCGCATTGGCAATGCTTTCCTCCCTGTTCCTGACTCCCAGGGTTTCAAGGTCTTCCCGGGTAAGGCTCCCCTTTTCCTGTGCAACCGACTGCAGGTCATTTATTGCTGCCCTGAGATCCCCGCCGGAGCGCCTGGCAAGCCCCTTCAGGGCCAGTTCATCATAGGTAATCTCCTCCAATCTGCATATGTTCTTAAGAACCACAAATGCGGACAGATAGCCCACCTCGCTGAACTCAACAAGCTCCGCCTTTTTCCTCAGTGTGCTGAACTTCTTATCCCACGGGTCATTCGCAGTCATCATGACGGGATAGGTCGAATCAGAAAAAAGCTTGACAAGCTCCGGTATGCCGCCCCGGTCCTTTGTCCCTGAAACCCCGTCCACCTCATCCACAAGGATAACCTTGCCCCTGAAAAAAAGGCTCTGCTGCTTTATGGCTGCACCCACAACCGAATCAATCATATCCTTGTTGCGGAAATCTGAGGCATTCACCTCAATGATCTCCAACTGCTCTTCGGCAGCTACAGCATGGACAGCACACGTCTTCCCTGACCCGGTGGGACCGTACAGGAGGCCGGGCTTCTTTGCCTTTATGAGCTCCCTTACCCTGGAAACCGCGCTCTCCTGGCCGATGACATCCCTGGCAGCTTTGGGCTGGTATTTCCTTGTCCATATCATAGAAAGAATAAAAGAAAGATGCTATATAAGCTTATCTGGCCTAAGAACCGAAAGAGTTATATGGGCCAAAGCCCGGGACTGCAGGCATGCTGATAAAAAACTACGCTAGAATTGCCGGAACCGCGCCAAGGAGACAGGCGCTTAAGATAATTGAGTCAGGGCTCAGGGCAATAGAAACAAAGAAAGTCATGCAGGAAAGAGTCAGGCTTGACGGCAGTTTCCTGAAAGTAATCAGCACAGGGAACAGGGCTGTGTCAATAAGACTCCCGAAGAGGATTTTCGTGATTGGCTTCGGAAAGGCGAGTTCAGAGATGGCAAAAGGACTGGAGCGCATCCTGAAAAAAAGGATTTCCGGCGGCCTTGTCATCTCCACAAAAAAAGCCGGGCTGCTCATTGAAGAGGTTGAGGGGACGCACCCGCTGCCCTCCCTTAAAAATATCAGGGCTACGAAAAAGATCATTAGGCTCATGAAAAGCCTTGAAAAAGACGACCTTGCCCTATGCCTTATTTCCGGAGGGGGCTCATCCCTCCTCTGCCACCCCAAGGTAGGCCTCAGGGAATACCTGAAAATCATCAGGAAAAAATACAGGGACGGAAGCAGCATCCAGGAACTTAACAAAGTGCGAAAAAAGCTCTCCAATGTAAAGGATGGCAGGCTTGCTGCCCTGACCAAGGCAAGGGTTGTTTCCCTTATTTTCTCGGACGTCTTGGACGATGACATATCAACAATCGCTTCCGGCCCTACGTGCCAAAACGCAGAGAACATAGTGCTCCTTAACAGCGCGCTTGCACTTGAAGCCATGGCAAAGAAGGCTGTATCTCTCGGGCTGGAGCCGAAGGCACACCTGAGGGTTTCCGGGGAAGCAAGGATCACGGGCAGGAGGCTCTTGAAGAAAAGGGGAGATTGCATCCTGTTTGGGGGCGAAACAACAGTAACAGTAACCGGAAAGGGCACAGGCGGAAGAAACCAGGAGCTCTGCCTGGGTGCCATTGAAAGCATCTCCGGGACCGGCTCATGCATGGCGGCAGTGAACACAGACGGCCTCGACGGTACATCAATGGCAGCCGGGGCAATTATCGATGGCAGCTCCCTGCAGAAAGCGAAAAGCAAGGAACTCAGCATAAAGGCATCCCTGCAGAGCAACGATTCCTACAGCTTTTTCAGGAAAATGAAAGACCTGATCATCACAGGGCCAACCGGAAGCAATGTTGCTGACATTGGAGTAATCATCAGAAGGCCTTAAACCGTTTGATATAGCCGCCCGCCTTCAGGGCCCGCAGGGTCTCAACATGGCTCCAGAGAGTTGGTACGGAATACGGGACAATCCTCCCTTTTGCCGCAATCAGTTCCATCCTGTCAATCCCCGTATAGCCTGCAGCAACGTACTCCTTAAGTTCCCTGACTGCCTCCAAGCGTTTCAGCCGCCTCAGCTGCTCGGCTTTGCACCGGAAAAAGGTCTCAGAAGAAATAACATGCTCAGGCAGGCCCTGCGGGGTCATCATCCGGAATATCCAGTCCAGGTTATCTTCTGCCCGCGCCCTCATGCCAAGAGCAAAATACATCTGTGCAACCCACGCCGTGTAAAATACCCATGGCCCGGGAAAAAGGGTAACAATTCCCTTTTGCCTGCTTTCTGGCGGATACCTGTGGTAGCCCCCCATAGGGTCGCGAAGCCTTTCAACCGCCTCCAGGGCATTTTTAAGAAGGCGCCGGTCGCCCATGATACCAAAATAGAATGGTGCCAGGAGCATAACATCAGGCATCAGATCCGGTGTGCCGTTCATTCTGACCCGCCGGATCAGCTTTCCGTTCCGGACCAGTTTTGTGGCAATTGCCCCTTTAATCAAGCCGGCGCTCCGCGAATGCCTTTCTATGCCATACACCTGTCCTGCCAGCTCCAGTGCCCTTGCTGAAGCCGAGTTGTTCCAGAGCTCGTAGCCATTGTTGATCTCTGATTCATGGATTGAGGTATGGGACCTCACCAGGCCGGACTTTCCGAGATTCCCGCACACCAGGTCGCAGGCCCTGGTGACCAGCCGTTCCACACGTCTGCCGTAATCGGCATCCCCGCTGGCAGTAACATATGACAGTATTGCCCAGACTGCAAGCGGCGTGTTGTCTTCCTGGACTATATCGTCCTTTCTTTTGCCTTCGGCAGAATACTTCTGCACCCATCCCCCGCTCTGAAAGCTGATGAGCGCCTCGCAGCACGCCTTTGCAGATGAATAATCAGAAAGCTCAGAAAGCAGATTCAGGGCAATGGAAAGATCCCGTGTGTATATGTACGGGTACTGCGAATCAGGGGGTGATGCGTAAAAGGCAAGCCCCCCCTTGACCTCAGCCCTGCAGCGTGAAAAAACCCTGCGCGTTATTTTGAGGAAAGACTGTATCCTGCTTGTAAGAACCATGACTCACTGATGATAGAAAAAATATTTAAACTCTTCGATAGGTGATTAGTTGTATGATCTCCATAATAATCGTTGCCAAAAACGAGGAGAAGACCATTGGCTGCGTTGTTGAGGCATGCAAGAGGTCGCTTAGGGGTTACGAAAAGGAGATAATTGCAAGCCTGGCAAAGGACAACTCTGACGCAACAACCGGCATCTGCATGACAATGGGCATCGGGGTTGTTGTAGAAAAATCCCGGTGCAAGGGCGACCAGATGGCTGCAGGCCTTGCGCATGCCAAAGGCAACATCATCATCTTTACAGACGGAGACATCGCGAACCTCAGGCCTGCCCAGATTGATGCCATCGCAGCGCCGGTGATCAAGAACCGCTATGACTTCGTAAAGGGCTCGTACACCAACACAGGCAGGGTCACTGAATTCGTGATCAGGCCCCTCCTGAAGTTCGCGTTCCCGGAGATATCCGGCATCGGGCAGCCCCTGGCCGGGCAGATTGCCGGAAAGAAAAGATTCTTTGACATGATCAGGTTTGAGCGCAGCTGGGGTGTTGACATTGCACTCCTTATTGACATGGCCATGGCCGGCGCAAGGATCGGCGACATTGCCCTCCCATACAAGGATGACATACCAAAACCCCATCTGCAGGCATCCTTTGTCCGGGAAATTGCCGGGACCCTTCTCAGCCGCGCAGCAAGGCATAAGAGGATGAAACACCTGAAAGGCCTGGAACTTCCGCTCCTCCTGGCCCAGTTTCAAGAAGGATTGGAGGATTCAAAATTATTCAAAAAGAGATAGCACTGCTAAAAGAGCATCTTGTTCTTATGAAGAGGTGCATCAGGCCGGTCAAGCAGGGTACTGCTGCCTTTGCCTCACTCAAGCGAAGCCGCTACCCCTACATATATCCCAGGGATACGTGCGCCATATGCAGGGCCATGAAAAGGGTCATCCTTCATACGCACCTCAGGGAGAATCTCTTCCGGCACATGGAAGGCATCGCCAAATTCATGCTGGCAATCCAGAGGGATGACGGCTACTGGGGGCAGAGATATGACCAGGACGGAACAGACAAGTCAATATATGTGCAGGAAGACAACGTTGCAATGGGCATCCTCATTCTGGTAGACTACATTATTACGGCCCACTACCTGGGGAGACCAATAAGGAACAGGGATGCATACATCAAGGCCATTGTTAAGGGCATGGATTATGCGCTGTGCAAGTTCTATAACCCCCATAACGGTCTCTTCCGCACAACAACCGCAATCCACGAAAGCCCAATCGACACCGGCTACACAATATGGGCCAACTATGCCTATCTCCACGCGATGCAGCTGTTGGTTGAGCTGAAAACGATCGGGGGCATAAAGATGCCGGCCAGGAGATACGCTTCCCAGGCAAAGCAGCTGGAAAAGAGGCTGAAGGAAAAGTTTATTGACCGGGGAAGATTCATAAGGAGGATAAGGGACGACGGAAGCACCGACCACTCTGCGGATATCGCGCTGATAAGCCCGTTTATCTTCAATTGCGCTTACCCGGACGGGACCATGCTCGAGACAATCAGGTACCTAAGAAAGAATCTCTGGGACCCCGAATTCCATCTCCTCTGCAGGTACCCTGAACGGACCGATTCAAATTTTGAAACGCACCACCACGGCGGCTACGGCCCCTGGCTGCTGTATTCAGCAATGCTCGCAAGGCTTCACTACTACTACGGAAACCTAGCTGAGGGCGACATAATCCTGAAAAGGATCTTTTCATATGCAACAAAAAAGGGGTACCTTGCGGAGCACATAACAACCAAGGCGCGATTCCTCAAGTTCCGCAAGCACCAGTACGAGACAGGTTTGGATTTCCGTAAAGAATTTGACCCCCACATCCTTATTCCGGATGTGACACCCGGCCTCATTGAAGAGGAAAAGAGGAACATGAACAGGAGCTACAGCAGGATCATGAAAAGAGTCATGAACGATAAGAGAAAGACCCACGCAATCAAATACGTAATCCCCCTCACATGGACCCATGCAGAGGTCATAAATGCGATTCTGGAAAAGATGAATTACCTGACCAGGTAGCATGCGTTGTGATGCCAATGAAAGTCCTCCTGCTGAACCCACCCGGAAAACGGCTCTACATACGCGATTATTTCTGCAGCATGGTGGCAAAGGGCGACTACTATACGCCTCCGCTGGACCTCCTTATCCAGAGCGGCTTTCTGCGGGATTTCGAGATCAAGGTGATTGATGCCATAGCAGAGAACCTGGATGACGCCGAATGCACCAGAAGGATCATGGATTTCTCTCCGGATGCAATATATTTTCTGACCGGCTCGGTGTCATGGGAAGAGGACAGGCAGTTCATGAGGCCTTTCAACGACAGAATCACAGTTGCAAGCGGCGACAACCTGGACGAGAAAACCCTCAAAGACAACCCCTGGCTGGACGCAATCCTTACTGACTTTACAGACGATTCCCTGGTGAGCTTTCTCAGGGGCAGGCCTGCCAACAATATGATACTGAGGGACAAGGTCACCAGGATGCCGGGTGACTTCAGGATCCCGGTTCCGCGGCATGAGCTGTTCATGGGCAACTACCGCTACCCATTCATGACAAGAAAGCCGATGACATCCGTCCTGACATCATACGGATGCCCTTATTCCTGCAGGTTCTGCATAGTCCAGACCCTGAAGCACAGGGAACGCCCGCTGGCAAACGTGAAAAAGGAGCTGGAATACGTGGGCAAGCTCGGCTTCCGTTATATCTACTTTTCTGACCAGACATTTAGCGCAAACAGGAAACGCGCACTGCTTCTCTGCAGGGAGCTTAAGAAATTCAGCTTCGAATGGTGCTGTTTTACAAGGGTTGACTGTGTTGACCCCAAACTGCTGTCTGCGATGAAGGAATCGGGATGCAATACCATAATGTTCGGCGTTGAATCAGGTGACGAGGCAATCCTGAAAAAATACAGAAAGGGGTATTCGCATGAAGACATAAGGCATGCTTTTGCCCTTGCCAAGGAGCACGGCATCCAGACAATGGGCACATTCATCATCGGGCTTCCGGAGGACACAGAAGAGACAATTGAAAGCACCATTAAACTGGCTCTGGGCCTCGGGTGCGACTTCGCCTCATTCAATGTTGCAGTCCCGCGCAAGGGGACCCAGCTCAGGGAGATGGCACTTGAGAAGGGCCTGGCGCAGGAGCACGAGCCAATGGACCAGGGAGGTACATACATCACGATGCCCACCCAAACCCTGGGTAAGGAAACGGTCGCGCAACTGAGGGCTAGGGCAGTCAGGAAATTCTATTTCCGCCCGCGGTACATGATAAACCGGATAACCAAGATAAAATCAATAACTCAGCTGAGGACTGAACTCAGCCAGGCGATAGCACTCGTTAAACAAAAAGTTTAAAATGATGGCCTAGTTCTGCTGGCAAATGAACATCAATTTCATGCGGTTCATTGACAGGGTTGCGGGCATCCCCATCTGCTATCTTCTGTCCAAAGGCAGGGGTGAAAAGAGGCCCTTGCCAAATAAGGTAAGGACAATCGCCCTGATCAAGATGTGGGGGATAGGATCAATCGTCCTCGCATCACCCCTGATGAATGCTGTCCGTGAAAGCTTTCCAAGGGCACGAATCATTTTTGTGTCAATGAAAAGCAACCAGGGACTCTACGACAGGAACCGGATGTTCGATGAAAGGCTCTACATAGACACAGGCAACCCCTTGTCTTTCCTTCTTACCACACAGAGGGTAATAGCCTATCTGAAAGAGCAGAGGATAGACCTGCTCCTGGATCTTGAGCCAATCGCGCGGTTCACAACCATTATCACCGCATTGGCGGGCCCAAAGTTCAGCATTGGGTTTGAGACAGGCGAGCAGTCAAGGATCAGCCTGTATGATGCCACTGTGCCCTACAGGAACGACATCCACATTACAGACACATTCCTCCAGATGGCCGATCTTCTGGGCCTGAGGCATTCAAAGGGCCTGATAAGGCCTTCAATTACCAAAAAGATCAAGGAAAAGATCAACGGGCTGCTGGATAGGCCCTTCATCGTCATCAACCCCAATGTCAGCCAGATGGTTCCCGAAAGGAAATGGCCTGCCGAGAATTTCTCAGAACTCGCCGATCATCTTATGGAAAAGGGCAGAACCGTTGTTCTGACAGGTTCTCATGAGGACACAGAGAATGCAGACAGGGTAATCAGAAGGATGAAGCATGTGCCCGTCAATCTTACGGCAAAACTCAGCCTTTCAGAGCTGGGATACCTCTTGCAGAAGGCTGACCTTCTCATAACAAACGACAGCGGGCCGCTCCACATAGCTGAAGCGGTGGGGTGCAGGTCAGTCTCATTCTTCGGCCCGGAAAGCCCAACGCTCTACGGCCCGAAAAACGGCAAGGTATTCTACAAGGAGACAGACTGCAGCCCATGCATCTCAATAAACACGGCAAAGAGGGTCAGGTGCAAAAAAAACGCAAGGTGCATAAAAGAGATTACGCTTGAAGAAGTCACCCGGTGCGTTGACGAAATGATTCGATGACAGCCATAGCGGCAACGGGAGCCGGCCGGCAGCAACCCGGAATGTTCCATTCACCTGTAGAAGAATGTAAGCAACGCATCATGCGCCCGTCCGATATCCTTCTCCCTCAGGAGCAGCATGAATTCAGGCAGGCAGCTTATTGTCTCATCAACATCTATCCTGTTTATGCCAAGCTCATTGAGTATGGCCGCCCTTATGCCCGTTACATCTTCGTACCCATTGCCAAAATGAATATTTATCTCTGCAAGGTTTTCAGTAATATCCTTTATATCGCCGGGCGCGATCATTGAAAGGATTTGTTCCTTTTTTGACTGGTCTATCAGTATCTTTATTGACTCCCTGCCCTCAACAATCCTCAGCAGTTCCCCCACGCTTGGGTTGATGCTCTTGAACACCAGGGGCAGGGTCCTCGCCAGGGAAGAGAAATCCCTCGATAATGTAACGAAGACAAGCCTTGATTTTGTTGAGATCTTTGAATTCCTGAGGACATTCCCGATGGCATCGAACTTTACCTTCCTTTCGTCAATATTGAACCTCCGGATTGCAGAAATGATGGCATGCGGCGAGGCATCCATATCCGCGCTTTCCTTGATCAGCATCGCCAAAGCCCTGGTGTTGACAATGCCGATATACATGCATCGCAGAATGCTTGGATTCTTCAGCAAAAAACTATTAACCTCCTGGGTGATATGTGCCATATGACCATCAAATATGTCACATTATATTAATTTTGCGCTTATTTGTCAAATTATTTATATAAAAGGGGCACGGAAGCTGGGAAAAAAGGTTCAAGACACAGGGAGGTAAAAAATGCCAGAACCAGGATATATGTGCGCAAATGCACCACAAATTGAGCAACGCATCAGAGAGCAGGAGGCCGCTTTGGGACCATGGAACCCGACCGGGTCAATCGACAGGGTCGTGTCGGGTGTTCCGGGGAATGGAAGCCCGGCTGCCCCGGGAGCGGAACAGGGCATTTACGCGGATGTCAACCAACCGTACCAGGGTAACGGAATCCGCATAAGCTGATTATTTTTATTCATTTTTTTCTTGCCGCAGCCATCAGCTGAACGTGGGCAGGAGATGCTGTTTGTAACGCAGGCCTCCTGATCTGCATGCTGTTTCTCATGAATATCGCCCAGCTAAGCATACAGATAAATGCCTGCCCGCACAGCAGCAATCTCCCGCAATGTTTTTCCGGAAAGCGCCCCGCCTGCCTGCGCATTGGCCTTCAAGAGCTTGCACAGTGTGTTAAGCCCGTCATTCCGAAGCCAGTCAACCTCAACACCTCGAGTAAGCAGATACTCAGCCCCGCCCCCATAGTATCCTTTGAGGTCGGCAAGGACTACCCTGTGCAACCCTGAATCTGCAATCTGCTCACAGCAGTGCCTCCGGGAATGATAAGGATTCCCATTGCATGGCTCAGTTGTCACGTACATGGTTGCTGCATAAAGGCACTCCTGATTGGCAAGCGCCAGCTCCTCTGCATGCATCCTTGTACCTTCATGCACAGAATTATGAGACCTGCTAAGGACTGTTCCGTCGGCCCCGACCAGGACACACCCAACCTGGCCGCCGTAGCCAGGCCCCATCCGTTCTATTCCGCGGATGGCCTCATCCGCAGCCATCAGCATATAACGTGCATCCGTTAATATCTGAATTGCCATCCTGGGGGGTTTTTGTCCTGATTTAATAAGGTGACGGTCATCCACCCCGCCTGCCACCGCCAACTCCGTTGCCGGAAGCATTTTCCGGCCGGTCATTTCCGGGAATAAGAGAAGATTCTAGATCGCATCAATATCCTTCATGCTTGAGACAATCACATCATTGCAGTTCTTAAGTATCTCAACCAGGTCGTGATTCTGGGTGGATTTCCTGATCTGGCCGATCCGGTCAATCATCTGCCTGAAGAACCTAATGAGGTCACCCTCAAGAAGGTTGGTGCTGGGAAGGATATCAAACATGCTTGAGCCATGATAGACTGGGTCAACCATGGATGCAAGCTTGTCCATGAGATTAAAGCGCCTCTCCCGCGACAACACCGGATGCCTCATAAGGGCGCGCCTCAGCTCCCTGCTGAATGATGTGGGCTGCATCTTCTTGAATTTCTCCCGTTCCCGCGGCTCATATACAATGCAGGCCAGGAGGAGCAGGATCTGGTACTCATTCAGCCCAATCCAGAATCCGGTCCCGAAGATCTCAGCTGTTATTATCTCATCAGAGAATATCCGTGAGGCAAACCGCCCTTTTTCAGTCAGCCCGCGATCATCAATAAATCCCTGGTGCACCAGCTTCCTTCGCATAGTGTTGAAGGTCCTGCTTGTGTATCCGCGCGGGTTCCCGTTGTATTTCTGGTATGCATAAAAGCTCTTTTTCAGTATCTCCTGTATCTCGCTGTCGCTGTGCTTGTCTATCAGGTTGAGGACCGTGTTGACTGAAAGCCTGAACTGCGACTGCAGCGGCTCTGTATCTGATTCTGTGATCAACTTAAGCCTCTGATACTCAAAATCCCGCCGGTCAACCATGGAATATACATAACCCTCCTTGTCAATGCCCCTCCTCCCTGCCCTGCCTGCAATCTGGAAATACTCCTTGGAATTCAGGTACCGGAAATTGATGCCGTCATATTTCCTCAGCGATTCAAAGCACACGGTCTTTGCCGGCATGTTTATGCCGACCGCAAATGTCTCAGTTGCATAGAGCACATTTATCAGCCCCTTTGAGAACAGCTCGTCAATCAGGCTTTTGATTACGGGCAGGAGTCCTGCATGGTGAAACCCGATCCCGTAGGGGAGTATCTTTCTCAGCAGCCTTGTGGAGTCAAGCTGCCCTATCTCCGGTGCCGCCTCGCTGAGCCGCTCCCGGACAATAGAGGATATCTGGGGCTTAACGGCAAACATCCTGGCCCTGAAGAGTTCCTGCGCCTTCTTCTGGCATCCCAGCCTTGAGAACATAAAAAACAGGCAGGGGGTCTTGCCCCTGATCTCCCTGAGGAGGTCGACATGCGAAGGCGCCTCTGCCTTTGGCTTTCGCCTCCTTGATTGACCCATGATGTACTTGTAGTCAGGGATCTCTGCCATGTCATGGATCTTCTTCAGTGTGGTTATCCCGAGTTCAGCATCATAGAACCACCTGTGCAGCGGAACAGCGCGCTTCGTATGCTTTATCACGACTACCCTGTGCTTCTGGATTGACCTTATCCAGGCTGCAAACTCCTCAGCATTCGGTATAGTTGCAGACAGGCAGACGAATCTGACGTGAGGCATTGAGAAGATTATTGACTCTTCCCACACATACCCGCGTTCAATATCGTTTATGTAATGTATCTCGTCAAAGATAACCGAGGAAACCTCGTTTACAAACGGGTCCTCAAGAAGCACCATGTTCCTGTATATCTCGGTTGTCATGATCAGCACAGGCGCACCGGAGTTTTCCACGATATCCCCGGTCAACAGCCCGACATTGTCGGTGCCAAACTGGCTGCAGAACTCCTTGTATTTCTGGTTTGAAAGCGCCTTTATCGGCGCAGTGTAAATTACCTTAGTGCCTCTCCTGAGGTCACGCTCGATTATATAGTCGGCAATGAGCGTCTTTCCGGACCCTGTCGGTGCAGAAACAACAACAGAACTATTGTTCTCGATAGCCTGGATTGCATCAATCTGGAACTTGTCCAGGGTGAACCCTTTGTATTCCATACACCCCTAGAATGCCGGTTGTATTAAAAGCTTTTGCTAGCTTCAGTATCTCCGATACATATAAAGCCGGATCATTAGTACGCCGGCTTTGCAGCTGATTACACTAGCCCCATACTGCGTTTTTTAGTCCTGTTCACCCCCCCCTGCTCCTGATTCGCCGCACCCTGGTGCAGGCATATATGAT
>JBDRAZ010000031.1:0-2131 GCA_043823195.1 archaeon
CCTGGCAGTTCTTCCCATATTACTTCACTTTGTCAAAGCTTTTGCTTAAGTCTTTGCTCCAGAAGCTCGGCAATGAATTGGATGCGAAGCCGCGGAACTTGTCGCCGTAGATATAGACGATGCCCGGGTCAGAGCCGAGCTTCTTGAAGTCTGCCTCAGCATCCTTATATATCTTCTGTATGATCTTTCGCTCAAGGTCCTTCTGCAATAATGAGCTCGGCTTCAGCATGATGTAGTCTGCCTGCCTTATCGCATTGACGTCAATATTGCTGGAGTTCTGGGATATGAAAATAACGCTTAAGTCTTTATGCCTTGCGACCATGAGAATCTTAGACAGCAGCTTGTTGATATCGCTCATCGCATCCCTGGAGCCGAATGTTATGCCGCCTTCATCAACCGACAGGATAGAGCTTTTCTCGATCTCATCTATATTGCTGAGATTTTCTATAGAATTGACCCAGTTAGGAAGAGAGTTTACCTTAAAGCCTAACGCGTAGATGTTCTTTCCAGTCTTTGCCTTAAAATTCTCAAGCATCTTCATGCCGATTGCGGACTTGCCCTGGCCGCGGGCTCCTATTATGATTCCGATAGTGCTGTCAGATTTATAGATGCGGTTCTCCCAAGAGTCGAAACTTCCTTCAATGTTTTTTATGATGTTAAACCGTTCATATTTATGGTCAGACTTAAGTTTGCCGGCTATTGGCTGTACAGGAGCGTCATCTTCTATTGTGATATCTTTATCATCCCGAGATTTTGCATCAGCTTTCTTTGCCTTTATGGCTTTGGTTTTCTTATCTTTTCCGCCAGAGTCTTTGTTCTTCCTACCTGAGTTAACTATAGCTTTGATTATCATGATAATCAGTTTTACAATGCCTATCAAGAACTCTTTGATAAGATAGTAAATAGCATACATAGGATAGCCTACTAGCTTTTTCCACCATGCTATATTTTTCTTACTCCCCCGTTTGGCCATATAGTATAATATTAACCCGTGCTTTATATGTTTTTTGGGTATTTGCCGCTACTATTTGCCTCACAGACTGGCTTTCAATGAAAGCCCTACTCGCAAAGGATTTTCCAGAATTCTATAGCTGAAAAATCCTCTGCACTCGCTGTTCGACAGTAGCGGCGCTGATAATAGTAAAAATATTTATACTAGAACTAAATCTAAGTGAGTATGACAGAACTACTGGCGCCTGCAGGAAGCTGGCCATCATTAAGAGCTGCAATCGAAGCCGGAGCAGACTCGGTCTACTTTGGGGTAAAACAGCTGAATATGCGCATAACCACAGATAACTTTGATCTGGGTGAATTGAAGAAAGTAGTTAGCTACTGCCATGAACATAAAGCAAAGGCTTACCTAACCCTGAACGTCATTGTCTATGATGAAGAGCTGCAGCTGATCAAGAAAATAATCATGACTGCAAAGGATGCAAAAATTGATGCAGTCATCTGCTGGGATAACGCTGTCCTTGCAGAATGCAAAAAACAGAAGGTTGTTACTCATCTGTCCACTCAGGCTTCTGTAAGCAATTATGAAGCTGTCAAGATGTACGCAAAGCTTGGCGTGAAAAGGATAATCCTAGCTCGCGAGTTAAGCATTTCTCAAATAGCCGCAATCAAGAAGCGGATCAAGAAGGACAAACTCAATGTTGAGATTGAGACGTTTGTCCATGGAGCGATGTGCGTAGCTGTAAGCGGAAGATGTTTCATGAGCCAGTTTGTGTTCAACAAGAGCGCGAACAGAGGAGAGTGCTACCAGCTGTGCAGGAGAGAGTATGTAGTTCAGGACGCTGAG
The DNA here is from genome assembly GCA_043823195.1 of archaeon. Classification (GTDB taxonomy): domain Archaea; phylum Nanobdellota; class Nanobdellia; order Woesearchaeales; family JBDRAZ01; genus JBDRAZ01. The sequence goes on from JBDRAZ010000031.1 coordinate 1,799, forward strand.
AATGAATTCACTCTAAAGCTGGGCAATAACTATGTGATGTCTACAAAAGATCTATGCGCTCTACCAATTTTAGATGAATTAGTTGAAGCAGGGATTGATGCGTTCAAGCTAGAGGGCAGGAACAGGCAGCCTGAGTATGTCAAGACAGTTGTTACTGTTTACAGGCAGGCGATTGACGCAATCGCTAAGAAAAAGTTTAACAAGCAGCTCGTTGATAAGCTGATGGTTGAGTTGAGGAAGGTATATAACCGGGATTTTTCACAGGGATTTTTCTTAGGCAAACCTTTGCCTGAACATTTCACAGACAGCTATGGCAGCAAGCAGACGATGAAA
>JBDRAZ010000032.1:0-2784 GCA_043823195.1 archaeon
TTTTCTACTACTTCGTATCCTTCCATATTAAGGCGCATCGGTTTTCGCATTGTAGTTACAATGTAACTACACAAATACAAAAAGATTTCGGTGCTGTAGTATACAAGTGGGAAAAACGCTTCAGAAAGCTAAAGAATTACCGTATTCCGATATCTTTAATAACTTATCATGATAATTTCTCAGCAATGATAGCGATACTTATTGCCGGTGCTCCGGGAACAGGCAAGTCGACAGTTGCCCAAATGCTGGCTGATAGGCTTGGCATTCATCGGGTGATCGGGACTGACACAATCAGGGAGATAATGAGGTGCTGCATTTCCAGCAAGAAATGCCCGGTTCTTCATACATCAGCGATTCTGGCATCCGCTCCTGAATGATATTATCAGGGGTTTTAAGAAACAGGCAGAGGCGGTTGCGCCGGGAATAGAGGCGGCACTCAGGCGCTCACAAAACGAGGGAGCAGATGTAATAATTGAAGGCATCCACCCTCTGCCTGGGCTGATAAGCGGCAGTTTTCTTACTGTTGTGCTGAAGGTAAGCCCTGAGAGGCAGCACCTTGAGCAGCTTAGATCCCAGGATAGTTCACGCTCTTCATACAAGATTGAAAACTTCAATAGGGCCAGGGCCTTTCAGGAGTACCTTGTGTCCAGGCCCGGCGCAAATGTGGTGGAGAATGGTTCTGTGGAAGCAGCAGTGAATGCCATTATTGGGCTGTGCAGGGACTTTAATTTGCGTCACTCAAAATAATCCTCATATGCAAAGCTTCTTGGCTCGAATGTGCAGCAGCCTTTGTCTTCGATGATGTTTCCGTCCAGGAATTCCCTGTACTCATTGATCAGGGAGCTGCAGTCCGTGCAGCGCCTGAAGTCTGTCCCGATTTCTATGTCATAGTTTCTTTCATCGACTTTAACTATTTTTGAGGGTACCGATGCCCTGCCTGCAAAGCTTTTATGTATGGTATCAACAAAGCGGTGGTCTTTCACTGCCTGAGAAATGGTAAGGTGGATAATGCATCTTTTTGGAGGCGAGGTGCTTACCAGGTCGCGTTTGATCTCCATGCATCTCTGGCTCCTCAGCCGAACCTGATTCTTGCTTTTTTGACTGGCCAGCTTATCCGGAAGCCTTATGCTTCCATCAGCGTTGAATTCGAACATGACAGCCCAATTCTGCAGTTGTATATATGGTTTTTGGATCACCTTTCGTATCCTGATGCATAGGTCCGCTGGTCCCTGAGGGGTTGCCTGATATGCAGAAACCCCTAAGAAGTTAGATCAATGCCGGATTAAATGGGGCCAGGGACGAGAATCCCGGCTGAAGGATGCTGTTATTGTGCCGGGTACCCGGCGTGTGCGTTTGCAGCGGGTTTCTGTTATGGTTTTTCCGTATCCGGAGCAATGCCTAGCTGTACAATTCAGGCTTCAGCCGCAGGCTTGCTGCCCCCATTGCCCCTATGTTTCTTGCGGGCACGACAGCGACATCTGTGCCCCGGAACTTGTCAGCGAAAAGATAGGGATTGTCAAATGTCCTCATAAACCGGTCCTCAATTACCGAAAGTGTCCTTCTGGCGTGGCCGCCGAAAATGTAGACTGTCCCTCCATATGCAGTTTCAGCCTGGACCTGGTTGATTGCAGCAATTGCTATGCCGTCTACGAAGATGTCTATCCCGGGTCGAAGTCCGTCAAATCCGTCCCTGAAGGCCTGGATGATTTCCCGGCCGGCCTGGGGTGGTCTCATCTTCTCCACTTTATGCATCAAATCTGTGAAGTTCTTATTGTACCTTAGTTCTCTGACCTGATCAACGCGCGGTTCTCTCTTGGGAGAGGGCAGCTTCCCGTTAGCAAGGAAACTGAAAATATATGAAACTCCTGTTCCCGATGCAATTTGTTCGCATTCAACAGGTCTTCCTGCGTTGACCTTTTCCCTTATGTACCTTACCAGTGAATCTTCGAGCCTTCCGGTAGGGGTATATACCGTGTGGCCCCCCTCTGAAGGCCTCGGTCTGAATACTTCGCCCATCCATTCGCCAAAACCAACACCTGTTCCTCCTCCTGGGCCAAGAGCGACTACTTTGTTAGATGAATATTGCCCTTCCGCCGCAGCCGTGTGCTCAAGCGTGACTATGTGCTCCTGCCTCAGCAGCGGAGCAGCTGCAACATTGGCAAAGAAATCGTTGATCAGTAGTGCGTCTATGCCGAGATACCTGAGCTGCTCTTCTGAAACAGCCTTGTCGCTGTTGGTCAGGTCGCAACTGCCGTTATGTATCGGGCCGGCAACAGCAAACCCGGCCTTTTCCGGCGGGTTATGTCCTATCTGGCGGATTGCGCTGTTATAGGCTTCAATCATTTCAGCCAGCGGCAGATTGTCCTCAGTCATCCAGTGCGCTCTTAATACGGGATATAGATTTCCGTCGGTTCCAAGCCCAAAGTAAACCAGGCGCTCCTTGGTTGCGCCAAAGTCTGCCCCTGTTGCAGTATCACATAGCTCAATGTCAGATGGGACATCAAAGGTAATAATTACCGGTTCTCTCATTTTGTTACCCATTGTATCACCTGGCAAGAGTAACCGGGAAGTTGCTTAAATGGATTGTTGTTGTGCGTTAGTTTTTTTGCAATCTATATTGGCATAATCTGCATGTTCCAGTCCGGCGGCGTAGAAATGCTCAAATAAAAATAGACTCGACTTCTTGTATGCATTATATGCTATTATTCTAAATCTTGTCTGCTGTCTTTGCGCTTTCGCTGTTGTTGCTGTTAGATGCTCTCCTAACACCTTCTTTAGGACGAA
>JBDRAZ010000033.1:0-20770 GCA_043823195.1 archaeon
CCAAGCCGCAAAAGCGAAAGAGATTTATTTAGGAAGCAACCCAGTATGTTCATTGTTTATGCACAGAAAGGTCTATGCAGGTTCGCCTGCATAGGCTTTTCTTTTAATTCAGAAGTAGTTATTTCTCATCGGAGATACTTAAGAAACGGCGACCATGCAGGATACATGAGCACCGGTGCTGTCTCAGGGTCCATTATCGGATCATTTATCTGAAGTTCAGTAAGGTTAGTGTCATCAGAATCCACCATAAACAGCTTTGTTCCAACAATCGAGTTCATCCCTGAAGAAAAAACTACCCTGCTTGCATCAGGAGAAAGGCTCGGATGCAGCTCCATGTTCCTGAAATTTGGATCGCCTCCGCGGGATGCGGCAATCTCAGATGTCCTGCCAAATGAGACATCATAACCGTAGCGCCTCATCAGGTAGATGTCCACATTGCGCAGGTCATCTCCATGAACCTTATTGAACAGGAAGGCCGATACATCCGGATAATACCTCAGATTAATGGGCTTATGCCCAACCGGAATCGCCTCATCTGCCAAAAGCTCCTCGCTGATTTTGTAGCTGCAAAGCGACGTCTCCTTAGTATCAAACCTGTACTTAAGGAAGAACACCCGGTCATCGGACATCCAGGCAGGATTGATGTAGTCAAAAGTGCTGTCATCGAGCAGCTCTGTCGACAACGCTTCAGGAAAGGATTCACCATCTGAATCAGTAACATAGATGTTCCATAATGTCGGATCAAAGAGGTCAGATGCAAAGGCAATCCTTGTCCCGTCAGGGGACCATGCCGGGTTCGAGCACCACCTTGAAAAAGTATGCGGAAGCATCCTTGCCTCTGAGCCGTCCCCGTTCATCACATATACTCCGGACCCGTGCATCATGTCTGATGACCCGACAAAGGCAATCTTCCTCCCGTCAGGAGACCATGCAGGCCGCACAGCATAGAAGTCTGTCAGCTGTTCAAGGTTTGCACCAACAACTGCGCTTTCTTCAAAACGCGGCCTCACAGTATAAATTCTTGAATTTGACTCAGGAGGCCCGCGTCCTCCAAGCCCCGCATAATAGGAGAACGCAATCAGTGTGTTTTCAAGTTCGTTTGGGGCATCATCACACCAGACTGCCAGCGGAGCCAGGGCAACTGCTGATATGTCCGCGAGGAATTTCCTTCTTGAAATTGACATTGTTCATCTGCCTAAATAGATTTTCTTAGCCAGGTCAGGATTTCTTATCTGGGGCTCCTGCGCTCTTAGCTTTGCCTTTGCGTGGTCAAAAGCATCAAGAAGCGAAACATCACCAGTTAAACCATCCAAAAGAAGCTCCTTTTCTTCCAGCAATTCCATTCTTGTTGTCATTTTTTCACCTACGATGCACAGGCGGTGGCGGAATCTTTGATGATTGCTCCTGCGATCGCTTCCAATCGCGAATACTCTGTGTTTGGGCTGAATCCAGCTCAGCACGCACCTGCTGCCGTAATCTCTGCATGCCTCTTGACGCAGAGGCATTCGGATACTTGATGAAGAGGTCCATTCCCTTGGCTGCATCCAGGTATGCCTGCTGCATCCCATCATACGTCATTCCAAGCTCCTTTGCTTTCTGCACATCAGCAATGGTGTTTGCTACAGACGTGTCGCCTGACGCGGGCTCTGCTCCGTTGTACACCTGCCCCATAATGGTCTGCACCTGTGCAAAGTACCAGGCAAGCCTGTCGCAGTTGTCAACCATCCTCGCTCGCAAGCCGGTTCTTACTCCATCAGGCAGTGCACCGGCTATGTCGCTCTCCACATCATAATCAAGGCTGTGCCTCTCAGCGAGTGCAACCAGGCTGTCTGCATCAGATAGGTTCCCTCCGCGTAATCCTGTAAGTGCAGCATCATACATGTCATCAGCAAATATCTGCTGTGCAAGCCCTTGCCAGAGTGAAAATTCATCAGATTCCTGGTTCAGGGCGATTTGCCTTCCCTGATCATCTGTAAAGCTTACATAGTGCACTGTATCGCCATGAGCCAAGGCAATCAGCACATCCTCAACACCTGCGTACGGCCCGTTTATTCTATAACTCCGCTGATCAGGTCCGTAGGACTCGCGAACAACCTGCCTGGGCTTTGGCAGTCTCTGCGGTGTCTTGACATTCCCAACGCCAGGCATTCCGGCTGTATCTACGGAAACGGAATAGGAATCAGGTTTGACCTTTGCCTCTAGAGAGTCATCAGAAAATCTAACTCTGTCGGTGTTTTTGGGAATATTACTGTATGCCCTTTCAAGTATCTGCAATGAACTCTCCATGCTGACACCATGCCTCTGCGCCATGCCAACAATACCCACAGTTTCACTGAACCAGTCATCGCGCGCTTGAGCACCCCGTTCATAAGAAGCCTCAACTATCTCCCTAATCTGACTGTGTGCATAATCACCATACGTATTCAACATCATGCTGAAATGGGATTCAAGCCCATTAGCAACATAATCTGAAAGATCGTCTTTCTCAGCGAATTTGGCTGCAATGTCTGTCCAGCCAAGGTTTCCCTTAGTAATTTCATCAATGAGAAACTGATAAGTTGCACTGCTGTGTATTGATTCAAGGACCGGCCTCCATCTGTCGAGCTCCCCTGAATCTGCTCCCACATGCACAGCCTGACCATGCGCATCAGTATAACTAACCTCAACGAGTTCAGCGTTTGTCGGGTCGTCGATTGAGCCCCTGCACCTGAAGTTCAGCCCCCGGTAATCGAAGACATCACCAACACTGTATCGCCACTGCCCGCCATCGTACTGAACCTCAACATTAAATCTTTGTCCAACCTCCACCGGCTTCTGCGTTTCAGCAAATCCTGCAACCGGCAGGGCAGCAACCAAGCCGCCAATTATGTATCCTTTCATGATCATCACACCTGATTACTGAACAATGGTAATGCAGAAGGCAATATATATTCTTTCGATATAAAGAATATTCCCAATATTAATTCGAAAGATTTATTAACCAAATAGCACCTTCTGTGTTCATGAGGCGAAGAATCATCAGGCAGGGCAACAAATCATTTACACTCACCCTGCCGATTGACTGGATCAAGGAAAACGGGCTTAAGGCCCAGGATGAGGTGGAGTTGGCAAGGGAAGAAAACAGCCTTCTGGTCAGTCTTCCCCGGGATTATAAGAAGCCATCAGGCAGTGTTTCTGTGGATGTTTCAGGCTGCAATGAAAGGACAGCCAGGAATATTATATATCAGCACTACAGGAAAGGGTATGACCAGATTATCCTAACCATCGGTCCGGAGCAGTCTGGCTACATCGAGAGGATTGTCAGGCACAGGCTGATGGGATTTGAGGTTGCAGAAACAAAGGCAAACCAGATAATAATCCAGAACATAGCAGAGCCCTCAGCTGAACGGTTTAATATCATCCTCAGGAAGGTATTCCTCACCATAAAGATGGAAGCTGATGAGATCCTTGCAGACTTCAGAAAGAACAGCGCAGAGAACTTGGAAAGAAGGGAAGAGCAGCGCAGCCTGATTGACAGCTATGCAAACGTATGCAGGAGGCTGATAATCAACCACAAGATTGGCGGCCAGAAGAATTCATACACACTCCTCCAGATCATCCACTCGCTAGCGCACATTGAGCACGCATATTACTATATGTACAGGGCAGCAGCATTAGTGAAGCAGTTGAAAAATGGAAAGGATACCCTGACCCTCCTTGAAAAATCCAATGAGATGTTCAGCACATTTTATGAGGCATTCTACACAAGAAACACAGATATGATTGAATCTCTTGGAATAATGCAGGATGTGCTTCTTTTCGAAAGGCTCTACAAACTCCTGTTAAAATCAGGGGGACCTGAAAACATCACACTCCACTGGATTGGAGAAATCATACGCATGGTACACCTGCAGTCGATTTTACTGCTGGGCCTTTCGGATATGGAATCACTGGACTAAAAGGCGCACCTGTCCAAAGGGGAATACGCCCGTTCAACAATCGCATATATACGGGGCGACAATTTCTCCTGCAAAAGCCCCTTTATCTGCGGACGGAATATTGCGCCGCCAAAGAGAACAGCTGCAAGCCCCATAACAGGCCCAACATTTGAAGGTGTGAGAAATTGCTCCGGTACAGTTGGGTATTCCATTGTGCCAAAGTGCCTGTTCAGCGTGTATGAGGCCAATGTCGCAAACGACATTGCCGGATATGCAATCCTGAAGAAGTTCTCGTACATCCTGGCCCGGATCCCCCGCATCGCAGCCTGGTGCTCTTTCCGGTTCTCCTCTGCTAGCTCAACCTCCCCACCCTGGGCAACACGGTGTTCAACTGTATGGGCATATGCAACACTGGTATTCGGAGCCCGCTTACGCTCCGCAAAGGAGGCAAACGCCTTCTCAGAAAAGTCTTTGAAGGAATCAGCAACTGCCTCATTCCCGGAAAGCTTCGCATATGCCGCAAGCGACTTTCGGGACTGGTCCAGAAGGTACTTGCACGTATCCAGCATGTTCTCACGAACCTCAGAATCCGGCAGTGTCTCTGCAAAGCTCGCATACCTTCTTGTGTAATGCAGGTATATATCAAAGTCAATCATGTACATGTGCTTCAGCTCAAGCCCGGGATGTAGCTCAGTCAGGCTGTCAAAGAACTCCCGCCTCATCTTCCTGTAATATGGATTCTTGTCTGCATCAACCTTCAAAAGAAATTTCATCAGGTCATGGTATGCAATCCCGAACTCAGCCTTGTCCCAGTCAATAATGGATCCCTTAAGGACATTGGATTGGCAGAGGTCGCCTTGTATCAGTGTAAGGAGTATTTCCTTGAACTCCTCTGCATGGATGTCGGCGTATTGGTCAAGGAAATCATGCGCGCCGTAAAGCTCCCTGGCCTTTGCCATCAGCCTCTTATGCAATCCGAACTCAGGGAGCCCGAGCATGTCCCTCCACTCAGGACCTGCGTCAGAAGCTGCCCTGTACACGCCGCCCATAAGCTCCATAACCTCCTCAATCGGGAGCTCAGCGAACATGGGATCGTTCCTGCTTATCCTGGGGCGCTCACCCTTGACAATGGACTCAAGCGATACGCCGGGCGCCTCACGAAAGAACTCACCGATATCATTTTCTTCCTTGAATCTCAGCCGCGCCTTCTCAGCAGGAAGGACCCTTTCAGGAATAAATGGAAAGTCACCAAGTTCATGCAGGGCATCTGTGACCCTTGCGCCGACCTCAGCATCGGGCGCATAATCGTCCCACATCCATCTGTAACCGTGATATTCACCTCTCCTGTGCTGGCTCTTCTTGTAGATGAGGGAAACATCTCCAATATTGACCCGTGTAAAATAGCCGCCCTCTGTCACGCTGGATCCGGTCTGCGGAATCTGCTCTTCAGTTATGCCTACAGGATTAAATCCCGGATTGACGGCCTCAGCAATGGCAGCAAGGTATTCAGGGGTCACCTCTTCGGCAATCGGCAGGTTGCTGAGCTGCAATGATTCAAACCATGCGCTTATGTGCCCGACAGTCGGCCTGAGGACATCGTATCCGCCGCCAAGCACAAAGCCCATTATCACAGGCATGTTCTCATTAAGAAATATTCCGGGGACTAGTCCAGCCAGAGTGCCCCATATCGCAGATGGCAGCACAGGTGCTTCCTTGCGGTCCTTGAGCGGGTTGTGTTTCGGCATTATGCATGTATCAATGGGATGCTACGTTACGGTAATTTTTGAGCATAATATCTGTCTCGAGCCAATCAGTACTCACAGTCGTTGAACAAATCATCAATCCCCGGAATTGACTCAGTTAATCTCGCATTCACTTTGTCAACATTAGTCTTGGAGCCAATAACAGATACCAAGCCAAATACCGTAGGATTATTTGGAAGTTCAGTATCATTGTCAACCTGATAGCGAACAGTGCAATCATCAACATGCCACAATGGAGTATTGCCAAGGTGGCCCGATGCCAAGGGAATTGGTTGTTTTCCAAGGGCACCCGAGAGCCGGTTTTTCATTTCCGATGCACTGCCGTAGACTCTAAATCCACCCACTACATTTCCTTCGGCATAATCCGGATCATTTGCCTGATCTGCCAGTAAGATATGATATAATCTATAGATTGCACGTTCCATGAAGATCATTCAAGAACCCATCATTTATAAATCTTTCTATAAATAACTACTATAAAGTGATAAATAAATACTACGAATGGGGTTGTTGGATAATCCCCATTAGTTTAGGATGAAAAAGGTATTTTAATGCGACTTTCACCGGGATTGAGGATATAACGATTTATTGCCGGGATTCCCGGGAAAACACCGACATTTTTGAGCATAATAAGCATCGTAGTAGACTACATGCAGGAGACTGACTAATATTTCTCAGACCTTTTCAGTCATCCCGATCTTTGCCAGCACCATCTGGTGCATCCGTTTCAGGAACTCGATCTTGTCCTCGATCTTAAGGATATCCGTATACCCCTGCATGATTAAGCTAAATGAAAACGGCGAGGGAATCTTCGTGATAATCTCCTCCACCTCAATCCTTCCCGCCTCAATCTCCGTAAGAATCAGCTTTGCCGAGTCAATGTCCATGAGGTCCTCAAGCACCTCCCTTTTTGCCTCTTTGAGAATGGAAAAGTCGGGGTCAATCCGTTTCACAGCATTTATCAGTATCTGGCTGGAGACCTGCCTCCTCCCGACCCGCCCCTCCCTGCCCTTGTAATTGCGAAGAATCATAAGTGCCCTTGTCGCGCAGTGCCTAAACCTCCTTCTGAAAACCTCTGTCTTCTCAATAGCGGCCTTCATCACCAAATCGAGCTTGTCAGCCTTCAATAGCTTAAACGCCTTCACGCCCTGCAGGCTCTTGGGGGAGGCGACATAGAACCCGTTGTCGCTTATGCCGATCTCAACATCAATGTGCTGCAGGCGCGAAATGACAAACGCGACAGCCCGAGACAGGCAGTCATTGACCCTTCGCCCGTAAAGCGCATGGAATATTATATAGGTCTGCTTCCCGTCATTATACTGCTCGATCACAATCCGCTTGTCTGTCGGAATTCTTGCGTACAGGAACTGCTCCCGGAAATATCTATGTATTGCCTCGCCTCCGTTCTTGTCGACATACAGGTAATCATTCACAAAACCTATGATTTCCTCCTTTGTTCTTTTTAGCTGAAACTGCTCATCCATCAGTCTCCTGAACCGCCCGATCTCAAGCGCCAGGTCAAATGACAGGGGCAGCATCTCAGAAAACCATGACGGTATCGTCGGAGGCCGGTATACTGACGCATTAACCTGTGCAACCATTCCACGGCTATAAAGAAACTCATATTTCTCGCCGCCGAGGACAAACACATCGCCGCGGTGAAGCTTTTCCAGAAAGCCCTCGTCAATCTTTCCTATTGCCTGGTCGCCAACCTTGACGGTTATGAAGCTCTCATCCGGAATCGTCCCGATGTTCGTCATATACATGACGCGCGCAAGCCTGCCCTTCCTGCCGATCATCCCGGTCTCCTCATCGTGCCATATCTTTGCATACACGTGCCGGTCCTCAAGGGAAATGAACCTGCCTGACAAATAGTCAATGATATCATTGAAATCCGCCCTTGAGAGATTCCGGTAGCAGTAGCACTGCCGGATTAATGTGTACAGACCCTCCACAGGGATCTTTTCATTAATGGCTATTCCGTATACATGCTGAACAAGGACATCAAGGCAGTTGCCTGGAATATGTATCCTGTCGATCTTTTTCTCAATAGCAGCTTTCAGGAGAACCGAGTTTTCAACAAGATCATCCCTGTCAAGCACGATTATGCGCCCCTTGGTCGTGTCATGAAGCCTGTGCCCGCTCCTCCCAATCCTCTGAAGCCCCCGCGCAACCGACTTCGGGCTTCCCAGTAATATGACCAGGTCAATATACCCGATATCAATCCCGAGCTCAAGGCTCGTGCTGCAGACCACAGCCTTAAGCTTTCCCTCTCGCAGCTTTGTCTCAACCTCGCGCCTCTTGTACTTGGAAAGGCTCCCGTGGTGTGCACCGATATTGTCAAGGTACCTCCCGGGATACCTGTCCTTCAGATGGTTGACAACACGCTCTGTCGCGGCCCTTGTGTTTGTAAAGACAAGGGTTGTCTTGTGCTCCTGTATAAGGTCATCTATCAGGTTATACAGAGAGCTATGTATCATCTGATGCGTTGCATTTACAAGATCATCCACTGGACTGAGGACCTTCAGGTCCATGTCCTTGATGAACTGGACATCAACGATTCTGCAATCCCGTTCAATTTCACCTTCACTCCCGACCAGGAACCTGGCAATCTCCTCAAGCGGCGCAACAGTTGCGGACAGCCCGACCCTGCAGATATAGGTTGAGAGCCGCTGGAGCCTCTCCAGCGATAATGCCAGATGCACCCCGCGTTTATTATCTGCAAGCGCATGTATCTCGTCAACAATGCACCACTGTACATTCCTCATCAGTTCCATAAACTTAATGGAGCACAGAAGTATCGCAAGGGATTCAGGGGTCGTAATCAGGATATGTGGTGGCTTCTTCAGCATCTTGGCCCTTTCCTGTGTGGAGGTATCCCCGGTCCTTACTGCGACCCGTATCCCAAACTTCCGCCCTGCAATTTCCTCAATCTCAGAAAGGGGCTCAATGAGATTCACATATATATCATTAGAGAGCGCCTTCAGAGGCGAAACATAGATCGCATAAACCCGGTTCTCAAGGATGCCCTTCTTTGCCGAATCAATCAGTTCGTTGAGTATGGACAGAAAGGCTGTCAGCGTCTTTCCGCTCCCGGTCGGCGCCGAGACAAGCACGTTCTGGCGGCTGTGGATTGGGATGATACCGTACTTCTGCGGCAGGCAAAAGTCCTTGAACTTAGAATCAAACCATTTTCTTAGGTCAGGATCAAGAATCTTTCTTATCTCCTGAGCCTTGCTCGGTTTTTCTATATACTCAGCCATTCAGGCAGGAAGGTTCAATTGCTTTAAGAATATTGCCCCATCATATCCTGAATTGGGTTCTTGCCTTCAGCTTCTCGTCATTCCCCCTGATTGCCTTATGAAACTGGGACGGGATGTCGTATTCCCCGATCAAAAAAGAGGGGTGAGACAGCGAATAATATGGCACGATGAGATAGAGAAGAAATGAGGTGTACCGGTTCGCAATCACGAATTGAAATTTCTTATTGTATACGGACACCTTTACGTCGGCCTTGGATGGTTCGCCTATGCTCGGATTTGGCGGGTGCGTATGAAACAGCGCAAGGGATTGGTGCTTCACTGCCTTGTTAAGAGAGCTAATATTAGACATGGTATCAAGAACATTAAGAGCATGATTACAGGCATTATCCATGATCTTTCTCAGATATTCCTTGTCTGCCTGATATGCGTGATAATCGGTCTTAATATTTGCAAAAGTTTTGCTAAGACGGGCGGCTTCATAGGCGCGCCCCGAACGGCTGGAGCCTAATCTCTGGAAATACAGTCGCACCAACTCAAGATGCTTAAAATTTCCCTGCCTGATTTCCTCAACAGAGGATACGACCTGCTTCTTCTCCGGATCATGAATTGGGACAAACTCGAGGTTATGGTTCACATAGCCCCATAGCTCACCGACCATTTGAGAGTCTGCAACAAGTATTTCGCCTATATGAAGCCTGTATCTCAGTGTCTTGATTTTGGCTATTACTCCATTAATGAATACGCATAGGGGTCTGGGCATTAATTGACTGTTGATATAAAAATCGCCTGTTGATTTCGCATCAAAAGAAAGATAACGGATGTCAATGGTCTGATCATCAATAACTGGTGCATCATACCGCATCGCCGGCTCAGATGTTTTCTGGGATTCCGCGGCTCCTGCAGGCTGTGCCTTTGCTCCAATCAATGCCTCCGCCGCCACCCCCATGGCCTTAAGAAATGTCCTGCGGTCAGTCTCGCTCCCCGATCTTAGGAACGCAACCAGGCTGTCAATCTGTTTGTCAGTCAGCTCTCTTTCTATGCCAATATCTTTGCGAAAAGACCTATCCTTCATAAACAACCCGAGATCAGCGACAAACACACCGGGCTTCTCAGCCTTAAAATCCTTAACAAAGCTGTAGCCCAGCAGCCGTTGGAGATTCATGCAGATTTGCTCGCACCACTACTATATAAAACATGGGCACAAAAAGCTGTCCGCACCAAAAGCTTTATAAATAGGCCCCCATTCCCACAATCCGGTTTAGAGGTTCTAGCAATAGGTGTAATCATGGCTTCAATAAACGAAATTCCATTTGATGAACTCATCGAAAAATCCGCTGAAGAGCTTAAGAAGATCGAGGCAATCAAGCCTCCTGTTTGGGCTAGTTTCGTAAAGACCGGCGCAAATAGGGAAAGGCCGCCAGTAAGAAGAGACTGGTGGTATGTAAGGGCAGCCTCTGTGCTAAAAACCATATACAAGTTAGGACCCATCGGGGTATCAAAGCTTAGGACAAAATACGGCGGAAAGAAGAACAGAGGCGTAAAGCCTGAGAAGTTTTACAAGGCAAGCGGAAGCATCATCCGCACCGTTATTCAGCAGCTTGAGGCTGCCGGGTTCATAAGCTATAAGAAAGACGGGATTCACAAAGGCAGGATCATCACTCCTCAGGGCAGATCATTCATGGACAAGATTGCAACAGGGATTCTCAAGGAAAAGCCGAAGATAGCAAAGTCTCCGGCGATAAAACCTGTAAAGTCCCAGGCGCCCGTAAAGAAGGAACGCCCTAAACCCAAGGCGGAGAAGCCTGTCAAGGCATCGGCAACAGCCAAGGAAAAAAATGAGCGACCTAGAGGAGCTAAAAAGGAAACGTCTTGAACAAATGATGGCTGAACAGCAGAATGCTATCCAGCAGCAGATGGCACAGGAAGCACAGTTGGAGCACCAGGTCCAGCAGCTTGAGGCAATAGTAAAGCAGAGGCTTACAAAAGAAGCCCTTGAGCGCTACGGAAACCTGAAGTCTGCGCATCCCGAAACGGCAATTCAGCTGCTGATTGTGCTTGCCCAGGCAATACAGCGTGGGCAGATCATGACAATTGATGATGAAAAGCTTAGGCAGATATTAATGAAGCTAACACCCAAAAAACGGGAATTCAGCATTAGAAGGAAATAAAATGGCAAGATTTACACACCTGAGCAAGAAGATCCGGCTTGCAAAGAAAGGACGCCAGACCAGATGGGCGCCCTTCTGGACAGTACCTAAGGTATACGGAAAGGGAAGAAGGATTCATCCAGGCAGGCATACAAAAGTGAAGAGAAACTGGCGAAGGACCAAGACCAAGGCATAAAATGGCAAAGATCGAACGCGTATATAACATCCCGCTAAGGAAAGAATTTCTTAAGTCACCCAGATGGAGAAGGACCAAAAAAGCAGTTGCTGCGCTCAGGAAGTTCCTGGCCAGGCATATGAAATCAGATAACATCAAGATCGGCAAATATCTCAACATCGAACTGTGGAAGCACGGCATAAGAAACCCGCCGCACCATGTAAAGGTTAACGTGGTGAAAGACGATGACGGCATTGTTACAGCAGAACTTGTCGGCGCTCCCCTTGAAAAAGCAGAAGAGAAAAAAGAGGGTAAAGCAGCTGAGAAAGCAGAAAAGGAAGAGCCCAAAGAGAAGACAACTCAAGAAAAACCTGCAAATGCCAAGAAGGCAGGCAAGACTGATAAGGAAACTGCATCCGCAACAAAGACCAAAAAGGATCCAGCTCAAACCAGGCAGCCTGCAAAGCAACCCAAAAAGGACAGGAAGACTTCTAAGCGGTAATGCGTCCCCAAGCATCTTGTAGTTGGACTGCCCTGCATACGCTAATACTATTAAAATACGTTCATACAACTGGACTATGATATACTGGAATCAGGACAAGCTGACTGAGCATTTTCTTAACAAGCCTATCATTTTCAAAACTGAGGTGCAATAATGGAACCAAAAAATTTCTTGTTTGTGACAATTGAAGCCCTGGCTGTTGATATCGCCTATCGTGTCGGGGTCCAGGGACATAACGTGAGGATGTCTGTTGAATCAGAAGAGGATATGGATGTTGGCGACGGATTCGTTGAAAAGGTGAGCAACTGGGAGGAGCATAAGGACTGGGCAGACGTCATTGTCTTCGACGATGTCTTGGGACAGGGCAAGAAGGCCGTGGAACTGCGCAGCATGGGGAAGCTGGTTGTCGGCGGAACACCCTATACCGACCGGCTGGAAGACGAACGTGAATTTGGACAGACCGAACTGAAGAAGATGGGCGTCCACACCCTTCCGTCATATGACTTCAAAACGTTCCTGGAGGCAGCAGAATTTGTCAAGGGCAAGCCGGACCGGTACGTATTGAAGCCCAGCGGCGAGGAGGCGCAGCATCTCAAGGGATTGCTCTTCATCAGCGAGGAAAACGACGGCAAGGACATGCTCCAGGTGCTCCAGCACTACCACAAGGCATGGGGAGACCGCCTTTCAAGCATACAGCTGCAGAAGAGAATCCAGGGTGTAGAGGTGGCCGCGGGAGCATTTTTCAATGGAAAACAGTTTGTCTATCCCATCAACGTCAATTTTGAGCACAAGAAGCTGTTCCCGGGAAACTACGGACCCTCCACAGGAGAGATGGGGACAACCATGTTCTGGAGCAGCCCCAACAAGCTGTTCAACGAAACGCTGAAGAAATTTGAAGGCATCCTGGCCGCTGAAGGGTATGTCGGCTATATCGATCTCAACTGCATTGTGAATGACAAGGGAATATATCCGCTGGAATGGACAGCCCGCTTTGGCTATCCGACAATCATGATTCAGGAGGAGGGCATGATCACACCGATCGGTGATTTCCTCTACGGCCTTGCAAGCGGCACCCTAACAAAGTTTGATGCTAAAAAGGGATTCCAGATCGGTGTAAGGCTCTGTGTGCCCCCCTTCCCGTTCATCGATCCCGACACATTCAAGGCAAAATCCAAGGATTCAGTGATACTGTTCAAAAAAAACCATGACGGAGCCCACATTGAGGATGCCAAGCGTGTCAATGACGAATGGCTTGTTGGGGGAAACAGCGGCGTTGTCTGCTGCGTATGCGCCACCGGCCCTACAATGAAACAGGCCCAGGACAGCGTCTACCACAGGATCCGCAACATTCTGATACCGCATATGTACTTCCGCAAGGATATTGGTGACCGCTGGTTCGAGGACAGCGACAAGCTCCATAACTGGGGATACCTAAGGGAACTATGATTACATTCAGTGTGGTGACTGATCTTCGGGAATGTATGAAGCTATGGAAACGCTATAGCCCCGGGGAAACCCTCTGGGAGGACGCAGAGGTGGCATTCTCATTTTATGACAGCGCGCTCTACAGCCCGTATTTCATCGTCATTCTGTCAGACGGCAATGAGGCAGGGCTTATGCCCCTTTCATACAGCAGCCAATACAGCAGATACTATTTTTTTGGCAGCTCGCACACTGAAAACCATCGCTTCTGGTTTCCCCCGGAACTGGCCCAGATGGTCTTTGATGTGCTCCCGCGCCCCGTCAAGCTCTTTGATATCAACGGCGATGCAGCAAAAAAAGTAATCAGTGCAAGCCCCGGGACCGGCAGCCTTTTCAGGCCGGCTGAAGGCCGCTATTATCTTGACCTGCAGAAGATAGGCTGGAACCTGGATCATTTTTTCCAGAGGCTCAGCCCGAAGCATAGGAAGAACCTCAAATACGACCTGAAGAAGCTTGCTGCAAAGGGGTATGCAACTGACTGGTCAGAGACAAACATCATTGACTACATAAGGAGATACAGCGTTGAACGCTTTGGAGCTGAGTCTGACTATTCAGATGAACAGTTTGCTGGCGAAATCAAGAGGTTCATCTCTACGCTTCACAGGATAGGCGCGCTCCAGCCGCTTACAGTTAAGGTTGGTGAAGATGTTGCGGGCGTTGAGTTCGGCGCATTCTACAAGTCCAGGTATTACGTAATTAACGGCGGATACAACAGGACGATTGCAAACCTGGGAAAGCTTCTCATGATCGAGCATATAAAGAAGGCCATTGAGCTCAAGGCAACTGAGATCGATTTTCTCGTGGGTAGTGGCGGCTGGAAAGAGCTATGGAACCTTGACCAGGAAAAGTACTATGAGATAATCCTTGACTGATTTTTATAAGGCATTCACTGTTATCACAAACCAGTGGTGACAAATCGAAACATTTATAAATGAATTGCCCGTTTTCTGAGTAAAATGTCTTCAAGACGTGAATTTTTAGGGGCAGCTGCCGCACTGACAACCAAGGCAATGATAAAACCCGCCATGGCGATCGAGACAGCCGGGAGGCTTTCAAACGGACTGGAGGGGCTACTCGTCTATTCAATCGAGGAAAGAGACCATTTCACGTTCAGGATATTTCCTGAAGAGGTCCTGGCAACTGCCGATACGCTTGATATCCCGGGCATTGTTACAGGGATGGTCGGTTTTACCAGAGGAAATCCGATGATGTTTACCGAATATCAGGAATTCCGGGAGACTTTTCCTCTAAGAAGAGATCCGGGCATCCCCATAATTACACTTGGTTCTCAAACGATCCCCGTTGATCGCTGGCTGCAGCCCGAATACTGGATAGGCGGGATAGATAAGAATGACACCAGATCCAGAACATACAGGCTGTCTCCGGATTCTCCGGGCGGAATTGATGCGCTCATCGGGTATATGGCTGAGCGTGACGTTGTAAGGATCAAAGGAAAGACCCTGGAAGGAAATCCAAGAATAGCTTATGTTTATGAGAATGCATTCGTGGAAACCCACCCCACCGAATTCAACAGACCAGGGCTCTTTTATTTCCCTGATGATCTGAGGGTAACAGCCGGAAATTCATCTTTAATAGTCAGGCAGGGCGGCTATGAGGATATGAAAATCCATGATTTTCCTGTCCGCTACTACGGCAAAGATTATAATGATATGGTTGAAAGGGTCGGGCAAGCAAAGGTGGATGCTGTTGTGGACGGCCTCTGGAACGTGTGGAACATGGCCAGAGGAGGTGTCTCCGGGCTTGTTCTTATCGATTTTGACTACGAGAACGCCTTCAATTATTTTGGACTGGGGTTGTTTTATCCTGAATTCCTGCAAAAACAAGACAGTTCAGCTCTCAGGCACATCGCCGAGCATGAGAGCCTGCATGAGGTGGTAAACACCAAGGGTCTGAGGACCCCGGAACTGAAACAGCTTTTTGCCAAATATCAGGGCAGGGACAGGTACGATGATAGTGCGGGCTTTACTGAGAAATGGGTAGATGCCAAAGACGTCCTGACAGAGAATGCAAAAAGAGCGTTCCTGTATTTTATTCCTGAATCAAATTATTTTAACCTGGGGAAAGGAGGCCATACGGACCTTGTCTATGAAGAGTTCATCACCTCGTTCCTCCACACATTAATGTACCCGGATCTCTTCCGGGATAGGCTCGCAGAGCACACCCCGGAAGAACAGAGGGAGATCGTCAGCTGCTACAAAGAGACGATTGGCGCGATAAGGCAGACGCAAAACCCGACATTCGTAGGAAGATTCTACTCAACAGGCATTGAGAAGCTCTGCAACCGCTTTGAGAGGGTCCTCTGATGTCACTCTTCGCCAAGTTGCTCGGAATCCAGGCAACCGCTTCCCACTCAAGAGGGGGCTTTCTTAGAGAATTCGCAAGCGATGTTCAACGGTTTCCTCAGGCAGAGAGGATACAGCGGAGTGGATATGCCCACCGTAATCATAAAAATCCGCAGAAAGTGCCTTAGCACAATCTCAAAAGCTTTAAAAAGCCAGGAGCATTCTCTTTTTCTATGGTATTCCAGGACTACTTCCAGAACATATTTTCAGCAAAGGATCCTCTGACAGACATTTTGGGCAAAGAGGATGTAAAAAACCAGGTCAAATCAGCCCTCATAATGAACAGGAACATCGTTCTTGTCGGGCCCGCTGGCGTAGGGAAAACAACCCTCGCAAAAAACGTATCGAGGCTTCTTCCCGAGATAACTGTCAATGACTGCGGGTTTTCGTGCGACCCAAAACAGCCTGTCTGCCCTGTCTGCAGGAAAGGAAAAGCCAAGACGACCAGAATGGCTGGTGCTGACAGGTTCATCAGGATCCAGGGAAGTCCCGACCTAACAGCTGAAGACCTTATCGGCGACATTGACCCCATCAAGGCAATGAAGTTCGGCCCCCTGAGCCCGGAGGCATTTACCCCCGGAAAGATCTTCAAGGCAAACCAAGGCATCCTTTTCTTTGACGAGGTTAACAGGTGCCCTGAAAAGCTCCAGAATTCATTGCTACAGGTGCTGGAGGAAGGAAAGGCGACAGTCGGCAGCTATGACTTTGACCTGCCTGCCAACTTCATTTTCATCGGCACCATGAACCCCGACGACTCGAGCACAGAAAAGCTGTCTGACATTTTCCTTGACCGTGTTGACACAATAACCATGGGGTACCCTGAAACCGATGCAATAGAACAAGAAATAGTCAGGCACAAGGCAAAATGGCTTAATGTCGGGTTTCCTGATGACCTTTTCAGCCTGGCCATCGGTTTTGTAAGGGTCATCAGAGAGAGCAAGGATCTCGAAAAGAAGCCAAGCGTCCGTGCATCAATCGGCCTGGTCGAACTCGCACAGGCAAACGCAATCCTTGCAAAAAGAAAGACCGTTACGCACGAAGATATAGGAAAGGCAATCAATTCTGTTCTCGGGCACAGGATAAGGCTGAAGCCCAATGTCCAGTATCTCAAGACCCCGGATGAATTTGTAGCTGAAGAGTTTAGGCGATACGAAACCACCAAAATGGGTGGTGACCGGTAGCTTAAGTGCCGCCAAGGTAAAGGAATTCTCAGAAGCTGAAGAAGTCGGGGGCAAGCTCCAGGCAAACCATCTCGGACAGAAGCTTATGAACTCTGTCATGGGGAATGACAAGTCAGTAATTAAAGACGGCAAGATCATCCAGGATTCAATCAACCAGGGCATGGGGTCATTCAATCCCGACCTTATGTTTGAGCAGCTGGTGAATAGCTACAGCATTGCAGAGAGGCTTTACGGAAAAAGGCTCCTTAAGGCTCTCGCCGGCTATGAGCCCGGATACATCCGCAACAACCTGCGCATACCGGAATTCCGGCGGCACCTTAAGGACAAGTTGCAGAAGAAATTCAGTGAGCTCAGGAGAAAAGACCTGGTAGACCGTGACGGCAGTGTATCTGAGACCGGACTTGAGCTTGCTGCACTAACATACTATTACGAGGAGCTATCCAGGCTCATGCCCTCCGGTGTTATTGGCCGGAGATTCCACAAGAAACCCTCAGTCTACGGCGCCAGGCAGGACATGTCCCTGTTCAAGAAAGGAGCAAAGTACAGGGATATCGCGCTCAAGGGATCAATAAAACTCGCAATCCGCAGAGCCCACAAGAGGCTGCGGGAAAACGACCTTAAGGTCTATGAGAGAAAAAGCCGCGGAGAGGTTTCGGTGATATATGCGCTTGATGCGTCGGCGAGCATGCGCGGCAAAAAGATCGAGATGTGCAAGCGTGCAGGAGTTGCGCTCTCCTACAGCGCAACAGAAAACAAGGACAAGGTTGGCCTGATTGTTTTCGGCTCCCAGGTAAGGGAAGAGATTGCCCCAACTGACAATTTCACGCTGCTTCTCAAGAGCATTGTCAGGATACGGGCAGGAACCCAGACTGATTTTGCCAAATCCATCCTCAAGTCAGTTGAGCTCTTTCCCGGCGACGCCTCAAAGCACCTTATGCTGATAACAGACGCAATACCGACAGCTGGCAAAAACCCTGAAAAGGAAACCCTTGAGGCAGTATCAATAGCAAGAGGAAGGGGGATAACGGTTTCTGTAATAGGGATCAATCTTGACAGCGACGGAGAGATTATAGCAAAAAAAATCGTTGACATTGGCCAGGGCAGGCTGTATTCAGCAAAGAATCTGAAAAACATAGACAAGATAGTACTTGAAGACTACTACAGCGCATCTATCTGGCAAAGGTGACATAATCCCCGGGGCCAATATTCATCTGGTTCAGGATAGGATTAGGAATATGAAAGCGCCTCTCACGCCTGACTGGCTGGGATGGAAGCCTGTATGTTGACGCAAGAAAGATAAGGCGTTGCTGAGGATCCATTGCCCCGAGCGGACGTTCAACCTCATCATCCCCAAGAAGCAGCAACGCATCCCTGCATAACTGAAGGTTAATGTGGTCTCCCTCCTCAAAGAAGCCCCTATTCCCTACATAAATCCTATTATGTTCTTCAAGTTTGTACCGCTTTGATTCCGTGGCCCTACGGCCACCGTTAGTCTGCAAAAGGCGATAATATGTTCCGGCATCCATTGCCTCCAACCTTGACCCGTATGGAACCAGCGCGACTTGATCTGCACCCCTTAGCGGGGTTTTTCTGGGCAGGGTAACCCGCCCTTGCCTATCCCTCTTAACCGGATAGCTTCTCCTGAAGAAATCCAGCCTGTCGGAGCTGTCTGTGCTGAGCTTCATAGTTTCCCTCGCCACTTGCATATACAGCGCTTCGGTACCCATTGTAAACCTGGAACCATCGCCTGTTGCATCATAGAAAAAGACAAAGGACTCGCCGTGCGGAAGAGTAAAGCGCCCCTTTACATCAGTAGGCCTAAGAGAAGGGCTGGCAACGCCCGGCTGTTCCGGAATCTGGTCAAAGCAGTTTTCTGAAGTACCGAACATCTGATCAAACAGCTTTCTGCCCATAACCTCAAGCTGGTCCCCGTTGCCGAATACTACAGGATCATCAATCACCTCACCTACTGAAATCCTTGATTTCATATCGGGTAAATAGCTACCCAGCTCTGTCCCGCCATCCTCCCGCCAAATCCTGGTAATAAAAGTCTCCCTCCGGCCAGTAAGGCTTGTAGGTAGATTAAGCCTTTTGCCGTGGGCAAGAGGACCCCGGTAGTAGGTTCCCATAAGCAAAGTCTCAAAATCCGGTGCCATTCCTCTCCCCATATTAGTACATCCTTTATAAATTTTGTTATTATGCACTAGTTGTAACACTGGCGGTTGCCGAAAAATCTTTAAACAAATCAGATTATTCTCATATAATGAAAATTCTCGCCTTTGTTGACACCCACGGCAACAAATCCGCCATTAACAGGATTCAAAAAAAGGCAAAATCCGCCGACATAGTCATTTCAGCCGGAGACCTCTCGGTTTTCGGCCGGGACCTTGAAATCATAGTCTATACGCTGAACAGGATCGGAAAGCCGGTGC
Source organism: archaeon (assembly GCA_043823195.1). Lineage (GTDB taxonomy): Archaea > Nanobdellota > Nanobdellia > Woesearchaeales > JBDRAZ01 > JBDRAZ01. The sequence continues at coordinate 19,226 of JBDRAZ010000033.1, forward strand.
TCATTGTCCCAGGCAACCATGAAACCAAGAGTGAGCTTAAGGCAGTATGCTCGCTCTTTCCCAATACGGTGTATCTTCACAAAACATCATTCAGGAAAGACGGCTGCCTGTTCCTTGGATATGGCGGCGGCGGCTTTTCCCTGAGGGACCGCGAGTTTGAGAGGCACGCGCCAGAATTCAGGAAACTAGTGAAAAAGGGCGAAAAGGTCATCCTGGTGACCCACGCGCCCCCACACGGCACCAAGGTTGACCTGATCATGGACGAGCACTGCGGAAACAAGAGCTTCAGGAAATTCATTGAGAGGGTTGATATCAGCCTGGTTGTCTGCGGCCATCTTCACGAAAACGCAGACAAGGATGACAGGATAGGAAAGACCGTTGTTGTCAATCCCGGGCCTTTCGGAAGAATAATTGAACTATAAGAATCTCATTATCCTGTCTTTTGAGTCCTTTTTCATCAGCAAAACAACCCTGCTTTCTTTTTTCTCATCAATAATCCTGTAGCCGCAATAGCTGCATATTTTCCGGGCAAACGCCCTGACTTCAGGGTGGCGTGGCATGTTTTCAATATGAAGCCTCTGCCTGCTGCTTCCCACATACATGTACGCCTTTGCCTCAACAAACAGGGGTTCAGCCCTCTTTATCAGCTCAGCCCACTGCTTTGGCCTGTACATATTTAGGCCCTTGACCAGGGTAAGACGCAGGGTTGTCCTTGTCTTCAACCCCCTTAGCACGTCCAGGGATTGAAGAAACCTCTTCCATGCGTCTTTGTTCTTTGATCGGACCGTCTTAACAAAAATATCCTCGTTGGGGGCATCAACTGAAATGTACAGCTGCGTCGGAAGCTCAATTTTCTCAAGGACATCAGGATTCTGGCCGTTTGTAACCAGGAATGTTGTCTTCCCCCTCTTATGAAGCCCCCTGATAAGCTTGCTCAGCTTCGGATATTCGGTGGGTTCACCGGTCAGCGATATGGCAAAATGCATCGGTTCCCTGGCCTCGGCCAGCTTCTTCCGGTTCACAAGCCGGTATCCGCCAAATCCTGAAAGCAGCTTGCCCTGCTGGGTTATGCAATTATTAATAATATCAGCCGGATCATCAGGATCGTCAATCTTTCCGCCCTGCCCAAATTCCATATCGCGCCAGCAGAAGACGCATGCGTTCTGGCAGAAATTAACTGCAGGCGACATCTGGCAGCAGAGATGGCTCCTTATGCCATAGAACTTCTGCTTGTAGCAGTAATCCTCATCCCGGAGCGACTTCTTTGTCCATGTGCATATCTTAACAGCTGAATGGCTGCCTGCAAAACCGTACTGCTGCTTTTCCAGGAGTTTTACGAGTGGCCCGGGTAGTTTTGCCATACGGCCCGGAAGCCATATCGGCTATAAAAACATTCCGCCTGCAGGGCGGCGTAGAAATGCTCAAATAAAAATAGACTCGACTTCTTGTATGCATTATATGCTATTATTCTAAATCTTGTCTGCTGTCTTTGCGCTTTCGCTGTTGTTGCTGTTAGATGCTCTCCTAACACCTTCTTTAGGACGA